>CAYXNJ010000019.1:0-40667 GCA_964466465.1 uncultured Sulfurospirillum sp.
CGTTTTGATGTCGTTTTTTATGACACTGTTGCTGTCATTTAAGAGCACCTTTATTAATATTGGTTTAGTAGAGGATTTTTTAGTGCGCTGGTTGGGGGCCTTTTGGAGGGCTTATATTATCGCGTTTCCTTCTGTTTTAACGGTTGTGCCTATTGTGCGTAAAATCGTTAAAAAATTGGTTGCAGAGCATTGACTCAATGTTTAAAAAACTCTATAAGTCCCATCACGATTTCAAAGCCAATGAGTCCTATGATGATCCACTCTAAAAACTCACTGTGTTTGTGATTGAAAAGATCCAGTGCCATGCTGATGTCATCTTTGAGGTTGGTGAGTTTATGTTCGACAATCTCAAAGCGATCTTTGAGCTCTAGGATGGATGAAAGTCTGTTGTAGAGCTTTTCTGCTTCTTCATTGTCCCACAAAATGTTCGGTTTATCGAGCAAAAACAGATCACTGACCATGCCATGCTGAATGGCAGTGAGATTGCGTGCAAATTCGATAAGCTTGGAGCGTTTCAGCAGTGAATAACTCTGTGTGAGATCAAGAAGTTGTTGGCTCTTTTCAAAATGTGCACTCAGGTCTTGTTCGTACTTTTCGAGTCCAACACTTTGCGAGACAACAAGGGCGATGATGATGAGGTAGAGCGAGAGCGGCTCTTTGAGTATAATCTGCTCATTGCTGACTTTACACGTGATTTCCAAATTTGGGTCAATAAGAATGGGATAATCTTGGAAAATGTAACGTTGCTCTAAAAACGAGGCATCTTTTACGCCTAGTTTCATCAATGCTTGGTGCATCGCTTCTTTTTCCCAGTTGATGAAGGTGAGGACGTTAAACTGCGTATAGACCAAAAACGTTTCACGATACTGGTGATAAAAGGCTTTTTCAATCCCTTTTTTAAACGAACAATCCAGCAATGCTTCTATCTCATGTTTGGCAAAAGGAGAAGGCAATGAGATGGAGATAAGTGAAAATGATGTAGCCATGTAAAACTCCTTATATCACAATTATACACCCAAATAAAAACGAAAGCGTTACATGAAAAGAAGCATTAACAAATTCATGCTAATATTAACGTAATAAAAAATAAGGATACCAATGCGTTTAAGCCTTATAGGATGTATGGTGTTTTGTATGGCATCGGTGCTGTTGGCAGATGATTTTGATCCACTCGATACCAAATCGCTTTTGAGCAAACAACAAGCAACCTTTGTGACATGCACAACAACCGATCTGAGCAAGTCTTTAACTCTTTCCGATGTCGTTATGGCGGCATTGTGTAATAATCCTCAAACGAAAATTGCATGGCAAACATCGCTCTACCAAGCCGCGCAAGTTGGGGTGAGTCAAAGTGCTTACCTTCCAACACTCAGCGCTTCAGGCTCTTTGCTTAAGAGTGAAGGCAGTGAAACCAAAAGTGGCAATCAAGAAAATATTAGCATCACACTTTCGTATTTGTTGTATGACTTTGGGAAGCGTGATGCGACTTATGAGAATGCAAGACGTCTTTTGGATGTAGCGCTTTTTTCTGAAAACAACACCATTCAGAGTGTGTTTCTCTCTGCCATTCAAGCGTACTACACACTGTTTGGCTCCAACGCCTCATTAGAAGCAAGCCTTGAAGCAGAGCGCTCGGCATTGGCAAGTTTAAATGCTGCTAAAACACGCTATTCTGTGGGCACTGCAACACCTGCTGATACGCTTCAAGCGCAAACAGCGTACTCACAAGCGATGTTAAACCGCATTCAAGCAGAAGGAAGTGTCAAAAGCGCGCAAGGCGAACTTGCAAGCGTGTTAGGACTAATGCCAGATACGACGATCCAACTACAAACACCACAGCTTTCTTTACCGAGTGCGTTGTTTGAAAGTAATGTTAAAGCCTTAATGGAAGAAGCAGGGCGCCTTCGCCCAGACCTTATGGCTGCAAGTGCGAAAATCAAAGCAGCTGAGGCGAGTGTGAAAGCCGCTAAAGCAGAACATCTGCCTTCATTTTCGCTCTCTTCTACCACAGGACATACCGATACGGTGTTTAACACTTCTCAAAGAACATCTAGTATAGGGCTTTATGTGAGTATTCCGATATTTACGGGGTTCAATACCAAATACAAAGTCCAAGCAGCACAGCAACAACTCAAAATCAATGAAGCAGAGTATGAAAAGCTCTCCCAAGAAGCAAGCTTGGAAGTCTATAAAACCTATCAAACGTTAGTCAGTGAAACACAAGCGACACGTACCAGTGCCGATTTGGTAGCCAGTGCTCAAGCTTCATATGACTTAGCACTTGGTAGGTATAAAGCAGGTGTGGGAACCATACTCGATCTTTTAAGTGCTCAAAGTGCGCTTGCCAGTGCCAAACAGCAACATATCCAGTCACTCTATAACTGGTACATCACCAAAGCGAGCCTCGCAAAAGCGATGGGCACGCTTGATTTTTCAACGATAAAAGGACAACCATGAGTTTTTTAACGAAGATACTTTTTCATAAATTTACTATTTTCATTGTTTTGATAGCTCTTGGCGTTGGCGGGTACTATGGTTGGTTGCACTACACAAAGCCTCCATTGGAAGCAAAGTATAAATTTCATACCTTAGAAATGGGTGATGTTACGCAAAGTGTCGCAGCCAATGGTACGCTGAACCCTTTAGTGCTTGTTACGGTAGGTACACAAGTCTCGGGTAAAGTGATTAAACTTTATGTGGATTTTAATGACAGGGTTGAAGAGGGACAAATACTTGCCGAACTTGACCCTGCACTTCTTGACGCACAAGCCGCACAAAGTGCCGCCAATGTTAAAAGTGCGGAAGCAACTTTAGAGCTTGCCATTGCCAATGAAAAACGCTCACGCGAACTGTTTTCCAAAGAGTACATCTCAAAACAAGAACTAGATGCCAGTGTGCAAGCCTTAAAATCAGCGCGTGCGGCGCTGGATTTAGCGCGTGCACAGTCTCAAAAAGATAGAACCAATCAAGGCTATACCATCATTCGCTCTCCTGTTTCTGGTGTTGTGGTTGATAGACAAATCGATGTGGGGCAAACGGTAGCAGCGAGTTTATCAGCACCTGTTCTTTTTAAAATTGCACAAGATTTAAGGCAGATGCAGATTGACTCAAACTTTGCCGAAGCCGACATTGGGCGCATCAAAGTAGGGCAAAATGTTAACTTTGCCGTAGATGCCTTCCCCAATATAGCATTTAGTGGCGTTGTCAAACAAGTGAGACTCAATGCCACAACCGTTTCCAATGTTGTCACTTACGATGTGGTTGTTAAAGTGGAAAATCCCGATGAAATTCTCATCCCTGGCATGACCGCGTATGTCAATGTCATCATTGCAGAGAAGAAAAATGTTTTACTTATTCCCAATGCGGCACTTCGCTATAAGCCAACGATGCCTCAGGGTAAAGATAAGCCTAGTGAATTAAAGCCTAAAAAAGAGAAAAAAGAGAGCAATAGCGCGACCGTATTCGTTCTTGAAAATGGTGTGCCAAAGCCTATTAAAGTGGGTATTGGTATTTCGGACAACCGTTTTACAGAGATTGTGACTGATGAGATTAAAGCAGGCGATAAAATCATTGTTGAAGAGGTCAAAAATAACGCCAATGGCTCTAAAAATTCACCACCACCGATGAGACCATTTTAATGGAAGAGATCATTAAAATAACCAATTTGACGAAAAACTACTATACCGATGCAGGTGAAGTATGTGTGCTCAAAGGGGTGGATATTACGATTGAAAGTGGAGAATTTGTAGCGATTATGGGGCCTTCTGGTTCAGGTAAATCGACTTTTATGAATATTCTTGGGTGTCTTGATAAGATGACCTCTGGGAGTTATTTTCTAGGAGGAGAGAATACTGCAAATCTGAGCAGAGACAAACTTGCAGAATTACGTAACCACCTCATTGGCTTTGTCTTTCAAGGCTTTAATCTTATCCCTAGACAAAATCTCATCGACAATGTTGCTTTGCCTCTTGTGTATGCAGGAATGAGTGCAAGTGAACGTAAAAATCGAGCGAAAGAGATACTCAAAAGTGTAGGGCTTGAAGCGTTTGGAACTTATCTTCCCAATCAAATTTCAGGCGGACAACAACAGCGTGTTGCCATTGCAAGAGCATTAGTTAATCGTCCAAAGCTCATTCTTGCCGATGAACCTACGGGAAACTTAGATACTAAAACAAGCCAAGAGATTATGCAATTATTTTGTGATCTTAATGAAAAAGAGGGCATTACCATTGTCCTCGTCACCCATGAGCCCGACATTGCGGCGTATGCCAAACGCCTTGTGAATTTTGTGGATGGAAAAATTCAACACGATGGGCCAACGCATCTTCATATAAAAGAGCCAGCATGAGTTTGGCTATGTTGTTTGAAGCATGGCGCGCGATGGGTGCCAATAGGCTTAGAACTTTTTTAACGATGCTGGGTATGGTCATCGGAGTAGGCGCTGTTATCGTCATGTCAGCCATAGGAGCGGGTACGCAAGCCAAAGTCAAAGAGTCCATCGCTTCGATGGGAAGTAACCTTCTCATTGTTCTTGCAGGCTCGATGACATCAGGAGGTGTCAGGCTTGGCAGTGGAGGGGTTCAAACCCTCACCATCGCGGATGCGTCTGCTATGGAAGAGTTAGAGAGTATTTCAGCGACAGCTCCCACATCCTCAGGTTCAGCTCAACTCATTTACCAGTCTGCTAACTGGTCAACACAAGTCACGGGAACGACACCTTCATACTTTCAAGTGCGCGATTGGGAGATCGAGAGTGGCTATCCATTTATGGACTCTGATGTGCGAGGAGCGACACGTGTTGTAGTTCTTGGAAAAACCATCGCGCAAAATCTTTTTGGCGATGAAGAAGCTGTTGGCAAGACGATTCGTATTAAAAATAGCCCCTATTTGGTGGTAGGTGTGCTGGCTAAAAAAGGGCAGAGCTTAGATGGTAGAGACCAAGACGACACAGCCATAGTACCTATAACCACAGCGCAAACAAAACTGTTCGGTAGTCAATTTAAAGGCTCTGTGCGTTTTATCATGGTTGAAGCCGCTTCTGAGAGTGTGATGGATAAAGCAGAAGAAGAGATAGCTCAACTGTTACGACAGCGCCATAAATTACGTGAAAATGCAGAAGATGACTTTACGATAAGAAACCTTACCGCCCTTGCCAATACGGCAGCAGAAACGACGAAAGCTATGTCTTTAATGCTTGCAGCCATTGCTTCTATTTCACTCTTAGTCGGAGGTATTGGTATTATGAATATTATGCTTGTCTCTGTGACTGAGCGAACACGTGAAATTGGCATACGTATCGCTATTGGTGCAAAACAACGCCATATTTTAGTGCAGTTTTTACTTGAAGCCTTGATGATTTCTATCATTGGTTGTTTGATTGGTGTGTGTGTGGGAGTGGGCGGTGCGCTATTGGTTCAAAAATTCTTTTCGATTAGCGTTGCTATTACGCAAAGCTCTATCATGATCTCTTTTTTAGTAGCAACAGGCGTGGGAGTCTTTTTTGGATTTTACCCTGCGCGAAAAGCGGCTAATTTAGAGCCTATTGAGGCGTTACGCTATCAATAATTGCGCTATAATTCTTCAAAATTAGCATAGGAATGTCAATGAAGTTACTTTTAATTGGTGCGGGGAATATGGGCGGAGCAATGCTTCAAGGCTTGCATGTGAAAGATATTACCGTTGTAGAGGCATACCCTCCAAGAGTAGAAGAGTTACAGGCACTCTATCCGAGTATTAAAATCGTGAGCGAAATTCCTTCATTGGAAGGGTATATTGTTATTCTAGCGATCAAACCTCAGTCGTTTGGAACACTACACACCAAAGGCATTGCAGAGGGTGTGATTTCTATTATGGCGGGTGTGAGTTTGGAAAAACTGAAATCTGGCATTATGGCAAAGCATTATATTCGCTCTATGCCTAATATGGCGGCATTGGTACGCAAATCTGCAACATCGTTGTGTGGGGATGAGGCACTTAAAGATGAAGCGATGGATATACTAAGCTCTATTGGCCGTTGTTTTTGGTTAGAGAGTGAAAAAGAGCTGGACATCGCAACAGGACTTTCAGGCTCTGCACCTGCATGGATCGCGCTGGTTGCTGAGGCACTCAGTGATGGCGCTGTCAATCTTGGCATGAAACGCGATATGACGTATCAATACGTCGCAACCTTGTTTGAAGGCGTTGGTGAAGTGCTCAAAACAGAACATCCCGCCATTCTTAAAGACAAGGTCATGTCACCAGCAGGAACAACAGCCGCAGGTTATGCAAAACTTGAAGAAGGTAAAGTAAGAGATAGTTTCATCAAAGCGATGGAAGCATCGTATGAGAGAGCTAAGGGATTTTCAAAGTAGTAAAAATAAAAGTGCTTGCATTCTACAAGCACTTTGACTATTTAAATCTAATTTGTAGATTTAATTTGAAAAAGTATCTTTCGTTTTCTTTATATATATCAAACATTCCATAACGGCTTGAACTTGGACTCTCTAGTTTTATATTATCAATTAAATATTTATCAACAATGTTTTTGTAATAGATTAAATCAAGTAAATATACTTTTCCCAACTTTGTTACAAGTATAATCCCTCCATTAACTTCATTGATACCATTCCATTTTTCACTTGCTCTCATACCAAATGTCACAGCATTTGCAAAATCACCTACTTTTTTTTCATAAAAGGTGTATTCGTCTTTATTTTTTGAGATGAGAACTATTAGCTTTTTAATATCTTTCTCATTTTTTGAATACGATAAATAAAGTATATCAGCTAAAAAAATCCCTAAATTAGAATCTACTAATTTCAAGTTATAATCAAAAGTATCACTTTCTACTTTCTTAAAGTTAACTATGGCATTTTTTTGATTTAAAAAGGCACATCGATCTAGTAATTTATTTTTTGTATTGATGGTATTAGTCTTTTTCATAATGTCATCATCAATATTTGTTATTTCATAGATAAAATTTGTATGATTTGAAGCATTGAGCAGTGTCGCTGGAGCGCCTAAACTTGATTTGATGTTATATTTTAAATTGATAATTTTATTGAAATGACTCTCTAAAATATTAGCCTCCAAATCTCCTTTTACATTAGAAGCACCTTTTGGTTTTTGTCCATCAAATAAATTATCAACCAAAGGGGTGATTTCGTTGATTTCAAAAGAACCTTTTGCACTTTTATGAGCTAATATTTTATTAAGTAGCATTTGATTTTGTTTAGAAATATAGCTCATAGGGTACTGGTTAGTGTCTCCACCATTCATTACTTTTGTAATATTGTGTGCTCCAATAAGGTATTTTTTTTCTGACAATATAATTTCTAAGATTCTAAAAACATTATTACTTATAGCTTCTAAATTTTCATTGACTATCACTAAATCTGGGTTTTCAAATAAATGTAAAAATGTATATAATTCTGACCATTCTCCTTTGTTAAAACCCATTTTTTAAATCCTCTAATGTTTCATAAATATAGTGTGCTAATGCTTCAATCACAGGAATAGAAACACTATTTCCTAATTGTTTATATTGTTGAGTTTCACTGACTGCTTTGGGAAATGAAAAGGTATCAATCCCATTTTTTACAAAAGCGTAGTCTTTAAATCCTTGAAGCCTTGCCCATTCTGTTGGGGTCATGACTCGTATGCCTTGATTATTTATGGGGGTTTGTTTGCTTCCAAACATTTGACCATAATATTCTGGTTTCTCTTGTAGAATTAAATTTCGCTCTTTTCCACTACCACCCGTTGCTAAAATAGTATTTGCAATGGGTTTTTCTCCGATATTGACTATCTGAAATCCAAAACCATTGCCTTTAGCTTGATGACTTTCTTTATGTTTTTCAAGTGTTTTGATATATTGTTCTGATAGATAATATTTTGCAGATACATTGTTTTCTAACACATCATTTAGGTTTTTAAAAATGGTTTTATTACTTTCATGTGGTAGAGGTTTTATAATATAATTTGGTGGCAAAATCTTATGTTCAAAACCAACGATATACGTTCTAACCCTTTTTTGTGGTAATCCAAAATTAACTGTTTTTCTAAGAAATGCTTCTGAATTATATGTTAGCCTACCATTATCTTCTATTACTCCAACAACCTTATAGCCTAATTCTTTCACTAATGTATCAATAATAATTTGAAATGTTTTACCTTTGTCATGCCTAAAAAGTCCTTCAACATTTTCAAGTAAAAAAGCTTTTGGTTTGGTCTCTTTTAAAATATCGGCTACATGAAAAAACAGTGTTCCTCGGGTAGTATCTTGAAAGCCTTTTTTTTCTCCCGCTATAGAAAAGGATTGGCACGGAAATCCTGCAAGCAAAATATCGTAATTAGTTTTTTTGATTTTTTCTTTAAATCCTTCACTGGTTACATCATTAGATGGATTTTCACCATATAAATGCTCATATGTCATACAAGCATACTTATCAATTTCAGCAGATAGAACATTTTTAAAGCTATGTGTGAGTTCAAATCCTTTCCTAATACCACCAATACCACAAAATAAATCAACAGTTTTATAGATTGGTTTATCTTGTATATTTTTTTGTGTAACAGATGTATGATTTGATATCTTTTGCATAGTGCGAGTCATGTGAAACCTTATATCTGAAATTACAGTAGATGAATGTTAAGTAAAAGTTTGAATTTTATATGTCATTATAACCAAAGAAGGTTTTGATTTTAAAAATATTTCAAATTGAAATTTAGAGCAAAATACAATAGGTGTAAAAGATTTAAGAGAGTATAAACTCTCATTAAATCCTAAAATCCTATTAAGCGATTTTTTGTGCTTTTTTCTTGCCAGAAGCGGTTTTTTTACTATTTTTAGAAGGTGCAGCAGCTTTTTTTGCACTATTTCGTGTTTCTGTAATATCAGGTAGTACATCTTCAAAAATGGTTTTAATATCATTCCAACGGTGTTCTGAGTTGAGCATAACGACTAAAACATCTTTATCATCTTTTTTGGCTCTTGCAATTAAACAAGGACCTGCTTTTTGGGTGTAACCTGTCTTAATGCCTACGGCGTATTTGTAATTGTTAAGAAGTTTATTATGTGTATAAGCAGCATAATTTCGTTTGGTGTTAATGGCTTTAAAATCATGTCGTTTCAATTTTGCCATTTCATTAAAGTTACTGTTTTTAATCGCGTACTCGCTGAGATTTAAAAGATCAAGTGCTGTTGAGTAGTGGTTTCCGATGTCAAAACCACATGGATTGGTAAAGTTGGTATTTTTCATACCAATTGTTTTTGCTTTTTTATTCATCATTCCTACAAATTTATCGACATCGCCATCGCCTAAAAAGACGCCAATACTCATCGCTGCATCATTCGCGGACATTACCATTGCAGCTTTGACAAGATCTCTAAGGTAAAATTTCTCTCCGACACGAAGACCTGCTTTGGTAGGTTCTACTTGGATCATCTCACGAGTGATCGTTACCACTTCGTTCATTCTTCCACTCTCAATAGCCAACATAGCTGTCATAATTTTGGTTAAACTAGCAGGTTGATTGATTTTTTGTTCGTCTTTAGCAAAGATGAGTTGTTTGTTACTTAAGTCTTTTGCAATAATAGAATCTGTGTTGCGTTTGATGCGGTCTGCAGTTTCTTTGTCAAGGTAAGCTGCACTCAGTGAGCTCGTAATAATACATGCGCCGCAGATAAGCGATAAAATTTTGTGTGTCATGCTGCTCTTTTTGGAATGATTTTTTTTCATTTTAGTAAAAGTTTCTTAAATTTTTCCTTTTAAAATGGCTAAAATAGCCACTTTGCTTTAAATGCTGAAAAATTAAACACACTTCGTTATAACACTTAAGGTTATAACGTTATAATGCCAGCAGAGAATTTTAATACATAAAATGTATCGTTATATACTTTAATTACATAAGGAAGAGAAATGGAAGGGATTGTTTCTGGTGTCATGAGCTTTGATAAACCAGCCCTTTTAGAAAAAAGAATTAAGCTTTTAGAAGCTATTTCTGAAACAGGTTCCATCACGAGTGCGGCAAAGAGAGTAGGGCTTAGTTATAAAGCGGCATGGGAAGCAGTCGATACAATGAATAACCTCTCAAAACACCCTTTGGTTGTACGTGTTACAGGTGGCAGTGGTGGTGGAGGTACAACGCTTACACCTCTTGGCTCTGAAGTAGTTGCTAATTATAGCGTTTTAAAAAAAGAGTATGAGCGATTTTTAAATCGACTCTCTTCTGTAAGTAATTTTGAAATGAACAGTTTAAAACACATACAAAGGATTGCTATGCAAATCAGTGCACGTAATCAGCTGATGGGAAAAATCGGCGAGATCAAACAGGCGAAAGTAAATGCAGAGGTAAGTATTGTGCTCAAAAGCGGGGTTGTCCTTGTTTCAACAATCACAAATAGTGCTGTAGAAGAGTTAGGCCTTGAAATCGGTGATGAAGTGGTGGGTATCATCAAAGCCTCTTCAGTCTTAATTTCTAACACACTTGATCTTGCTACCAGTGCTAGAAATAAACTCGCAGGTGTTGTGACAGACATTAAACTCGGTGAAGTCAATGCGCAAGTAAGTGTGGATATTGGTCAAAACGATGTTATTGTAGCGACCATTACCAGTGAGTCAGTCAAAAATTTAGGACTTGCCATAGGAACACGCGTTTCTACGATTATCAAATCAAGTAGTATTTTAATCGGAAAATAATCCAAAGGAGTCGTTATGTTAAAATTATTTTTAGCGAGTGCAGTGTTATCCGTTTCTCTTCTTGCTGGAGAAATCAGTGTTGCGGTTGCCGCCAATTTGAGTGATGTTATCGAGGTGTTTAAAGTAGAGTTTGCTAAAACAAATCCAAATACGAAGGTCAATACCATTTTGGGAGCAAGCGGTAAATTTACCACACAGATTAAAAGTGGCGCACCTTTCGATCTTTTTTTAAGCGCTGATATGGGCTTTCCTGAAAACCTTTACGCTGAAAAAATTGCGGTGACAAAACCTGTCGTTTATGCCAGTGGCGCTTTAGCGATGGTCAGTGTTAAAGGACTTGACTTAAGTAAAGGTCTTGCGGTTTTAGATGATCCAAAAGTTGAAAAAGTAGCTATCGCTAATCCTAAAACAGCGCCCTATGGAACAGCGAGCATCGAAGCCTTTAAAAATGCAAAAGTGTTTGAAAAAGTAGAACCAAAATTGGTTCAAGGTGATAGCATCGGTCAAGCATTACAGTTTGCACTAACCGCTGCAGATGTAGGCTTTGTCAATGCTTCAGCATTTTACAGCGATAAAATGAAAGAGTACAAAAAAGGGGTTCAATGGGTCGATGTTGATCCTAAACTTTACACGCCAATTGCTCAAGGCATTGTCCTTTTGAAACAAGCTGAAAACAATGCGGAAGCAAAAGCGTTTTATGACTTTATTTTAAGCGCAAAAGCCAAAGCAATCTTTAAAAATTACGGATACGTCGTCAATGAATAGATTGCGTGCCGTTGTTACCAACATTGAAGCTGAAGAAAATCTACATATCATTACGTTTGATTGTGCGGGGAACCGACTGAAGATGATGGGACTTGATTTGCCAAAAGGGTTATATGTCGATGCACATGTGACCCTTGGCATTAAGCCTTCACATGTTGCCATTGCTAAAAATCTTAGTGGAGAGCTTAGTTATTCCAATCAACTTTCTGCAGCAATCGTGGGTATTGAAAATGGAAAATTACTGAGTAGTATTCTTTTACGCTTAAATGAGAACGAGATGCAAAGCTTTATTACCCTAAGTTCTTCCCTGAGAATGAATCTTCATGTTGGGGATTCTGTGACATTGTTGATTAAGGCAAGTGAACTTTTTGTGTTGGAGGTACTGGATGCTTGAAAAAGTGATGGCACTTGAGTTTACCCCGTTTCTCATCTCGTTTAAATTAGCGTCCATTACCACCGCAATTCTGTTTCTTGTTTCTCTTTTTTTAGCATGGCATTTATCGCAAAGTAAGTCTCGTTTTAAGCCTATTTTTGAGGCGATTACAGCTCTTCCTATCGTCTTACCACCTTCCGTTTTAGGTTTTTACATTCTCTATGCACTCTCTTTCCATTCGCCTATTGGACGTTTTTTTCAAGATGTTCTTGGTATCAAGCTGGTCTTTAATTTTACAGGACTGGTCGTTGCGAGTTGTTTTTATTCACTGCCTTTTATGGTTCAACCTTTACAAAGTGGTTTTGAAGCATTACCAAAAAATATGTTAGAAGCCTCGTATATTGCAGGTAAAAGTAAGCTCAAAACGCTTTTTTTCGTGGCTATCCCCAATATTAAGCCTTCATTAATGACCGCTATTGTCATTACCTTCGCCCATACGGTCGGTGAGTTTGGTGTTGTGTTGATGGTCGGTGGAAGCATCCCCAATCAAACCAAAACCGCTTCAGTTGCGGTGTATGAACTTGTTGAAATTATGGATTATACGAGTGCGCATATTTACAGTGGTATTATGGTGTTGATTAGCTTCTTAGTCCTTCTGTTGGTTTATATCTTCAATCGTCAACAAAACCACCATTTAGGAGGACTTTCATGATAGAGATAAGTGTCAATAAAGAGCTTTTAGGCTCACTTGGCAAAATGAATTTATCGGTCGATCTCTCCATTGAGTCTCAAAATTTTTTAGCCCTCTCTGGGCAAAGCGGTAGTGGTAAAACGACTTTGCTTCGTATCTTAGCAGGTCTTGAAAACGCACACGGTAAAATTAGCGTTGACGGTGAAATATGGCTTGATGGTACACATGCTTTATCACCCCAACAGCGTGGCATTGGGTTTGTCTTTCAAGACTATGCACTTTTCCCCAATATGAGTGTTTTGGAAAATCTACTGTTTGTGCGCAATGATAAAGCATTAGCCCATCAGCTTTTATCGTTGACAGAGCTTTTGGAACTGGCAAACCGTAAGCCAGCGACACTCTCTGGTGGTCAAAAACAGCGTGTGAGTCTGTGCCGAGCCATGATGAACAGACCCAAACTTCTTTTGATGGATGAGCCCCTTTCTGCGCTCGATCCTTCTATGCGAAACAAACTGCAACATGAGATTTTAACATTACATAAAAATTTTGGTACGACAACGATCATGGTGAGTCATGACCCGAGTGAAATTTACCGCTTAAGTGACCGTGTCATTGTTCTTTCTCAAGGTAGAGTGATACAAGATGGTGATGCGAAAAGTGTGCTTCTTCGAACACAAGGAAGTCAAAAGTTCTCCTTTGAGGGGGAGCTTTTAGACATTATCAAAGTCGATGTCATTTATGTTGCTATTGTAGCGATTGGTCAGCAGATCGTAGAGATTGTGCTTGATGGTAGCGAAGCAAAAGATTTGCACGTAGGCGATATCGTCAGTCTTGGTACAAAAGCCTTTGCACCGATGATTCAAAAGATGAAGGAGAAGTGATGAAAAAAGTCTTAATGCTGTTATGTGTTGCCCTTTTAGGTCATGCCGCTTCTGATGATCTGAAAATCGCAGTGGGTGCTGGATACAAAAAGCCTGTTATGGAAGTGCTGAAAGCCTACGAACAAAGTGGTCATGAAAAGATTGATGCGATGTATGGCAATATGGCACAGATTTTCGCACATGCTAAACAGATGGAAATTACGTTAGTAATTGCCGATAAAAAATTTTTGGAAAAACAAAAAGAGCTGAGTTTTGTAAACTATGAAAAAATCGGTGAGGGCATTGCTGTTATTGCCTATGCTAAGGGTGTTTCGTTTGATCGAATTGAAGATCTGAAAAACGAGCAGATCAAAACTATTGCAATGCCAGAAGCCAAGAAAGCAATTTATGGGGATGCAGGTATGGAATTTTTAAACACTACAAAGCTGTATGAAAGTGTTAAAGAAAAACTGATTGTGGTTGCTACCGTGCCTCAAGTAAGCTCTTATGTCAATACTCATGAAGTGGATGTAGGCATTATGAATCTAACGGCAGCGCTTGATAGCATCGATAAAATTGGCGGTTACATCAAAATTCCTCAAGCAAGCTATACACCGATTGAGATTGTAGCTGGAAGCTTAAAAGCCTGTGAAAGCAATACAGAATGCCAATCCTTTATTGCATTTTTAAAAACGCCTAAAGCAAAAGAGATATTCGTTAAATATGGACTTTGATATGGTACAGGTTTGGCATCCTTTGGTGCTAAGCCTTAAAACCATCAGTATGGTCGCTCTGCTTTTGATTGTTTTAGGAATGCCTCTTTCGTACATTCTCTCAAGTGAAAAGCTCAAATACAAGTGGCTTTTTGAAACGTTTGTGACTCTTCCTTTGATTTTTCCACCTATTGCTATAGGTTTTTTACTGCTGCTTCTTTTAGGTAAATACGGCTGGCTTGGAAGTTATTTTAATGCCATCGGGATTCATTTTATTTTTGAGTTTAAAGGGCTTGTTATAGCGGGTTTTGTGGCTGCTCTTCCATTGATGGTTAAACCGTTACAATCTGCGATTGAGCTTTTCCCAAAAGCGATCAAAGAAGCGGCGTATATGAGCGGTAAGAGCAGGTTTTATACGTTTGTATTTATCGTCCTTCCGTGCATTAAAAAAAGTGTTGTGGCAGCTCTTTTGATTGCATTAGCACGAGCACTGGGAGAAGTTGGCATCACTTTGATGCTAGGTGGGAACATTGTCGGTAAGACAGATACGATTTCCCTTGCGATTTACAATGCCGTTTTTGATGGTGAATATAATTTAGCACTATTTTTATGTGGTATTTTAATTGTTATTTCTTTAGCCGTTTTTACAGCATTGCATTTTTTTCAAAAAGAGGAGCAGTTCCTTTAATCTTCTTAATGTTAGTATTTTATAATTTTTAAAAGGTGTACTTATGATGGACATGATACGTGAAGATGTTGGGCTTATCGACATGACCACGGTAGGATTGGGTATTGGGTCACACAAGGCTAAAATTTCATTTTCAACGAAAGAGCCTATTATTCTTTGTGGTGTAGAATTTGTAGATGAGATGTGCCGTAAACTTGGGCTTGAAACACACGCATACAAAGAGTGTGGCGATAAACTTGAAGCAGGTGAGCTTATCTTAGAAGCCTATGGAAGAGCGGACGCCGCACATAAAGCATGGAAAGTTTCTCAAAATATTTTAGAATTTTTAAGTGGCATTGCGACAAAAACCCATAAGATGCTTTCGCTTGCGCGTGACGTTAACCCTAAAATAGAGCTTTTAACCACCCGTAAAATTTTCCCGCGTACTAAAGAGTTAGCCCTCAAAGCGGTGTATGCGGGAGGTGGAGCGCACCATCGTTTGGGGTTGTATGATTCGGTCTTGGTTTTTAAACAACACCGTGTTTTTTTTGAGAATGAAGCAGCATTTGAAGTACAATTTGCCAAAATGAAGCAGAAGTATTTGGAAAAGAAGATTGTAGTCGAGGTGGACTGTATTGATGAGGCACGTTATTTTGCACGTCTTGGAACAGATATAATACAGTGTGAAAAAATGAGTTTTGAGACTTTAAAAGAGTGTGTTTCGCTTAAAAAAGAGTTTTCTCACCTTCTTGTGTCTGCAACAGGAGGTATTGGTGAGCATAATATTGTAGATTATGCTGCCACGGGAGTTGATTTTATCGTGACGTCATCGCCGTACCATGCGAAGCCTTCTGATATTAAAGTTCTCATTGAGAGAGTGTAATGCAAACGATTGAAGAGGTTTTTTCTGCAACCATTGAAGAAAAAAAATCGACTTTTTTAGCCTATTTGTGCCCGATGAGCTTTTTTGATGCTTTGCATCAAAAACTCAAAAACGATCACCCAAAAGCAGCACACATCGTCTGGGCAAAGCGCTATTTTAACGAGTATCGTCAAATTGTTGAAAACAACAGCGATGATGGTGAGCCAAAAGGTACCTCTGGTCCACCCGTGCTCAATGTCATGCGTGGCGTGGAACTGGTGGAAGCAGGGCTATTAATCGTGCGTTATTTTGGGGGAATTAAGCTTGGTACGGGTGGTTTAGTACGCGCTTATGGAAGCAGTGCTAAGGAAGTCATAGCTCATGCAAAACTCATCCCTTTTGTTTTTAAAGAGCGCGTTTTGTTTAGTACCATTTATTCGCTCGTGCCTCGTTTTGAACACTATACGTCAACACAAAACGTCACCGTTGTTAAAAGAGAGTTTCAAAGTGATGGTGTGATGTGGGAGATAGAAGTAAGTGCTGATGAGAAAGAGCATTTTCTACTCTTTTCTCATCATTTTGAGCGAGATGGGTTTAGACTGTTATAGTTCGATAGCTTCAACTTCAATAGAAAGATTGACTGTATCATCAACGGTTAATCCACCACCTTCTAAGATTTTATTCCATGTGAGTCCAAAATCTTTACGGTTGAGTTTACCCTCTAGTGTAAATCCGACTCTTTGGTGACCTTGAAAATCTTTAATGACACCGTGTACTTTGCTCTCAAGAACAATGTCTTTGGTTACGCCATGAATGGTGATCTTTCCATGTACTTTGCCATCTTTCATAGATGTCATCACAAAATCAATGGTTTTAAATTTTTCAACATCAAAGAAGTCTGCACTTCTTAAGTGATCATCTCTTTTAGTAATTCCTGTATCGATAGAAGCCGCTTCAATTTTTGCAGCAAGTTTATTGAAAACTTTTTTTTCAACATCGTAATCAATGTCAGCGCTGTAGGTGTTGAAATTGCCTTTGACGTTTGAGATCATCATATGTTTGATAGAAAAACCAATATTTGAGTGAGTATTGTCGATGACAAACTCTTTTGCTTCTGCTAAAGAGAAAAGAAGAGCAGTAGCCATAAGAATTTTGAAGAAATGTTTCATGGGGATATCCTTTTGTATAAAATGTCTAATAAAAGTATAGTCACATGACGCTTATGGCTCTTAGATTATGTCAAAGTAATGTTTTAATTTAAGAGAGTATTTTGTACATATCCGAACAGTTGAAATGTCGCTGCACTACAGATACCAGCAAGCACACCTGCTAGCATATCATCTCCCATGACACCCCAGCCACCTTTGACATTTTGATCGATTTTGCCAATCAAAGAAGGCTTCCAAATATCAAAAAGACGAAAAAATACAAAACTAAGAATGATTTGAACAAAAGTTCCAGAACTCAAAATAAGAGCAATCCAGACACCAATCACTTCATCAATGACAATACGGCTATCGTCATGATTACCACTGGTTGCTTCATACGCATTGATATGTTTAACCCCCATAAGCGTAAAGAGAATGGTTAAAAGCACTAAGGTTTCCATCGAGATGTAGTGAATAATCCCAGCCCCTAGAATGACAGCAAGCAATGAACCTGCTGTTCCTGGAGCTTTCGGGCAAAGACCTGAGTATAAAAACGTCAAAAAAGCATTTGGCATAAGCATCCTAAGTGAGTGAAGTTGTTTGGTGTAAACGCATGAGTTCTAGGTAAAAATCGCGTTCATCGTGGCTCTCTAAAAGACCACTGTTTGGGAAAATAGCGTCATAAATTTTACCGATATTTTCAAAGCGTTTTTTGAAAAGTTCACTTAAAAGGAGTGCTGAAATATCTTTACGCATGAAAATAGCGGGTGGTAACATTCCTGCTTTTAAAATCTCTAAAAGTGACTCTGCATGGTACTTAATATGGTGGTGTCCACCATGTGGGCAGGTGTTCGTACTGACCAATGTTTTACACTCATTACAATAGACAAACTCGGTAATAATTTCCACTTCAATGTCTAAATCTTCATAATGATCCAAAATAGATTTCATTTCATTCTTATCGTAATATGCCCCAATGCCACTATGGTGTTGTCCAAGAACGAGTTTATTACACCCTAAATTTGAAGCACAAATAGCGTCTAAAACAGCGTTTTTGTAGCTTGTAAAGAGGTAGGTGTTTTCAAAAGGAACAATCACCACACGATTTTTTGGCAGATAATTGTCAACAAAATACTGCAAGGCTTTAAGACGTAATTCATACGAGAGCAGATCTTGTTTATAGGGTTTGAGTAAAAAGATAACGAGCATATCGCATTTTTCAAGCGTAATACGTATAACTCTCTCATGTGCCCTATGGAAGGGCTTTGCGTTCATCATCATGGCAGAAACATTTTTAGCACCCAGCTGTGCTTTTGCATCGGCAATTTTATTTTTTACATTTTTAATGTCATCAAATTGCAGTTCGTATTCGCCACATACAGCAATGTCGCCTAGACGTTTGAGAAACATTTGTGTTTCAGGATTGGAGATGTCATACGTTCCAAAAATCTGCTCAATACGTTTTTTCTTATCAACCTCGAACACTTCATCAACGATGATACATCCTTTGATTTTCCCGTCAACGACAAAATCAAGTGGTTCACCTTTGTAGGCGGTGGTTAAAACTTCCTTGTTTTTTTCACCAGCAGGTGCGATGATAAACGGGAATGGAAATGGTTTACCTTTGTAATAACCACTTTGCTCAACTTCTTTGGCTTCAGCACTGTTCATGAGTTTATCAACAGGATGCAAAACGCCTTCTTTAGCCAAAGCGAGGGTTGCTAAAAACTCTTTATCTAAAAAGAGTTGTCGGTTATTTTTTCTTGTTGATTCCATACTTCTTCCTTTTTTCCCATAAACTTTTGCGAGATATGCCTAATTTTTTGGAGAGTTCCGTGTCAGGGAATTTGTTTTGAAAATTGCAGATGACATACTTGACATAATCATCAATACATAAAATATCACCTTGGTCTAAAATTTTACTGTCGGTGTTAATTTCGATTTTTGAAAAGTCACTCTCTTCGTTAGGATCAGTGCTACAAATAATAGCACGTTTACCTTCTAGGATGTTATAGACTTTAAGTTTTTCGCTTTTTTTAAGGTTCTGAAGATCGATAATGTAGAGTAATTCCTCATTTCCAGCACGCGCTATCTTTTCTAAGGCATTGGTTTGGGTGAGTGAGATAAAGGTAAATGTCTCATTTTGTGACTGAGCATAGTTAAAAACGAGCGCATCGGCATGTTTTTGAAAATTGGTTTTGATGAGAATAGGGAATTTTGTTTTTTTATCAAGAGGGTCTAAATTAGCACTGCTAAAAAGGTTTTTGACATATTCTTTATACGTTTCATTCTCTTTTTTGAGATTTTTAAAATCACTAAGATGTTGAAGTTTACGGATCAACTCTTCGATCATAAATGGCTTTTGAATGTAATCACAAGCTCCCGCTTTAATCGGATTGGTGACAGTGTCATTACTGATATATGAGATCATCAAAATAATAATAGAGGAGCGATGTTTTTCAATAACAGGGTAGAAATTTTGTCCTGAAATATTGGTTGAGAGTAACACCGCATCGTATTTTTCATCCTTTAGGGCATCTTTGATACTAGTAGCAATCTCACATAAATGTCCAATTTCCATTAACTTAGAGGCAATACTTTGCGCGAGATAAATCTCGTTTTCAACGATTAAAATCTTCATACATTCTTCCAATCATAATATTTTAATGTAGCCGTTGCACTGACTGCAACACCTTCGCTTCGCCCGATGAATCCTAGTTTTTCTGTTGTGGTTGCTTTTACATTCACATGGATGGGGGAAAGTGCCATAATATCGGCAAGGCAGAAACGTATTTTGTCCTTGAAGGCGCTTAAACGTGGAAATTCTGCCATAATCGTGAGATCACAATGAACGATCTCAAACCCCACCTTTGCTAAAAAAGAACACACCTCCTTGAGTAGTAGTTTTGAATCAATATTTTTATAACGTTGGTCATTATCGGGGAATAGTTCACCGATATCTCCAGCTCCAGAAGCTCCTAAAAGAGCATCGATGAGAGCATGAATCGCCACATCGCCATCAGAATGTGCTTTAAAGCCAGTGGTTGGATGGACTTCAACGCCTCCTAACATCATGACTTTGCCTTCTTCAAAAGCATGTACATCAAATCCATAACCTATAAAAGGAACAATTGAAGATGCTTTAAGGCATGGAATGGAAGCAATATCTTCTTTGGATGTCAATTTTTTTGCTTCAGGATTTCCAAGTACATATGCAACTTTGCCACCCATCGCTTTAATAGCACTGCTATCATCGGTGTACTCAATAGCCGTATTGAGGGCTTTTTTTAAGGTTTCTGTGCGTGAGAGTTGTGGTGTTTGAATCAGTTTTACATGATCACGATTGATAGTATTCTCTTCATACACAACCGTGTCAACGACAGGAAGGTAAGGTACAACAATATCTGCATTTTCCATTTCCGATAAGATGCGTACTAACATCGCTTGATCGATACACGGGCGTGCGATGTCACTGACTAAAACGTAAGGTGTATTTACATGTGCAAGCGCGTTTTGCAAAGACGCTTGTCTGGTTGCTCCACCTTCCACAAACGTGATAGTACCGCTAAATTTTTGTGCATAAAATTGCTCATCAGGTGTTGTGGTGACAATGATTTGCTTAAAAGGAAAAAGCTGTTGAAGGTTTTGGGTTGCAAAAAGCCATAAAGGGGTCTGATCGATCCGTAACCACTGCTTTTTAACACGTTGATTAAAACGCGTTGAACTACCTGCGCCTAACATCACAAGGGCTAAATCGGGCAAACTTTGTCCTTTTTTTCTGAAGTGTTACGATATTATACATTTTGAAAGCTTTTTTTTATCTTTTTTGTGTTAAATTCCGCCATCACTTAAGCATAAAGGTCGAAAAAATGTTAAATAAAGACGCAGTTTTAAGCGCATTAGGTGGCGTTAAATACCCAGGTTTTGAGAAAGATATTGTGACATTTGGTTTTGTTAAGAATATCGATATTTCAGATAATAATGTTTATATAGAAACAGAAATCGTCTCTTCAAGTAAAGAGGTGGCTGACGAATTAAAAGCTTCTATTGATAAGGCAGTAAAAGCCATAGGTGCAGGTCGTGTGGACATCGTTGTAAAGCAACCAAAGGCTCCAGAGCAGAAAAGCAACTCTCAATCGGGCAAAAATATGGCACCTCACATTAAAAATTTTGTAATGGTCAGCTCAGGAAAAGGCGGTGTTGGTAAAACAACCACAACCGTAAACTTAGCCATTGCTCTTGCAAGCCAAGGTAAAAAAGTAGGGCTTTTAGATGCCGATATTTACGGCCCAAATGTGCCTCGTATGATGGGCGTGGTCGATACACATCCTGAAATTGTAGGACAAAAAGTAAAACCAATCGTAGCGTATGGTGTTGAAATGATGAGTATGGGCTCATTGATGGAGAACGGTCAGTCACTCATCTGGAGAGGTGCGATGGTTATGAAAGCAATCGAGCAACTCTTACGTGATATCTTATGGAGTGACTTAGATGTTCTTTTTATCGACATGCCTCCAGGAACAGGTGATGCACAACTTACCCTTGCGCAAAGTGTTCCCGTAACTGCAGGTATCTGTGTGACAACGCCTCAACAAGTAGCACTTGATGATACCGAGAGAAGCCTTGACATGTTCCAAAAACTTCACATACCAATTGCTGGAATTATGGAGAACATGAGCGGATTTATCTGCCCTGAGACAAATAAAGAGTATGATATCTTTGGAAAAGGAACAACCAAACCGTTGGCTGAAAAATTTGAAACCATCGTCATTGGTGAGATTCCAATTGAGCCTGCTGTAAGAGAAGGTGGAGATGCTGGAAAGCCTGTGAGTTTCTTCCATCCAACAAGTGAGACTGCTAAACGTTATCAAGCTTCTGCACGTAAACTTTGGGAGTGTATTGAAAAAGTGAATGCAGAGGGTGGTGCGAGTAATGAAGCTATCCAGCCAACTATGGGCATTAATGGTGCACCAAGTGCGTGTTCAAGTGCGAAAAAGTAAGGACTAAAGGAGTAAATATGGCGTTACGTGTAACGATAGATGAAGCAGATTTTAAAGCATTAGTCAAAGAAATTGAAGCGCAAGATGGGTATCGCAAACCTATTGGTTTTGGTATCGCAAGAGTTGATCGTGGACAGTTAAACCCTGAGAAAATTTTGCAAGCAACGTTTCCTGTCATTAACTGGAATGAAAACTTCGGAAGTGCAGCTATTATGATTGCAGCGCTTCAAGAAAGTGGTGTTGATGTAGATTTTAGCAGCAGTGAATTTGTGTATGATGTGAAAAAGAAATTTGTCAAAAATGCGATGAATGCTTTTACGCCATACCTTAACCAAGCAATCGGTGAAGCTCATAAAAACGTTCAAGTGATTAAAACACTTGATTGGATTGCTCAAACGGAGAAGCTCAAAAAAGATTATCGCATTGTCTTTTTATTTGAAGATGATGCACCTTTGAGTCCTGAAGCAGTCTATTTGAAACTTTATGCACTCTCATCTGGTAAAGCACCTCTTCGTTCCCTTAACCTTTCAGGTGCATTTGGGGTGTTAGAAAATGTGGCATGGTCATTTGGACAGCCGCTGGAGCTTGCATGGCTTAGAATGCACGAAGTTGAGATGAAATTAATGGGTGAATATCCATTGATTGAATCTGTCGATAAATTCCCACGCTTCTTGTCGCATATCATTCCTGCGGACAATACACGTATCCTTGATTCAAGTAAGGTTAGAATGGGTGCTCAGCTCCATGCAGGTACGACCATTATGCCTGGTGCTAGCTATGTTAACTTTAACGCGGGTACAACAGGCGCTGTTATGGTTGAAGGACGCATTAGCTCATCAGTCGTTGTTGGCAAAGGAAGTGACGTTGGTGGAGGTGCTAGCATCTTAGGCGTTTTAAGTGGAACCAACGGCAATCCTGTAAGCATCGGTGAGAACACGCTCCTTGGCGCAAACTCAGTCACAGGTATCCCATTAGGAGATGGTTGTATTGTTGATGCAGGCATCGCTATTTTGGAAGGAACTAAAATTGGTGTCGGTGGTGCAGAGCTTGCAAAGATTATTGAAGCTAACCCAAAAGCAAAACTCAAAAAAGCAGGTAAAGACGAGCTCGTGTTCTTTAAAGGCTTAGAATTAGCAGGGCTTCATGGTATTCATTTCCGCCAAAATAGTGTCAACGGTATGATTGTAGCCACACGTAGTAAACGAGAGATAAAGCTTAACAGCGAGTTACATTAATAGACATTAAAGCACCAACGGTGCGTCGTGAATGCTCTACCAAAGAGAATTCAGCACTAGGGTAACTGTAGGCGTTAGATAACAGGGAAATTTCTGTTTAGTGAAGTCTCCCTGTTATTTGATTGTGTCTTTCTGCCCAGAGTAGGGAGATATTTTTATACGTTTGAGCCGCTACAGGATGAGTTTTAAACACACCACTATTGCATGTTTCACACTGTTGTATTTGTGTTGACAGACGCTCCATATCCATTACGATAAAGTTTCCACGTTTTTGTTTACACTCTACTTCTGTACATTTAAGGTTTCTTTGGCTCATACTACTCCTTCTTCTTTGTATAAAATAGCAGATGTTATTAAGAGCTTATGAGGAATATAGTAGTGACAAATAACCCAATGAGAGATAAGAAAAAGGCTTTAATCTAAAAATGTTAAGTTAGGAATCCTTTAACAGAGATTGATTGAATGTTTCTGCCCATTTTGTTGAAATTTTCATATACGTTTCATTGGCGATAGGATCATCTTTAAGTATCCAATTACCACATGTTGAACAACGAGTAGCGTACTCTTCAAGTTCTGCTAAACTCATGTTTTCAACAGCTTTGAGACGTGCTTTGCATTCGGATAATGAGCATTTTAGGGGTGTGCTACTCATGAAAAAATCCTTTGGATATTTTACGTCAATTGTAGCACATTAAAAAAAGTGATTATGTGTAAATTATAAGCAAATAAGACAGTTTCGACCACTCTCTTTTGCTTTATATAAAGCATCATCCGCACGTTTGACAACCTCTTGTGGTGTTTTACCTTTTGTGGACATTGCAACACCAATGCTTACAGAGAGCCTCTCTTTTTTAACAGCAGTAGATGGTTGTTTTTCTTTAGGTGCTTTTTCAGGTCTATTTTTATCACGAATGACAAAACCACGTCTAAAAATACGTTCTCTTATCTCTTCAAGAGCCATGATACACTCTTCTTTTTTCTTGCCACTAAAGAGAATGGTAAACTCTTCTCCTCCATAACGGTATGCTTTGCCGCCGTTTTTGACATGGCTAAGCTCTTTAGCAACCAGTTTTAAAACATCATCGCCTATATCGTGACCAAATGTATCGTTGAATTTTTTAAAAAAATCAATGTCAACCATAGCAATCGTATAGTGTGATCCAAGGCGTAAAAAACGCTCTTCTAACGCTCTTCTGGAGGGTATTCCTGTAAGTGTATCAATGTATGCCATACGATACGCATCATGAACAAGAGCAGCAATGGCAATCCACGAAGCTATGAGACAAAAGAGAATAAAGTAGTTACTTTCGTACAAAAAAAGTAGAGGTATCATTTGAGCAAAAAGCATCCAAAACGGTGCTTTTTGACTTTGTATTTCAAAAAGCATAGAGATAAGAAAAATAAAAAGTAACGATACGAGTGCTACGATGACACTAAAATCGCTCGCTTTGGCAATACCATGAAGGCTTGCATGTAAAATAGGGGTATCAAGGGCTTGTTGAAGGGCAGGTGAAAAATATTTGAGTCCAATGTATCCCACCATAAGAATGATAAGCCCAATACTTGTGCGAAGTGCTCCAAAAGAGCTAAAAAGTCCACGTTCTTGAAGGGCATAAATGAGCAAATAGCCTAAGGCTGTAATAACAGGTGCGATATGCCAAAATGCCGAAACACTGAGCTTGGTAAAAAGAGTGCTTGGAAACGCTAAACAAAGCGCAAAAAAGAGTGGAAAGAGCAATAAAACAAAGAGTTTACTTTTATTGAAATAAATACTTAACACAATGGCAATCAACAAAAAAACAAAAGTACTTTGCCAGATAAAATAATACGCATATGAAGGGATTAAATTGAGTCTTATCACAAACCAAGCAGAAAAAATCAGCCCTAAACAGAGTGCATGAAATGTTGAAAGCGCCTCTTGTAATCGTTGCATTTCTCTCCCTGTTTTTTTGCGATTATATCGAAATTAGCTCATACTCCCATAAATCACCCATAAGAGGTGCTTGAAGATGAGGTTTTCCTAAAAGCAATTTTACCACTTCTGCACTTTGAATTGAGGCAGCAAAGCAGACGGTGAAAGAGGGATTTCCTACTTTTTTTTCAACGCCATCACCTTTTTGAGCATAAAGAGGCTCAAGCAAAGCAGAGGTTGCAAACTGACTATAATAGCCAGCGATCGCTCCATGTACAAAGGCTTTTTGTTTCTCATAACAGAGCTTTGCAAGAAGGCATTTAAGATCAGGATTATCCAGTGCATCGACAACGACATCGACTTCATGGATGAGATGTGCATCTGTTTCTGGGGCAAAAAACGTTGTTATGGTTCTTACCTGAACAGCAGGGTTAATCTCTTCAAGTTTTTCTTTGAGTACTTCTGCTTTAAAGCGCCCTAATGTTTTGAGTGATGAAAAATTTTGGCGATTCATGTTGTGCTCTTCAAAGACATCTCCATCGCATAAAATGAGATTTCCTACACCGATACGTGTTAAGATTTCGGATATAAAACCACCAAGCCCTCCACAACCGATGATCAGTACGGTGGATTGAAACAATGTGTATTGTTCTTCTTGGGTGATTGTTTTTTGGTTGCGTTTGTAGCGAAGCGGTGTAATACCATTTTTAAGTGCTATCGCTTCAACCTCTCTAAAGGTACATGAAAAGTGTTCCATTGCCTCAAATGTGTTTTGAAGAGGTAAAAAGCCTTCTTTGAGGTGATGTTTTAAAAAATCTAAAAGTTCCATACGAACTCCTTTTCGGTGTATAATATTCTTAATTTTATTCTAGCGTTAAGGGCACACTATGCACATTATACTCAATGCTTTTTCATTTTTGCGTGAAAAACTCCAAAAAAAGGGTATTTCTTATATTGATACGCCATGGGTTATTAACGATAAAACGCGTATTGTTGATTTAATCGATGCTTTGGGACTTGCGCAAAGTGATGTTGAAGCCGTTTTTGTGAACCATACCGTAAGACCTAAAGAAACGCTCTTGCATGATGGAGACAGGGTTGCTCTTTTACCCCCTGGAACGCCTGGTTCTTACAGGCTCCTCTCAGGGCTCAAAGAGCATTAATCAACCACCACCTACTTTAGGGAAGAGGGCGATTTCATCGCCCTCTTGAAGTACATAAGAAACGGAAACATGCCGTCCGTTGACCATTAAAACCCCTAAAGGTGACACACTCTCAAGCTCTAAGGTATCTATGAGCATTTGAGCGGTTGTGCCTTCTGGGCAATCTCTGTGTTCAGTTTTAAAACGACCTTCTCGGTACTGAGCAAAGAGTTTCACAAAAATGCGCATCAGAAGTTCCAGAATTCATCAATCTCTTCACCGCTAAAGTCCCAAATGACATTATGTGGTGGAAGTGTTTCGTATTTCATAAACTCTGGTAATCTATCATCTGCTTTACCAAGTCCTGCTTTGATGTTAAATTCATGTTCTCTTTTGAGAATGGTTTTACCCAAATTAACAACATCATCAATAGTGAGGCTGCAACCAAAACGAGCATTAATCATATCGACAAGTGCTGGTAAACATTTTGGATCATCAAGGGCAGGGAACGCAACAAAGATACACATACCTGTACTATCGACCGCAGCTGTTGCGATTTGAAGGTTACGTGCAAGTTCAACTTGTCCTTCTTTTTTAAGTGGATCAACATAACCACCGCTGTTAAGAATGTTAGTAGCAACGGCATAACCTGAAGTATGGTCTGCTCCCATAGTTGAAGTAGCATAGGTGATACCTTGACCTTTAACAGCGCGCGGTTCATACGCAGGAATACCTTGACCTTTAACGGTTGGAACGTGTGTTAAACCATAAATTTTACCTAAGACATGGGTGCCACTACCGATAATACGACCTATTGGTGTTCCATTTGGCAAATCTTTTGATAAAAGCTCATACGCTTTTTCACCATCACCGTAAGCAATGATGCCAGCATCAACTGCAAGACCAAGTGTGACAGATGCTTCAATAGAATCAACACCTAAGTCATCCATAAGTCCATCGATTTTTGCGATCATATCCAAATCTTTGATACCAAAGTTAGATCCAAGAGCCCAAATGGTCTCATACTCAAAACCTGATGTGAGGTAGTTGCCGTCTTTGTCATTATACACTTGTGAACATTGGATAACACAGCCTGCATGACAACCGTGTGTTGTTTTACCGCCTCTTGCTTTAATGGTCTCAGCCATGGTTTCACCACAGATGTTCTCTGCAAATTCCCAATTACCTTCTCTAAAGTTACGGGTTGGAAGACCGCCTGCTTCATTGAGGATGTTGACAAGAACGTTGGTACCAAATGCTGGTAAGCCTTGTCCACTGATAGGATTTTCTTGAAGTGCTTTTGTAAAGACTTTACTTGCTTCTTTAAATTTCTCAGGATCTGCAATAGTGACTTCTTTATAATCTGCTGCATCAACAGTGATACATTTGATTTTTTTAGAACCCATAACTGCACCTAAACCACCACGACCATGACTTCTAAGTTTTCCACCAGGATCTTTTACAGAAATGTTTGCAAGGTTCATACGCATTTCACCAACACGACCTATAGTCATCACTGCAACTTTTTTGTCATATTTTGCTGCCATAGCATCTAAAACACCGTAATTATCAAGTCCTACAAGTTCAGGAACTTCGATAAACTCAACATTGTTTTTAGTGACATGGAGTTGATAAAAAGTATTTTGATTTTTAGGCATACCTTCAATAATAAGTGCTTTTACACCAAGTTTTGACATAATTTGCGCACTGGTTCCACCAACGTTTGACTCTTTGATACCACCTGTTAAAGGGCTTTTAGCACCACAAGAATTACGACCGCTGTTAGAAGCAGATGTACCTGAAAGAAGTCCTGGAGCGAAAACAAGTTTGTTATTTGGTCCTAATGGATGACACTCTGGATCAACCTCTTGCGCAACAATTGTCGATGTTAAAGCACGACCACCAAGTCCCAACCATTCTGCTGGAACCTCTTCTATTTTAAAACTAAGATCGGTCATATTGACGCGATACACTAAATCAGCCATATTTGACTCCTTATATGAGGGTTTATAAAGTCATAATATAAAAAGTGTATAGCATGAAAATAGCAAAGTCAATGAAAGAGTTTAAAACAAAAACATGCTTTTTTGGCATATCTTTTTTTACACACTTAGCTTAAAAAAGTAGTGGCATTTTGCCACTACTTTTTTGGTTTAAGGGATTGAAGTTCGATGATACGAAGAATGATGGCAGAGTAGTAAGGAATACTCTGAATAAGAAGGGTGAAGGCAAATACGTAAATTTCAGTAATGCGTGTAAAGTTTGTAAAGTAAAGCGCAAAGAATGAGATGGTAAGAAGGGTTGCTAAAATCATCTCATGGCGAATAGGGCTTTTGTTTACTTTTTTTGTATTGCCACCTTTTTCAGTACGCTTAAAAGGCAGACCGTCTTTGACAAAACCATCATAGACTGCTTTGAAAATAACAAGCTGTAAGCTCATCGACGCAATAGCACTCAGTACTGTCTCTTTGATACCCATTTTGACACGGGTATGGTATAAGATAAACGCATGAAGAATATTGACCAAGAATGCCACCAAAATAGGAAGGGTTAATGGTAACGTTGGAATGGTCACACCCACAAAGATAATAAATGGAACCCAGAAAATATTTAAAAAAGCAGTTAAGGCACCAAAAGCATCAGAGAGCCAGAAGAACCAACCTGCAACGAAATGGTACTTTTGGTAAGGCGTTAGAGATGTTGATGATGGCATAAAATGACGCCAGTGTTTTTTCAAAATTTGGATAGCACCATATGCCCATCGGTGGCGTTGTGTACGGAAGGCTTCAACTGTGTCTGGAAGCAAACCCCAACCATAACGTCTGTTGGTATAGTGTGCGGTATAGCCTGCCTCAAAGAGTCTCAATCCAAGCTCAGAGTCTTCAACAATGGTATAGGTTGTCCAATCACCCACTTCGTGCATCGCTGAAAGCCTAGCCATTAGCATCGTACCATGCGCAACGATAGCATTTTCTTCGTTTCGCTCAACCATACCGATGTCAAAGAAGCCTGCATATTCAGCATTCATCGCTTGTTTTATGAGAGATTCATTGCCATCTCTATGATCTTGTGGTGCTTGAACAAGAGCAACTTTTGGATCATCAAAGAGTGGAACAAGATCGATTAGCCAGTTTTCGCCGACGACATAGTCCGCATCAATAACCGCTAAGATTTCTGCTTTTTCATTGGTGTATTTAAGGGCTTCATTTAGAGCGCCTGCTTTAAAGCCTTTACAGGTAATGTTCAAAAAGACGAATTTGTCGCCCAGTTTTTGACAATGCTCTTCAATTGGTTTCCAGTAAAACTCTTCAGGTGTATTGTTGATAACAACTAGAACTTCGTAGTTGGTATATTTCATACGTGCGAGTGAATCAAGTGTCTCCATAAGAACATGAGGCTGTTCTTTATAGGCTGGTACATGAATGGAGACAAAAGGTACGTGATCTGATTTGAGATTGAGTGGTGCTAAACGCTCAGGTGCAATACCCAGTGTACATTTAAAGAGTTCATTGATTTTTGCAAGTGTGATAATCACCAAAGGAATCATCAAGATAATTCCCATAACCCACATGACCCACATACCAAAGTTCATGTAATACACAAATGGATAGGTCGCTGCCATAGCGATACCAAAGCCCATTGCTTGCGCTGCTGCCGCATAGGTAATGGCATGAGCGAAGTTTACGCGTTGGTTTCTTAGACCAAAGAAGGTGAGTAAAATACCAAAGAAGACAGAGCCTGCCATCTGATAACGCCAGAGTGGGTTGATAATAGTCTGTTTAATAAAATGGAATTTTGGTTGTTTATTGATGTCAAAAAGTCCCCAATACGGTCCAACGCTTCCTTCATGAACACCTTTCCATGGTTGATCAAATGCTTCAACGATGTTATAGCTCCATTTTTCTGCTTTAGCCATCTCTAAAAAGCCTGTAATAGCAGCTATTTGATTGGTAAGAGTTGCTTCTGCTTTTTCATTGTTATAGCCGCTACTTGGCCAGCCAAACTCACCGATGGTAATAGGTTTTTTAGGGTAAAGCGTAGCAATAGCGTCGTACTTCTCTTTTGCAAATGCCAAGGTTCTTTCAATAGGCACTTTTTCCCAGTAAGGAAGAATATGCACACAGATAAAATCAACATGACGCGCCAGTTCAGTATTGGTCAGCCAAACGTGTTGAACCTCTGCTGTCGTTACAGGAATACGGGTACGCTTTGATACTCGGTCAATATAAGCTATCAGTTCTTCAGATGTAAGATCAGCACGTAAAAGAACCTCGTTTCCTACAATGATAGAGGAGATTTTTGGACCATAAAGTTTGGTAAGTTCAAACAGGGTTTCGATCTCGACTTCATTTTGTCCTTTATCACCTGAGAGCCAAAGACCAACATCCACTTTGAGTTTGGTGTCGTTTATATTGGTTAAAACACGTTTTGCATCATCAATTGCATAGGTTCTTACTTTTCGTGAAATCTGTGCAATCGTTTTCATATCTTCGGCTATTTCAGCATCACTTTTGGGTGCTTTTTCAAAGCCTCGATACGGTGTATAAGAGAGAGACTCTAGTTTATCGCCAATTTGGGGCGATGTAACGATTTGATCACCCGATTTTGTCCACAAAAGTATCTGAACAAGGGAGGTAATAACGAGGGAAAGTAGGATATATTTGAAATATTTCAACCGTATGCTCCGAAAAAATGATAATGCTTTCAAGCTATTGCGCCATAACACGTTTGCAAAAAAGTTGGATGATTTTACAACAACTTTGTTTAAAAAAATGAAGCGCTTTGTTAGAGGGGGATGTTTTTGCCTCATTTAGCCAAAAACATCCCATATTATAGGGGTTTAGAGAGGTTTTTATTTATTGTTCAAGGATAGAATCAAACGATTTTAATTTTTCCAGTGCTTTAAGAGCAGAACTTTGAGCGCTCTTGCTTAAGCCTTCGGTAAAATGCAAGACATTTTCCAATAAAACAGCAATGCCTAAAAAAATGGTTTTGGTGCAAATCTCTCGTAAATAACTTAACAAAATAGGCGTAGGGAGGTTGTGTGTTGAATAAACATAGGTGCGTTCATCGCTGAGGTCAAGGAACTCTATTTTATCTTCTTTAAAACCGCTCATAGCGTCAACAACGACAATGACATCAGGTTCATAGGCACGAATAGCAGCAAATTCATTCTCAGGTGTATCGTAGCCCCAAAAGATTTTCCATTCAGGAAGGTGTTGCTCGACCAGTCGTCCGACCTCTATAGCAACACCATCATCACCTCTAAGTTCATTTCCCACACACAACAACGCTTTTCTCACACATCTCTCCTTAATGCTCATAACTGTTAATATCTTTTCTAAGAACCAAATACCCCTCGTTCAAGCCCTTAAGAACCTCTTTAAAAGGGCATTCCATCACATGAGGTAAAAGTTTTGCGGCATGTTCTGGAAAGATTTCGATTTCAAAATATTTGCTTAGGTTACCAATTTTGAACTTCAGATACTCATCACCATGTTCAACCATCTCCGTAAATTCAAGTTCAGTCATCTGAAGCACTTTTTCACTAAAGTCTATTGTTCCCACACCATGCCCGATGCAGGTAGAAAAAATTTTGATCTGATCGAGCTTCGCATCCCCTGATTTAGCGCCATCAAGATGTCGTTTGGTGAGTTTGTACACTTCTATCACGTTATTGTCCCCATTTGACTCTGTGGAGGTCTATTTTATCGTCCTCCTCGCAAGTAACGTATTGGGTATAAATCTCATTGTGTAAAATACCCATACACTCGGCATACCGTGGATCCTCTTCTGTTTTAATGGCTTCAGTAAGTGCAATTTTAGTTGCTTTTGCATCTTTTGTATTACCACTTTTAACAAGAGCGGTTAGGTATTTGTCATAAAGTTTACGCCCAAAAACATAACTCATGAGTCGTTTAGCTTGTACAAGAAGATCGCGCTCAAATAAAGTATTGCCAAGAACAGAATCTGCCACAAGTGGAGGCATTTCATTATCTTCTTCAAAACTAACTTTTTGAAGTCTTTGATCCATAACGCCAAGCGCTGTGGTCAGACCATAGATGATGCTTGCTGGATGTGGAGGGCAGCCTGGAATGTACACGTCCACAGGAATGATTTTATCGATACCGCTAAGAACACTGTACGCATCATAGAAGATACCACCTGTTGCGCCACACGCACCAAGTGCTACAACGATTTTTGGATCGGGAGTTGCCTCGTAAGCACGTAAAAGTGGGTAGTACATCTGACGTGTTACAGGACCTGTACAGAGCAAGATGTCCGCATGACGTGGATTGGCTACCAGTTTAAAACCAAAGCGCTCAGGGTCCCATAGGGGTGTAATCGCCGCAAAAATCTCAATTTCACAGCCGTTACAGCTTCCACAGTCCACACGAAACACACTAAAGCTTCTACCGATGTGTTTTAAAAGCTCAAGTTTTTGCTCTAAATCATTCGCAAGTTCAATCTCTTTTGGCATTTCATATGTTTTCATTCTATCACCATCTCTTTGCCACTGGTAAACGATTCTACCGTAGCCGTTTTTTTACATGTAGGGCAAACACACAGATAATTTTTAGCCTCTTCAAGCCTTTTTTCGCTTACATTGGCTTTACTTAAACACTCAAAGCTGTACTTTACAAGTCGTTTTGCACTAAAAGGCTTATTGCATTTTGTACAATACTGAACATCGAGTTCACCTCGTTGGATGAGGGCTGATTTATCAAATTTGACAGCGAGTTCAAACTCTTCACTAAGTTTAATGGCTCCCGTTGGGCAGACTTCATCACATCTTCCACAGAAGATACAACGTCCACAGTCAAACTCCCAAATGAGTTTACTTTTATCATCATTAAAAGCAACGGTAATGGCATTGGAAGGGCACGCAATACCGCATGCCGCACACCCAATACACAAATCAAAAACATAGGCTGGTTTACCTCGGAAATTATCGGCAACTTTGTACGGCTCAAATGGATATTTGTGCGTAATTTCGCCGTATTTTTTACTGATATCAAGAAGTTTCATCATTTGAGATCCTTCATCGGGCTATTTTTAAGTGTTTTAGAAAACTCTTTTAGATCTTTATTCGTTAAAATCTTACTCTTTTTGCTCTTGATGTCCACAACAGTGACACGCTCTGTACATGAATAACAAGGATCAAGGCTACAAACGATAAGTGCAGCATCAGCAATGGTGTTACCACGGAATTGGAAGCGAAGGCTTGGCCAGTTGTTATACGTTGCCGCACGACATCTCCAGCGATACACTTTTTGTGCACTTCCTTGCATGATCCAGTGAACGTTCTCTCCACGTGGTGCTTCCACATACGCTAAAGCGTAGTTTTCAGGCTTCACGTGGAATGTTGGATCGACAATAATTGGTGTTTGAGGCATAAGCTCAAAACACTGACGAATGATAGAAACAGAGCTTTTAAGCTCAATATAGCGTACCATCTCTCTTGCAAAAACGTCGCCACCTTCAACAACAGCAACATTAAACTCAATTTGTTTGAAGAAATCATACGGATGATCGTAACGGGTATCACGTTTAATACCACTACCTCTGATGTTTGGTCCAACAGGTGAGAAATCACGTGCGACTTGTTTATCTAGGATACCCACACCTTTCCAGCGTTTCATCTGGCGTTGGTCATCCATAACAGCATCCCATACTTCATCTACTTGTGTTTCGATGATTTTCAAGATACGTAAACTCTCTTTAATCTCAATACCTGTCATATCGCGTCTAAGACCACCCATAACAACGTTACCATAGGTTTTTCGTCCACCTGTAACGAGCTCTGCTAGTTTCATAGAGTATTCACGAATTCTAAAGATGTGCATGAACGCGTTATAGTTACCTGTCACTTCACATGCAAGACCGATGTTAAGCAAATGGCTGTGAAGACGCTCAATCTCCGAACAAATGACACGAATAGCTTGTGCACGAGCAGGAATTTCTAAATTGATTGCTTTCTCTGCTGCTTCAATACATGCGATGGCGTGAGCATACCCACAAATACCACACACACGTTCTGCTAGATAGCCCATCTGGTCGTAGTTCATACGATTTTCAGCAAGTTTCTCCATACCTCTGTGTTGATAGAAAAGTCTGTAGTCCGCATCAATGATAGTATCACCATCACAAAAGAGTCTAAAGTGACCAGGTTCATCGGCTGTGATGTGCAATGGTCCTAGAGGTACATCGATAATGCCTGAGCCCTCAGGTCGTAAAAAGTCATATTCAGGCTCCATGTAGTGCTCACGCATATCAGGGCGGTAACGGTAGTCCATTGCATCTTTTCTAAGTGGGAAAAGATTGTCTGGCCAGTCATCGCTGAGTACTAAACGTCTTTTATCAGGTAATCCTTCGGCGATAAGTCCAAACATATCGTAGGCTTCTCTCTCGTACCATACACACGCAGGAACGAGAGGCGTTACCGATGGAAATACCATAGACTCAGGAGAAATAAGCACTTTCACCGTCACAAAACATTTTTCATCTTGTGCGATCTCATCGCCTTCAAACATCTTGCCACCTTCCATGGAAAGGGCGTAATAGAGAGCATAATGTTTGTTGATGCTTCTCTCATCATTGGGGATCATCGTTGAGAGGTAACCACCCATATCATAATACAAGAAGCGAACCGCTTCTGGAAGGTCGTTTAGTTCCACCAAAGCGGTGACTTGATCTTCGTATTGTCTTGTGACTTCTAAAATTTTGACTCTTTGTCCTAGAGCTTCTATAAATTTATCGCATTTCATTGGAATTCCTAATTATTGTTTTACTATGTTTTTAACGCTCTCATCTAAGAGGAACGTAAAGGAATCAAATTGCCAAATACCAAAGCTAACAATCAAAATAGCTAGTGCAATCAATGGTAAGTTTTCACTGAGTTTCATCTCACCATTATGTTCAACTTTTCCTTCTATCTTACCAAATGAAGCTAAAAAGAAGTGTGAAAAGTCAGCAATAAAAATAATTGCTAAGGCAACCGCAAAAATACCCATTAAAATATATTTTCCATCTACTGCAGCAGCTTTAAAGATAAGAAACTCACTCACGAAGATCGCAAATCCTGGAACACCGACCAGTGAACAGATGGCAATTCCAAATAAAACAGCCGTCAATGGGGCTATGCGGATCATATTGCCCATTTTGGTCATATCTTTGGTGCCATAGATTTTAGCGATATTGCCTGTAGAACAAAATGCAAGGGCTTTGGTGAATGAGTGTGCCGCACAGTGAAAGAGTGCTGCAAAAAGTCCAATTGCTCCACCAACTCCTAAACCAAACGCGATAACGCCCATGTGAGCGACGGAGTGGTACGCAAACATACGTTTGACGTTGTGTTGGCGAATCAAGAAAAAGGCAGAGATAAACAGGGTGAGTGTTCCACTGATAACCATGATATTTTGAACAAAATCAAATCCAACACCATTGGCAACCACAGCGTAGTAGCGAATCAGCCCTAGCATAGCACATTTTAAAAGCACACCTGAAAGAAGGGCAGACGTCGGTGCTGGACCTTCTGCGTGAACATCGGGTAACCATGTATGCGTAGGAGCAAGTCCTGCTTTAGAACCAAAACCAATGAGTGCAAAGATAAAGACTAATTTTAATGCCATACTATCAAGGCTCTCTGCATTGGCAAGAAGGTTAGTATAAAGCATTGCTTCACCATCGATTTTGCCATTGGCAGCAGAATAAAGAAGAATGGTTGCGTAAAGGGCAAATGCCAAACCGATACTGCATAGAACGATGTATTTATAACCACTCTCTGTTGATTTTTTATCTTTATGTACTGCTACTAGAAACACTGAAGCAAGCGTTGTTGCTTCAATAGCTGCCCACATAAAGGCGATGTTGTTACATACAACACTTAAACTCATTGTCCACGTAAAGATGAAACTCAAAGCAAAATAGTTTTTAACGTCTTTTATGGTGAGATGACCATCTTCCATTTCCCATTTCATATAAGTCGTTGCATACACATTGACAAGTAAGCCTGTAATGGCAATCAATGATAAAAAGATAGCTCCTAAAGAGTCCAAGAAAATAAAGTTGTGAAACATAGAAAGTTCCACTCCATTAACCACTTTGTTGACCGCTGAGAGCAAAATGGCTGAAACAACCATGCTGAGCACAATGTGCAGTTTTTGTAAAAGTTTAAAATTGAGTGGCATCATAAACATGACCACGCCAAAAACTAAAGGTACGGTTAGTATTAATAGTAAAATATCCATTTTATCCCCTTAAATTCACGGCTTTTGATGTATTAAGACTCTCATAAGAGGCGTAAAATCGTTTTGCCAAAATACTCATAATGATGACCGCAAAAACTGCGTCCGTTAAGATGCCTACTTCCACGAGTTCATGAGAGGTATATGCCATGAGGGCTAGGCTTAAATGAATGCCATTTTCAAACAGACAGTATGAGAGAATCTGTTTGATAAACGAGGTTCTTAGAATAAAGCCAAAAATACCCATCATAAAAATAAATGAAGCCGCAAAGAGTGGCAATGCGTCTTTAAAAATGGAGAAGTGAATAAAGACTTTATAGAACATCATTGCAACCGCAAGTGAAAAACTAAGGGCAACAACAGGAGAGATAAAAAATCCTCCCACTGGTTCATCTTCAACCACAACACCTAGCTTTTTAATCAGTCTCATCAAATAAAGTGGCACACAAACGACTTTAATGACAAAAGCAGTGATTGACCAAACAAGAAGCTCATGTGAGCCGTATTTAACATACAATGCTAAAAAGATAGAAACCAACAAAAGCGTCTGCAAGGCATACGCTAGAACACTATGACGGTACTGGCGCAAGCCAAATACCGCAAAACTCGTTCCCATCATCAAAACAGCGATAATATCGATTATATTTATATTTGCCATCGTTAAATTCCCATAATATAGAGTATTAATGAGGTACATGAAATCGCAAGCGCAAAGAGCATGGTTCTTTTCATACCTTTATTGATCGTAAATCTTGGTCCAAAGTTATCGATAAAAACACCCATGACATAAAGAAAACCTACTTCTGCCAAGAAAATGATGAGCGATAAAATTGGATTATCAACGAGTCCCCATGGCATAAAAATCACAAGGAAAAATCCAAGTACGGTGATTTGTTTGAGCAATATGGCAATATCGATGATTGCAAAGTCTTTACCACAAAACTCTCCTAAAACACCTTCTTGTAATTCTTGCTCAGCTTCAGCCAAGTCATACGGCTTTCTACCTGTTTCAACATACATAACCCACAAAAACGCCGTAGAAGCAATGGCAAACGAAGGAATGTTATAGCTATAGTCCCACGTTTTTACCAAAGATGAGATAAACGGTAAGCTCGTACTGCCTGCTCCCATCATCACAACGATAAGACAAATAACCGCAACCTCTTCAGTGTAAAAACCAATGGTTCCTTCTCTACTCGCACTAACACCCGCATAAGGGTTTGCTGTATCAATACCTGCAACGATAAAGATAAAACGAAATAGTGCCCCTAAATAAAGGAGAACAAAGATATCTGAAAAAGACGATAACGCACCAGAATTTGTACTATACGTAATAGGTAGCGCACAAAACATTGCTGCTGCACACACAAAAAGCAAGTAAGGCGATACTTGATAAATGTAACTCGCACTGCTTGATTTGGTTCTACCTCTTTTGAACAATTTGTAAATGTCGTAATAGGTTTGAAAAATGCTTGGTCCAATACGAGATTGGAATTTGGCTCTTAACTTTCTTGATATGCCATCAAAGAGAGGAGCGACTGCTATAGCTGCAACAAGTTGTAATAATAAGTAAATAAAATCCATTCTGTCCTCCTCTTATAGATAGTAGTACCCAAAAATGAGTACCAAACAAAGATAAATCAAGATATAGCCTGCATAAAGGTTGGTTCTTCCGTTTTGGAAAATACCTATCTTATCTGCCATAATCATGATAGCGTCAATAACAGGCGCATAGAGTTTCTCCCAAAAGAGATCATGTGTTTTTTTCGTATAGACTGCTTTGGAGAAGTAGCCATCTATTTTAATCTCTTGTTCATGTTTAAGAAGGAAGCTCAGCGCTTTTCTAATGTCTCCTGTAAAGGAGTTAGAACCAATTTGCATACTTTTGTTGTAAAGAAAACCACATGCCCAAGGATCAGTTACTCTGACTTCTTTATTATTTGCTTTTACTAGGTAAAGTAAAACAAACGGAATGATAGAACACAATAGCATGACCAAAATAATGATTGGCATAGAGATGAGCCCATTGGTGCTCACGCTGGTTTGTGGGATGATGGTAAGAACAATTTTTGAAAGAATCGCCACAACATCACTCATAAAGACACCTAATCCTACACAAAGGCTTGCTAAGAGTCCTAGTGGTAAAAGTCTGCTAAAAGAGACCTCTTTAGCTTCTTCAATACGCTTGGTATCACGAGCTACACCTAAAAAGATGGCGCCGTATGCTTTTGAAAATGCCATGATCGCCATTGCTCCTGTAATGGAGAGCGCAACGATAGCCAGCGAGAAGAAAAAGCGTGATGTTGCACCTTCTTCAATACCTCCAATGACCATGGTTTTATAGATGATCCATTCACTTGCAAAACCATTAAGAGGTGGTAATGCACAGATAGCAAGCGCTGTGACAAAAAAGATGACAGACGTTACAGGCATTTTTTTATGCAATCCACCAAGCACATCCATATCGCGTGTCCCCGTTGCGGTAAAGACATTGCCACTTAACATAAACAGAAGGGATTTGAAAACCGCATGATTTAAAATATGGAAAAAGGCAGCAATAAAGCCTAGTAAAGCGATAAGGGGTGCATTGGTTCCAAGACCGTAAAAGGCGCCTCCTAGTCCTAAAAAGATGATACCAACGTTTTCACATGAACTGTAAGCGATAGAGGCTTTATAATCGTTAGAAACCAGTGCGTAAATAATGCCGAAAATACAGCTTAATGCTCCAAATAAAAGCAACATATAGCCAAACTCTGCAAACTGTGGCAAAAGCAGTGAAAATTTGATAAAGGCAAACAAAGCAACTTTGATCATTACACCACTCATGAGTGCTGAAGCGTTTGAAGGGCATTGACAGTACGCAATCGGTAACCAGACATGGAATGGGAACATACCTGCTTTAGAGCCAAGACCGACAAGAAGAAGTGTAAAGAGGATGATACTTGTTCCAAAGCCAATATCGAGATGATCAAATTTGCTAAACTCAAACGTTCCTGCGATGCTTGCCATAATAATAAGAGCAACCATGAGACAAAATGCGCCAACTTGAGCAATACCTAAATAAATCATCACGTTTTTAGAAGCACCTTCGCCATCATTAATTAAGATGAGAAGAGCAGAGATGAGTGTCATTACTTCCCATAGAAGCATAAATGAGAAGACATTGTCACTTGCAATGACTAAAAGCATAGAAAGAATAAATGCGTTAAAGAGTGAAGCAAAAACTGCTAAATTGGATTTTTTCTCATAAAATTTCGCATAATCAAAGCTAAAAAGCGAAACCGCAAAAGCGATGAAACTGACTAAGAAGCTAAAGAACATGCCGATAGAGTCAAGCCTAAAATTAGGCAAGCTGATGAAATTACCAGGCAATTTCCAAATCAGGGTCTCATCAAAATTTGAGAAGAAAAAAACCGCCGCATAGAGTGAAATGGCACTTGCTAAACCAAATCCAACTTTTTGAGCAAGAAGAGGTTTCTTATAAAGCGCAAGAGACAGAAGTGAGGCTAACAAGAATAGAGTGTATATGGTTTGCATTATGCTTCCTCTTTGTTGGTTTCTGGTGCTGGTGTTTCAGTAGGAGCAGGTTTAGGTTCTTTTGGTTTCTTAACCTCAGGTGCAGGGATGTTTTCAATGGTGATATGAGGAACAACGGCTTTTAAAAACGGTGCCATATCGCCTTTGATTTTTTTACCAAATTTGCACTCACCTAAAACAGGATCGATCATCACCAGCGCTCCTGTTGGACACGAACTAACACACGCAGGTCCTGTTTCGATGCCTGCACACAAATCACATTTGATAGCAATACTTTTAAGCCCGCTAATACAGCCAGCTTCCAAGTTTCGCTCCACTTCATCTATAACAGAAGGTGGAAATTCTGCCTCAATGTTAATGGCGCCATAAGGACATGCAATGGTGCAGAGTTTACAACCGATACATATCTCTTCACACAGCTCAACACATGAATTATCAATACGAAGTGCACCTGTAGGGCACACATTGGCACAAGGGGCATCATCGCATTGACGGCATTGGTTGGGCATTTTACCGCTCTCTAAAGTAAGCACATCAAGTCTTTTTTTGGAGAGCTTTCCACGTATATAGGCATGTTTAACGCATGATTTGACACAGGCGTTACATGCAATGCAGAGGTCTGGATTCGTAATAACGAACTTATGAACTTTTGACATAGACTATCCTCTATGGTTTGTTTGGCTTAATTAATAAATCTAGTATAATAATTTAAAAATCATATCATTGTTAAATGACTTAACTATGATAATTCACCGTTTCGCACAAAAATTATATATTAACTGTGTAGCATGAAAATAGCTTAGTATAAAAATTTATACTTTATTTAAAATTTCACT
>CAYXNJ010000020.1:0-40624 GCA_964466465.1 uncultured Sulfurospirillum sp.
GGATTTACTGTGGCACTGATAAAGAAAAATATCTGGCTTATTTTTTATATTTTCACACTCTTTTTTCTTATCTTGTTTGCAACATTATCGTATTTTGGTTGGAAAAATATTTACCAAGACTACCAAGGTACGCAAGAAAACATGGTAAAACTTATCACCGATTCGACGCGTTCTTTATTTAAAACACAAGAAACCATCCTCAACATTGTGGGAAACCGTTTTTTAGAAGATGAAAACTATAAAAACAATCCAAATGCCATCATAACACTCAACGCCACCCTTATAGATAACCCTTCTATAGATGCTATCGCTCTTGCCCAGTCTGATGGCACTATGACCTTTGTGAGCGGTGGGTATGATGTCACAAAATTCCCCAATCTTCTGCAACAAGAGAGCAGTAGAGACTCCTTTTTAGCGACACTGCAAAGCACAAAAATGGTCTTTGGTCGAACCTATTATTTTAAAGCGATTGGACAATGGATAACCCCTATTCGTAAAGCAATTAGAGATGACCATGGGCGCATTGTTACGATTATTACCGCAGCTCTACGTGTGAAGGACTCGTTTGGCAATTTTGGTGCTAGCACTAATACATCCCATAAACATTCCATTGCTATTCTTCGCGATGAAGATTTTTATTTTCAGTATGTTTCTAATGATGAAATAGCTAATGAGACAGCTTATTCAAAACCTATGCCATTACAAGAAAGAGAAGCTGTGCGTCAAGCCATATTTAAAACGCACCATTTAACCATGGATGAATTTAGAGAAAACGAATACTTAGTCTCTTTTATAAACACCCATTTCAATGGTAAAAGTTATCTCACCTCATTGCAGTATGACAAAACCTATAAACTTTGGATCAGTGCGAGCATTCCTTTAGAGAAGATCATCAACGAATTTTTACAACGCTTTAGCATCTATGCAACTATTTTTATTTTTATCACTATTATTTTCTTTTTCCTCTTTAGAGCTATCGCTAAAGCAGACGCTAAACGCAATGCTGATCTTATTTACCAAGCAACGCACGATCAGCTTACAAGCCTTCCTAACCGAAGTTACCTTCAAAAAAACATCGCAGATTGGCTCCATAAAGACCTGCCTCCATTTAGTATTCTTTATGTGGATTTAGACCATTTCAAAAATATCAATGACAATTTTGGGCATCAATATGGAGACTATCTCTTAGTCGAACTTTCAAAAAGATTAACACACATCATACCCAATGGTGCGACAATTGTAAGGCATGGAGGTGATGAGTTTGTCGTTTTCACCCATATCACAGATGACACAGAACTTTTACACCTTGCACACACCATCATTGAAGTCATCTCAAAGCCATACGCGATTAATGGGTTGACACTCATTATTGGAGCGAGCATAGGCATTGCAAAATACCCCAACCATGGCGAATCCATCGATATGCTTCTTCGTGCGGCAGACATTGCGATGTATGAATCAAAAAAGATTCGCAACCATGCGCAACTCTTTCAAGATTGTATGCAAGATGGGTATCTGAAAACAGTTAAAATAGAACATGAATTAAGAACGGCTATTGAGAACCATGAACTTTTTATGGTCTATCAGCCTCAAATCAATAGCACTGGAGATATTCATGGCGTAGAAGCGTTAGTACGGTGGCAAAGTACAACACTGGGTATGGTTCCACCTGATCAATTCATACCTGTAGCAGAAGCCTCTGGACAGATGGTAAAAATCGGTTCTTTTATTATTGCTCAAACGCTCCAAGAGATGAAAGAGACACAAACTGCCCTTGGGAAAACGTTTCAAATCTCTATTAACATCTCCATCCGCCAATTTATGGAAGTTGGATTTTTAGAACACTTTTTAGAAGCAATTAAAAAACTAGAAATGCCTACACTTACGCTAACAATTGAAATTACGGAAAATCTTTTTATCGAAGATATTGAGTATGTTTTACCACTTTTACACAAGATACGAAAGTGCGGTATTCACATCTCTATGGATGACTTTGGCACAGGATATTCTTCTCTTAATATGCTAAGAAGACTCCCAATTGACGAGCTTAAAATCGATAAAAGTTTTATAGACACCATTGTGGAAAATGAGGCTGCTCAAAAAATGGTTCAAAATATTATCGCCATTGGAAAGAATTTCAAGATGAATATCCTAGCAGAAGGTGTCGAAACCAAAGAGCAACAAGCTTTGCTCGCATCTTTTGGTTGCGATAGGTTTCAAGGATACTTCTTTGCCAAACCATTACCTAAAGATGAACTCATTGCTTTTTTTGATGTGAATTACCATAAAAAGAACGTACAACAAACCATCTCTTAAAAATGTTTTTGGGATTGGGACACCATTCTGCGTCCGATAAGATGCAAAGGAATACCCAGTCCGAAAATCGTAAAGCTCTGTATCAGGCTTTGGCGTAATGTGCCATCGGTTATGACGCGCCAAAGCCCTTCTAGTGAAAATTCAAGAGGCTGAACCAACGCAAACAGAGCCAAAGCGTAGAAAAAGAAACCCACCGCTATCAAGCCATATCCGTAAAAGAGTTTCATAGGGACTCCTACTCTTATTCATTACTCTATTTATCACGTAAATTGCTTAAAAAAAGTGTTAAAGTTTGAGGCTATCGTTTAGAGTTTATTATTGACCAAGAGCGCGTTGACCATTGGGTGTAGCAAGGTTTCACCACGAAGCGCAAAGCGCTGTACTTCGCTAAAGTAGTAATCCGCTGTGCCATAAAGACGGAATTCAAAAGCGCCAAAGCCGTATCCCATAGGAGTGATCTCAACGCGTGAGTACCATGCGTCTTTGGCTAAAACGTAACGCTCGGTATCTTTGGCATACACCCACACGACAATCTCATCTGGGTTTTTCTGACGACCAAGCCATAAAAGCACATTGCCAACATCATTAAAAAAGTAGGTGTCCCCACTCGGTAAAATGGCTTGAGCAGAGTTGAACAGATCGACGATGGGCACGCGACTCTCTATGCAGATGTACTGCTCTAAAACAATCTCTAATGGCTCTTTTTGGGTATTGCCATGGCGCACCAAAACACGGCTTTCGCTGATGTCCATCGTTACAATTAGCAAACCCACTACTCCTAAAAGCAAGAGGCTGGCAAAAATGGACTTCATCATAAGAAAACACCTGTCATGAGGTAATAGCGCACCACATAAAAGCTACAAATGATCGCCGTGATGATGTGGCACACCGAAGAGTAAGTAAGCCAAGCATTGTATGATTTTTGAGTAAGGCGCTCAATCAAAAAAGGCATAATGCCAAAAAAAATACCAAAAAAGAGCGAACCCCAGATAAGATACCCGATGTAATAGTACTCCTTTTGAAGCATACAATACGGGCACTTGTGGTTGGGCATCTCATAGATGTAAAGCCCGAAAAAATAGGTAATGGCGTAGTAAGCGATAAATAAAAACAGCAGATTACAGGTAAAGCTTGCCATCGTCTGTTTGAGGTAATTGAGAAGCAAAATCGCCCCCAAAAGCGTGTAAAAAAAGAGCACTAAGAGCGTTTGGGTGTAGCCAAAAGGAAGTTTGGGCGCTTGAAACACGACCGAACAGCAAAAAACAGGTACGGTTAAAGGAATGTTGGAGAAGTAAAGAAGCTCCAAAGCAAATTCACCCAAAACACCGACAAAAAGAAACGTAAAAAGTATGTATTTGCGTTTGAGATACGGAAAGGTGATGAAGGAGAGATCAAGCTTATTGATCATAAGCCAAAGACCAAAACCAAAAATGAGCAACAACTTTAAGAGTAAAAGAGCGTTTCCATAATGGTTCGCTCCCACAACACCCGCAGAGCACATCGCCCCTGGGACGATGCCTGAGAGGGCATTGAGTGACTGGATAAAAAAGAGAAAGAGAATGACTTTACACGTAACGGTAAAATAAAGTATGGTGTTGATAAGATAGTTCTTTTTCTCCAAAGCATACTGCAAAGATGTACTCGCTTGAAAGTCCCAATAGCGGACAATCGTAACGATGTTCACCTGTGAAATTGCCATAAGCACAATGAGAATCAGCTCAATGAGCAAAAAAACGATAATCTCATTGGATAAAAAGATGCTCATCACACCAACTCGCCATCGCGCATTTGCACACATCTATCAATAACGCTTAAAGTATCAAACAGTGGGTCATGTGTGGCGATAATGACCGTCTTATGGAGTGCTTTAAACTTTTTAAGTATCTCGATGAACATCAGTGCGTTTTCTTTGTCCAAATTTGCGGTTGGCTCATCGGCTAAAATGATCTCAGGTTCCATCACCACTGCCCTAGCTATCGCACAGCGCTGACGTTCTCCGCCACTGAGGCTCCCTACGTTTTGATCTTGCTTGTGTTCAATGTTGGCAAGGCTCATCGCTTGGCTTACTTTTTCGTGCATCGCTTCTTTACTCAGTGAGGTGAGTGATAAGGGGGCTAAAATGTTTTGATAGACACTGAGCCCTTCTAAAAGATTGAACGACTGAAAGATAAAACCGATCTCTTTATGACGATAGGCTGAACTCATGATGTCGGGCAGTTTAGCGATGTTGTGTCCGTTCACCAAAATCTCGCCAGAGCTTGGCTTACTAAGCCCTCCTATGAGCGAAAGCAGTGTACTTTTGCCACTGCCACTCACCCCTTTTAAGATCACAATTTCACCATCTTCTATGGATAGATTGATATTTTTTAGCGCGTAAAAGGCGTTTTGTTTAGTGGGATTGTAGAGTTTCGTAAGATTTGTAATGGCTATTTTACTCATGACTTCACCGCCTCACTCATATCGCTAATGGCGATTTTCCATGCAGGTAAGATAACAAAGGCTAAGAATGGAATGACGCCAAAGAGGAAAATCAAAAAGAGCAAATTAACGTCAATGACAGGAGTAAATGAGATGCTGTTCTCAAGCTCGCTTCCTAAAAAAATGTTACGAAGATACGGTGCATCGAACATAAAGACGTAAATATACGCCACCGCAACGCCTACAAGATAGGCGCTTACAGAAACCACTGTGTTTTGAATGAATTTAAGCGCAATGATGTCTTTGATGCAAAAGCCAAGACTGCGCAAAATCGCGATCTCTTTTTTCTTTTCGCCATACACCAAGCTGATCTGATTTTTAAGCAAGATAAAAAAGGAGACTAAAGCGATGACATACAAAATCATAAAAATCCCCCCTTTATAGTAGTACAGATGGCGTACCGCGCTCATGGCATCTTCTTGCGTGGTCGCTTTTGCGCTGGGGTAAATCTCCACGATTTTAAGCGATACATTGCCTACTTCGTTCGGGTTGGGCACGCTGACAAAGAGCTTGGAGTACTCATCCATCTCCATTCCTAAAACAGCGCGCGCCGTATTGGGGTGAAGAAAAATCGCATCATTGGAGATGATGTTCGTACCCTTGGGAGCGCGTTTATTGATTTTAAGCCGTATCATACGCTCTTCGGTAAAAAAGTTAAACTCATCTTCGTAGTAAAGCTCCTTCATTTCTTGTTGCACACCCTGCCCTATGATCATCTCATCTTTGGATAAACTTGCATCGCCGATGATGTGAAACCACAGACGCTTTTGCGCAAAGTAATGGTAACCATCTACCACACCTTCCACACTGCTCACACCTGTGATCTGGGAAATATCATACATAAACCCATCGTGCATCTGATAGGCTCTGCCCGCCCTTGTGTTTTCTACGACAATTTCAGGCTGAGACTTAATGCTTTGTGTTAGATCGTACTGCAACGAATCGGAGATAAAAAGCACCGCACTTAAGATAAAAACGATAAACGAGAAGATCAGAAAACTAAAAAGATGGTCATTTCTGTCTTTAAAAAGCAGTAATATCGCATACTCGACAAAGTTTTTAGAAAGCATAGACAAACCTTTGGTGCGCATGGGTTGGAAAGTTCAAAGAAGGCTTGGTATCTTTGATGCGCAAGGAGAGCGCTTCGATTTCTTGGTTTTTTTGTTGCGTGGGAAAAGAGAGCGCATGTGCCACCAAGGCAAGGTAAAGCGCAGCAAATGAGGTGGCAAGCATGGCTAGGAATTTCATAGATTTTTTACCATTGCTTCGGTGATTTCATTAAAAGAGATGACTTTTTGACCATTATGATCTCTTGAAAAGCTCTGCGCTTCTTCTTGGCTTGCAAAAGGAATGAGTTCACTACCCATCGGACCATAGACGTTTGAACCAATGACATAAAAGGCTTTGGTAGCTTCTAGTTTTGCAAGCTTGTAATAATCACTCACATAGAGTTTATCGCCCCCTATTTTACGAGCAAAGGCGTATTTCATCATATCTTTTACGCCATCAAAATAGAACGTTTTATCACCATCAAACATCGCAACCCATTGCGGGTATTTAGCGACAAACATCCCACATATAGGGCATTTTGCATCTTTTGGAACCTCTATTTTGGTGATGGGTGCTAGTTTTGAAGCCGCCTGCTTTCCAAACTCTTTGGGGAAATCCTCCGCTGCAACAGCATAGGCTTCGGCAAAACTCATCACTTTACCGCCATTTTCCGAGACAAAAAAGAGTGCATCTTTTTCCAAACCAAACGCGTAACTGCTGGTACGTGTCATCGTGCCTCTTACTTTACTTCCTACGACATAAAAGGCTTTTTTCACATCAATTAGCTCTAACGTGATGGTATCGACCACTTTGGCATCTTCTGGAATGACACCCTGTGTTGCTTCGTATAGACAGTGAATAGAGCAGTATTGGTGGTTATCGTGAGTATGGCTTGTTTTGTAAAATTTCACCAAGTGCATCCCACAATTCGGGCATGAATACTTCTCTTTGCCTGATTGAATGAGCGTCGCTTTAGCTTCTGGCACACTTTGAAACATCTCTGCATAAGAAAAGCTCACCATACATATAATAAAAAATACCCATCGAAATACCATTGGTTTATCCTTTTATTTTTTAATAATCGTCTCTAAGAGTGTGGCATTCTCACACGCTTCTTTTAAACCTTTGTTACAGCTGCCTTGAAAAAGCTCTTTGGCTTTGGTGTTATCCACACTCACCCCTTTGCCTTCAGCGTATAAAATGCCCAGATTGTTGCACCCTTTTTCATAGCCACTGGTGCACGCTTTCTCATAAAACTGGCTTGCTTTTTTAAAATCTTGCACTGCGCCTTTACCCGTTGCGTACATAAACGCTAAGTTATCACATCCCATTGCGATGCCGCCATCACAGGCTTTTTGGTAGTATTCATTCGCTTTTTTTGTATCAAGTGCTACACCACGCCCCTGTGCATGAAGAAAGCCTAGGTTATTACAGCCCATGAGGTCTTCATTTTTACACGCTTTTTTATAAAACTCCGCAGCTTTGGCATAGTCTTGACTCACGCCTGCACCATTGGCATATAAAAGCCCTAAATTGGTACATCCTTCATCCCCAGCACAGGACTTTTCGTACAACTCTTTGGCTTTAGCAAAGTCTTGTTTAACCAGAATGCCATCGGCATAAATAAGCCCCAAGTTATAACACGCCGTTGCAAAATCAGCCGAACACGCTTTCTCATACAATTTAACGGCTTTGGCATTGTCTTTCGCCACATTGCCAGTCCCTTCAGAGTAAAGAACAGCCAAGTTGTAACAGCCTGATGCTTTGCCTTCATTGCACGCTTTGTCATACACTTCAACCAATTTTTGATGATCGCCGCTCTCTTTAGCATCCATCCCTTCTTTAATAAAACCAGCCTGTGCCATGACTGCGCATACGATGAGAGCACATAGTTCTTTTTTCATTCTTTATCCTTTAAATCGTTTTAACATCTCTGCCTTGATACGCCAAAGCACATAACCCAATGATTGCTGCAAAAATATAGTAAACCAAACTTGGAATAGAAGCATGCTCGCCCGTTGCCGCGTACGAGTGCATGCCTGAAAGGTAAAAATTGACCCCAAAATAGGTCATCATAATCGAGCTGTACCCCAAAAGTGAGGCTATGGAGAAGACATAGACCGAATTCAGTTTTGGAATGAAACGAAGATGCAAGATGAGCGCATAGACGATGATGGAGACAAACGACCATGTCTCTTTAGGATCCCATCCCCAGTAGCGCCCCCACGACTCATTTGCCCAGATACCTCCAAAAAAGTTTCCAACAGTAAGCATGGAAAGCCCGATAATAAGGCTTATCTCATTGATCGCCACCAAATGCCTGATCTGTTCATTCATTCGCAAGGCATTTTTTTTGTTTTTCAACACCATCAACAAAAGCGCAATGAAACCAAGCAATGCACCCATGCCCAAAAAGCCGTAACTTGCGGTAATGACAGAGACATGCACGGTGAGCCAGTACGATTTAAGAACTGGAACAAGGTTGGTGATTTGAGGGTTTACAAAACTCATATGTGCGACAAGCATCACAATCGCCGCTAAAATCGCTGCGGCAGCGAGAGAGAGAATGGACTTGCGAAAGACCATCACGCCTGCAAAACCTGCCGACCAGCCGATATACACCATCGACTCGTACGAATCACTCCATGGCGCATGCCCTGAGATGTACCATCTAAGCGCCAACCCAAAACTGTGTACCATAAACCCTGCGATGAAAATATATAAAACCCCTTTTTCAAGGTGTGGGTATTTTTTGCCTTTAAAAATGGAAATGAGCGCTAACGTAAACGCACCACATCCAAGCAGAAAATACAATCCAATAAGCTTTTGAAAAAGCCCCATATGGTTGTAAAGCACTTCGGCTCGAACACGTGTCTCACTAGGAAGAATCTCACCGCTGTGGCTTCGTTGATTCTCTTTAAGCTTAGCAAGTGCTCTGTTTGCATTCTCCCATTGATTGGTAGAAATGCCCTCTTGAAGTCCAACAAAGTAGTCATTGAGCATACTTTTAACTTCGCTGTTGATTTGCGGATGTGAAAACGCATCATTAGGAGCAACCCATGTATGCGATGCGTCATTGGGAATCGGAATAAATTTAAATAAAACCCCTTTGAGGGTGAGGTAAGCAATGTTGAGTTTTTCATCAAATTTTAGAATGTCATTATCGAAGGTGTCGCGTTTGGAGCTAGGTTTTTGATTGGCAGTACCTACATGTTTTGCCAGCTTATAGTAACCCTCATCATCAAACATAGAAGCAAAGCTCACATACTCCACTTCAGGGGCTAATCCAAGTGCTTTTTTAATGCTTGGATTGGAGAGTTTAATGATCTTCATCTCTTGCCAAAGAGCCGCATTGGTGGTCATACCCAAGATCATCTGCTCAGGAGAGAGCCCAAATAAAGAGCTTTTACCCGTTATTTTATTGACCAATTCAACCGCTTCGGTGCTAATGGGCTTAATGCGCCCCCTATAATCTTGCACCAATAAAGAGCTAAAGGCCCCATTGGCATGCTCATAAGAATTTTTACGAAATTGCTCTAACGTATCTGCTTCCGCTTTCAATGGTGTTGCCTGTACAAATACCAAAGGTAAAAGAAGTGCTAAAGCGCTTTTTTGAAGGAACGCTCTAAGCTTTACAAATCTGCTCCCTTTGGTGAAAAAGTTTCCAACAAAACCAACACACAATAAAAAATATCCAAAATAGGTCGGCCATTTACCAGGGTCTTTGTTGACCTCTAAGATAGTGCCCTTTTCATCCATATCATACGAGGATTGGAAAAAGGTGTACCCTTTGTAGGTGAGTGGATGATTCATAAAAATACGGTACGCAAACGAAGTGCTATTATCGATAACCTCAAGTTCACTCGCATACGAAGAAGGGCTTTGAGAACCTGGGTAACGTTCTAATTCAAAATCAAGAAGTTTAAAGGAAAAAGGAAGTGCAATCACTTTAGAACCCCATGCGAATTCGACTTCAACATCATCAAAACGCACAACCACAGGGGCTTCTATCCAACCTGCACCGCCGTTGATTTTAACAGTTTTGAGTTTATTGTCGTAACGAGTTTCTACGATAAGGGTGCTTAGTTCACCTTTGGCACCTGCATGAAAGCTTTTATAGTTTATCTGTAAAGCTTTGCCTTTGATCATTGTTTCATACGAAAAATGGTTATTGCCAATTTGTCCGAGTGCGAGGGGGTACTCTAAAAATTCTGTTTCGGTTTTAATACTAAAGTAGGATTTTACGGTCAGCATCTCATTTTCACTAAGACCTTCCCTGATATGAATAACCCCTTCATACCCCAAGTAACGCGTCAACACCGCTCCAATTAAAAGAGCGACAAATGCGAGATGCACGACAAATGCACCAAATTTTTTCCACATTTTCTGCTTATACATGATGCCAATTAAAGAGAGGGTGAGCAAAAGCATCACCCCTTCATACCATAGAGCATCGTAAACCACTATTTTAGCGCTTTGGGTGTCGTAAATACTTTCGATAAACGTCGCAACGCCAGCACCAAAGCCCAATAAAAACAACATGAAGAGCATAAATTTATAGGAAAAAAAGAGCTTTTCTACAATGACTAAAGACTTCATGTTATACCTTTTTATTCAAATCCATATTCGCTTCATACGCCAAACGTTTGTCCTGCGTAGATAATAAACATCCTAAGGCATAAAACGCCCACCACGCTCGCCATACCTGAGAGATAAAACGCTGTGTGAGAATGTGCTACATGTTTGCCAAGTGCAAAATTGAGCACCAAAGGAAGCCCAAAACCAACACCCATCACACCAAACCAAAAAAGATTGGCATAGATACCGCTTTTAAAGGCGATGGTGGTACTTTGCTGAAACTCATTACCCACCAACAAAGAGACAAACAGCATCGCAATGAGCATAATCTCAACCGCCATAATAGGCCACTCAATCGTATGCAAGGTTTTAAGATCACTTGAGTGCGCATCTTCTTTGAAAAAATACGAAGCGACCATACTCGCTGACGCCGTTCCTGCTGAAAGTCCAGAGACCACGAAAAGGGCAGGTAAAATAGCGGTATTTAAAATCGGAAAACGTACCAAAACAGAGATCAAGAAGCCTGTATAAGCACAAATAACGACGGCAAAAACCACACTTAACACTTCAACCAATGGACGGATTTTTTTCAAAAGAGTCATGACCATTTCAAAATAGCCCAAAAGCTGGGCTTTTTTGGCAAGGATGGTTGAAATCTCTTTTTCAAACAGATACAAACACATTACTAAAGTCAGTGGAATATAAACCGAAATCGCCAAAACACCGATGGACATCACCGAAGCGAAGTTATAGTTGATGAGAATCTTCCAAAAATAGAGCGGTTTTTCCAAATCACCCACCAAAAACACCATACCAAAGGCAATGGTTGAAAACGACACCAGCGAAGCAGCCTTCAAAAGGGGTGTATCCTCGTGTTGTTTTTTATAGAAACGCACCAACAAAGCAACCATCAAAGCGCCGCCTGAGATACCCGCAAGCAGAAGATAAACCGCGATCGGCCAGCCCCACTCAACGCCATGTGAAAATCCATACGTAAAATTAATGGCACCATTCATATCACACCCCCACCTTTACAACAGGTATGTAGCGCAAGCTCGGTTTTGTTCCAAAAGTTGGCTTCATACGTACGGCATCTTTAACCTGTAAAATCTGATTAATGTAAGAATTTTCATCATTCAAATCCCCAAAAACAAGGGCTTTGTACTTGCATGACTCTACGCACGCTGGCTCTTTACCTTTTGCCATGTTTGTGTTCAGACAAAAGTTACAGTTTTCAGCCGCTTTGGTTTTTTTATTGATAAAACGTACATCATACGGACACGCGACAACGCAGTATTTGCAAGCGATACAATCATCGGGGTTCATTGTGACAATGCCCGTTTTTTTATCTCTATGACACGCACGGCTTGGACATACCGCCACACAAGGAGCGTCTTCACACTGCTGACATGAAACACGCACATACTTCTTTTCCATCGGTGTTTCAGGAGCTGTTTTATTTTCAACATAAAGGCGTACTTGCCCTTGAGGAACTTCATTGACTTTCCTACACGCTACTTCACAATCCGTACATCCCACACATTTGTTCTGATCAAAAATCATCCCATAATGTGGTTTTTTTTCTGTTTTGCCCGCTTCAATGGCAACACTGTAACCCGCAGTGCCCAATGTCACAGACCCAAGACCTAACACTTTTAGAAAAGTTCTTCTTTTCCCGTCATTTTTCATCTTCGCCTCCAATTCGTGTAGATGAATACCAAAGTCCTAGAGTTTCTTTTTCTCGATACCACCATGGACTTGTTTCATTTCTTCTTCGCTCAGTGGTTTTGCACTATTGGCAAGCTCACCAGGTTTTATCACTTTCACCAACTCTACCTCAAAAATAACCGTTGAACCCGCAGGAATCTCTTGCATATCCGCATTGCCATACGCAAGATCGCTTGGGATAACTAACTTATATTTTGAACCCTCAGGCATAAGCAACAATCCCTCTTGCAAGCCATCAATAATGTTAATCATCGAAAGATGCGATGGTGTTTTGCGCTCATAGGTGTCATCAAAAACTTTACCGTCTATCAAAGACGCTTTATAGTTCATCATGACAATGCTCTCTTTTTGGGGTTTTGCACCCGCACCCAATGTAAGCACTTCATACTGTAAGCCCGATTTGGTGGTTGTTACTTTTTTATTTTTGGCATTGTTTGTCATATACGCTTTGCCATCTTTTATATTCTTATCAAGCGCTTGTTTGAATGCGTCTTGACTTACTTTATTTAACATTTCTGCACGGTTATTAAGATGTGTGATAATCTCTTCGTCTTTGAGCTTTTGTTGTTTTTTCAAAGCATCAATAAACCCATCAATCACCGCTTCAATATCAGACTTTGCACCCATTTCAGACTGTTCAAAAAGTTGATTTGAGATATAGCTTCCTGTGGATACACCAATACTGTATGACTCTTTTTGTACTTGTGTTTTTAGCTCACCAGCAAGCGCCCCAGAAACCAAACAAATAAATACAAATAATCCTGTTGTGAGTTGTTTACGCATCATCTTAATACCTTTACTTTTGAAATAAATGGGCTATGAAACTCATAGCCCATTTGAAGTCACACTGTGTGCGACACCTATTTTAGATTTTTGTTCACAATTCGTTGTGCTTCGTTGATATACTCAATCGCCGCATCAAGTCTTTGTTTGGTGTATTTAAATCCGTGCATACCCCATGAACCGTCTTTTTCAACTAAATCAACCGTTTGTTGTGCTTTTTCGATCAACTCATACACTCTGGTTTTATCCGAAGGTGAGAGTTTTTTAACTTCAAGCAATGAGTAAAGTCCTTGGATACCTACTTTGACCTGTGTGAATTTATCTTTCACAGGAGTTTGCCATCCCATAACCTCATCGTACGCTTGTTTTTGATCTTTAAAGTGGAGTGTCTCTTTAAGCTCTGAAACAACAGGACTGTGACAGCCTTTTGCTTCTACTTGCTCTTTATCTGCCCATGTTGTACGTGCACATGACCACATAAGATCTAAGAAGTTACGTCCCTCTTCATTTCTCTCAAAATGCCAATCTTTCGCATCTCTTGGACCTGTTGCAGCAGCACCTGGTACTAACGATTTACGTTTTGGATCCACATCGATTTTCCAGATGTGTGAACGTCTTTGTGTATCCATACCCGCTTGGTCTTGGAACTGAACCGCATACCAGTTTTCACAGCTCATCATAAATGGCATATGACAGCTTTGGCATGAATTTTTACTGTGTGTGTCAGACTTAGAGTGAATGTACTCTTGCTCTTTATGACAATCTTTACACTCTTTTTTGAGTTTTGGTTTTGTGTAGAGTGAGCTTAAGTAACCTTGGTTCGCATTGTAATTTGTACCTTTGAGGTCTTTCTCACCTGTTACAGGACCTGTTACATCGTGTGGATCATGGCACGTTGCACAACGCATACCTTTTTCATAGTGCGCTGTAAAGTAGGTTTGAGAACCTTCACTACCACATCCTGGTCCCATGGATTTAAACTTAGAACTAAGCGCAAGGTCTGGTTTACCCACATTTGCAGGATTTTTTGCCAAATCTGGACTGTAGTTAAAGCGTTGGTGACAGCGTTCACAGTTAGAGATGAGAAGACCTGAGCCTCCTTCTAAGTGACCACCAGCGCCATGACACTCTTCACAGGAAACACCTTTAGAGATGGTGTGTTTTTGAAGTTCTTTTGCATTGCCCAGTGCTGAGTAGAACTCGTTTTGGTTTTTAAAATCAAACTTCCAAGGGTGACACACTTCACAGTAAGAAGAACCCGCTTGGAAATCCATTGATTTTTTGTATTTGGCAGCATACGATGCTAAACCTCTTACATAACCGCCATTGTCACCATAGTCTGCTAGTGTTACAGGAAAATCAGGAATCCATTTTTTGATTTTCTTTGCCACTTCAGGTGTTAGATTAAGCGCCCATGTTCTTTGCCATTGGTTTCCACCCGCAGTGATTTTACCTGTACCATTTTTAAGAAGACCACCTTCAACATGGTAAGTTCCACGAAGTAACCACGCATCTAAAAAGCCTAATTTTGTTCTAACGTGTCCTATAGTACAATAGATCACATCAGGGGTAATTCCTTGAGGGAGAATAGACGCTGTGTCTTTGTCAAATACAGGCTCAGTTAAGTTGTTGTTAAACTCTGGATGTTCTCCTGGGAACCTGATTGTTGTTGAGTGTCGCGATCTGCTCCAAGTCTCATATTGCGCAGGGTGACACTCACCGCATTTTTCAGGTCCAATGAATTTATTAGGGTATTGCAGTGTTGAACCACGTGCGACCCTGTACATCATTGAACTTACACCTTCACCATTACTTCGTTTACTCGCTTTAGACATATCTTTACCATGACCTTCTGCTATAAACTCTTTACCACGATCCGCAACATGAATCTCTCCAACGGTTTTACCGCCGTATTTGGTAAAAATAGGGTGATTTTTAAAGAGCCAGTCATACATCGCTTGCTCTTCGACTATATAGTCTTGCAATGAGATAACCCCTCTGCTCTCCTTAGTACCCTTCGGATTAGCGATGATTCCTCTTGCATCCTTAGTCATTTGCATCCCCTCCATACCTTCAGCGTTTAAGCCAACAGTAGAGAGATTGATACACATGACTAAACCAAGTAACACTTTGTCCCAATTTTTCATGTTTCCTCCTTTGAAAAATTGAACCTCTCACCATCGACATTTTTTCATGGGCATAAAAAAACATCCATTATGAGAGATCAACCAGCACGAATGCCTCATTGGAAATACTATCAGTAAAAAAGGGGGGAAAAGGGGGAAGTATTAAATTAGTGTTAAATGCTAAGTACCAGCGGTACGTGGGCTTTCTGCCGAAGAAAACCCAGTGTTAACGTAGTGTTTAAAGCTTTGCTTTAAGCGCGTGTCAAGAGTTCTAAAAGAACTCTAATATAAAACTAGAAAATAATCGTAAAGATAACTCCTTCATCGCTGTTTTCCACACGCAGGGTTGCACCATTTTTTTCAACAATCATCTTGCTCATGTAAAGCCCAAGCCCACTGCTAGACTCTTTGGTCGTAAAATAAGGATCAAAAATCTTTTCAATAATCGCATCATCAATATGCCCTGCATTGTTTTGCAAGGTAATCACAGGAATGCCATTGTCCAAAAAAGCACAAATATCAATCTTTCTCTCTTTAATCTCATGGGTTAAAAATGCCTCTTTCGCATTGTTCATAATGTTGATAAGCACTTGTACGATCTCATTGGCATAACCTAAACGCGTAAAGTTATGCTGTATCTCTATGCGCACATCGATGGCGTACTTTTCTAAAGAAGCACTGAGGAGCTTTTGAGCCCTAAAAATCACCTCTTGCGCACTAAACTCTTTAGCCGAAGTGCTAGGCATAAAGAAGTTTTTAAAATCATCAATGGTACTTGACATAAACGAGAGCTGCTCGTTCGCCTCTTTGATCTTTTGCGTTAACTTCTCTTTGGTGAGTTTGTCTTTGTCACTGTGCAGTTCAAGATTGATCAAAATAGCACCTACTTGGGCAAGAGGTTGCCGCCATTGGTGCGAAATGTTACCGATCATCTCGCCCATCGAAGCTAAGCGGTTTTGGCTCATCATCAGCATAGTGGTTTTCTCTTTAAGGCGTTGATCGTTTCGGTAGAGTTTATAAATAAACAAAATAAAAATAACAAACACGATAAACATAACCGCACCACCCACCACAAACTCTTTAACGTGGTACGTTAAGATGCTGTAAACGGGTATTTTAAATGAAATCATCGCGATAACATCGCCTACTTTGCTCTGAAAATCGGGAATGGTGTGGTACTGCTCGATCATACGCTTAGGAGCACTGTTCATCGTATGGCATTCCAAACACGAGGGGTGAGAATTGTGGATGGGAAGTCCCACAAAAAAGTAGGGTTTGTTGTTTTCTTTCATAATTTGAGAGTACTCTTTGTATTTGCCCTCTTTAAAATTATCCAAGATCTCATTTTCAAAACTATTACCCTCATGTTCAGGGTTCAAAGGATTGGTTGCAATCAATTTATAGTCGTAATTGATGTTCTTTTTGGCTTTTTGGATATTGTAAATTTCACGCGTAATGTACGAAGATGAAAGCAGGCGTGGATCAAAGAAATCTTCTGCTAACATTTTTTTGGCTTTAAGTTCCTCAATGAGAGGGCGTTGCACCACAGAGACATAATCACGAATCGCATTCATCGTATCTAAAATAAAAATCGCCTCTTGTCTGGCATCTTTCATAGCCAGTTCACGGTAAAAATTGAAAAATAACAGTGTGATCACCGCATAAAGCACCACAAAAAGCGCTACGATGATTTTGAAGCTATATTTCATACAAATACCCAACCCCATACAGATTTTTGATAAAGTTGTTATCGATCTTTTTACGCAGTTCTTTGACGATGGACTTTAGGGCTTCCTTGCTCGGCTGTTCAAACTCCCACATGTAGTCAAAAAGTTGCTCATACGTGACCGTTTGATTGGGACGTTTTAAAAAGTACTCTAAGAGTCTGCTCTCGCTTTTAGAGAGATGAATGAGCTCTCCTTCCTCTGGGCAAACCGTTTTTTTACAAAAATCATACTTGCACGAAGAAGTGACTTGAAACATCGGGCTGTGCCCTATAAGCTCCATGGCAACATCTTCTAAGGCTTTAATGAGGGCATTTTTATCATAAGGTTTTGCCAAATAACGGGTGATCTTAAGCTCAACCGCTCTCCAAAGGTACTCTTGTTCCGTGTGTGCGGAGAGGATGATGATGGGGATTTTTTTATCAAACTCGCGTATTTTTTTGACCACTTCAAGCCCATCCATATGCGGAATGGAGATGTCAAGCATGATGACATCATACAAATTGCTCTTAGCTTCATCTAAGGCTTCTATGCCATCGCGAACACCCACAACCTTGCCAAAAAAAAGCTCCAAGGACTCCATGATGTTATTTAAAATGCACGCTTCATCTTCGACACAAAGGACTTTTTTATTGGAAAGAACATCTAAAAGATTGCATTCGCTCATGTTTAACTAACCCTATTTTCATCAAATTTAACACTTATGGGAATGTATGGTAACGAAGCAAAGCTTAGAAAATATAGTTTGCTATATTTATTTTTTAAAATTATATACTTAATATTTTTTTTTAAGAATTTATCATGCAAATGTTGTGACATTTGGTTATACTTCCAAATTATTTTTTTAAAGGAAGAGGATTATGACAAGCGATACCCAGAAAATAAAAAGCGTCGTAGCAAACCCTACGGCATTAGGTCTCTTTGGACTTGCCATTGTAACGTTGGTGGCATCATCTCAAAAGTTAGGATTTACCACAGGGGTATCGTTTGTATTGCCTTGGGCTATTTTTTTAGGTGCATTTGTACAGTTGGTTGCGTGTATTTTTGATTTTAAACATGACAATATGTTTGGCGCAACCGCCTTTGGAGCCTATGCCTTTTTTTGGCTCGGCGTTTCGATGTCATGGCTTATCAAACTGGGTGTATTTGGACAAGAACTAGCAAGTAGTGCCGATGTCAAACAACTGGGTGTTGCGTTTGTGGGTTATTTGATTTTTACGTTTTATATGACACTGGGCGCTCTTGAAACCAACAAAGTGCTTTTTTTGATTTTCTTTTTTATTGATTTGCTGTTTATAGGTCTTGCAGGCGATATTTTTGGTTGGTTTTCTAGCGCCCATACCCTTGCGGCATGGTCTGAGCTCATCATCTCTTTACTCTCTTTTTACGGCTCAGCCGCAACCTTGCTCAACCATCATTTTGGAAAACAGTTTCTACCTCTTGGTAAACCCTTTGGGATTTTTAAATAAGCTCAGCAAAAGCGATACGACAGGCTACTTTTATAGGCAAATAAGATTAAAGTAGCCTGTCCCCTTTATCTAATTTATTTTCCATTCTCTTGCTTTTCTGAGCCACTTCGGATGATGTCAACACCGTATTTATCGCGTAGTTTAGTCAGTTTCTCAGACAAGCGTTTTGATTTTTCATCATCAAGTGCATGTAAAAGCGAAAAGGTCTTGGTTTGGGTAGGTGTTATAAAGTTGGAGACGGCAAGGCTGAGATGATGAATGCCATAATGCGGATGCGAATCGAGTGTTTTGAAACTCTCTACAACCCATTCTCGGTACATCGTTTCACTAAAAGAGCGGTCAAGGGTTTGTGAGGCTTTAGATGAGATGCCATTTTCGTATTTAATGCCAAAATAGTAGGTCGTCGGATGCAAATCTAGTTTTGCAATGGTATAGGAGAGATGGCGTGAGAGGATGATGGCGCGGCGTAGCACCTCATCGCGATTATTGATGACATGAAAATTACGTGAAATGCCGATAGAACGGCGATCTCGCTTGGCCATTACTGGTTCATTATCGACCCCGCTAATGCGAGCCAGCAAATCTTTTCCGATGGTTCCCCAGCCTGAGACAAGTTTGTGATGTTCTAAGACTTCGCCCAAAGTTTCGATGCCATAACTGGCAAATTTTTTCTGAAGTACCCGCCCGATGCCTGGGAAACTCGCAACTGGCATCGTAGCGATAAATGATGCAATCTCATTTTGAGGGACAAGGGTTAGTCCATAAGGCTTGCGAAAGTCGGTGGCAAGCTTAGCGATCCATTTGGAGCTTGAAGCCCCTATAGAAATGGGAAGATCAAACGTTTCTAAAATCTCTTTTTGCAAAGAAGCCATAAACGCATACGTCTCTGCCTCCTTCACCCAACCCTTCAAATCGCCCCAAAACTCATCAATGCTGTACTGCTCTAAAATAGGAATTTTCGTCTGCAAAAACGCTTTGAGTTTCGTGGAGAGCAGTTGGTAAAAGAGATGATCACTTGGGACAATGAGCAGTTTTGGGCACATAACAAGGGCATCACGAAGAGAGGTTCCTGTTTTGATGCCGTACTTTTTGGCTTCATAACTCTTAGCAATCACTATGCCATGCACCCTGCCCTTTTCATCTAAAAACTCTCTTTTCCATGCGTTTTTATCAAACCCTCTAAATTCTTTTTTATGCTGCATTAGCCCATTAAAACCACCCACAGACTCGGTCATCATACTTTCAGTGTCGTGTGTGCTAAAGATTCTAGTATCGCCACTTTTACACACAACAACTGGACGGTCTTTAAGCTCTGGCATCCGTGTGCGCTCCGCTGAGACAAAAAAACAGTCTAAATCCAGATGAATAATCATTTACAACCTCTTAATCACAACATTAACATGCAGTATAGAACAATTTTTTTCAAAGATTTTAAACTATTTCATCCTGAAATATTCTCATTGATATTTCATTTACTTTAGGTTAACAACACATTTAAATTATTACTTTATACTTTCACTACCAAGACAATTACCTCCTTTTTGTGTAGAACTCAATCACTTTAAAAGATGCGCTCAGATTGCCCGACCTGAGCGCTTATCTTTACTTCCTCTTGTATTATTTCCACGATTTCGTAACCAAAAAAAGCCCTCTTTTATGTAGAATACCACTTTTAAATCAACACAAACGGCACACATGGAAGCATTTTTTATCGAAAGTATCAAAGAGTATGGTTATATCATCTTGTTTTTCTGGAGTATTTTAGAAGGAGAAAGCGGTTTAGTCATGGCGGGGCTTTTGAGCCACACAGGCGATATGAACCTTTTTCTTGCTATTTTCATAGCAGGGCTGGGTGGTTTTGCAGGTGATCAGCTCTATTTTTACATTGGGCGTTTCAATAAAAACTACGTACACCGAAAACTCAAACAGCAACGACGTAAACTCGCTCTTGCACATCTGCTGCTTAAAAAACATGGCTGGCCGATTATCTTTATACAACGCTATTTGTACGGACTTCGCACCATCATTCCCATTGCCATTGGGCTTACGGGTTATAGTGCACAAAAATACGCACTGATCAATCTTATTGCGGCATGGTGTTGGAGCAGCGTGATTATACTTCCTGTGTGGTTTTTTGGAGATGCTATCTTAGGTGCGATTACATGGGCAAAAGAGCACTGGTATAGTGCGCTTCCTTTTTTGGGCATACTCATAGCAAGTGCTTATGTCTATTTTCAAAAAATGACACAACGAACAAAAAGCGTTTAAACTACTTTTTTCAAAAAAGCACTCCCACAACGTGGGCAGTTTCCATCCCATTCTAAAAGATGGTTCCCATGACACTGATGACACGAAGGCTTTTGCAAGAGTTTTGGCAAAATGATGGAAGGGTTATGCTTACGCCCTTTGGAAACAAAATGCTTTACATGCAACCATAACACTTTGAGAGCTTGAAGAAAAAGGCGTTTGGGGTGAGGTTTCTCTTGTAAGTGGCGGCATTCAAGGCAAACCATCCACTTTTTCTGTAAGCTGATATGACGATAGGTTCTAGCGAGTGTGATATGCTCTGTTTCATAACTACAAAGAGGGCATAACAGATAGTATTTTGCTTCCATAAAGTCTCCTTTACAAGCCATCCCTGCTTCTAAAAAGTAGTGTAGCACAAAAAGGTTAAAGCATTTTAAATTCCATAAATTTTGAAAATATGTCGATATAGGTATAGCTCTTTATAAGGAGTAGCCCATGGACGCACTAAGCGCAACTAGCCCTATGAGTTTGGAAGTTCCTGTGCTAAAAAAAGCAACAAATGTTCAAGAAAAGGTCATCAATCAACTGATGGAATCTCTTCCACAAACTGAAGTTGCATCACAGCCACAGGTCTCAGGACTCGCATCAGAGGGCATTGGATCAAACCTTGATCTCAAGGCATAGTCCAACACAGAGATAACCCACTTTTGGGTTATCTCATCTTATTTATAGATTAATGGTTTTTCACCAAGAGGCATAATCTCAGCAATAATAGCACTGTAAGTAAGCCCTTCATCTATGAGGTGCTGAAGTAATTTTGGCGCATCATTTTGTGACACCGCCATTAAAAGTCCGCCCGAGGTCTGTGCATCGTACAAGATGATCTCATCTTTATGCGGCTCTTTGGCTTCCACTTTAACATTCAAATAACTTTTGTTATTGTATGCACCTGCTGGAATAATGCCCATATCTGCCAATGCTCTAGCTTCCTCTAAAATAGGAATGTTTTTCATATCAATCGCGATGCTAACACGATTAAAACTCATCTCATAGGCATGTCCAAAAAGACCAAAGCCTGTTACATCCGTACACGCACTTACATCGTACATTCGCATGATGTGTGAAGCTTTATGGTTCAAGGTTGCCAAGATGGAAGCCACTTTTTCAACCACTTTTTCTTCCAACATATCCGCTTTAATCGCCGTTGTGAGAATGCCCATGCCAAGGGGTTTGGTAAGAATGAGTACATCACCAATGCGCGGTGTGTTGTTGCGATAAATTTTTTGTGGATGCACAAACCCTGTAACACTCATACCATAGGTCATTTCAGGCGCTTCGATGGTATGCCCACCGATGATGATGCCACCGCACTCCACAACCTTGCTTTGTCCACCTGCTAGGATCTCTTTGAGAACTGATCGGGGTTGGTGACACCCATCAAACCCTACGATGTTCATCGCCGTCGCCACCTCACCACCCATCGCAAACACATCGCTGAGCGAGTTTGCCGCCGCGATCTGACCGTACACAAACGGGTCATCCACCACAGGGGTAATAATATCTACGGTTTGTACGAGGGCGCGCTCCTCATCTAAGTAATAAACACTGGCATCATCACTGGTATCCATGCCAACCAGAACGTTTTTATGCGTGCAAGAAAGACCGCCTATGGCTTCTGTGAGGTCTCCCGGACCCAGCTTGGCAGCGCAACCCGCAGCTTTGACGTACTTGGTCAATTTTGCTTCGTTGTTCATTGTTTTCCTATAGACTAATTGTACCCTCACCACCAAACAGCATCTCGATCGTTCCAAAAGCATTACCGATTTTGCCTACTTTGAGCTTGTCCGTTACACCGTAAAATTCTAAACAGACACCGCATGAGTAGATCTCTACGCCCTTCGCTTCAAGCGCCTTAAGCACTTCGATAATAGGAGCACTCTCATCAGCCGTGGTGAGTAAAACAGCTTGATTGACACAAACGATGCGCTTTGGCAATTTTGGAAGCTCTAAAGTCGATTTTAAAAAGCCAACAATCAGTTTTGCTCCAAGCTCACCCTCGCCTACTTTGTCGCTTTTGAGAAACAAGGTTTTATCTAAAAATTTTTCATCGCTTGTGCTTGTTGCAACGTTGCATGCAAAACCTTTAATGATAGTAATGAGGCTTTTGCCCTCACCTACATCTTCAGCTCTTGCGTCAAAGCCGCCATTTTGGGCAAAACGCATGACATTCTCTTTTGAGGCTAGAGAACTGACCATCACCTCTAAAACCGCGTCATTTGGGAGTGTTTCTAATGCTTTTTTCGTTTGTAATACAGGTTCTGGACATGCCAAACCACTGCAATCTAATTTCATGATTTTCCTTTTGTGAGTAATGTGACTGTCTAAAACCTTAGACCTAATAAAAAGAGGGAAGAGAGGCTAAAAATGCCTCTCTTATTTTGCGTTCATGATTTTTTCAATCCATGCACTTGCTTTTTCAACAGTTTCAAATTTATGGCTTTTAGCTACTTGATTTTGACCTTCATAGAAACGTACACGAATACCATCTTGTACCTCATCGATTTTAATACGTGTAATGCGGTCTGCATTAAGATAGACTCTATCGTTTAATTTAACAAACATTGTAAACTCCTTTGGTATTTATTGGCTTATTCTATCACGATTTGGGTAAATTTTCGATACACGCTTCTCGCATAAATTGCTCAAATTCAATAGCAGGAAGTGCTTTGGCAAAAAGAAACCCTTGCATTTCAGAACATCCTGCTTCTTGCAAAAAGTTCTTTTGTTCTTTTGTTTCAACACCTTCTGCAATGACACTTTTGTTCAAGCCTTGAGAAAGGCTAATAATCGTTTTAATAATCTGAGCATCTTCATGACTTGAAGGTATGCCTCGAATAAACGACTGATCTATCTTAATTTTATCCAATGGCAATGTTTTAAGATAAGATAAAGAAGAGTAACCTGTACCAAAATCATCAATAGAAATGCGTACGCCAAGTGAGCGAAGCGTGTTGAGTACCTTTATAGTATAGTCAGGATTTTCTACAATAATGCGCTCTGTAATTTCTAGCTCAATCGTATAAGGATCAATTTCATATGTCTCAAGCAAACTCGTTATTGTTGCAACTAAATCCGTGTAGTAAATCTGTTTTGCTGCAATATTAATCGCTAAAATATCTGGGGCAATTCCGTTCTGTAACCATTTTGATTGTTGTATAAATGCCTCTTTAAGAACCCAATCACCAAGCGGTAAAATGAGCCCTGTCTCTTCGGCTAAAGGGATAAACTTTGCAGGACTAACACTACCTAAAACACTATCATTCCACCTCAATAATACCTCAGCACCTGTTATTTTACTGCTATTAACGTCCACCTGTGGCTGATAATACAGAACCAGTTCTCCTTTTTCAATAGCTCTTCGTAAATGGCTCTCCATCTGAAGCCTTTCAATAGAAGCCTCCGTCATAGACTGATTATAAAATTGAAATGTATTTTTCCCTTTACTTTTGGCCTTATACATTGCAGTATCAGCATTTCGTAAAAGAGATTCCGCATCTTTGGCATCTTTAGGAAAAAAACTAATGCCAATACTGCATGTTAAATACATCTCTGTTGCATAAAACGTAAGAGGTTTTTGAATGATGTCAATAATGTTATACACCAAATGCTCTATCTCTTCGCTTGTTTTATCTTCTATAATCAGCGTAAATTCATCACCTCCAAGCCGTGCGATGAGTGCATCATGAGCTGCAATGGCATTGAGTCGATCAGCAATTTCACATAAGACCAAATCTCCTACACTATGCCCAAAAGAGTCATTGATCTCTTTAAATCGATCTAAATCAATAAATAAAAGCCCTACTTGAAAACTTTGTTGCTGCGCTTTTTCCAATGTTTTTTCTAAAATCGTGATAAACTGAGCACGATTGGCAAGCTTCGTAAGGTAGTCATGATACGCCGTATAATCAAGTTTATCCCTTTGCTCTTCAAGCTTTTTCTCGATTTTACCAATGGTGTACCATAGAATGGTTCCTACTGTAAGGGTAAATATAAACGCTAAAAGAGGAATAGCTATAACCATTTTTTGGGTATTTTTCAATTTGATATTACTCTCATTTTGGATCTTTATATCAAGATCACGTAGCTCAGCCAGTAAAAAATCTTCATATTGTTTAAGGTAATCAATCGCACTAATCAAATCACGCACCGCAATATAATAAGGACTGGTTTCATTGGCATTCAAACCTTCGCCTAAACGACGTAAGAGTGATTTTTCCATAATGTTTCTTTCATCAAAAAGCGGACTTTGCAGTTGAGTGCTGACACTTAGCTTTGCAACGTGAATCCTTTGTAACAAATCGTCAATATCATTGGAGTGAAAAAGAGCAACCTCTTGCAAAGTATTGAGCCGTTGTGTGAATTTCTCAAAAGAACTTTCCCACGTAATGACTTCTTTGCGAATTTGGTTTGTGACTAAAAGATTTTCTGTGTTATATTTAAGTGTAAAAAGCGCATCATAGGCATTTTTACTAATCTGCTGATGGTTTTTGATAGTTTCATAATTAAATAATAAGCCTAATAAAAGAGCCCCACTAATAATTGTGCCAAACAACAATACAGCAAAGCCATACAAGGCTAATCGTTGAATGCTTAATGGCTGTATCATAAATTTAATGCTGCTTTATACGACATAATTTGTTTCTCTCTACCGATTTGATCTGTAATTACATCCCACTCTTTAGCAATCGTATCTAACGCCTCTTTAGGTGATATGTTACCAATGAGCGCTTGATAAATATACTTATCCGCAATTTGATAATAACGAGCAGCTCCTGCAATCGTAATATCATACTCTACATTGGTATTTTGAAGAGACGTCGCAATCGTTTCTAAATAAGCTTTTGCTGTCTCCGTAGAAAAGCCGCTTTGATTCCAATTTTCAGGATTCTCAAAATGTGAATAACGAGAAGGATTGATGGCAACACCGCTCATTGCAGTGAGCTTTTTCGTCATTTCTGCCGATGTCATGTGAGAAGCAAAGGCAAAGGCAAGCTCTTTGTGTTTTGAATTTTTATTGACCAAAAACATCCAATTTCCACTAATAGAAGCCACTTGATTGAAACGTTCATCCCACTGATGTGTACGGGAATTATACACTTTGGTACTGGCGGGGATTTGTGCATACCCAACCTTGTCTTTGACAATAGAAACAGGTGAATCAACCGCATGCACGCCCATATCTGCCCAATCAAGTGCCATAGCAACTTCGCCAGAGACAAAGTTGTCACGAACATCGTGTCCTGCGAAATTAACCATACCAGGAGGTCCAAACTTCGTTAACGTGATATACTCTTCCAAAGCTTTTAAAAACCCTGGGGTATTAATGCGTGGTTTCATCGTATCGGGGTCAAAATAATAGGCTTTATCATCGGGGTGTTTAGCATACGCTGCAGCTGCGGCAAAAAATTGGAGCATGGAAATATCACCTTGAACCCTAAGCCCCGCAAATCCATACTCGTTTTTACCATCCCCATCCCAATCCCAACCATTAAAAAAAGCCGCCATATCATTAAGCTCATCCCATGTTTTTGGAGGGACTAATTCATAGCCATACAGAGCTTTAAACTTCTCTTGATACATAGGATTTTCAAAAATATCTTTTCGATAGTAAAGGTTGATGCAATCTCCATCATAAGGAAGTCCATACGCTATACCATTCCATGAAAGAACTGTATTGCGATAAATGGGCAAAACATCATCCCAATGTATCTGTTTTTTGATGGCTTCAGGAATAGGCTCAATCAGTTGATGACCCAAAAGTGTACCGTTCCACATGGAAATAACCACATAAATGTCAAATTCTTTACTGCCTTGCGCAATTGACTCGTCGATTCTGCGGATGGTCTCATCCCAACTGGGAGTGAGTACACGCACTTTTGCACCCGTTTTGGCTTCAAACAAGGGTACTTCATCTTGAATAGGACCACGAATCAAACGAGCGTGAAGTTGAGGAACAATTAACGTAATCGTCTGATTTTCAAACGGTTTTTTAGATGTTTCGGTTTTTTCTTTATGGTCGCATCCCATAAAGCTACCTGCCAACATCATGCTTGTGGCTAAAAAAATTATTTTTTTTAAAAAAAATAGCATCTAACATCTCCTCAAGCGAATCAAACTTATTATAACTCAAATTGTCACAAAATCTTTCATAACCTTTTTTTCTAATGACTTTGTGTTATACTATAAATCCTAATATTGTTAGTTTCAAAGGTCAGCGCATGGCACGTACATTTTTGATCTTTCTTATAACGATAACTTTGACAACTTCACTCTTTTCTGATGCGCTCTCGTCGATACTAGAGAGCAAAAAAATTCGCGTATGTATTTGGCCTGAGTACTATGGTATCTCCTATATCGATCCTAGAACGCAAGAACTGATTGGAATCGATATTGATTTAGCCAAAGAGTTTGCAAAAGAACTTGGTGTCAATGTTACTTTTAAGGAGAGCTCTTTTGCTTCTCTCATCAAAGACATTACAACGAAAAATTGCGATATTGCTATGTTTGCTATTGGGCATACGGAGGAGCGAAAAAAGCACTTAAGCCTTACATCTCCTCATCTTGCAAGCGATGTGTATGCCATCTCCTCAAAAAGCAATAGACGCATTAACGTATGGGAAGATATTGATAAAGCAGGTGTTGTCGTTGCTGTTGCAAAAGGAACCTATCACGTTTCGTTAATGCAAAAAAGCCTTAAAAATGCTCAATTACTCATTGTTGATTCACTCCATGCAAGGGAACAAGAGGTCGAAGCAGGACGTGCTGATGTCTTTATGAGTGATTATCCTTTTGGCATTCGCATGGTAGAAGAGAAAGAATGGGCAAAACTCATTAAACCAACTTCCGTTTTTCATATGACGCCCTATGGTTGGGCTATTACTCAAAATGAACCTGCACTTTTAGAAAAAGTCGAGAGTTTCATCGCCGCGATCAAACATGATGGAAGGCTTTTAAATGCTGCGAAACAGCATCATTTAGAGCCTATTGTTCTAAGCGAGTAAACCATGAGCTTCTTGGTCTCTCCTAAAAAAAAGGTGATACGCTATCTTTTCGTAACTCTTTTCATGGTAGGATTGATCATCGGTTTGATTATTGCAGCTTTGGCTAATTTGCGCCAAGAAGCCATACAAACGCATCGCCACATCGCCACCCTTCACGCTTATACACTCGAAGAGCACTTTTCACAAATTCTACAACACATCAGCCTTACGATGGACCGCATTCCGCCTTTGAGTCATGAAGCACCTTTGCAAGAAAAGATATTCCCTGTCTTTATGGAACTTTTATACAATGCACCTTATCTTCGTTCTTTATCGCTTCTCAACGATGAAGGCATTATCGAAGTAAGCTCACACGAGCTTAACATTGGCAAAAGAGTTCATTTAGAGAATTTTTTACCTACACCTTTTGGAGAGATGCCTTTACTGCGTATAGGGGTTCCATGGGAGGGACGGGACTTTGATAATGCACGCCCAAGTAACATACAAAAACCTATTTCATCGGATAAAATTAGTTTTTTACCGCTTCTAAAAAAAGTCTATTTTGAAAAACGAGCGTATTATATTATCGCCAATCTCAATACAGACTATCTGGCGAATCGCTACACAACCATGCTTCCTATAGAACAAGGTACGATCTCTTTATGGCGTATGGATGGCATTTTACTTTTTTCAACTGACTATAAAAAAGAGTTGGGTTCTTCACACTATGGAACTACTCATGCACCAAAACCTGATGAAGATTTTTTTGAACACTTACAGCACCATACTCAAAACCCGTTAGATGTTTCAAAACTTGCAAAATTTTTACCGTTTATTGTTGAAATTCAAACGAATGAAGCCAATGCTCTTGGCTCTTGGGATAAAGAGCGCCAAAAATTAGTAGGAATTACAACTATATTGATCCTTCTTTCTGGAGGATTAGCACTGGCATTGATTGTACGGTACTACCTCGAAAACGAGCGTCAAAAAAATCAACTCTCTTATGAAAAGCAGTTTCGTGTCGCCATGGAAGCAACCCAAACAGGCTTATGGACGTGGGATTTACAGCTCAATCACATTACATGGGATCCACAGTGCTACCTACTTTTAGGCTATGAACCCAATGCGTTTGAACCTTCATGGGATAAAATCGTTGAACTCACACATCCTGATGATGCGAAAAATATGCTCTTATCCATACAGGAGCAAATTACTGCGCATTCGAGTTTTTTGATCGAACGTCGCATGAGAACAGCCCTAAAAGAGTGGGTTTGGATACAAGTACGTGGTAAAGTCATCGAGTTTTCACAGGAGCATGAGCCACTTTTTTTAACAGGTGTTTACATTAATATCGACGCACAGAAAAAAGCAGAACAACTCCATCTCTCCGCTGTTGCATTTGAAACACAAGAGGCCATCTTAATCACCGATGCAAAAGAAAAAATTGTTAAAGTCAATGAAGCCTTTACACGCATTACAGGGTATAGCGACCATGAAATCATCGGGCAAACACCTCGTGTTTTAAAGTCAGGTTATCACGATAAAGCATTTTATGAAACCATGTGGAAAGCACTCCATGAAAAGGGTTTTTGGCAAGGCGAGCTTTGGAATAAACGCAAAAATGGTGAAATTTATGCAGAGTTTATTACCATCACCACCATTCGTGATGCACACAATAAAACAACCCATTTTATTGCTAACTTCAACGATATTACAACCCATAAAGCAGCACAACAACAGATCCAAGAGCTAGCATACTATGACCCACTAACCCATCTTGCAAATCGAAGACTCTTTGATGAAACACTCCACGATACACTTTGCGAATGCAGTGATGAAAAACATTTTAGTGCGCTTCTTTTTATCGATCTTGACCGTTTTAAAGAACTCAATGATACCTACGGACACGATGCAGGCGATATGTTACTCATTCAAGTAGCGTCCAGACTTAAAGAGGGCATCCGAGAGAGTGACCTCGTCGCACGCCTTGGCGGTGATGAATTTGTCATCTTACTCAAAAAGTTAGGTAATCAACAAAGTGCTGCTCACCATCTTACGCAAAGCATCGCACGAAAAATTCTTTCATTACTTTCCAAACCATACGCGCTTGCTCATGGAAATTATATGCTTGGTGCGAGCATTGGATGTACCATCTTCAATAATCAAATAACCTCTACCAATGGAGCAGCTCTTCTTAAAGAGGCTGATCTTGCAATGTACAAAGCCAAAGAAAAAGGGCGAAATCAGATCTATTTTTACGATAAAGCAACTAAATAAAGGGATCAAAAATTGCTTCGTTTTTTCATCATCTTTATGTCAAAAGGAAGTTCCAACACATGAAACGTTATAGCATAGTAGCGCTGCTTCTCACAACGTGGTTGATGGCTGATCTTTCCTATTTTGACCGTGATGTTAATGGTGCGCAGTTGGAACAGTGCAAAGCGTTTTTCACCAAAGAAAAAGATGTCAAAATCATTCATCTCCTCAATGGGCAAAACATAGAATTAAAAGATGAATATTTTGGCGATGACAAAGAGTACAAAACCCTTCTCTACACGCTCAAAGGCTGTTTTTTTAACGAAAAATACCTTATTTACAGCGACTTTATGCCAGATAGTGAAGCGTACCACGCTCTTGATTTGCACGATGGTAGTGATACGCTCTTAGAAGGAATGCCTTATCTTTCACCTAAACAGTACTTTTTTACCACCAATGCAGAAGCATCGAGTACGTTAAGCCTTTACACCTTTAAAGATCAAAAAATCATCACTGTTTTTACCAAAAAATACCCTGAGCATTGTCTTGTGCAGCATCCTTTATGGTTGGATGAATCTTCATTGAGTTTTGTTGTAAGTTGTGAGAGAATGTTTAATAGCGATACCAACACCACCAAACCTGCAACGAAAGAGGTCTTTAAACTCATTCGCACAGGAACAACGTGGGATGTTGTTCCCTAATCTTTTATGCCTCTTTAGAAGGCACTTTTATCGCTGATTTGGCAAAGTTTACCGTAACGCTTTGAGAAGGGTAAAAGTGGTAACGTTCAAAGTATTCAAAACTTTCAACACACTCTAAGACATGATTGCCAATGACAATTTTGAGTGAAATTTCATTGGTCTTTGTCACATGCAACACATCGCGAATAATGCCATTGAGATACACTGTATCTTCTTTACGCAATTCTGGTTCACATAATGAGATCGAAATATCTCTTGGATTAATCGCCACACCACGCTTCTCACCGATGCGGTAGCTCTTTGGAAGTGACATACTTTGCGCTTCATCAAAGTCAAAGAAGCGTTCATCACCCTCTTCTCTCCATTTTCCTACAATAAGATTAGTCGTTGAAAACTCCATCAAGCGTCCAAAATGAAGCCCTATTTTTCGTGTTGCAATTTCAGAAAGCCATAAAAGATCATGACTCGCGATAATCACTGTTGTGCCCCATTCACGGTTCGCGTGTAAAATTGCATCGGTAAATTGTGGAATGCCACTGTAATCAAGGCTATTGGTCGGTTCATCCAAAAGCAGTGTTTTAGGATGCAAAACAAGCCTAGAAGCCAGTGCCACCCGTTGTGTTTCTCCACTGGAAAGCTCATGCCAAGCACGGTGCATAAACTTTTTAGGTAACAATCCTACAAGTTCTAGCGCTTCATGGATGCGTGCTTCTACGTTAAGAGTCTCTCCACGCACCTTTAAGCCAAACAATAGATTTTCTCGTACAGTGCGTTTGAGTAAGTAAGGCTCAGGAAGCAAAATGCTGATGTCGCGTCTGGTTTCAAGAGGTAAAGAAGCCGCATCAAACCCATAGTAGTGGAGCTTTCCACTCTGATGTGCTTCTAAAAATGCAAGGTGACGTAAAAGCGTGCTTTTACCACTGCCGTTTGAGCCTACAAGCCCTAAAATTTCACCCTCTTCAACTTTAAGGGAGTGAATATCTAAAACAGGTTTTTCCCCATAAAGGGTTCGTAAATTGTGAAGTTCATAGACAAAAGGTTTCATACGGCAATTCTCGCACGTTTTTTTAAAAAGTAAAGTAGAAAGTTGAGGATAAAAGAGATAGTAATAAGCACAATTCCCAGTGCTATGCCTGTTGCAAATTCACCTTTATTTGTCTCAAGCGAAATCGCTGTTGTGATGGTGCGGGTAAACCACTTGATGTTTCCACCAATCATCATCGCAATACCTACTTCTGCCACCACCCTACCATACGCGGCAACCGCTACGGCAATGAGTGCATGACGAAGCTCCCACACCACACTTTGGATCATCTGAAGGGTGGTTAAGCCAAACGAAGCAAGGGTTAGGTAAAGCTTTTTCTCCATCCCTTCAACCGCCGTGGCACTTAAAGAGACGATAATCGGCAACGCCAAAAGGGTTTGCCCTATGACAATGCCAGGTAACGTATAGAGCAGTTCATAACTCCCAAAAGGTCCACGGTTGGAGATAAACGCATACACAATGAGACCAACAACAACAGTAGGAATAGCTAAAAGTGTATCAGAAAAGAGTTTAAGTGCTTTGCGCCCTGGGAAGTTAAAGAAGCCCAAACAAAAACCTAAGGGCAGTCCAATAATGATGCTAAAAATAATCGATAAAGTTGAACTTTTAAGCGTCACATCAATGGCAGAAATCGTTTCAGGATCAAGGTTGATGAGTAACCAAAATGCCTCTTTTAAACCCGATAAAATAAAATCCAAAAATTATCCCTCTTTTACATAAAATTTAAAAAAGATACGCTACACTACCAATATGCTAAATAAACATATTTGGAGGATTATTCAATGTTTTCAGTAAAGAACCGCTTAAGCGGTAAAGTACTCTTTTCCCTTCTTGCCCTTAGCTCGCTCCTTGGTGCGGCTGATCTTAAGATGGCAACCACAACCAGCACAGGTGACACAGGACTTCTTGACGTTCTTGTTCCAAAATACAAAGCCGATACTGGCGTTGACCTTAAATGGGTCGCTGTTGGAACTGGCAACGCCTTGAAACTGGGCGAAAACTGCGATGTTAGTGTTGTTTTCGTTCACTCTCCATCATCAGAAAAAACCTATGTTGAAAAAGGTTTTGGTGTTGAGCGTACCCCTGTTATGTACAACGACTTTGTACTTATCGGCACTCCAGAGATGAAAGCAAAATTTGCAGGCAAAAACATCACTGAAGCATTTAAAATCATCGAAACAGAACAGATTAAATTCGTCAGTCGCGGTGATAAATCAGGTACCCATGACAAAGAAAAAGGCGTATGGTCTGCAGCTTTAGGCAAAGTACCTGAAAAAGCACCTTGGTACCTCGAAGCTGGTCAAGGAATGATTGCAACCATCAACATTGCTGCTGAACAAAAAGGTGTAACTTTAACAGATCGTGGTACCTTCATCAAATACGAAGCAAACCACAAAGGCAATCCACCACTTGTTATCGTCTATGAAGGCGCAGATGCTTTGAAAAACTTCTACTCCGTCATGGCAGTTAATCCTCAAAGATGTGCAAACACTGACTATAAAGGTGCTTTGAAATTCATCGAGTGGATTACAACCGATAAAATTCAAACAGAAATCGCTAACTTTAAGCTTTTAGATAAACAACTCTTCTATCCCGATTTTAAAACACGCGCTAGAAACTAAATAACACGTAAGGTTGCCTTTTATAAGGCAACCTACACCAACTTCACAAGAGTGCTAACCTACCTTTAAATCTGACTAGCAAAGAAATCTTACATTATCTTCGTAGCACCAAAATAGCTTACACTTTATTCTTTAAACTCTTTTTTATTGCGGGGTTTGAGAAACAACTCTTTAAAACGCTCATTGGCGTAGTTTTCGATGTCTGCTTGAAGCTTTCGGTAGTTATCCATATATTCACGAGCCACAGGGGTTAGCGTTGTTCCTGCATCTTCACCACCACCTTGCTTGGTTTGCACCATTGTGTCGTTGATATTTTTTTGTAAAATTTTGATGTGCGTCCATGCTTTTTTGTAGTTCATTCCGATTTTTTCAGACGCCTTAGAGATAGAACCCTCTTGTTCAATAAGCTCTAAAATTTCTGTTTTACCTTTACCAAAAAGTAGTTCTCCCTCAGCATTTTCAATCCACGTTTTGGTTTTTACATACAAACGAGGACGTCTTTTTTCTGTGAAACATCCCAAACTACAATACGTCACATCAATATTTTTTTCTTTCAATGTACCCCTGATTTTTTTAAGCCCAATACCTGCAGCTGCAGCCCGAGCTTCTTTACACGTGACACGATTTTGATCATCCAAAAGAGGGGTAAGGCGGTTTAACGCTTCTATGTCAAAAGAACCTTCTTCTACTTTGCCAAATTGTCCAAGGTCACAGCTATCAATGCGTATCTCCATTGCTTTGGCTTTGTCACCTACTTCTCGAATAGGGCATTTTAACTTTGCAGCAATTTTATAAGCATCCGCACAATCTAGCTTGCCTTTTTCATTCAAATATTTCTTAATCAACTCTTCCATTTCAGACATGAATTCTCCTTGGATTGCGATACACATTCATCGTATCTCCACGCACAAATCCGATGAGTGTCAGTCCAAATTTCTCAGCGATCATTAACCCTAAACAGGTTGATGCGGTACGAGAAGCAAGAATAGGAATCTGGTGCATAACCGCTTTTGCCACCATCTCTGAAGAGAGGCGACCACTGACCATCAAAAAGGCATTACTGACATCAATGCCCGCCATCTGGGCTTTACCAACGACTTTATCGATCGTATTGTGCTGAGCGATGTCTTCACCGATAAAAAAGGTCTTCTCGTCTGTAAAAAGCTTTGCCGTATGGACACAGCCTGTTTGTTCATATAAAGGGCACTCTGTATAAAATTGTCCCATTTCTCTACACAGTACATCTGCACTCAGTGTAAAATCGCTTTTAATAACTTTAGCTTCAATCGCTTCAGGGTCAATGTTTGCTGTCATACTTTTACCACAGCCGCTGATGACAACACCCTCAGCGTTTAATTTTTTAATATTATCTTCATTGACTTTGGCTTCAATTTCTACACGCATACCATCATTTAGAAGCTTGATAGAAGTGACATCTTTAAACGTCTCTATAATGTTTTCACTCATCAAGTAACCAATCGCAAGGGCTTCTTGATCCACAGGAGTTGCCATCACTGCCCCCACCTTAGCGCCATTGACATAGAGTTCTAACTTAATTTCACGTACTAATGTGTCTTCTCTCTCAAACTTCTCTTTACCTTTAATCTTGGTAATCGTCGTTTTAAAAACTGGCTCCATTCTCATTCCTTTAACGTGCTTATTTCGCATATTTTAACATTAAAAAAATTGTAGCGCACTAAATAAAGTAAATAGCGCGCTACATTTTACATGTAAACACTTTTTCTGCCTCGCAAGAGGCAAACTTTAGTGCCTAGTGCAACGTAGGCTCTTGAGCTTTGCCCAAGAGTCGTGTAAAAATCAAAAGTGTTAAAACTTACCTTGATCTTTGAGTTTTTTATACCATGTGCTGTGAAGAATTTTAATTTCTTCTTCTTCAACATATCCTGTGATAATGCTATGAACCGCACCTTTGATCGCGAACATAGACATATATACGTGGGTAATAAAGAGTGCTACAACGGCAAAGCCCATAACGTTATGAATAATTGCTGCTGCTCTTAGAAGGTCGATTTGACTCATGCCTGTTAAGTTATGGAGCATCTCCATCTTAAAGTCCAAGAAGTACATCATCGCACCACTAAGAATCATGGTGATACCACCTAGTATTGCTACCCAATACCACATTTTTTGACCAGCGTTAAACTTCCCTGCTAAGATAGGTTTTTTCTCTTTTGATAAGTATCCACCTAAGATCATAAACCATTTAATATCATCCATATTAAACAGGGCTTCTTTAAGCCACATTAAGGCCATTGGAATAACAACAATCGTAAATGGAATTGTAAAGATACCATGAAGGTTCTTTGCCATTCTTACAAGTGTGCCACCGCCAAAGAAGTCACCAAAAACGATGATAAATCCTGTTGGAATAATGACCAAAAAGCTAACAGCTGCTACTTGGTGAACAATACGGTTATACAGATTAAAGGCATAGTATTTCTTCTCACTATGAGGAAATACTTTAGGACCAATAATCTTATAATGTAGGAAAAATGCTCCAGGTACACCTATGAGGACAGCTAAAAATATCCATGCAAAGTATTTATGCTGTAACATGGTAAACAAGGGTCCTAGTTTTAAAGACTCTTCTTGTCCGTATCCCAAGATATTTTGAATGCGCATCTCACCCCAGATTTGGCTATCCGTAGCCCCAAATGCTACGGTAGCTAAACCTAGAAGCGCAATGAGTGCGTAGATATACTTTCTCATTGCTGCTCCTTTCATTTATTTTTATATGCTTTATCCCATCCATAAGGAGAGTTGGAGCCTTTTCCACCACGAGCCATAACGCGTGCTCTGTAAACATTTGCTACTGATTCAGCATCACCGACTAAAAGTGCCTTTGTAGAACACATTGCTGCGCACACTGGTACTTTTCCTTCAGCGATTCTGTTTTGTCCGTAGAGGTGTCTCTCTTTTTCTGAGTTCGTTTCCAATGGTCCACCTGCACACATCGTACATTTATCCATAGCTCCCTTAGCGCCAAATGCGCCATCTCTTGGGAACTGTGGAGCACCAAATGGACATGCGTACAAGCAGTAACCACAACCGATACATTTATCTTTATCGTGAAGAACGATACCGTCTTCTCTGATATAGAAACAATCCACTGGGCATACTTGTTCACATGGTGCGTCAGTACAGTGCATACATGCGATGGAGGTACTCATCTCTTTGCCAGGGATTCCTTCATTAATCGTCACAACTTTACGTCTGCTAATACCAACTGGAAGTTCATGCGCTTCGGCACACGCTACTGAACAACCATCACACTCTATACATCTGCTCTCATCGCAGTAAAATTTCATTCTTGCGTAATCCATCTCTCACCCCCTACGCTTTTTCGATGCGACACAAGCCGCCCTTAGTTTCAGGAATCTGAGTAATGATGTCATAACCATAGTTAGTGACGGTATTGACACTCTCGCCGCTTGCATAAGGCTTCGTTCCTGCTGGGAAATTACCCGTTCTATCTGCTCCTTGGAAGTAACCCGCAAAGTGGAATGGCATAAAGACCATATCAGGAAGAACGCTACGAGAGTACTTCGCTTTCACTTTGATTTTTGTACCTTCTGGTGAGTGTACCCACATCATTCCACCATTTCTAATGCCATGTTTTAGCGCTAAATCTGGGTGAATGTCACAGAACATCTCAGGTGTTAACGCTGCGATGTATTTAGATGCACGATTTTCGATACCCGCACCGTTCATGGTTACTAAACGTCCTGTGACCATGTTGATTGGGAAATCTTTTGCATAATCAGCTGCACTTTGAACAGAGATATACTTCGTCATAACACGGAAGTGGTTCGCTTTATCTGGGTACGCTGGGTATTTTTGTGCCAAATCAGTACGTGGTGAGTGAAGTGGTTCACGGTGCATAGGGATATGATCTGGGAAGTTCCAAACAATCGCTCTTGCTTTTGCGTTACCATAAGGACAAACGCCCGCTTCCATACACTTTTGAACTAAAATGCCGCTGTTATCAACTTTCCAGTTTGCACCACATGCCGCTTTTTCTTCTTCAGTGAGTGTAATACCAAGAACTTTTTCAATGTTCTCTTTGGTAATCTCAGGGTAACCTGTCTCAATTTTTGAGCCTTTAGGGAAAGAGCCTTTTTCAGCCAAGAGGTTAACACCATCTTTTTCCAAACCAAAGTTATTTCTAAAGCCCATACCACCTTCACTTACAGGAATGCTGGTATCATAAAGGTTTGGAGAACCGCCGTGTGTTTTAGTCCAACAAGGCCATGGAAGTCCGTAGAACTCGCCTTTCATTGGTCCCATACCTGCACCGGTGACTTCATCAAACATATGCCAGTTATCAGTATGCTTTTTAACACGTTCAGCTGTCCAACCTGTTAAACCGATGGTTTTGATGATACGTGCAATTTCATTGGTTGCATCTTCTGGCCATTGGAATGCTTTTTTCTCAGGGATCATCTCTAGTTTGCCATCTTTTGTCTCTTGCATCAACATACCTTTAGTATATTGCTCATAGAAACCTAGACGCTTTGCAAGCTCAAACATAATCTCTTGATCTGGTTTGCTCTCATAAAGTGGTTCAACAACTTTGTATCTCCATTGTGCACTTCTGTTGGTTGCAACAACTAAACCGCTTGTTTCAAACTGAGTTGCAGCTGGAAGAATGAAGACGTTGTCTTTTTTATCTGTTAAGATCGCTGCTTCGTTTACAAACGGATCAGCAAGAACGATCATCTCTAAATTATCAAGTGCTTCTTTGACTTTTGCTTGTTGTGCGATGGATGTAATACCGTTACCCATAACAATAAGTGCTTTAAGAGTTGTACCTGCATTTTCGATTTTATCATCGCTCTTAACGCCAGCAACACCTGCCCACCAACGAGCCAACGTAAAGCCATTTTTCTCCATCCATGATGGATCTTTAAACTGAGATGCGATGTAATCGTACTCTACGCCCCACTGTTTTGCAAAGTATTTCCAAGAACCTGCTGCTAAGCCATAATATCCTGGAAGTGAGTCTGATAAACATCCCATATCGGTCGCACCTTGAACGTTATCGTGACCTCTTAGAATGTTCGTACCACCGCCCGCTTTACCCATGTTTCCAAGAGCAAGTTGAAGAATTGGAGCCATACGTGTATTAGATGTACCAATGGTATGCTGTGTAAGACCCATAGCCCAAATTAAGGTACCAGGACGATTTTTTGCGTAAAGTGTTGTAATTTGGATCAATGTTTCAGCAGGAACACCTGTAACATCAGCAACAACTTCTGGTGTCCATTTGGAAGCTTCTTCTCTGATTTTATCCATTCCAAAAACTCTTGTCTCAATATACTCTTTATCTTCCCAACCATTTTTGAAGATGATGTTGAGCATACCATACATAAATGGAATGTCTGTACCTGGACGAATTTGTGCAAAAATATCTGCTTTTGCAGCAGTTTTTGTAAAGCGTGGATCAATAACGATCAATTGAGAGTTGTTTCTCTCTTTCGCTTTTAAAAAGTGTTGGAAACCTACAGGGTGATTCACCGCTGGGTTTGAACCAAAAATAATAATTGCTTTAGACTTTTGAATATCTCCAAGAGAGTTTGTCATAGCACCGTATCCAAATGTATTCGCCACACCGGCGACTGTGGAAGAGTGTCAGATTCTCGCTTGATGATCTGTATTATTGGTACCAAAGAATGCAGCAAACTTTCTAAAGTAGTATGCTTGCTCATTGCTCATTTTGGCTGAACCTAAGAACTGAACGGCATCAGGACCATCTTTTTTCTTCAAATCGGCCATTTTTGTTGCGATACGGTTAAGTGCATCGTCCCAAGAAAGGCGTTTCCACTGACCATTCTCTTTGACCATTGGATACTTAAGGCGTACTTCTGATCTGACCATATCGATCATATCAGCACCTTTACAGCAATGTCCACCAAGGCTGATTGGGTGGTCTTGAGCAACTTCTTGACGAACCCATACTCCATTTTGAACTTCTGCAATCACACCACAACCTACTGAACATGATGTACAGATAGTTTTAACTTTTTTGCTTCCAGGAAATGGGTTTTTAACCTCTTCCTCTGTAGCGGCACGTGTTACTTTCTCGCTAGCAAATGCTGAAGTGGCGCCAAATGCACCAGCGACCGCTGCCATTTTAAGGAAAGAACGACGACCGACAGTCGTACTTAAAGCACGTTCTGTTGTTTTTTCCATAACGTTACGCCTCCTCTTTTATAGGGCAGATTTGTAATAATCTTCCCATGCTTGTGTTTTTGCATAGGTAATCTCTTTCTTTTTAGATTTACCTACAACAACGCCGTTTGTACTTTTTGAACCAGAAGAACTTGCCTGCGCACCCACTACACCAACGGTAGCAACAGCACCAGCAAGTGCAGCTTTTTTAACAAAGCCACGTCTGCTCTCATTCATTCTGAACTCCTTTCTTAGAACGTATCCCTTTTACAAGAGATTGCTCAAAGCTGCAAAACAGCCTTGAGCAACCTCTCTTTGGTTGCTATACTTCTACTGCTTTTTTAGCTTTATCAGCCTCTTTTTTGGCTTTGTTTTCTGCACGTCTTCTTGCTTCTGCCCCAGAGATAACTTCCACAGGTTTTTCAACGCGTACTTTCTCTTTTAATGGTGGTTTCGCTACTTCAAAATACATACGCTCAAACGCCATAAAGGCATTTAACACAATCGCTACAGATTTGTATGCCTTCGACATTGGGTGCTCATATACATTGATGGTAAACTCATCCATAAAAGGATTGATCACTTCGGTAAATAAACAGTGCTGAAGATTGTCGTATTCTTTATTTCCTTGCATAATGAGCTCAATAAGCTCGTGCATAAAGGTGAAGATAAAACCAACGCTGTCTTCATTCTCTTTGAAATGGTTTTCATCGCGTCTGATTTTTGTTTTGGCTAGGAAGTTTTTAACGGCTAAGCGTTGGTGACCGCTTTCAACGCCTTCATCATAATACGAAGCGGTATTGCGAACCACTTTATACGCTGGGTTGTGGAAAATATCATCATATTCTTGAATGAGTGTGTCTTGACCGTAGGTTGTTAAAAAAGCATGAATTTCTTTGAGTGCTTCTCCTGAATTTTCATCCATTGGATTTTTAATCATTACATCAAGTGCTTCATTCATTCCAGCATAGCGCTGTTCACTTGTCGTAAAAACAAACATTTTACTCAAAAAACCATAGTAGAGTGAGCGGGCTTTATTAACGGATTCTTTATTTATCATGTTTTTATTCCTCATTTCTTAAAGTCAACAAATGCAGACCGATTTTGTCTGAATAGGTTGAAACAGTTTAAAAAGCTCGAAAATAAGGGAAAAACACGGTATCTTTGTAGAAACAATACCCTTTTTTTACGATACATTATGTTATATCAGTAAACAACTGTTTACCGATTTTTGGAAAATGTACCACAGATTTGCTTAGGTGAAAATGG
>CAYXNJ010000021.1:0-38827 GCA_964466465.1 uncultured Sulfurospirillum sp.
TTTTTCGCTATAATGACGCAAACTAATATTTAGGAGAATTTATGGCCTCTATTTCTATGGGCGACTTAAAAAAAGGGTTAAAAATCGAAATTAACGGTATCCCTTATAAAATTACAGAGTATCAACACGTTAAACCTGGTAAAGGTGCAGCGTTTGTTCGTTGTAAAATCAAATCATTTATTGATGGCAGAGTTATTGAAAAAACATTCCATGCGGGTGATAAATGCGAGACTCCACATCTTGAAGACAAAGTAATGCAATATCTGTATGACGATGGCGAATTCTTGCAATTCATGGATAGCGCTACATACGAGCAAATCGCATTAACTCATGATCAAGTAGGCGAAGCAGCAGATTGGATTATTGATGGTATGAATGTCGATATGTTGTACCATAATGGTCAACCAATCAGTGTTGAAGCACCTCAATTTGTTCAACTTAAAATTGTAGAAACACCACCAAATTTCAAAGGTGACACTCAAGGTGGCAAAAAACCAGCAACACTTGAGAGTGGTGCGGTTGTTCAAGTTCCTTTCCACGTAGTAGAAGGTGACCTTGTTAAAGTTGACACCGTTCGTGGCGAATACTTAGAAAAAGTAAAATAAAACTCTTATACATTAAGTAGCGCGCAACACGCGCGCTACTTCTTTTTCCCCTCTCATATTTCTCAATAGTGCTATAATCATGTAACATTTTATGCTTAGGAGTTACTTATGCCAAAAAAAGTTATCGTTCCCCTTGCAACAGGATTTGAAGAGATTGAGGCATTAACGATTGTGGATATTTTAAGACGAGCCAATGTGGATGTGACTATGGCAGCATTAGAGTCATTGCAAGTAAGAGGTGCACACGGCGTTGTTGTTGTAGCTGATGCACTTTTGAGGGAGTTAGATGGCAATGCTTTTGATATGATTGCCCTCCCAGGAGGACTCCCTGGCGCAACCAATCTCGCAGCTGATCTTACCACACAAGCATTGCTGAAAGAATTTGATGCCAAAGGCAAGGCAATTGCCGCCATTTGTGCTGCTCCTTATGCTCTAAAAACGGCAGGTGTCCTTAAAAAAAGCTACACATGTTATCCTGGATTTCAAGAAAAAATTGCTCAAGAAGGGTATAACGCCAACGATAAAGTCATTCAAGATGGTAATGTAACAACTTCTCAAGGTCCAAGCACAGCAATGCTTTTTGCACTAAGTCTGGTCGAACAGCTTTGCTCACGTGAGATTGCACTCCAACTCAAAAAGGATTTATTACTTAATATGTAATTTTACTGACATTTTAAGAGGAGCAGTTTTATAATCGAAAAAATTCACCTGAAGGATTTGCAATGCTACTTAGAACCATTAAAGGGAAGTTAACACTCCTTTTAGTCATTTTGATTTTAGGTTTCGGTGCACTGGGGTATCAGATTGTGGAACTAAGTACCAATGCAAAAGGAATAGCAGAGCGTTTTGCTGCCATTCAGGCGGTGGAGTCTCATTTTTTACAAATGCGAATTGAACAGCGCAACTATCAAAATTATTACCGTGAAGAGGCATTAAAGGCTTATCAGGTGCATTATGAGCAAACACTTCTTCCCATAGAAACGCTCACAAAGTTGTTTCGTTCTAAAATTAATCAAGATAAAATTTCAGAGATTAAAAAGTCGATTGAAATTTGGGCGGTTGCCAATGAACCTAAAAAAACAGTTGATAGTGGCTCATTTGAAGATTATCAAGCCAGTAGCGACAAATCGAAAAAAAATGTGAATGCCTTTGAATCTATTTTAGAGAACATCTATGAGCTCTCATCCAATATGAAAAAAACCAATTTTGAACGTCTTGAAAACAATAAGTTGAAATCTCAAATAGTTCTTGGTGGTGTTTCTATTGTGATTTTGGTGCTTTTCTTTTTCCTAACACGCTCTATTAAATCTTCGGTTACTCAAGCTCAATCTAAGTGCGAACAGATGCGCCAAAGTAAAGCGTTACATAGTTCACTTCAACTTGACACACAGGATGAAATCAGTGAGACCATGCAAACCGTTAATGCTCTTTTACAAGAAATTACCATAGCTATTGCACAAGCCAAAGACAATGCCGCTGAAAATGCTTCTGTGGCAGAAGAACTTTCCAGTACAAGCTTGCAAATAGGTAAACGAGCTGAAGAAGAGTCTAGCGTGGTAAAACAAACCACTGAGGAAGCCGAAAAAGTGGCTTTAGAGATAGAACACACCAGTGCGGAAGTAACGCGTGTAAAAGAGACCATACATACGGCGCAAAAGAGCCTTTTGCTAGCGCAAGATCTTCTCAATGAAACCATTGCACAACTAGACGATACCGTCCATGCTGAATCAAACATCAATGACCGACTCAATCAGCTCTCAAACGACACAGACCAAGTCAAAAATGTTTTAAATGTTATTAGTGATATTGCTGAACAAACCAACTTACTTGCCCTTAATGCCGCCATTGAAGCAGCGCGTGCGGGTGAACATGGAAGGGGATTTGCGGTTGTTGCCGATGAAGTACGAAAGTTAGCGGAGCGAACCCAAAAAAGCTTAGTGGAAACCAACGCAACGATTAACGTGATTGTTCAATCCATTCAAGACATTTGTGGTCAGATGAATCACAATGCAAAACGCATTCATGACCTAGGCGAATTTTCTGTGAAAGTAAGCACACAAACAGGAGATGCTGTAAGCTTATTGGAAGAGACGGTAAGTGCAACGGATGATGTGGTACTTAAGGCATCGCACAATGTGGAGCGTATTAATGAAGCAGTCATTCATAAAATCGAAGCGATCAATGCTCTTTCAAGCTCTAATGCCAGAAGTGTTGAAGAGATCGCTTCTGCGGCTGAGCATTTAGCGCGTTTATCAGAGAGTTTAAGCGCAACGCTTGCGCAATTTAAAACCGCGTAACGTAAAGGGAGTTTTCCCTTTACTTCTCTTCATAATGCAGTTTTAATCCTTCACTGCTCATTACGAAACCATTGATCGTAATTTTACCCTCATGCACCATTTTGTGGTGTTTTGCACAAAGCGGTATGAGGTTGTAGCGGTGGTTTTGATGAAAGTGCTCGATGTTTCCATTAGCATCAGCATTCTCTTGCGCTTTGATGTGATGCACCTCTTCCACATACTCATCGCAAAGTGCACATTTGGAAAGGTAGAGGTTTTTGTTGTATTTACTGCGTTTTTTCTGCTTTAAAAGCTCTACTTCGCCCAGTTCACCTGCAAGACTTCTTCTGATATCATACGCGGTTTTAATGAACTCTTTATCCATGTGCAAGGACTTCGCAAACTCCAAACCATACAACGAACTGCCACTGCCAAGCTCTAGTTTGCGGTTATAAATCAGCTTGTCATTCTCTTCATCGTAACTCACCCCTAAATGCAGATAGATGACCTTTTTAAGCTCGCTAATGAGCGGAAGGTGACTGAGCTGATGCAGATGGGTCGCAAAGACAAAAAATGAGCCTAAGCTGTGCATTTTGGTAATGGCACTTGCGACAATAGCAAGAGCAGACTCCGTCTCTGTTCCATGACTGATCTCATCACCAAGCACAAGCGAAAACGCTGTGGCACGGTTAAAGATATTTTTGAGCTCCAACATCTCTACGGTAAAAGTTGATAGCCCTTTGTAAAGGTTATCATGGCTGATAATACGTGTAAAGATTTTATCAAAGAGGTTAAAACGCATAGCGGCACAGGGTACAAAAAAGCCAGCTTGTGCCATAATGACGGCAATGCCTAAGCTTTTCATTAAGGACGATTTACCACTGGAGTTAATGCCATAAAGCAAAATGCCTTGCACCTCAGTCGTACTGCATGCCTCTAGGGTGACATGGTCGTGGGTAATGTCGCTGGAACAATGACCCAAGAAAAGATCATTAGGAATGTAAATACCATTTTCTTCACGTGATTCAATGAGGGGATGGCGAAGTCCAATCGCTTCGATAAAGCGTTTCTCTTCTTGCATCGGTAAAAGTTCAGGTCTGGTGTAGTTATACAGTACGGCGCATTTGGCATTACTAAGCGCTACATCAAGGGTTCCCACAAACGAGATTAAATGTTCTAATGTCAGGGCGTAATGCGTCTCGATCTTCTCTAACATTTCATCGTAGCGTTGCTTGACGAGGGCGATCATTTGGAGGTTACTGAGGGTAATCTCTTGGGAAATCTCTTCAATGAGGGAGGCTGAAATCTTCACGCTGTTTTTAAGATGCCTAAAGGTGAAGTCTTTGAAGAAGTAATGCTTATCCCCGATGGTAATGAAGCTTTGCATGAGCTTCTCTTCAATGAGCGCAAAACGGTTTTTACTGATAGAAATATAATGTCCTTCGCTCTCCAGCCATTCGATGCTCAGTGTCGTGCGGTTACTCTCTTCAAAAAGTGCTTCGATATGACGCGAGATATGCTCAAGCGCACTAAAGCGCTCTTCTTTGCTCTGCTCGATCTTGTCGATTTGCGGGTAAACCCCTTTAAGAAAGAGGTTTTCGCTGATCTGATCTTTGCGAAACTTCGCGCATACATCAAGCACAAACGTACTTTGAAGCATTGTTAAAAGCGCTTCACTTTCATCAAAAAGGTTTTTAGGTGTTGGAACTTTTTTAAGCTCAGCCTCTTTTAAAATTCCTAAAATGGCTTCAAGGGAAGTGCTAAGGTAATCAAGCTCTAAAGGGTGCAATTTTTTAAGAGCGATGCGCCTTAAAATGCGCTCTAAATCATAGACTTGTTTAAGAGCAATCTCGAATTTTTTATAGTCATGAATGAGTTGCGTACTTAAATCAAAACGCTCATTTAAGGTCTTTATGTCACAAATAGGGTTGAGCAAACGCTCCTTTAAAAGACGTTTTCCAATGGCAGTAGAGGTTTGATCGATGAGGTTTAAGAGCGTCATCTCAGCAGGGTTTTTAGAGATGATGTCTAGTTGTTCAAGGGCGTTGTTGCCGATGTAGAGGTAACGGCTGTTACCTAGTAAAATAGGGCGGCTCATCTTTTCGATAATGTTGGCATCGTGCTCGATGATAAAATCACACAAAATCGCTAAAGACTCACTCGCATAAGGGTAGCGTTCGATGTCGAGGTACTCGATAGGCGAGAGCAGAGAGCGAATCGCATAAATGCGTCCGAAAAGCTCGTTTTGGTACGCTACTTTAAGACGCTCTTTGTTGGTGCTGTGTGCCACACTCGGCGTGATTTCAAGGTAATTTCGCACCCACTCTTTATCAATGCTTTCGGTGTTAAACGTTAAGACGATTTCACTGGTTTTATAGGTTTGCAACAGGTTGAAAATCTCATCTAACGCATAGGTTTTATCTTCTCTCGTGCCATGCACTTCGTTGATGATGGTTTTGCCTGTGGTAACATCGATAGCGCTGTAACCAACCGAATAGATAGAATGATTGCAATCCACTAAAAGTGATACAAGGTAATTTTCACCAGATTCGATGAGGTAGTCAAAGTTCGTACCTGGGCTTATGATGTTTGAGATGTAGCGCTTTACATGAGGTGGTTCACCTTTTTGACGCACTAAAACGATGGTGTATTTTTTGCTTTGAACAAGGCGTGACAGGTAACGATCGAGTGAGACCGATGGAATGCCCGCAAGCAGGGGGTTTTGCAAAGAGTTTTCTAAAATGGATTTATTTTTACGAGTGAGCTGAATGTTTAAAAGCTCTGAAACCTCTTTAGCTTTTCCGATTTGATGGGTTTCGTTGTTGACTTCATAGGTTTCAAAAAAAGAGCCAATCTCCATAAAAACGATGGTGTTTTTGCCATATTTATCTTCAAAAAAGAGTTGTAAATCAAAATAAATTTCGGTGAGAAGTTTCTCTTTTGAATTGAGCAATAAAGCGATGTTTTCGAGCATTTCAACCTTTGCCTGTCATTATTTAGGGATTTATTATACACAAAGGAAGCATAAAGAAAGGGGCTATTTGGTACAATAAAATAACTTTTTTGCAAGGATCGTTATGGAGATTGAGATTTCAACGCCCGCACTTTTATTTCCCGCTGTTTCATTGCTTTTGCTTGCCTATACCAACCGTTTTTTGGCTGTAGCACAACTGATTAGAATGTTGCATCGTCAGTCAATGGAGAGAGATAATTGCGAAGAGTACAAACAAATTGAAAACTTAAGACATCGCTTGGAGCTCACCAAATGGATGCAATTTTTTGGTGTACTTGCCATACTCCTTTGTACCCTTTCGATGTTTGAGCTTTTTTTAGGGCTTTTTGGCATTGGCAAACAGATTTTTGGGCTTAGTTTAATCGCCATGTGTCTTTCACTTTTTATCTCACTATGGGAAGTGATGATCTCTACACGTGCCCTAAACATGGAGCTTAGCGATATGCACGATAAGTGTCAAATAAAATAAATGTAAAGAAAAATAATGAATAAATACCTTTTAGTGGGCGAAAAAAATCGTCTCAAAATTAACCGTTATACCGACAATGGCGTTTATCTGATCTGTGAAGATAAAGACGAAGTTTTACTGCCTAACCAATACGTCAGTTATGCCATGAAAGAGGGCGATGAGATCGATGCGTTTGTCTATTTTGACTCGGAAGATCGCATTGTCGCAAGTACCGTTTTCCCTAAAGCGATGCTTGATGAGTTTGGCTGTTTTGAAGTGGTCGATGTGACTCCTTTTGGAGCCTTCGTGGACTGGGGGTTACCTAAAGATCTACTCGTTCCAAAAGCACTTCAAAAGTTTCCGTTTCATGTTGGCATGAAAGTCATCGTGCGTGTCTGTTTGGATGATGAGACAGGACGCATTGTGGGCAGTCAAAAGTACAATGAATTTTTGAGCAAAGATTTTAAAAACCTCAAAGTGAACCAAGAAGTCAAACTTTTGGTGCGTGAACGTACTCCTCTTGGTTTTAAAGTCATCGTTAATAACCTTTACGATGGACTTATTTTCCACAATGAAATTTTTGAAAACATCGAAGTGGGGGATGAAAAAGTAGGCTACATTAAGACGCTTAGAAAAGATGGCAAACTTGACATCATTTTACAGCCAATAGGCGATAAAAGTGATGAAGTAGCGGCTTCTAAAATCGTAGAGATTTTAAGTCTTACGGGTGGCAGATGTGAGATGAACTATAAAAGCACACCTGAGCTTATCTCAGAGCGTTTTGGGCTGAGTCGAAAAGCCTATAAAAGGGCTCTTACGAAACTCATCGATGCCAAAAAACTTGAAGTAAACGATGAAGGTATGCGTCTTTTATGAGTCGTGTTGCCATCATCGGAGCAGGGGCTTCTGGACTTGTCTGTGCCATTGAAGCAGCACGCAAAGCACATACGGTAACTGTTTTTGAGAAAAACAGTAAAGTAGGACGTAAAATCCTTGCAACGGGCAATGGCAGATGCAATATCTCCAATGAAAACATTACGCTTTCTCGTTACCATGGTGAAGCACCTCATGCTGCCAAAGAAGCATTAAGACGTTTTGATACCTCTACGTGTAAAGCCTATTTTAGGGCATTGGGACTTGAGATGCGTGAAGGCGAGGAGGGCAGACTCTACCCGATGAGCCATCAAGCCTCTTCTGTAGTCGATATGCTTTTGCATGAAGCAAGAAGTCTTGGTGTACATTTTGTACTAGAATGCGAAGTCTTGCAAATCGAAAAAAATGGTATAGAGTTCGTTGTTCATACCAAAGAGCAAAAGCAGACGTTTGATGTATGTGTTATCGCTACAGGAAGCGTTGCTATGCCTACGCTTGGAAGTTCTGGCAGTGGTTATGGTTTTGCCAAAGCCTTAGGACATAGCGTGATAGAGCCGTACCCATCGTTAGTGCAATTTATCAGCGATGAGCCTCATCTTAAAGAAGCCAGTGGTGTAAAAGTGGATGCTGGTGTTGAGCTCTACATTGGCAATCAAAAGCGCCAAAGTGTGCAGGGTGATCTGCTCTTTACCGCGTATGGACTTTCCGGCTCTGCCATTTTAGATGTCAGTCGTATGGCATCTAAAGCCTTTGTAGAAGGAGAGCGTGTACATGTGATATTGGATCTTTTGCCAACTTTATCGCGTGAAGCATTGACATCGCTACTTCAAAAAAGAATGAGTATAGCAAAAGAGAAATCTCTCTCCTTATGGCTAGAGGGAATCATTCCTAAAAAGCTGGCACATTTCATCATTCAAAACACCAAACTAGGGCACATTAAAGAGGCATCTATGCTTGGGGCTAAAGAGATTAAAAAGATCGTTTTTGCACTTAAAGCGCTACGTATTGGCATACACGCTACCAAAGGCTTTGAGAGTGCGGAAGTGTGTGCGGGTGGTGTGGATGTGCGTGAACTCGATGCTAAAAATCTCATGTCACAGAAGCTGAAAAATCTCTATTTTTGTGGGGAAGTGTTAGATATTGACGGTGACTGTGGAGGGTTTAATCTCCACTTTGCTTGGGCCTCTGGCTATTTAGTAGGTCAAAGTCTTTAGTCTCTATTATCTTTATGGGCAGGTTGCTGCATAATCATGTAGATGATAAACGCAAACAGTGCAACAGCAATACTTGTGAACAGCAATGAAAAGGTTTTAACCACCACATAGGCTACGATCAAAATTGAAAGTAGGGTTGGAATTTCATTGTACGCTCTAAAAAACTTACCACTGCGTTCACACTCATCTTTTTCAAGTTGTTCTCTAAAATACTCCAAAGAGAACGAATAGGCTATCAATAAAGCGACGACAACAAATTTGGCGTACAGCCATTCGCCAGTTTCAAATAAAATAGGATTGATGATAAGCATTGCAGCGCCACTCAAAAGGGTTGCCCAAAAGGCTGGAAGTCCAATGTATTTGTAAACTTTGTATTCTTGAATTTTAACGACCTCGACAAATTCGCTTTTGTGAGAGTGCTCCACGTGGTAAACAAACAGACGTGGCAGATAAAAAAGCATCGCCATCCACGACATAAAAGACATAACGTGAAACGTTAAAATCCAACTATAATACTCCATTTTTCGCTCCTGCAAAAATATGTGTGCATTATAACAAGTATAAGAGGTTTTTTCGGGATTTTTAACAGCACTCCATCTCTGCTTTTTCCATCAGTTCTATCCCTTTTTCAAAGTCATACTCTTCAAAGAGGGCAGAGAGGTAAAAGACATGAGAGCAAATGTGGTACAAAATATCTTTGGAGTCATGCTTAGCAAAAACTTCTTTATAATTTGAGGGAATGAGGGTTTCAAAACGAACCCACAAATCATCTTTTGCTTCGGGGTGAAGCTCAAAAAGTTCATACATCGCATCGAGCACTTGAGTTGCATTTTCATAGCAGTCAATGTTGTGAAAACTCACATAACGATCGCGTATCTCTTCCATAAAGGCAGCCTTTTTAAGAGGCTTATGCACGTTGTGTTCCACGAGAAAACAAGTTTTGATTTAATACAGTGTCAAACTCTCCAAAGGCATAGGTTCGCTCCAAAAATAGCCTTGGAAGTAGTCGATGCCAAGCTCTTTACACGTTAGGTATATCTCTTCATTGGCGACAAATTCTGCCACCGTTTGCATACCGACTTTTTGTGCAAAGGTGACGATGGCTTCGACGACGGCTTTGTGGATAGCGTTTTTATGGATGTTTTTGATGAGCGAGTCGTCGATTTTGATGAAGTCGGCTTGGAGTTTTACGAGGTATTCAAAGTTGGAGTAACCTGTTCCAAAATCATCGATGGCGATTTTCACGCCTTGGCTTTTCAGCAAGGTTAAAAAGGAGATGACTTCGGGGTGATTTTCGATGCCTTCTCCCTCTGTGACTTCGATGGTAAGACGCTCTCCTACATTGTATTCGTACATTTTTTCCAGTAAAAAATCGACTCTGTTTTGGTCTAAGATATCACTGAGTGAGAGGTTGATAGAGAACTCTGCTGTTTTATGGGCAAAAAATGAGAAGGCTTTATGGATGACGATTTTGGTGATGTTTCCATACAGGTTGGCACGTTTGGCGTGTTCCAAAAAAAGATAAGGCGAGATGATTTTTCCTTCCGCATTGCGAAGGCGCACCAAACACTCGAATTTTGGGATCTTGCCGCCTTCAATGCTTTGGGCAAAGACTTCAAAACGGTCTTTTTTTAGGGCTTCTCGAATGGTCTTTTCCCACTCAACATCGGCTCTGGCATTGGATTGTGGGTTGCACAAAGAAGGAATGGCGGCATCGTAAACCATCAAATCTTTCCCGATGCGTTTGGCTTGTTTTATAGCAAATTCGGCATTGAGAAAAAGGTCGTCATAGCCTATAGCAACGCCTATGCGAAGAGGTGTATAGATTTTTTCATTGTCGATTTCGATGGGTGAGTAGCCAAAGTACCAAAGGCATGACTCAATGTTTTGTAAAAAGTGCTCTTGGGGTACCTCTTTGCCTGAGAGAATGGCAAATTCATCGCCTCCTAAATGGAAAACAACGGCTTGTGTGAAGCGACGTTTAAGGCGTTGTGAGATGGTTTTAAGGATTTGGTCTCCCACCTCGTAGCCATAAGAGTGGTTGAAGTTCCAAAAGCCATTGACATTCAAAAGCGCAAGTTTGTTAGCGGTAGAGTTAGAAAGCGTATTGATAAAGCGCTGGCGATCAGGCATTTCGGTGAGAGGGTGAATTCTTCCATAACGCAGTTCATATTTAAGCTCTTTTCGCATATACGCTTGCACCTTTTGTGTTATTTGTGTGATAGTTTAAATAGTATCTTTATTGTACTATGCCATTATTTAAAAAATCATCTATAACATTGGTGTGGGCATCATTTTTTTTTAAATGGTGTTGGCATCAATGAATTTATCTATCCATTGATGCCAAAAAGCTACTTCTCAAAATGACCTAAAATCTCATCTGTTGGCGTTTTAGTCAAGTCGAGTGCAAGATTTTGGGTAATGTTCTTTTGGAGAGTAGGGGAAAGTGCTTCAACGATTTTGTGATTGATTGATTTTGGTGCAGCAAAGTAACAGAGTTCATGTGGATACTTTTGCAAAGCCTCTGAAATTTGTTTTGAGAGTTCATGCAGGCGTTTGCGCTCTTCTTCTTCCGCCATATTATGATTTTCACCGCCTCCTTGAACGCCCCATGCTGTTTCACAATGCCCAAGTCGGTCGGAGAGTTTCTCACTTGGTTTTTGGTGAATGTCAAGAGAGTCAGAACTAAGAAGGCACTCAAGTGATTCTCTCTTCATAGGATCTGCTTTAACACGAAAGAGTTTAAAATGCTGTAAGTCAGCAACAATGACAAGTTTGGAAGACATGTTAACTCCTTTAAAATAGTGTCATCAATGAGGCGTTACACAATCTATCGCCCTGTTTTATTATACTCCAAAGTGATGCAAAAGATGGTATATTTGTAAGATTACCTATGAGATGTTTTAAGGCTCAATCAACGGTACAAAACTAAAGCCAGCACATTCGTATGCGTCGATAGCTCCATCTTGTTGTTTGGTAATGCGCCAAAGACTATTTTCAACAGGTACAACTAAAATGCCTCCTTGTTTGAGTTGCTCAAAAAGGACTTTAGGCATCCTAGAAGCGCTTGCAGAGACGAGAATGCGGTCGTATAGGCATCCTTTTTTCCCAAGGTATGCTGGATTGGCTAATTCTATAGAGGCGTTATTGATGTGTGTCTGATGTAATTTCTGCCGACTGTATTCAATCAAAAAAGGAATACGCTCAATGCCTTCAACAAACCCTTCTTTACCTACAGCTTTGGCTAAAAGCGCGGTCGTCCAACCTGACCCTGAGCCTATATCGAGGATATGATTGCCTTTTTGCGGATCTAAGAGCTCAAGCATGATGGCAACGGTTGAGGGTTGAGAGATGGTCTGCCCTTCTCCGATAGGAAGAGGGTGGTCAGTATAGGCAAAAGACGCGAGTGCTTCGGGCACAAACCTAAGTCTGTCACACTCTTGAAAGGCTTTGATTAAAGAGGGAGAGTTCAAGACTCCTGTGCTGATAAGATGCTCAATTAAATGTTGATTTTCAGACATTTATCCTTCCTTTTCAACGCATTTTTGCTATGATAAATGATAACAGAAAAATGCTCAAAGAGGCTAAAATGTATCTTTTTACATCTGAATCTATTTCAGCAGGACATCCTGATAAATGTGCTGATATTATCGCCGATACCATTGTGGATCGGCTCCTTCAATTAGACTCCAATGCCAGAGTTGCAACAGAAATTTTTCTCAGTGGAAAACATATTATCATTGGTGGAGAAGTCAAAACTTCAGCGCATGTCAATGAAACATTTTACAAAACAGCAGCGCTTGATGCACTGGCTTTGATTGGGTATCCTGAAAAAGGATTTTTGCGTGGAGAAACCATTGATCCTAAAGAGGCTGAGATTAAAGTGATTGTTTCGCAACAATCAGCAGATATAAGTATTGGGGTAGATCAAAAAAGCGGAGAATTGGGTGCTGGAGATCAAGGCATGATGTTTGGGTATGCCACCAATGAAACAAAAGAGTTTATGCCCTCTGCTGTTGTGTATGCACGAAAGATTCGTGATGCGTTGTATGTGTATGCCAAGGCACATTCGGATCAGTTTGGTGTTGATATTAAAACGCAAGTAACGCTTGATTATGGGACAAAAGAAAATTTTACACATGGAAAGGTGCAAAACATTACTACAATTGTGGCAGCTATACCACATGTAAATCATTTGAGTATTGATGAGGTGCGTCAAACCATCAAAGGGGTTATTTGTGAAACCCTAAAAGATGACCCTTTGTTTCATGCTGAAACAGTGGAATTTTTCATTGACCATACGGGACGTTTTGTGACACACAGCTTTATTGCTGATTCTGGACTGACAGGACGAAAAGTTGTCTGTGATACCTATGGTGGTTACGCACCCATTGGAGGAGGCTCTCAAAGCTCTAAAGACTATAGTAAAGTTGATCGTTCAGGTCTTTATGCGGCACGATGGATCGCTAAGCATGTTGTAGCAGCGGGATTGGCACATAAAGCGCTGGTTGAAATTGCGTATGTCATCGGCAGAGCCAAACCGATTAGTGTTACGATCGATACCTTAGGTACATCGCAGAGCGTCTTAAGTGACGAAATGCTTTCGTTTCACATTGCAGAGCACTTTGCACTAACACCTGCTTGGATAACCCAAAAATTTGGTCTTGATAAACCTTCCAAAAAGACCTTCTTATATGCCGATGTTGCAGCCTATGGGCAAGTTGGATACGATACGTATCCGTGGGAACATCTTGACGCATTAGAATGGTTTCAGCAGTTTAATGCCTAGTGCCACACCCCTGCAAGTTTGTATCCACAATAGGGGCACATGCCATGGTCTTTGAGATGGTTTGTCACATACTGCCCGATATGTCCTTGTCTGTGTATGACGAGTTTTTCGCATTGTGGGCAATAGGTTGATTCACGTGCTTCATCGTCAATATTCCCAACATAGATATAGTTGAGTCCCATCTCTTTACCTATTTCATAGGCTCGCTTAAGCGTTGAAGGAGGTGTTGGATGGACATCAAGCATTTTATACATAGGGTGAAATGCGCTGATATGCCATGGCATGGAGGGGTCTAGTTCTGCTTGGAATTTAGCGATGCCTCGCATCTCTTCAATTGAATCATTGTGCCCAGGGATGAACAGCGTCGTTGTTTCTATCCAAATTCCTTTTTTATGCGCATAATCAATTGTATCAAGCACAGGTTTTAGCGATGCCCCACAAATCTCTTTGTAAAATAATTGACTAAAACCCTTGATGTCAATATTCATGCCATCTAAAAAAGGAGCGAGAGTATCAATGGCTTTGTGTGTCTCATAACCACTGGTGACATAGACATTTTTGAGTCCAGCTTCATGGGCTAATTTAGCAGTGTCATAGGTGTATTCAAAGAAAACAGTAGGCTCATTGTATGTATAAGCGATACTTTGACAATTGTGTTTTAGGGCAAGCTCAACGGCTTGTTCGGGAGAAAGTTTTTCACCAAATATCTTATGATGATGCTCTTTTGGGTATTGTGAAATATCATAATTTTGACAAAATTGACATGAAAAATTGCACCCAACGGTGCCAAATGAAAAAATACGTGATCCTGGTAGAAAATGAAACATGGGTTTTTTTTCGACAGGATCGACATTAACAGCTGCGGCTAGTCCATAGACAAGGAGGCGAAGTTCACCATTTTCCACTTTACGGACACCGCAAATACCATATTCATTTTCGTGGAGCTTGCAATGCTGATGGCATGCTTCACACAAAATTCTGCCATCATCTAATTTGGTAGAAAGCCATGCTAATGCTGACATAATGACTCCTTTTTGGGTCGTATGTTCATGCTAAGATGGGTTCATTATACTCCAAAGTGTTTCAAAAGATGTTACGTTTTTACAGTTATATAAAAGATTAAAAAGCCCTCAAATAGGAGATTTCTATCAAATCTCGCAGTTCATGCTCTTTTGCTGCGAAAAAGACAAAATTAGGATTTCGTAACAATTCTCTACCATACGCAACAAGATCACAACCTCCATCACGCAGTAGCATTTCGCCTTCGTGTGCTGTGGTAATTAATCCTACTGCAATGGTTGCTACATCGACCTCTTTACGAATGGTTTTTGCATAACCTGCTTGATAGAGTGGTGTAAGAGGAGGCATGATTTGTTTCTCTTGGTTGCCACCTGCTGAGACATGGATGAACATAACGCCCAATTCTTTGAGTTTAGAGGCAAGGTAAATACTCTCTTTTATGCCCCATCCTCCTTCAAGCCATTCATCTGCGGAGATGCGAACACACAGCGGTAAGCCCGTTGTTTGCATGAGTAAGTGGGCAATTTCTAATGTAAGCGCACAACGATTTTCTAAGCTGCCACCGTAGGCATCGTCTCTTGTGTTGGTTAGGGGTGATAAAAATTCACACAGCAAGTAACCATGTGCCGCATGTAACTCTAACATATCATATCCTGCTCGAGCCGCACGAAGTCCTGCTTGAACGAACTGGTTTTTAATCTGTGTGATCTCATCAAGAGATAAGGCGTGCGGAAGTTTAAATCCATTGGTTTGACTGTAAGCAATAGCACTTGGAGCCACGGGAGTACTTTCTTTGCAGATACTCTTACGTCCAGCATGTGCAAGTTGTACCGCCATTTTAGCGCCATAAGCATGGCAGCTAGAAACTAACTTTTTATGTGCTTCTATGTGCGTGTCATCCCACAGTCCTAAGTCATTGTCCGAGATGCGACCACGAGGTTCTACAGCTGTTGCCTCAACGATAATGAGACCTACACCACCCAATGCACGTGCCGTGTAATGGGTAAGATGAAAGTCGCTCACTTTTCCATTGGTGTCTGCTTTATACATACACATAGGAGGCATAACCACCTTGTTTTTAAGGTGGATATACGTATGTTCATAAGGACTTAACAGTAGGCTCATGGTCACTCCTTTATTTGGCAGTTAAAAGATCGTTTTCTTTCCAGCCTCCACCCAATGCTTTGAAAAGTTCAGCTTGAGAGGTAAGGAGGTACTGTTTGGTCGCAACAACATTCAAAGAAGCACTCAAAACACTTTTTTGTGCATCTAGGACTTCGAGTTGGTTAGCAACACCTTGATTGAATCGTTTGGTCGAGAGGTCTAACACTTTTTGATACGCTTTGAGCTCTTCCTCTTGGAATGCCAGTCTGCTTTTAGCGAGGTTCTCTTTGGCTAAGGTATCATGTACCTCTTTATAGGCTTTTTTCACACTTTGTTCGTAACTCACTAAAGACGATTGCAAATCGGTCTCTGAGATAGAAACACGCTGTTTGATACGTCCAAAATCAAAGATAGGCACACTCAAATTTGGACCAAAGCTCCATTTATTTGCGGTTGATTTAAGAATGTTACTTAAGTCATCGCTTTGTTGACCATAACTGCCTGTAAGGCTAATGGTTGGAAAATAGGCTGCTTTTTCAACACCAATGAGCGCATTTTTACTTTTGAGATTTTCCAATGCTTCTTTAATATCAGGGCGATTTTCCATCAGCGTAGAAGGAACACCCGCTGGAACAATGAGTACATTGGGAAGTGTCATATCTGCTGTTTGCATCTCAAAGAGTGCTTGTGGGTTTTTCCCTAGCAAAATGGCGAGAGCACTTTGTTGGAGTTTGTAACTCTCCATCAAGCTATTTTTAGAGGCTTGAACGTTGTTGTATTGCGCAAGTGCTTGGTTGGCTAAGACATCGCTGATGGTTCCAACTTTTTGCTGTTTAGCGCGAAATTCATAGCTTGCTTTATAGGCATTGGCACTTTGTTCTAAAATTGCCATACGTGCTTGCAAGGAAGCTAGGTTAAAATAGGCACTGATAACATCGTGAATCAAGCTGTTACGAAGCGTCTCTCTTGCTGCTTGTGTACCAAGATAGAGTGACCAGTTAGACTCACTCTGGCTTGAGAGTCTTCCCCAAAAATCAATCTCATACGACAAGCTACCACCTAGGGCATAGTCAGAGTACTCTGCGCGTTTGTTTTTGGTATTAAAGGCTTCATTGCTGGTTTGCTGGCGACTACCACTAGCATTAGCACTGAGAGTTGGCATCTCATTCGCCTCACTCAGCCCAAAGGCTTGACGCGCTTTAAGCACTTTCAGCGCTGAAAGTTTAAGGTCATCACTGCCAAGAAGTGCCTCATCCACAAGAGCATTGAGTTTTGGGTCGTTAAACTGTTTCCACCACTCTTTGTTGACATTGAGCGCCTCTTGTGTGTTTTGTGGCGTCTCCATTTTAGGAACATTTAACTCAGGTTTCAGTGAACATCCACCCAAAAATAAAGCAGCAACCAGTGAGAGAAGGGTGATGTTACGAGACATGAGCAACTCCTTTTTTTGTAAACTTTTCTTTGGTTTTCATAATGAGATAGAAAAAGAGCGGTACAAAAAACGTACCGATCAAGGTTAAGGTTATCATACCGCCAACAACGGTTGTTCCGATGATATGACGGCTATTCGCACCTGCACCTGTGCTAATGGCAAGAGGCAGTGTTCCTGCAATAAATGCAAACGAAGTCATAACGATAGGACGGAAGCGAATACGCGCTCCCTCGATGGTTGCATCAATGAGGCTGTAACCTTCTTTGAGTTTGTGCATCGCAAATTCGACCATCAAAATGGCATTTTTAGAAGAAAGTCCAACAAGGGTGACAAGTCCTACTTGGAAGTAGATGTCATTTTGTAAGTCTCTAAAATAAACCGAAAGGGCTGCACCTAGAAGTGCAAATGGAACGGCTAGAACGATTGCAAAAGGAATTGTCCAGCTTTCATAAAGCGCTGCTAGAATCAAGAACACAAAGATAATAGCATAGATAAAAGCCGTGTTACCACTTTTTTCTAAAAGCTTTTCTTGATACGATGTTCCCGCCCAAGCGATGGTATAACCATTTGGAAGAACACTTTTTGCCACTTCTTCAATGACACGAAGTGCATCACCCGAGCTGTATCCAGGACTTGGTTGACCTGAAATTTGTGCTGCTTGGAACATGTTGAACTTTTGAATAATAGAAGGTCCTACGATACGCTTAATAGTTGCAAGTGAGCTGATAGGAATGAGTCTTCCTTCACTTGATTTGACAAAGACATCATTATAGTTTTCAGTTCCTTCTCTAAAGGTACTATCACTTTGAACGTTAACATGATAGGTCCTTCCAAAGAGGTTAAAGTCGTTGGTATAGGTATTACCAAAGGTTGCTTGAATGGTCGTGAAAATATCAGCGGTATCCACACCAAGCGATTTTGCTTTTTCGGTATCGACACTGATCAAGAACTGTGGAACATTCGTGTTAATGGTTGAACGCATTGCAGCAAGTTCTTTACGCTCAGCCGCTTTTGCTAAGATCTCTTTCACATAACCATCAAGTACTTGGATATTGCCACCTGTCCTATCTTGAACGTACATCTCAAAACCACCTGTTGTACTCATACCCATGATAGGAGGAGGCGTAACGGCGATAAGCATTGCCTCTTTATTCTGAGAGAGTCCGCCCATCATTTTAGCCGCAATGGCTTGCGACGTTTGATCTGCACGTGGTCTCTCGTCCCATGGATGAAGGCGAATGAAGCTAATACCCGAATCAGTTTTATACGCATTGATAATAAAATCAAGCCCCGACATAGCACCTACACGTGCAACATCAGGCTGACTTAACGCAAAGTCACTGACTTCTTGGCTTACTTTTTGAGTACGATGAAGTGAAGCACCTGGCATAAGGTTGTTAATGACTAAAATCATACCTTTGTCTTCGTTGGGAACCAAACCTGTAGGAATGCGTGATGTGATAAGGACAATTGCTGCGATCATAACACCAAAAATCGCAACATTCATCAATCCAAAGCGAATGGTTTTACGAACACCTGTTGAGAAGAGATTTGTCCCTACCTCAAAGAGTGCGTTAAACTTTTGGATGAACCAAAAAGGCTCGCTTTCATGTTTGCGCAAAAGAAGGGCACACAAAGCAGGGGTGAGTGTCAATGCTACGATACCAGAAATGGTAACGGAGATGATGACAGTCATCGCAAACTGCTTGTACATCATACCACTAAAACCACCCATAAAGGCGGCTGGAACGAACACGGCGCAGAGAACCATCACGATGGCAATAACAGGGTTGGTAATCTCACGCATTGCCTTAATGGTTGCATCTTTAACGCTGAGTTCTTCCTCTTCTCTGAGGATCCGCTCGACATTTTCGATAACAACGATGGCATCATCAACAACCAGACCAATGGCTAAGGTTAGACCAAAAAGCGTGAGAAGGTTGATGGAAAAGCCTGCCGCATAAAAACCTGCAAAGGTTCCAACGATGGAGACAGGAATTGCAAGAACAGGGATGAATGTTGCACGAAGATTTCCCAAAAAGAGATAGATAATACCTACAACAAGGGCAATGGAAAGGATGAGTGTAAAGATAACTTCATGAATCGATTCACGTACGAAAATGGTTGGATCGTACGCGGTATCGATTTCAAGATCACTTGGGAAGTTCGGTGAAATCTCGGAGAGTTTTTGTTCCAAAAGATCCGATACTTGAAGCGCATTGGCTCCAGATGCTAGGAAGATACCAATAGGAATCATCGGTTTGTTGTTAAAAATACCACCAAAATAGTACGACTCAACACCAAGCTCTACTTTTGCAACGTCTCTTAGTTTTAAAGAGGAGCCATCGGCATTGGATTTGATAATGATGTTGTCAAATTCGCTCGCGTTTTTAAGCCTTCCATCGGTTTTAACGGTATAGGTGTAGGTTGGCTGTTTATCCATCGGCTCTTGTCCGATTTGACCTGCGGCATACTGCTCATTTTGACTTTTAATGGCGTTAATGACTTCTGCAGTCGTGAGTTCATACGTTGCTAGCTTGTCAGGCTTTAACCAGACGCGAATCGCATAGTTTTTATTACCAAAAATGGTGACATCACCAATACCAGGAATACGCTTTAAATCATCAACGATGTTCACGAGTGCGTAGTTTGAGATAAACGTTGTGTCATGCACATTCTCTTTGGATGTCAGTGTTAAAACTTTTAAGATATCAGGAGAACGCTCTCTGGTAGAAACACCTTGTTTACGAACCGCTTCTGGTAATTTGTTGGTTGCAATTTGCACACGGTTATTGACATCGACTTTGGCTTGTGCCACATCGGTTCCGATTTGGAAATAGACATTGATGCTCACACTTCCACTAGGCGATGCTGTTGTAGTCATGTAGAGCATATTCTTCACACCGTTGATTTCTTCTTCCAAAGGTGCAGCAACGGTGGTCGCTATGGTAGCTGCATCCGCGCCAGGGTAGGTTGCAGAGACGATGATCTGCGGAGGCGCGATGCTTGGGTACTCTTGAACAGGCAGCGACTTAATCGCGATAATACCCGCCAAGATAATTACAATCGAAACAACGGTTGCAAATATTGGGCGGTTGATAAAAAACTTGGAAAACATTATTTTGCCTCTTCGTTAATCACTTTATCAACTTTCACAGGTGCGCCTGCTTTGATTCTAAAGAAGTTATTGACGACAACCACATCACCCTCTTTAAGACCACTTTCAATGACGTAGTCATTTTCACTTGCTTCACCGACTTTAACAGGCTTAACAACGGCTTTGCCATCTTCGACAACAAACACAACCGTTCCAAGAGGATTTTGAAGTACGGCTTTTTGAGGCACTTTAATGACGTTGTTACGGGTTAGACCTACAAGGTTGACTTTGACAAATTGGTTTGGAAGAAGCTCTTTGCCCTCATTTTTAAAGGTAGCGCGTGCTTTAAGTGAGCCTGTTTTGGCGTTCAGTGCGCTGTCTAAAAAGTCCACAACACCCACTTCTTTAAATTTGGCATCCCCCACTTGAAGGCTAGCTCTCAGTTTGCCCTCTGCTGGGTTTGACCATTTGCCGTTTTTGATGTTATATTTTTGTTTCATCACGTCAATATCAGGAATCGAAAATTCAACGTGCAAAGGGCTGATTTGCGTGATGTCAACCAGTGCAGTGCCATCGGTAACCAGAGCACCCACATCAACCATTTTAAGACCTGTCATACCGCTCATCGTTGCTTTGATGGTGGTGCGGTCTAGGTTAATGGTGGCAGTTTGTAAGGAAGCTTTTGCACTAGCAAGGCTTGCTTTTGCTCCCTCATATGCCCAGTATGCGGTGTCTTTCTCTTGCTCGCTGGAAGCGCCTGATTCGTAAAGCGCTTTAATTCGCTCCCAATCTTTCGTCGCTTTTTGAAGCTGTACATCCAGTGTATTGACATTGGCTTTGGCAAGATTGAGGGCTGCTTCGTAGGTATCTGGCTCAATTTTATAGAGGACATCGCCTTCTTTAACAAAATCACCTTCATTGAAGAACTTTTTCATCAAAATACCATTGGCTCTGGCTTTGATAGTAACACTTTGTGAGCTTATGGTTTTACCAGGGTATTGCAAGCTTAGAGCCTCTTCTTTAGCAGAAGCAATTTTATAGACATCCACAGCTGGTGCAGGAGCGTTTGTTGTTGCAGGGGAGGGTTGCTTTTTAGCATCATCGGCGGCATAGCTTTGCGCACCAAGCGCTAGACATGTAACGAAAAGAAAGATTTTCTTGTTGAGTAAAAACATCAGCATTCCTTGGTATTGAATAAATGTGCAGATTTTAACATAAGGAGATAAATATTGTGTTAATAGTCAAAATATTTAATCAGCTTTAAATCTAACACACCTTATACTCAGAGGAAAGATGGACTTTAAGGATACACAGATGCAAACCTTAGGTGATGAAATTTTACTCGATGAAACCTCTTTATTGGTTTCCGAAACAGATGCAAAAGGCATCATTGTTTATGCCGATGAAACCTTTGTGAGATACTCTGAATACGCTTTAGAGGAGCTCATAGGCAGACCGCATAATATGATTCGTCATCCTGATATGCCAAGAGCGGCTTTTAAAGAGTTATGGGCAACGGTAAAATCGGGTAATGTTTGGCAGGGTTTTGTGAAAAATCGCACTAAAAAAGGAAAATTTTATTGGGTGTATGCCACCGTTTTCCCTTTTGGCAAAGACCATTACCTTTCTGTTCGTAAAATGGCGAGTCGTGATGAGGTGGAAAAATATACACAATTGTATGCCTCGATGCGTGCAAGTGAGGGAAGATAAATGAAGGCATTTAGTATTCAATTTAAAGTAACCATGCTCGTGGTGATTTCTCTTATATTGACGGCGGTGGTTTCGACACTTGTTGTTGCTTTTTTGATGAAAAATGAGTCCACAGAACGATTGGAAGGCATACGTGCCGTGATGACGCGTGAAAAAGTGGAAGCACTTTCCGATAAAGTCAAAATAGCGCACCATGTGGTTAACTCGTTTTATGAAGCATTGCAAAATGACCCAGATAAAACAGACCCTAGTGTGGTTAAAGCGTATCAAGAAAAAGCAAAAACAGCAATCAAAAAACTTCGCTTTGGGGAAGATGGGTATTTTTGGATTAATGATTTTGCCCCTAAAATGGTGATGCACCCTATCAAACCAGCCTTAGATGGGGCAGATTTGAGCAAGTCTAAAGATCCTGCGGGTAAATTTTTATTTAATGAATTTGTTGATGTGGTCTCCAAAAATGGTAAAGGTGTTGTGAACTATCTGTGGGAAAAACCAGGATTTGATACCCCACAAGCTAAAATTTCGTTTGTCGAAGGATTTAAGCCGTGGGGATGGATCATTGGATCTGGTGTTTATGCGGATGATATTGATGCCCTAGTTGCTAAAGAAAAGCAAAAGCTTGATGATGCGTTAATCAACTTAATGATTCGCAACAGCATTATTCTTCTCATTGTTGTGGCTCTTTTCTCTTTTGTGTCACGCTATTTGAGTCAAAAACTCATTGGAAAAAGAATGGCAGATTTGAAGCGCTATGTGGAAGATTTTGGACTTTATGTGACTAACAAAAAGAATTTAATTGATTATCGCCTAGATGACCATGCCGATGATGAAATAGGCTCAACGGTGAGCGTCATTGATAAAACATTTAAAGATTACGAAAAACTACGTTTGGATGATTTGCGTGTAGTGGGTGAAGTACTGATTATTTGTTCCAAAATGTCAAACGGTTATATGGAAAATAAGACCTCTTATGTCTCTTCAAACTTCCTTACCAATCGACTCTCTTATGAGATCGACGCGATGATTGCTAAGGTCAATGAAGTGATGAATGCAACGCTCGCTTCTTTGAAAAATTTTCAAAACGGTGATTTTAGCAAGCCTATAACCATTTCAACAAGTGGGGAGCTTAAAGAGTTGGTTGATGGCGTGAATGCACTTGGTAGTTCTTTGGCTCAAACAATCGCTGAAAATGCAGAGCAGAGTGCAATGATTCGTGAGAGTTCCAAACAGCTTGCAAACTCAGTTGCTACAATCAAAAATGAGCCACTGAGTGATCTTAACCGCATTGTTAAAAAAACAACAGCATCCATGCAAGAGATGGGCTCCATTCAACAACACCTTGCCGATACACTGAGTACGTTAACGCAAAATGCTAAAGAAGCAAATGATATTTTAAATATGATTGGTGACATTGCCGATCAAACCAACTTGCTTGCTCTTAATGCCGCCATTGAAGCTGCTCGTGCAGGAGATCATGGGCGAGGGTTTGCCGTTGTTGCGGATAATATTCGTGAACTTGCCGATAAAACAAACCACTCTCTAACGCAAATTCAAGCCACCATTGGGGTGATTGTTGGTGGTATTGTCGATAGTTCGGCAAAGATGAGCCATAACGCCAAAGAGATGAACACGTTAACCAGTGATGTAGAAGAGATTCAAGAAAAGACAAGTGATATTTTAAATATCATGAGTAAACTAGGCTAAATAATAGTATAAAAGCTCTACATATCATGCTATATGTAGAGCTTTTTAGGCACCTCTTACACCCTCTTAAGTCCTCTTTAGATACAATCGGAAAAACTATATTGAACAGAGAACTTATGAGCGAAATACCTTACACACACTTACATTTACACACCGAATATTCGCTACTTGATGGCGCGAACAAGATAGGCAAGCTTGCTAAAAAACTCAAATCGCAAGGTGTAACTTCTGTTGCTATTACCGATCATGGCAATATGTTTGGAGCGATTGATTTTTATAAAACCATGCGTAAAGAGGGCATTAAACCTATTATCGGCATGGAAGCGTACATTCACAACCAAGATGACATTGGCGATAAAACGACCAAACAGCGTTTTCACCTCTGTTTGTATGCAAAAAATGAGATAGGTTATAAAAATTTGATGTATCTCTCTTCGATGAGTTATATCAAAGGGTTTTACTACTATCCACGTATCAACAAACAGCTTTTAAAAGAACATTCTGAAGGGCTTATCTGCTCAGGTGCTTGTCTGCAAGGCGAAGTCAACTGGCATCTTAATCTTAATAATAAACGAAACGTCCAATTTGGAGCACGTGGTTATGAAAGGGCTAAAGAGATAGCGCTTGAATACAAAGAGATTTTTGGTGAAGATTTTTACTTAGAGATTATGCGTCACGGTATTACCGATCAGCATTTTATTGACGATGATATTTTGAAACTTGCCAAAGAGACCAACATTAAAATTATCGCGACCAACGATACCCACTATTTGGAACAAGATAACGCCGAAGCGCATGAGGCATTTATGTGTATCGCAATGAACAAAGAGTTTGATGACCCAAATCGTCTGCGTCACTCCGTACATGAGTTTTATCTCAAATCTCCAGTTCAAATGAGTGACCTTTTTGCGGACATTCCTGAAGCAATTACTAACACCCAAGAGATTGTGGATAAGTGTAATTTAGAGATTAAACTAGGCGATCCAACCCCTCCAAAATTCAAGTTTATGAAAGAGTATGCGCAAAAAGAGGGACTTAGCTTTGAAAGTGATGATGACTTTTTTGCGTACCAGTGTCGCAAAGGTCTCGAAAAACGTCTTGTGCATATTGATGAGAGTAAGCATGAAGAGTATAAAGCAAGGTTAGAGCGAGAAATCGGCATTATTTGCGCGATGAAGTTCCCCGGTTATATGCTCATCGTTTGGGATTTTATCCGTGAAGCCAAAGAGCGAGGTGTTCCAGTAGGTCCAGGGCGGGGTTCGGCGGCGGGAAGTCTGGTAGCATTTTCACTTTTTATCACCGACATTGACCCGATGCCGTACAACCTTCTTTTTGAGAGGTTCTTGAATCCTGAACGTATTAGTATGCCCGATATCGATATTGACTTCTGTCAAAGCAGACGTGGCGAAATTATCGACTATGTTGTTGAAAAATATGGTCGTTATAATGTGGCGCAAGTTATCACCTTTGGTAAACTCTTAGCGAAGGGTGTTATTCGTGACGTTGCGCGTGTTTTAGCTATTCCTTACGCCGAAGCGGATGCGATGGCAAAACTCATTCCTGATGAACTGGGCATTACGCTTAATGGTATTGGTGTGGAAGGAGAAGAGGGGTACAAACCAGGAGCGTATCAAAAAGAGCCAAAACTTCGTGAACTCATCGAAAGTAGCCCAAAAATGCAGCGTGTCTGGAAGTTTGCGTTAGCGCTTGAAGGACTGAATCGAAACTCTGGTATGCATGCCGCTGGTGTGGTTATCAGTGATGAGGAGTTATGGCATAAAACACCACTCTATCAACCTTCAGGCGAAGACCATTTAGTAACGCAGTATTCTCTGAATTACCTAGAAGATGTTGACTTAATCAAGTTCGACTTCTTGGGTCTTAAGACCCTTACGGTGATTGATAATGCACTAAAACTCATTAAATCTCGTTATAACACAGAGATCAACTTCAATACCTTAGATGTGAATGATCCTAAAGTCTATGAACTGATTCAAAGTGGCGATACGGTAGGCCTTTTCCAGATCGAATCGAGCGGTATGCAGTCTTTGAATGAGCGTTTAAAACCAACAACGTTTGAAGACTTAATTGCGGTTTTGGCATTGTATCGTCCAGGTCCGATGGAATCGGGAATGCTCGATGACTTTATCGACCGTAAAAATGGACGTAAAGAGATCAAATACTTTTTTGACGAGTTTACTGAACCTTTAAAACCAATCCTTGAACCAACCTATGGAGTTATCGTCTATCAAGAACAGGTTATGCAGATTGTTCAAAGTATTGGTGGTTTTAGCCTTGGTGAAGCGGATTTGATTCGTCGTGCGATGGGTAAGAAAAAAATCGACTATATGAAGCAAAAAGCCGAAGAGTTCGCGGAAGGTGCAGTAAAACAAGGGCTAGATAAAGATCATGCGATTGAACTTTTTGGTTTGATTGAAAAGTTCGCAGGCTATGGTTTTAACAAATCCCACTCGGCAGCCTATGCGATGGTAACGTTTCAAACCGCGTATCTTAAATGTTACTATCCACAAGAATTTATGGCGGCTCTTTTAACTTCAGAGCAGGACAATACCGATAAAATCGTTAAGTACATTGATGAAGTTAAACGCTTAGGCATTAAACTTTTACCACCAAGTATTCAACACAGTTTGATTGAATTTAGCGCGATTACCGATAGTGATGGCGAAGAGGCAATTTTATTTGGTATGGGCGCGATTAAAGGTGTCGGAAATGCTGCGATTAGCAAAATCTTAGAAGCCAGAGCTGAAGCTCCATTTGCAGATATTAGCGATTTTATTTCGCGAATAGATAGCTCAAAAGTCAATAAAAAAGTCCTAGAATCGTTCATAAAATCGGGCAGTTTTGATGACTTTGGTTATACCAGACGCGCACTTTTAGAAAACATCGATAGTATTATTGAAGCCAGTGCTGAGTGCAGTCGTGCTAAAAAGATGGCTGAGTACTCGCTCTTTGGTGATATGGTAGAGATGACAACCGTTCAGGTGAGCATCGACAATATCCCTGAGTTTGATAACAAACGTATGCTTGAGCTTGAAAAAGAGACGATTGGTTTTTACATTTCAGGACATCCACTCGATGCCTTTAGGGCTGAAATTGACGAGATGAGCTATACGCTCTCCAGTGAAAAAGATCAAATCGAAGATGGAAGTAAAGCCCTATTTATCGGCAAGGTTGAAGGCATTACGGAGAAGATTAGTAAAAAAGGTAATAAGTTTGGAATTATTACGCTCATGGATTTCCATGGTAGTATGGAATTAACTGTCTTTGAAAAACAACTTGAAGCACTTTCAAAAATGGATCTTGAAAACCCTCTCTGCTTTAAAGTCGAAGTGACCAACGATGGGCAAAATACAAAAATGCGTGTCATGAAAATCATGGAGCTCAGTGAGGCTAAAAAAGAGAAGATTGAGACGAAAGTTATTGAGGTTCCGCTCGATCCAAAAGTCCTTTTAATTGATCTTAGTGATGATACAACGCAATTAGAGATTTTATATCAGATGGTGCGTGAGTGTTCAGGGCGAAGGCCTTTGCATTTAGTGATTACATCCAAACTTCAAGATGTTGTCATCGAAACAGGTTTTGGGGTGGACGATAACCTTGATGAAAAGATTTCAGGCTTAGGTTATGTCAAGGTGGTTGCTTAAACCACCTTTTAGGCATCCGCCTCAATCGTTTTCAAAAAGAGGGTCAAAATATCAGTCATTGTTAAAATGCCCTCTAATTCGTTGTTATCGACAACTAAAAGGCGTTTGACATTGTTTTTAACCATCAATTGCGATGCGTATTTTAAATCAAGTTGCTTTGAGACTTGAATAGCAGGCTTGGAACAGATGTCATAGACCCTTAAAAGATCAATATCGCCATCGCTTGAGATAATCGAATATAAAATATTTTTATACGTCAACAATCCATACGCATCACTGGGTCGAATTTTATCGACAATCAGCGATTTGACGCGTGTTGTGCGCATCATCATAAGTGCATCACGCACAGGTGCCATCGGAGAGATAATCGCAAGATTGTCTTTGACCATTACTTCTGAAACTAACATAGCAACTCCTTATAATTCGTCTAATATCTCTTTCTCAAAAAGTTCCACTTCATCAGCTTCCATGCCCGAAATATGGGTTAATGGAAAGGTAAAGATAAGCCCTTTGGATTCCTCATCTTTGTTGAGGATGTGAAGTGCCTTGCGTAATGCCTTAAACACATTCATCGAAAGACGCTGTGGAAGAACAAAAAGCAAAACAGAAACATTTTCTTCTAAGGTAAGACCAAAAAAGATTTTTTTCTCTTTTAACCCTATGGTTTTACCATTCAAGATGGTAACACTTCCCGCACCTGCCTTTTTAGCCGTTTCTATCGCCATCTCTTCTTCGGCATTAGGAACAATCACCGTTAAAACAGTAAAGTTCATTTTTCTCTCCTTTTAATCATAATCTGTACGATGACCCCATAACCCATCACGGTGATCATCGGAAAAAGTGACGCAAACGCAATGAGTCCAAACCCATCAATGAGTGGATCTCTTCCTTCAATGTTTTCGGCAAGTCCAAGACCAAGTGCTGCCACAAGTGGCACAGTAACCGTAGATGTTGTCACCCCTCCGCTATCGTAGGCAATGGGAATAATATAGCGTGGTGCAAAATAGGTCATAATAATCACAATAATATACCCAACGATAATAAAATAATGCAATGAAGCACCATTGACAAGGCGGTAGCATCCAAGGGCAATACCGATGGCAACACCGATGGCTACGGCAATACGAAGCATATTTTGATTGATATTGCCACTGCTTACTTCCGATGCTTTCATCGCAATAGCCATGAGAGCAGGTTCTGCCATTGTCGTTGAAAAGCCTATCATAAAGCCAAAGGTATAGATAATCCAGACGTTATTCATCTTGGTAAGCTCATAAGCGATGGTTTCACCAATAGGGAAAAGCCCGATTTCAAGCCCTAAAATAAAAGCATCTAACCCTAAAATGACCAGAATAATCCCTGAGATAATTTTAGGAAGCTTAGCAATAGGTTTTTTAATCACCACATACTGAAAAAAAGCAATAACTGCAATAATAGGAATGACATCTTTCATAACGCCTAAAAGATCAAGCATAATTTGTGAAAAAGAGAGGGTGAAAGGGGTTGTTATCTCTTCAACAGGCGCACTGAGCGGTGTTACAACAGAGGCAGATGGATCGACAAAATGATACACCACAATGCCAAAAAGTTGTACAAAAATCATCGGTGTTAATGAGGCAAACGCAATGAGTCCAAATCCATCAATAAGAGGATTGCGTCCTTTGATACACGAAGAAAGACCGATACCAAGGGCTGCAACAAGCGGAACAGTCACCGTAGAGGTTGTGACACCGCCACTATCATAAGCAAGTCCTACGATCTCTTTGGGTGCAAAGAAAGTGATACACACGACAATGATATACCCCATAATGATATAAAAGTGAACAGGATGCCCCAGTAAAATACGAAGTGATCCTATGGCAATGGCACAGCCAACAGAGAGTGCTACGGTAACGCGTAAATAAAAAGCGTCAATTTTTCCATCGCTCACTATGGCCGCTTTATTGGCAATGGCGATCAGTGCAGGTTCAGCGATGGTTGTTGCAAAGCCTATGAGAAACGAGAAACATAAAAGCCAAAACAAGGAGCCTTTATGGGCAAAATCGTGCGCCAAACCCTCTCCCACAGGGAAAATACCCACTTCAAGTCCACGGATAAACAGGGCAAGCCCAAAGGCAACGATACAAAGCCCGATAGAGGTAGGAATAAGATTGTCAGGGATGGTTTTGATAAAGGCAATTTGAAAGAAAGCGACCACAAGGATAATAGGCAAAAGATCTTTAGAGGAGTTCTTTAAGTCTTTGGCAAAAATACCCAAACTCTCTTTGAACATTTAGCGTCCTATTTTGATTTCAAAACCTTTAGGTTCCTCAAGTAGATTGATTTTACCGCCATGTGCCTGAATAATTTGTAAAGAAAGCGCAAGTCCCAGCCCGTTTCCTTTTGTTTTGGTTGTTTTAAACGGTTCAAAGAGAATGTTTTTATTTTCGATAGGTTTACCATCATCATTAACATGTAAAATGACATACTCTTCATTTTCGACAAAAGAAATGCTGACATTTCCACTCTCTTTTTCACACTCTTCAATCGCGTCAATTGCGTTGAAAATAAAGTTTTGAAGCACTAAGTTTAGAAGTTCAAAATCGGCCTTAATCTCGACATGGGGAAGATCAAAATGAAAAGCAACTTCTTTGGTGTAAGAGTAGTGTGAAATGGCTTGTTCGCACTCTTTAATGAGGCGATCAAGGTAAAAATAGCTCGGATTGATCTGCACGCTTTTGGTAAAAAGAAGTGTCGCTTTAATGATGCGCTCCACCCGCCAAATCGCTTTTTTGATCTCTGTGACAAGTGGCTTTACATTTGGGTCAACTTTTTTAAGAAGAGTAGATGCAAGCAGGGAAACAGAGCCTATGGGATTGCGGATTTCATGGGAGAGATGAGCGGCGACTTGCCCCATGGAGACGAGACGTTCTTGACGTTTTCCTTCGGTAATATCTGTGGCTGTAATAATTTTTTTATCGCTTTTCGTAACACTTTTAATGAGGTAAGAACGTCCTTCAAAATCGACTTCACTCTCTTCTTCAAGCGATAAGCCCTCTAACAGAGCACCAATTTTTTTGGCTTCACTGTTTTGTAAAAAGATGGCACCATCACTGTCAAAAACCCAAAGAGCATTGGGTTGTACTTCGATAATTTGGCGAATAAAATCTTGCAATGCGGTATAAGATTCACCCAGTTTTTTATACTCATCTTCAATAACATAGGTTTGGTTAATGAGATCTTCTAACCCTTGTTTAAACAGCTCTTTTTCTTTGGCACTGAGGCTGTTGAGCAACGTTTCATCAATCATTTTTGATTCCCATCATCTCTTTAAATGTTTATAAAGGGTATAATACCCAAAAAGTTTTGGATAAAGTAGTGCAAGCGATACGCAAAAATATTATTAAAGATAAAAATATTCTCTATTTTGACTATACTGCATCAGGGCAGGGGTATAAGCCTATTGAAAAGCAAATGCTAGAGATACTTAAAACCTATGCCAATACTCACTCTGAGGTCTCTTCGAGTGCTGTTAAGACCAGTGCGTATTACACACAAGCCAGAAACGATTTACGCGTGGCACTTGAGCTAGATGATAGTTTTTATATTTTCCCTTGTGGCACAGGTGCAACGGGTGCGATTAAAAAATTTCAAGAATTGATGGGAATTTACATTCCCCCTCGTACGCTTAAACGCTATGGACATAAACCTGAAAATCTTCCCGTTGTTTTTGTGGGACCGTATGAGCACCACTCCAATGAGCTTAGTTTCAGAGAAGGCTTATGCGAGGTCGTTCGCATTCCCTTAGATCAAGAGGAAAAAATCGACATAGGTTTTTTAGAGAGCAAACTTGAAGTTTATAAAAGCCGTGAGATCATCGCCTCTTTTTCGGTGGCATCCAATGTTACGGGTATTATGAGTGATTATAAAAGCATTTATAAACTCATTAAGCGCTATAACGGAATTTTATGCCTTGATGCAGCTGCGGCTTCGCCTTACATTAACATCGATTGTAACTACTACGATGCTCTTTTCCTCTCTCCTCATAAGTTATTAGGCGGGGTTGGGTCTTGTGGTATTTTGGTGATGAAAAAAGAGCTTTGTTGCGAGACAACACCAACGTTTGCAGGTGGAGGAACGGTTGGGTATGTTTCAAGGACATCCCATAATTTTTTAAGTGACATTGAACTCATCGAAGATGCAGGAACACCTGCCATCTTGCAATTTATTAAAGCGTCATTAGCGTATAAGCTTCGCAATGAAATAGGACTTGATCGGATTTATGCTACTGAAACGGAGCTCAAATTTTACTTTGGCTCACGTATTCGTGCCATTGAAGGGGTGAAGCTTTACTGCAAATATTCCCAAGATAAACTTCCTATCTTTTCACTCAATTTTGATGGCATCAATCCTTATGATATTTCACAGTATCTTTCAGAGCATTTTGGCATTCAAACCAGAGCAGGATGCAGTTGTGCAGGGCCGTATGGGCATGATCTTTTGCATTTAAGCGATGGACAAAGTTTCGATGAAAAACCAGGCTGGTTACGCATTTCGATTCATTATACGCACACTAAAAAAGAGATAGACACACTTTTAGACGCGATTAAAAAAGCGGTGAAAGCACTGAAAAAATAGAATCTATTTTGGAAGAGGTTAAAACTTCTTCCAAAATGTACGGCTAAGCATCATAAAAACGGTATAACACTCCAATCTTCCTACAATCATTGCAACTGAGAGAATCAATTTATCATACCATGTAAAAAAAGCGTAGTTTTGTGCGGGGCCAGTTAAGTTAAGGCCTGGTCCAATATTGCCAATCATCGCAATAGATGTGCTAAATGCTGTTAAGAAGTCAAAGCCTCTTGCAAATAGGTATAACGTCACCAAAAATGCTGTTAAAATAAAGAGTGCAAAGAATCCAAAAACAGAGTTAATCACAGAGCTTTTGATTTGCTTACCATCGACAAAAATAGAGGTGATGACATCGGGTTGAATGGTACGTTTGATTTCTAGCGCAATATTTTTAAAAAAGAGCACATAACGAATCATTTTAATACCACCTGCGGTTGATCCACTATTGGCACTCATCATCATTGCTATAATGGCAATCATCAACGCGAACTGTCCCCATTTTTCATAATCCAATGAAGCAAATCCTGTAGTAGTTGCTAAGGTTGCAACTGTAAAGAATGAGTGCATTAAAGAGTAATAAAATGTATCTTGACTGCTAGTCACATGAATGAGTGCTAAAAGAAGCGATAGCGCAACAATCAGTCCTATATACCAGTGGTTTTCTTCTGTATTAAATGCAGTTTTGTCTCCATTAAAAAAGCGAATATGCGCTAAAAAGTTGATACCTGAGATAACCATAAAAAAAGTTGTTGTCCAAATGACACCATCGCTAAATCCAGCTAAAGAGGTGTTTTTTGTCGAAAAACCACCTGTAGAAATAGTCGCGAAAGCATGATTAATCGCATCAAACCAGTTCATCCCAAAGAGCATTAACAGCACGAAATTGAGTAGGGTAAAGAGAATATAAACAGCCCAAATACGTTTCGAGGTATCTTTGATTTTTGGTGTGATTTTATCCATGGAAATACCCGTGGATTCAGCTTTGAAAAGGCTAACAGAACCACTTGGATTAATCAAAGGCAATAACCCAACACCAAGGACAATAATACCAATACCTCCAATCCAGTGCATCAAACTTCTGTGAAAGAGAATGGATTTTGGCAGAATCTCCACATCGGTATAAACACTCGCCCCTGTGGTGGTAAAACCACTTACTGCTTCAAAAAAAGCACCTGCAGGATCAATTTTGGTGTACAAAACCATAGGAATTGCACCACCAATTCCCAAAAGAACCCAAATAAAATTAACGGAGATAATGCTCTCTTTAATACCCAAAATCATCTCATCATTTTTAAGAATGAGGAACGTTGAGAGATTGACAGTGAAGAGTGCAAACATAACGACAGTATAAATAAAAACATCCTCATTATAGAAAAAGCCTACAATCGGAGGAATGAGAAAAAGAAAAAAGACAACGAGTCCAACGGCTGAGACAAATTTTAAAATACTTTTAATACTCATGGCACTCTTTTAGCTTACATATTTTGTTGAAGCCACTTGGCAACAACTTCAAAATCAGACTCTTTGGTAAAAGCCACAATCACATCATCCTTTTGGAATGCAGGGATGAGGCGGTACTCATAGATGTCATTATCGCGAATAATAATAAAATGACCTCGATCATCCACTTTATCAGGAAGCGGAAGTTTTTCGCCAATTAACGAGGAAGTTTCATCAATTCTTCGCATCAGCACAGAGCCTTCTCCTCCACAAAATTTCTTTTGGATAAACGTATTGTTGGATTGGATTCGCTCTAAAATGGTGTAATAAGCATTGATTTTTTCACCTCTGACTACTTCGATGTTGAGGTTACGCATTAAAGAAGAGTAGGCGATGTCATTGTTAATACCAATGATTTTTTTAATCCCTTTTTGTTTGGCTTCGATACATTTGGTGATGTTATACTCATCATTTTTTGTCGCAGCAATGAACATGTCAGTATCGAAACGGGTTTTGTTAACGATATGGTCTGCATCATACGTTGTTTTTAGTACCGTTGCTTTGTTTTTAAGCTCAATGTTGGCTTTACGACACAGTTCAATATTTTTATCCATAATTTGAACATCAATCCCTTTTTTAAGGAGTACCTTTGCAATTTCAATACCTAACGAGTCTGCTCCAAAGATAACACAATTCTTAATAGGAGAAGGAGGTTCGCTGCTCTCACAAACGAGGGCACGCAGTGATTGAATAGCTGTTGGAAACGCTAAAAAATAGACCAAATCATTAGGAAGCATGGTCTCAACGGGTTTCGGAACAAAAAACTGTTTTTTTCTCTCCATGCCTGCAACGGCAAGTTCACCATTCAGCTCGCCGATAAAGGTTGAGATCATGCGAGGAGTGAAATCTTCTTTAAGTCGTATCGAAACTAAGAGAGCCTTGGTATAAGCAAATGCTTTGGCATTGTGCGCATGAGGAAAATCAATGAGGTGCTTAAAGGGTTGCGCTGCTTCAAAGGAAGGGACGATGGTTTCATTAATATTGAGTTTTGTTTTGACTTGCTCACTGGCAAAGAAGGTATTTTTAAGACGAATAATTTTACGTTTTACTGAAGCGATATTGTCAATAATTAAAGAAGAAAGAAGATTAACTTCATCCGAATCCGTCACCGCAATGAAAAGATCAATTTGCGGATTGATTCCAAGGTATGTATGAGGATTTTCAATATTGCCACAAATGCCTAAAACATCGAGATTTTCATGAATGTTTTGGATGGCGTATTCATTTTGGTCAATGACGGTAACACTATTATTGTGCATGAGGTGTTTGGCAATATTGTAGCCAACTTTTCCAGCGCCTGCTATGATCACTTGCATAAGGGTTTATCTCTCATAATGTAAAATTTTAATGATTGTATAAAGAGTTATTGTATCACATTCTTGTGAAAAACAAGAGGATATTTGCGTAAGAGAATAAAGCGTCAAACAAGCCCCAGCGGGATAGCCAAAATTACTTTCGGCTACCTGATTCGCTGTACTGTTTCATACTTTCAAAGTAAGTATCGCGAAGGACATTGACATAAGCTGCAGCTTTCTTTGTATCGGTCATCGTAATGAGTGCTTCATTACCAAATTTGTCACTGATTTTAGAAAGCTCATACGCGAGTTTTGATTTTTCATTGAGTTTTTGAAGGGCTTTAAAAAAGGCTTCATCCATCTCTTTGTTTTTGAGTTTATCATTTTGATAGAGGTAAAGTGCTACACGATACACTTCGTCTTTATCGGTACTGTAAACTTCAACATATTCAATAGCATTGTCTAACAGTTTAATGTTGAAGTAATTTTGATCTTTCGTAACGCAAGAAAATTCTGTACACTTAAAGCCATTAGCTTCTAAGTACGCCTTGTCTTTACCGATAAGATCATCTAAAAAACCTGCATGGAGAGAGAGGTGTGAAACGAGTGCGAGTGCTAGGAAAAGAACAACTTTTTTCATAACATATACCTTTATGTATCAAGTTAACGAATGTAAACCTAAGAAGCAAGTGGTGGGTCCTGAGTGGCTCGAACACTCGACCACCCCGTTATGAGCGGGGTGCTCTAACCAACTGAGCTAAGGACCCATTTTAAAGAGTGAAATTGTACCTTTTTAATTGTTAAAAGAATATAAAAAATAGATGAAAAAAGAACGTTAAATAGGGCATTAGAGTGAATATTTAATCGAACGGTACGTTGGGTCAAACCGAAATGCTAAGAGGTTCTCTAAAATACCAAAAAGAGCGAAAAAAGTGATAAAACTACTGCCTCCATAACTGTAAAAGGGCAGGGGTACACCTACCACTGGGGCAAGTCCTATGGTCATTGCAATGTTAATACTCATGTAAAAGAAAATGAGCAAAGAAATACCGCTCGTAATGACTCTGGCAAAATAGTCTTCCTTAAGAAGAAAATTGAGACTTAAAAGGTGCATAACTAAAAAAGCGTAACAGAGAATAAGCCCAAGTGCACCCCAAAAACCAAGACGTTCAACCGTATAGGCGAAGATAAAATCACTTGTGGCAATAGGTAGAAATTTGTAATGGGTTTGTGTTGCTTCATTGCGTTCTTTCCCTGTCAGTCCGCCTGAACCAATGGCAATAATGGATTGTTGAACATGGTAGCTTGGTTTTTCAGACATAAAATCTGCAATACGTTGTTTTTGGTAATCGTGCAAGCCATTGTACAAAATAGGACTACTGATACCTACAACGATAGCAAGGGTTATCCATATTTTTTTATTGACACCAATGACAAAAAGGGTTCCGTATCCAAGTAAGAGTAAGATCATCGCCGTCCCAAGATCGGGCTCTTTTGCAATCAATACAAACGGAAGAAGAATATAAAAACTGAGTTTAAAAAACGATTTCCATCCATAACCCTTTTCATCAGGAGGATTATGTTTAATCAAATAGGCGAGCATCAAAATAAAGGCTGGTTTGAAAATTTCGGAAGGTTGAATGGTAAAGTGAACAAAAGGAATTTCTAACCATCTTCTAGCACCCAGTTTTGCGATACCAAAAAAGTCAACACTTAACAGTAAGATGATCGTAATCCAGTAAAAAAAAGGGATAACCCATTCAATTTTTTTGATGGGAATAATAAAAAAAACAAGAAATGTTGCAAAGCCAACGGTGTAATAAACAATCTGTTTATTGGCAAGCATAGCATTGGCTTCGGAGATAAGATAATAAGAGAGAACGATGATAGGAAGTACGAGTATAGGAATTAAAAAATCAAAATGTGTTAATATGCGCCTATCAATTTGAAACACTCTATACCTTTGGAAAGTTTTCGCAAAGTATAGCAAAAATTAGAGGAAAGTGAACTGGATGGAATTTATCTGTAAAGCGTCAAAAAGACTTGATGTTGTCATGAGTGAAACACTGAATTTACCACGAAATCAAGTCGAAAAACTCATAAAAAATATTGGCGTGTATGTCGATGAAAAATTGACACACAAGTGCAGTATCAAGCTCGTTGAAGGTAACGTAGTACGTTACGAATTTGTAGAAGCTGATGAGAACCCAAGCCAATATGAAGTTAATTTTGATGTGCCTATTTTATACGAAGATGATGATCTTTTAGTGATTAATAAGCCACCTTTTTTAACCGTACATGCTGCACCAAGTGTCAAAGAAGCGACGTTAGTTGATTGGCTTAAATTTAAGGGAATTAACCTCTCTACGATCAGTGGAGAAGAGCGCCATGGAATTGTGCATCGCATTGATAAAGAGACGAGTGGCGCATTGGTGATTGCAAAAAATAATGAGGCCCATGTGAGTCTTTCTGCTCAGTTGGAAGATAAAAGTATGGGACGGTATTATCTGGCGATAATCGACCTTCCTTTAAAAGAAAACAGTGTGGTTGAACTGCCTATTGGACGCAGTCTCAAGAACCGTTTAAAGATGGATATTATTAAAGAAGGGAGAATGGCAAAAAGTGCTTTTGCCAAATTGGTACTCTCAAAAGATACTAAAAAAGAGCTTATCGCTGCAAAGCTTTTTACAGGGCGAACGCATCAAATTAGAGTGCATCTTCAAGCGCTTTCACGCCATATATTGGGAGATAGTTTATACGGCTTTAAGAGCCAAAATGGTACAATACCAAGAGTTATGTTACACGCATATATTTTGTATTTAAAACATCCAAGAACAGGGAAATTATTGCAGATTAATGCCCCATTATGGGATGATTTTAATACCTACTTAACACAGCATTTCATTAAGGAAGAAGTCGATGAAAAAATTACTTTGGATAGCATCGTTAATGGCTTTGAGTCTCATGATAGGTGGGTGTACAAAAACACCTGAAACACCAAAAGAGCCGATAGTGGACGCTTCTTTACCACGCGTTGAAAGTCTTCGCACACTGGCTGGCTCAACGGAAGTTGGTTTTGAATGGACGCCCATTTACAGTGCAGAAATTGAGGGCTACTATTTATACCGCCAAGATGGTAATAGTATGAAAAAAATTGCTACGATTAAAGACAGATATATTTCACATTATGTCGATACAAACTTAAGACCCAATACAACTTATGCGTACCAGATCAGTGCATATTCAGTGGATAAACATGAATCAGGCTTAAGTATGATGGCAAACGTCACAACGGCAGCTCCTGTTGCTAAGACTGCAACACTTGCTTCGGTAGAGCCTGTTTCATTCATCAATGCCGTTTCAGGACTTCCTGCTCGTATTAAAGTGATTTGGAGACCGCATTCGTTGGAAAATGTTGAATACTATATTGTTGAGCGTAATGAGTATAAATCAACTGCATGGGAAGAAGTAGGTAAGGTTAAAGGCAGATTGAATGCCGAATACATCGATCGTGATATTAAAGATAACTATGTGTATCGTTACCGTGTCAAAGTCAAAACAAATGATGGTGTTCTCTCTAAGCCAAGCGATACGGTTGAAGCGCATTCGAAACCGCTTCCTCGTGCTATTACAGGGGTAAAAGCAACTACCGATTTGCCTAAGAAAATTCTTCTAACATGGAATCCTTCGACTACAAGCGATTTTGCCTATTATAAAATTTACCGTTCCCCTACATCGAGCCTTTTTTATAGCTTTTATGGTAAAACAGCTAATACAGAGTTTGAAGATTTGATTAGTGAAAATGGTAAGACTTATTATTACCGTGTTGTAGCTGTGGATGTGGATGGTTTGGAATCCAAACAAGAAGGTACTGTATCAGGTATGACCCTTGCTGCATTGAATGCTCCTGTCGTAAGTTCTGCAAAGTATGATGGTAGCGCTATTTTTATCACATGGGGTGGTGATGAAAATGCGATTAAATATACAGTAACTAAAGAGTTTGAACTCTCTGGAAAAACACAAAAACAGAGTTTTACAGGCATTTTTGAGAGTAATTTTGTAGATCAAGATACCGTTCGTGGCGTTGAATATAAATATAAAATTATCGCGATTGATAAATACGGCATTGCTTCTAACCCTTCTGATAGTGTTGTCATCAAGACTCCGAAGGAATAATTGTCGCTAATGCCAAATTTTCACACGCAAACACTGAAACCATTAAGTTACCCTTGTACGTATAAAGAGACAACATTTCATTATGAAGCTTGCTCTAAAAGGGGCAATAAACTTGTGATGGCCTCTACCCAAGGGGAGAATATTCTTATTCGTATTCATCAGAAAGAAGGCGGGGGATTTCTTGTAAAAGGAGATAAAGTCACCCGCCCAACGCAAGCCTCTTTTTTGCAAAAAATTTTGATTGATTTTAGAGATGCTAGCGAAGCACAAGAACAATTTTCAAATATTGAAC
>CAYXNJ010000022.1:0-37837 GCA_964466465.1 uncultured Sulfurospirillum sp.
TAATTCACAAAATTTAAAAGAAGTGTTCATGAATATTTTGTGAATTAAGAGAGGAAGAGGAAAGATGTTTTTTGGAGAAGAAAGTGTTTTACACTCCTTTTTTACAAACAATACTACCAAGCTGTGCACCCACAGCTTGGGCAACAACATTGCATTTTACTTTAAACAAGAAAAAAATAGGCAAGCCTTCAACTTCACCTAAACACTCGTAATTTCCCATACCTTTAGAGATAATGCATTCTGCTTTTTCAAACAAAATTCGTGCATTTTCATTCATCAGTTCCATAGCAAGACCAGGAGTTGGCACACCACTATCCACTATCGTAGCAACTTCATTCATTCCAGAAGCTAAAGCATCTTGGCATGTTAAATCATTAATGATCGGTCGCCCTCGAACAAAATAATAGACATTGATTTTTGGGAAAAGTTCTTTGATCGTTTGAATGTAGAGCTTATCGAAAATCTCTTCACCTGCATTATCAGCTAAATAAACAAGTGTTTGGGTATGAGCTAATTGTTGCTCAAGCAAAGCAAAATCGTCAATGGCAAATGGCGTATGATAGATTTTTTCTAATTCTTCTTCAAGATCATACAGCATAACTGCAGCAAGATCTATGACATTACCTGCAACGGCTGTTTTAGTCGCTTCAAAAAGTTTATGAGAACTTGCTTTAATTTTTTGTTCACATAAAGGTAGAAATGCTTTTGCTTTTTTTGAAGAGTCCGCTTTAAACTGTGCATACAAATCATGAACGCCTAAGACCTCTGCCATTGCTTCATAAAGCGGTGCAGCATTGTGAGGTGGTGTTTGATTCATATCAAACGTCGCAATCTGTTCATGTGCTAAACAATCAATCTTATGGGCTTGGTGTTCATCTACATTTAAAAGTTCGCAGACACGTTTTGTTTGGTCGTAAATACAGGTTAAACAGCGTTCTTGGAGTTTCATCGAATGGATAAGATTAAAAGAAGAAGTGTGAGGGGAAAGGCAGCAACATGATTTTTGTTACTGCCCAAAAAGTATTATTTTCTAAGTTCTCTAATTTTTGCAGCTTTACCACGTCTATCTCTAAGATAGAAGAGTTTAGCACGTCTTACAACACCACGTCTTACAACAACGATCTCTTCGATACTATCAGAGTAAATTGGGAAAATTCTCTCAACACCAACACTGTTTGCACCGATTTTTCTAACCATAAAGGTCTCGCCTACGCCAGAACCTCTTCTTGCAATACAAATACCTTCAAAATTTTGAACACGTTGTTTATCGCCTTCAACAATTTTAACGGCAACTCTTACTGTGTCACCCGCTCTAAAATCAGGAACATTCTTCTCAGCAATCTGTCCTGCTTCAAAAGCTTCAATATATTTATTTCTCATCTATTATCCTTTTTGTTCATTCTAATGCTTCACGCTAAAGCGAGAAAACAGATCTGGTCTGAAATATTTGGTCTTAGATTCAGACATTTTATTTTTTAAGCTTGTGATTTTAGCGTGGTTTCCCTTTAAAAACTCTGAGGGCACTGATTTATTTTCATAAATCGGTGGTTTTGAGAAACACGGAGCCTCTAAAAGTGGGCTCTCAAAACTTTCCATACTCAAAGAATCTTCATTACCAAGAACGCCTTTTATGTTACGACTAATCGCATCACTCATCACAAGACTTGGAAGTTCTCCGCCTGTTAAAACATAGTCTCCTATGCAAAAAAGCTCATCAGCAAATGTTTCAATAACTCGCTCATCAATTCCTTCATAACGTCCACTGACAAAAACGATATGCTTCTTAGAGGCTAATCGCTTTGCATCATTTTGCGTAAAAAGTTTTCCTGATGGAGTTGGAAAAACAATATACGCATCTAAAGACGCCTGCTTGATATGTCGTAAAAGATCAAACAAAGGCTGAGGGAATAGGACAAGTCCTGCACCACCACTCGCTTGATAATCGTCCACTTTGCCATGCTTATTGTTTGTAAAATCGCGTGGATTTGCAAAATCAACATGTAAAAGCTCTTTTGCAATGGCACGTTTTAAGATTGAATCTTCAAAATATGAAGTAATCAATCCTTCAAAAAGTGTTACATAGGTAAAATGCATTAGGAGTTCTCCAGAATTCCTAAACCATCTTTGCTTAGTACCTCTTTTTTGATTTTATCAAATGTAATGATATAACGCTCAATATATGGCAAATAAAAAGACTTTGCCATTCCTTTTTTGATCAAAGTATCATCGGTTTTAATCACCAAATAATCCGTTGCTGCAATACGTTCTATCTCGTCAACTTTTCCCAACAGTGTGCCATCTTCGTCAATCACACGCGCATCAATTAAATCAAACCAAAAGAATTCGCCTTCTTTTAAGGCACATTCATTGACTGAATTTTCTTGTGTTGTCAGCAAAAAAGTGTTCACCAGTTTTGAAGCCAACTCTCTGTCTTGATATCCAACAAAAGAGATAAGTCCACGTGTTTGATTATACGAAAAGACTTCAAGTACTTCACCTTTTTGAGTCGTGAACTTTTTGCCTTTTTTAAATTGCTCAGGAAAATCACACTGAAGGTTAAGTTTCAACTCACCTTTTAAGCCCACAAGTCGCCCAATTTGAGCGACTTCAATGAGTGAAGATTGATTATTCATCGTTAGCTTTGACCGTAACTCTATACGATTTACCGTCTTTTGCTTTACATCCAGAGATAAGCGTTTTGAGTGAATTGATCATTTTGCCATCTTTACCAATCAATTTACCAGTATCAATTTTATCCGCATAGATGACAACTTCGCAAAATGTTCCATCAACATCACTTCGCTCAACACGTACACCCGCTGGATTATCTACCAAAAGTTTGGCAAACTCTTCGAGGAATTTGTCAATCATGATTATTTACCAGTGATTTTTGCAACCCTGTCACTAAGCTTTGCGCCAACGCTTTTCCAGTAAGCAAGTCTCTCTGCATCAAATTTAACGGTTTGAGGATTGCTTAGAGGGTTATAATAACCGATAGTTTCGATTGAACCACCGTCACGTTTTTTTCTGCTGTCTGTTACGACAATTCTGTAAAATGGAGTTTTATTTCTACCCATTCTTGTTAATCTTACAACTGTTGCCATTTTATGGTCTCCTTAAATTTTTTCTACGACTTAGATTTGCATGTAACATGTACATGCAGATATAAACCGTCACACCTTAACGAAGGTGTGCGTGTTTACTTTGTGCAAGCATATTTTGAAGATCTTGCATTCCTTTTTTACCTGAGAACTTCTTCGCCATTTTCGCGGCATTGCCAAATTGCTTTAAGAAACGATTGACCTCTACTTGAGAGAGTCCTGAACCTTCTGCAATTCTTCTTTTACGACTGTTATTGAGTAACTCTGGATCTTCACGCTCTTTTTTTGTCATAGAACCAATCATCGCCTTGATGCGTTTCATCTCAACAGAATTTTCCATATCAACATCTTGGAGTTTTCCAGCCACTGATGAAAGACCAGGGATCATACCAATCAATGATTTCATACTACCAAGCTTTTTCATTTGCTCCATTTGATCTAAAAAGTCATTGAAGTTGAATTCACCTTTTTTGATCTTTTTAGTCAATGCTTTTGCTTGTTTCTCATCAATAATAGCACTTGTTTTTTCAGCCAAGGTTTCAAGGTCACCCTCGCCCATTAAACGACTCACTATTCGATCAGGAATAAAATGTTCTAAATCTGCAACTTTTTCACCCACACCGATAAAACGAAGTGGTACATTAGTTTGCTCAGCAATACCAAGAGCAACACCACCCTTTCCATCACCATCAAATTTACTTAAAATGACACCGCTAAGTGTAATTTTTTCATGAAACGTTACAGCACTTTTGACAGCATCTTGACCTGTCATGGAGTCGGCAACGTAAAAAATCTCATCTGGTGTAACTTCTTTTTTAATCGCTTCAAGTTGTTCCATCAACTCTGCATCAATCGCTAAACGACCTGCAGTATCGATAAGAACGACATCATAAAGGCCTTCTTTTGCTTTTTTCATCGCATTTTTAGCGATTTGCACAGAATTGACATTTGCATCTTCTGAGTAAAGATCAATTTCATTCGCAGAACAAAGTTGGCGTAATTGCTCAACTGCCGCTAAACGTTGAAGGTCACATGCAACAACTAAAACTTTCTTTTGTTTCAATTTGAGATAATTGGCTAATTTTACTGTTGTGGTTGTTTTACCACTTCCTTGCAAACCTACCATCAAAACAGTTGTTGGGGGCTTAGAAGCGAAAACAAAACCTTGTCGTCCAGGTACTGTTAAAATTGTGGTTAAATTAGTTTTTAAAGAGCGTAAAAAATTGGCTTGTCCAATTCCTTTTGCTTTTGTTTCAATTTCTACTTGACGCAATAAATCACGTACAATTTTATGATGCACATCTGCTTTTAAAAGTGCTTTTTTTAAATTTTCTAAAGCATTTTTTAATGACTTTTCATCATCACTAAAGCGAATTTTATTAATGGCAGAACGAAATGAATCGGTTAATACCTCAAACACAGATGATCCTTCTTTATACTATAACCTAATAGGTTATGATTTAAAACGCGAAATTATACACAAGCAATACTTTAAACTAAATTAATCCTTAAAAACAACATCTTAAAAATTATTTTACAAATGTTTTAAATGCCCATTTTATAGGCTTTTATAGCATTTCACTGCTAATCTAAATAGCTGCGAATTTCAGGAAATCTTCAGGTTCTTTTGTCTGAAATATATATCCTAAAAGCATAATTTTTGAAGCATGTAACATTAATCGTTTATGAGGTCTTCCGCCGTATTCAGTATCACCTAAAATAGAAGCGCCAATACTTTTAAGATGTACCCTAATTTGGTGTGTTCTACCCGTTTCAATGCGTACTTTAATTTTTGAACGTTTACCTTCAATCATAAGAGGCTCAATGTGGCTAATTGCCTCTTTGCCCTCGTCACTGATTTTACTATAGGCAGTATTGCCTTTTTTAATCGTTAAGATAGGAGCATTAATCTCCATTGCTTCCATGATTCTTGCTTCTACTACCGCTAAATACTCTTTTTGAACTTCTCGTTTTTTAAAAGCATTAACAGCTTTTTTACGGAATTCTTCATCTTTAGTTAAAAGCAAAACGCCACTGGTTTCACGATCTAGTCTGTGTAAAAGAGGCAGTTTTTTGATCTCTGCAACTTCTTCAGAAGTCATAAAAGCGGGCTTATCTACTGCCATAATAAATTCATCTTCAAATAACACTTTAATTGGTGCAATTTTTTCGATTTTGAACTTTGTACTAGGGCTTAATTCACCTCTTGCAACGCTTACTTTTTTACCTGCTACATACACGACACCTCTATCGATGAGGTCTTTTGCTGCACGATTTGAAATACCCTCTTGAAGGGCTAATAATTTATATGCTTTTTCCATTTTATTTTCCTAATATTTGCTCTAATAGTGGTTTAATATCACCACGATGTGTGATCGTACTTTTTGGATAAGTTTCAATACGATCAAAAACATTTTTTAAATCTTCAACATTACTGACAATGATATTTTCAACTGCTTCAAAAAGAACTTTTTGATTAAAGATAAACTCGCCACTGATAATTTTTGTTTCAAAGAAGGCAGGTTCCAGTGGATTATGTCCACCAATACCATCGATAAAAGAGCCTCCCAAAATGACAATATCTGCAATCGCATACAGATTAATAAGCTCACCCATTTTGTCACATAAAACAATATCACAAGAGAGAGTATTTTGCTCAGATAACTTTTGATAGGTTTTATTCATTTTAAGAGAGTACTCATTTAAAAGTTTATCTACCTTTGTAAACCTCTCAGGATGCCTTGGTACTACGATTAACTGATCGTTTTGCAATAAAGAAAGATTTGATAAAATGATATCTTCCTCTCCTTCATGCGTACTTGCCATTACAATGACTCTTTTCGCCTCTGCCTTTGCATAATGATGCGTCACTTCATATTCGCTAAACGCTTTGATATTTCCACAGACACGAACATCCTTAGCGCCTAAATATTTTAGTCTCTCATCATCCTCTTTGCTTTGGGCAAATACAAGATCAATATGAGAAAAAATCCAACGGTACAACCAAGAAAACTTTTGATAGGACGCATAGGAATTATCAGATATGCGAGCATTGAGTAAAACCGTTTTTATGCCTTTAGCCTTAGCAACAATAAATAACAGTGGCCAAAGCTCTGCTTCCATAACAACCAATACTTTTTGTTTTCGTATCCAAAAAGGCAAAAAGATTTCAAAAGGCAAATAACGTACTTCTACACGTTCATGTTTGTACGCTTCTTTGAAACCTGTTTGTGTTATAACGCTAATACGAACATTCTCAGGCTCAATTTGATCGATAAATGGTGTCAATGAACGTACTTCGCCAAAAGAACACGCATGAAACCAAATACCATTTTGAGAAAAAGGAACATTGTTTTTCAAAAAAAAGCGCGCAGGAATTGAATCTATGTATTTTGGTTTGAAACGAAGGTACATTAAGTAAGGCAACGCTACAATGTAGAGTAACGCTGCCAAAAAGTAGTAAAAAAAGCTCAAAGCTTACGCCTTAGCGTCCTCTATCTCTTTATATAAAATACGACCACAATGTGGGCATGTTACAATGTCATCTTGTTTTAAAACACTTGCATATGTTTTGTCATTAATACGCATAAAACAACCATAACATGCTTGTTTTTTTACAGGTACTACAGTTGAATTCTGAGCCCATTTACGGATTTTTTGATAAAACGTTAAGATTTTTTGGCTCATTCCAGAGACAAGTTCATCTTTTGATTGATAAACATTTTTACGTTCTTCTTCAATCGCTTGGATTTGAGAATCAATTGATGATTTAATCTCTTCTGCTTCTTTCGCAGCTTCAGCAATTTTTTCTTGCAATGCAGCGATATTTGTCTGTTTCAAATCAATAATTTTGTCTAAACGGTTAATTTCATCATTTGCAAAGTCACATTGCTCTTTTGAAATCTCTTCTTCAAGTTGAAGTGCTTTAATCTCTTTTGCTGTTTTAACTAAAGAACTTTTTTTCGCAAGGTCTTTAAGCTTTGAAGATAATTCAGCAAGATGTGCTTCATTTTTCGCTTTTTTGAGTTTCGCATCTGCAATGTCTGCTTGGAAAGACTCAGCTTGGAGTTTTAAATCTCTCTCTTTGTCTAAAGAAAGCTTCAACATTTTCTCAACTTTGGCAATACGTGGACCAAAATCGTCGATCTCTTTGTCTAATTTGGAAAGCTCAATTAATTGCTCTAAATACTTATTCATATCTTGTGTGTCCTCTATGTATACTGAAACGGATTTTTAGAATTTGACATTATAGCTTTTAATGGCAAATTTTTCAAATATTTGGCCAAACACTCTGGGAAATAGCGCTCGGACTCAAAGTGACCAATGTCGATTAATGAGAGGTTATTTTCTTTTGCTTCTAAAGCTTGATGATATTTTAGATCACCACTTAGAAAACAATCTGCATCAATTTTAGAGATCAAATCACCTCCAGAACCTGTTGTAATAGCACAACGATTTATCCACTCTTTTGCTTTTACAACTCGTATATGTTCAATGCCAAAAACTTCTTTAACCTGTACAATCAAATCATCAAAACTTTTGTTGACTTCACAATACGCAACAAACTCTCTACTCTCTTGTATCTCAAAACCTAATTTTGAAGCAACATAAGCATTAAGGTGAGAAAGATCAAAATTAGTATGCATCGCAATCAAACTAATCTTTTTTTGTACCATTGTTTGGATCAAATTCGAAGGATATTTTGCGAAGTTAAGCTGCTTTAATCCACTGAAAATAAGAGGATGATGGGTAATGATAAGTGAGTTTGGTAAAACTTCTTCTAGGAGTTTACTATCGACATCAAGGCTAAGATAAATCTGTTCTATCTCATCGTCTTTGCTTCCAATAAGCAAGCCGCTATTATCCCAAGCAGCTTGCGTAGCAAAGGGGCTTAATGCATCTAAATAATCATAGATTGCCCCTAATTTCATTATCCCACCACTTCTTTGTACTTAACAGCACACCCTTTTGCGAGTTCACGAATTTTTAAAATATAGTTTTGACGCTGCGTGACAGAGATAGCTTTACGAGCATCCAAAACGTTAAATGTATGAGAAGCCATTAAACAATAATCATACGCAGGTAACGGTAAATTCTCTTCAAGACAACGTTTGCACTCTACTTGAGCATTTTCAAAGTGTTCAAATAACATCGCAACGTTAGCTATTTCAAAATTGTATTTACTAAATTCATACTCACTTTGTTTATGAACATCACCATATGTTGTTACGCCAAACTGATTTTCATTCCATACAAGATCAAAAACAGACTCTTTTTCTTGTAAATACATCGCAAGACGTTCCACTCCATAGGTAATCTCAACCGATACAGGGTTACAAGGAATACCACCTACTTGCTGAAAATAGGTAAATTGCGTTACTTCCATACCATCTAACCAAACTTCCCAGCCAAGTCCCCATGCACCAAGTGTTGGTGATTCCCAGTTGTCTTCGACAAAACGAATATCATGTTTTTTGATGTCAAGTCCAAGCATCTCAAGGCTTTTAAGGTAAAGCTCTTGAATATTATCAGGGCTTGGTTTGATAAGCACTTGGAACTGATAATAACTGCCCAAACGGTTTGGATTTTCTCCATAACGACCATCTGTTGGTCTGCGGCTTGGTGCTACATAAGCTGTTGCCCAAGGTTTACTGCTTAAACTTCTTAAAAACGTTGCATTATGAAATGTTCCAGCACCTGCAGGCATATCGTATGGTTGCACTATTGTACAGCCCTGATCTTGCCAAAAAGTTTGGAGGTTTAAAAGCATCTGACTAAAAGTTAACACTATCTTTTCCTTTTATTTGGTCGGTGGAGTATAACTCTCAACCGCTTTGTTCCACATCATTTTATATTTTCGCTTGGTAAATTCAAGCTCATCTTGTAATAACTCTAGTTGTTTTGTAAGTGTTTCAATCACTTTTCTATCTTCATCACACAGTTCTTGCATCGAGAAAAGAGCCTCTTTTAAAAAGCGATTTTCGCCTTTGAGCGCATCAAGTGTTTCCTCTTTAGCATCTAAGACTTTTTCATGTAAACTTAAAATGGCACCAACCGTTTTCTCAACAAATTCAGAACTCATACTTACAGAAGAACTTTCATAGTTATTGTCAACGACAATTCCACGTGTTGCAGGAATCAATGCTTGCGCACTACGACTCACTTCAACAAAACACTGTCCATCTTCTTCTTTTGAGATTAATTTGCCTTCTTCGATTAATGCTTGAATGGCAGAAATATCCAAATTGACTAATGTACTAAACTCTTCAATTTCCAACCAACTGTTCATTGTTATACCTTTTAGATGATTACTTCAATACCCATAGAATCAGTTTCAACTTTTTTCGCTTTTAAGATACGGTCTTCTTTAAGTTTAGCAGCCAACTCTTCATCTTCAATCGCCAAAATTTGCATTGCTAAATAAGCACTGTTAACAGCACCTGCAGAGCCAATAGCAACGGTACCAACTGGCATACCACCAGGCATTTGAACCGTACTTAAAAGTGCATCCATACCTTCCATAACGCCACCCTTCATTGGAACACCAAGAACAGGTTTGGTTGTAAGAGAAGCAACAACACCAGCAAGATGCGCTGCCATACCTGCTGCACAGATAAACACTTTTGCACCTTTTGCTTCAGCATTTTTAACATACTGATGGGTACGATCAGGACTTCTGTGTGCTGATGAAACAATAATCTCATACATAACGCCAAATTTTTCTAATGTTTTAGCACACTCTTCCATAACCGTATAGTCACTTTTACTTCCCATTAAAATAGAAACGAACTTCATATTTATCCTTTTATTTTTGCTCTTAAAAATGTAAATCCTGGTAATACAGTTGGTAAGACAATAGCATTTGTATTACCGCTATGAATTTCATCAAATAATTTTCCACTTGGTGTTTGAAGCTTTTTAAAGCTTACTTTCCAAAAACCTTCTTCTTGGGAAATAGTTCCAATTTCATTATCCACAGGCTCTATGTTTATATGTGCTGGCATCACCAATTCATACTGAGTATGCAACAATAAGACATCTTTGCAAAGACAGTTTGTGCCATCTTCACTCACTTGGGCAATCACTTGATGAGTGCCCTCACTAATAGAGTGTGCTAAGTTTTGAGTTTCATTTTTCTCATAAGGGCGATTGACTAAATAGCCATCACTGAACCCTCGATTTTTTGTTGTATCTAATTCAGCCGTATATTTACTGGCATCAAATTGATTCGCGTAGTAATCATCAATGGCTTGACGGTATGTCTTTGTAGTAATTCCTACATAATAGGCACTTTTTGTTCGGCCCTCAATTTTGAGTGAATCAATCACTCCAGAATCAAGAATTTCTTTGACATGAGCGCTTAAATTGAGATCCTTCGCATTCATAATGTGAGTACCTTCTTCACTCTCTTCCACGCGGAACAGTGTTCCACTCTCTTCATTATGAGCATATAAGGTATAAGGAAAACGACAATCATTGGCACAACTTCCACGGTTCGATACACGACCACTTTGCACCGAGCTAATCAAACAACGACCACTGTACGCAAAACACATGGAACCATGCACAAACACTTCAAGTTCAAGTTTTGGCAATCGTGCTTTAATTTGCTCTAAATCTTTGAGGCTCACTTCACGGGCAGCAATAATACGCTTTACACCCATGTCATAGTAAACCTCAGCGTCAAGGTAGTTCAAAACATTCGCTTGCGTGGAAAGATGCACAGGAATGTGAGGCGCAATTTTCTGGGCTAATTTTATAACACCTGGTGCAGCTACAATAAACGCATCTGGATTCATCGCAGCCACTCGTTCAATATGTTTTTCTAACAGTGAAATTTGTGCATTGAATGGAAATCCATTGATGGTAACATAGAGTTGTTTACCCATAGTATGGGTATATTTAATCGCTTCTTCAAAGCTCTCATAGGTAAACTCTTTACCTGAGCGTATGCGAAGTGAGAAGTGACTCACACCCGCATACACGGCATCTGCGCCATAAGCAAGCGCTATTTTTAGTTTTTCATAATTTCCAGCAGGAGAAAGCAGTTCGACGTTTGACACCTATTTCTTTCCTAAACTAGCAATTAACGCTTCAATATCTTCACTGGTTACAACATCTTCTGTTGTTTCATCACCATGAATATGGACAGCTGAACTCACACGTTTAGAGTCATCTTTGGAACCTTCAAAGAGAGCACTCATGTATTTTGAAAGCGCACGCATAACATTAATTACACGTTCAATTTTTTGACGGTGAATATCTTGATACTGCATAATATCCATGGTCATCATAATTTCATCTTCAGCCATTTGAGCATTCATTAAAAGATCTTCGACACGATCTTTCATCGCTTTATTGTCATCAAGTGCTTGTTGGAACTGCTCAATTTTAGGAAACTTTGTAACCAAAGTCTCAAACAAGGAAATATTGCTTTCAATGAGTTTTATAACTTCTTTTGCATTTTCCTCTGCACTGAGCATAAAGTTATTAACGGTTTCAAGTTTATCAAAAACTTGTGTTGCTTTGATTTCAGAATCTTTCGTCACATCATCAAGCTGATGCACCATTTTATGATCATCTGTTGGTGGTGGCGGTGGCCAAGACATGGTTGATGATGGTCTATACTCATGCATCATTTGGGTAGCAGCTTTATCTTGTTCCACATCTAAGGTATCGCTATCCATAGATTCATCTTCTAGCTCAGCACTCTCTTCAAACGCTGTCTCTGTTGGCGCAACATCGTCCATATCATCTAAATCGCCCGCCATCAAAGCATCAAGTTCTTCTTGCGTCATAAGCTTTCTCCTCAAAATGACAAATTATGGTCTATTATAGTGAACTTTTTATATAATTTAATTTAAAGACCCCAAAGAGAAGGAAGACGATTATGATCATTGACCTACATAATCATACCATTTTGTGTAACCATGCAGAAGGAAGTATGGAAGAGTACATTCAAACGGCTATTGCTAAAAAAATAGATGTATTTGGTTTTTCCGATCATGCGCCTATGAATTTCGATGAAGCTTATCGTATGGGCTTTCATGAGATGGGAAACTATGAAAAAGAGGTCTTGGCACTTAAAGATAAATACAAAGACCAGATCAAGATTTTATTGGCCTATGAAGTTGATTTTTTAGAAGGCTACATTGATGAACGTGTCCTTCAACGAAACGTTGATTATTTTATCGGTTCTGTACATTATTTGGGTTCATGGGGATTTGACAATCCTGAATTTATAGGAGAGTATCGCACCAAAAATATTGATGAAGTATGGGAGCGTTATTTTGAAGCAATCACCTTTATGGCAAAAAGTGGACTCTTTGATATTGTAGGGCATTTAGATCTCATTAAAGTATTTAATTACTTACCTAAAAAAGATGTAAGACTCATAGCTCAAGAGGCCATTAAAGCTATAAAAAAGGCAAATATGTCTATTGAACTCAACGCTGCAGGCTACCGTAAACCTGTAGGAGAGCAGTACCCAAGTAATCCTCTTTTAGAACTCATAGCAGAACATGATATTCCTATTACATTTGGTTCAGATGCCCATGCTATGAGCCATATCGGGTATCAACAAGAGGAACTTCGAGAGGTTGCAAAAGCATATGGGTATAAAAAATGTGCAACTTTTGAAAGTAGAGATCGAATATTGGTTAATTTTTAAGCAATCTAAGCAATCTTATTTTCAGTTCAATCTGATAAAATTACTAAAATTTAAAATTTAGGAGTTACAACATGGGTAAGTTCGTAAACAGTGTTGAAGAGTTTTTCAAATACTGTGCTGACAATGAAGTTGAATTTGTCGATTTTCGTTTCACTGACATGAAAGGAACATGGCACCACCTTACATATACTATGGAAGCTATTAGTGCAGATTCTTTTGCAAATGGTATCCCATTTGATGGTTCATCTATTGAACATTGGCAGCCAATTAACAAATCAGATATGCTCCTTAAGCCAGAAGCGGAAACAGCATTTTTAGATCCATTTACAGCGGACTCAACTGTTGTTGTATTCTGTGATGTTTTTGACATTTATAAAGGTGACCTTTATGAGAAATGTCCAAGAAGTATCGCTAAAAAAACATTAAAATACCTTGCGGAAACAGGTCTTGGTGATGTTGCTTACTTTGGACCAGAAAATGAATTTTTCGTATTTGACGATGTAAAAATCAGAGATGACATCAACTGTTCGTACTATGAAGTTGACTCAGAAGAAGGTGCTTGGAATAGCGCTAAAAGTTATACAGATGGTTACAACACAGGTCACCGTCCAGGTACAAAAGGTGGTTACTTCCCAGTTCAACCAATCGACTCTATGGTAGATTTACGTGCTGAGATGGTACAAACACTCAAACAAGTTGGTCTTGAAGTATTCGTTGTTCACCACGAAGTTGCTCAAGCACAAGGCGAAATTGGTGTTAAATTTGGTACACTCATCGAAGCAGCAGATAACGTTCAAAAATACAAATACGTTGTTAAAATGGTAGCGCACCTAAACGGTAAAACAGCAACCTTTATGCCAAAACCACTTTACGGTGACAATGGTAGCGGTATGCACGTTCACCAATCAATCTGGAAAGATGGTAAAAACCTATTCTTTAAAGCTGGCGAATACGCAAACCTTAGCGATATGGCTAGATGGTACATCGGTGGTATCTTGAAACACGCTAGAAGTGTTGCAGCATTTACAAACCCATCAACTAACTCATATAAACGTCTTATCCCAGGGTTTGAAGCTCCTTCAATTCTTACATACTCTATGCAAAATCGTTCAGCTTCATGCCGTATTCCTTACGGTGCAGGCGAGAAATCTGTTCGTGTTGAGATGCGTTTCCCAGATTCAACATCATGTCCATACCTTGCATTTGCTTCTATGCTTCTTGCTGGAATTGACGGTATCAATACTAAAACTGAACCAGTTGGACCAATGGATGAAGACTTATTTGAATTGACACTGGATGAAATTAGAGAAAAAGGTATCAACCAAATGCCTCACACTCTAAGAGGATCACTTGAAGCACTTATTCGTGACAATGAGTACCTTAAACCAGTTATGACAAAAGAGTTTATCGATACATACCAACACTACAAATTTGAAACTCAAGTTTGGCCAGATGAGGCTAGACCTACAGCATTTGAATTCAAAACTGTATTCTCTTGCTAGTCTAATCTTTTAAAAGATGATTGAAGGGGGTGAGGGGCGAAAGCTCTTCATCCCCTTTTTTTATTTTTACACGCTTTTTAAGCAAAGCTTGAAAAGCTACGCTGCGCTGTGCACTGAAGCTTGCCTCTACGAGGCAGAATTAACTTAATTTTCCATCTTCATTTTTTTTACACACTTTTTAAAAGCAAAGCTTGAAAAGCTACGCTGTGCTGTGCACTGAAGCTTGCCTCTATGAGGCAGAATTAAATTTTGGATGGTATTCAAACAAAGCTCGAGAAACTCCGCACTACAACGTACTACGAAGCTTTTCCTTACTTCATTAGAATATCAACCCACCCTCTTCTTTGAGTTGCTTTGTATTGGTTTTAGGAAATGGAGAGACATCTGTAAAGAACTCTGTCGTACCATCGACTTTACGCGCATTGACACCTTCTGGCATTTTAAATTCACGTGTTGTTTCTGGGTGCAATTCTACATACTTTGTCATAAAATGCTTAAAGGCTGGAGCGGCTGCCTTGCCTCCTGTTTCACCTTTTTTGAGGGGTGTATTGTTATCATTTCCATACCATGTAATGACTTCGATATCAGGAGAAAAACCACAGAACCATACATCCACACTGCTGTTGGTTGTTCCCGTTTTACCAGCTATCTCAATGCCAGGAACTTGAGCATTTCGCCCTGTTCCTCGTTTCACAACCTCTTTCATCATATCGATCATCAAATAACTCTGTTTTGGCGACGTAATGGTTTGTGTTTTTGCTTCGTAAATCTTTTCAACACCTTGACGATTGATCACTTTTCGAACCAATAGTGGATCCGTTCTTACACCATAATTTGGGAACATCGAGTAAAAGCTACTGTACTCAAGCGGTGAAACACCAAAACTACCAAGCGCTATAGAAAGATCCATCGTGAGGCTTTTAAATCCATCTTTTTTAAGCTCTTTATAAACAGTATCGAGTCCTAAAAGTGATAAAAGGTTAATGGTTGCGAGGTTACGTGAATGCACTAATGCTTCTTTGAGCGTAATCAAACCTTCAAAATCATTTTCATAGTTTTTTGGTGTCCATGTCTCATCTGTTTCGCTATTCACATACGTTCGTGAAATATCAGGGATTTCTGAGAGTGGTGAATAGCCCCAATCTAGGGCTTTTTGATACAAGAAAGGTTTAAAACTCGAACCTGGTTGGCGTTTACTTTGGGTTGCACGATTAAAGCTACTTTTTGCATAATCAACGCCTCCCACAAGGGCCAAAACATTGCCAGTGCCATTTTCCATAACGACCATCGCACCATTGAGTTCACTGCTATTGACATCTTTTCCAAGACGAGATACCATGCCCTTATATCCGACATTGAGTGATTCATGCGCTAACTGTTGGAGTTTTAGGTCGATGCTGAGATAAATTTTATATCCACCTTTTTTGATGTCTTCATATTCTGCCCCTAAACTCTTAATGGCTTCATCTACCACGTAAGGCGCTTTATTGCGTGTTAGTGTCTCATCATATACCATTGGGTGCTCTAGGGTTGCCTTAGTATATTCTGCTTCACTAATCCAGCCAAGCGTGTACATACGATTAACCACTTGATTGGCTCTACTTAAAGAGAGATCCATATGTTTGGTGGGATCGTATGAACTAGGAGCCTTAGGAAGTCCCACAAGCATAGCAATTTCTTTAATGGTTAACGCATCCAATGTTTTATTGAAATACCCCTGCGCTGCCGTTTTAATGCCATAATACCCATGCCCAAAATAGACGTGGTTGAAATAACGCTCTAAAATTTGCTCTTTGGTGAGCGATGACTCCACCGTATAGGCTAAAATCGCTTCGTTGATTTTACGTGTTAATGTTTTTTGACGTGTTAAAACCGTATTTTTAATGAGCTGTTGGGTGATCGTACTAGCACCCTCAACCATTTTCATTGCATGAATATCTTTAATGAGTGCCCTAAAAATCGCCTCAATATTAATGCCATTATGCTCAAAAAATGAAGTATCTTCCGTTGCGATTAATGCTTCGATAACACGTGCAGGAATATCTTTAAACTCCACATAAATTCTGTTTTCTTCATCAAAAAGGTTTGCAACCAACTCACCGTTTCTATCGTAAATTTGTGTGGTTAATTTGGGTGTATAATCAATAATTTTATAAGCATCAAAACGAATTTGTGCATATAAAAAGATAATTGCCATCAATACAGCAAATCCAAGCATGGTTAAAATTGTCATTATATATTTCACGCTCTAAAACTCCTTTGTCTAAATCCAGACTCCAAAAGCTGTTTTGTATAAGCCTCTTTGGGGTCATGTAAAATTGTTTTGGTTAAACCAGATTCAATGATTTTACCATTTTTAATAATGCCTACCTCTTTGCATAAATGCTCAATGGTTCCAATATCATGTGTTACAAATAAAAGATCAAATCCACACTCTTCTTGCAATGTGTTGATTAAATCCAGTACCGTTGTTTTACTCTCTTCATCCAGCGCCGTTGTAGGCTCATCCAATAACAATAAACGTGGCTCAATTGACAATGCCATTGCTATAATAAGACGCTGTAATTGTCCACCGCTTAGCTCGGAGGGAAAGCGGTCTAAAAAATCAATCTCTAAGTCCACCATACGCAAGTACTTTTGTGCTTGCTCTCGCGGTGCCATAAATTGTTTTTCTATTTTTGTTAGTGGCGACAGTGCTGTAAACGGATTTTGTGGTACAAATGCGATGCTTTGCCCACGTTTTAGAGCATAAGAAGCATCATACTCTAACAATGAATAGAGTTCTTGAGGCAACATTCCCAACAATGCTTTCAGTGTTAAACTTTTACCACTTCCACTCTCACCAATAAGCGCAAACGACTTCTCAAAAGAAAAAGCAACATCAACCAATGTTTTCTCTTTACTTTTAATCAGAAGTTGTTTACACGTAAAACTCAAAAGTTCTCCTTTTGAATCAGATGGCATAATGTTTCTAACGCTTCTGTGCTCTCACCCAACCTTGGGATAAGCCTTAAAATGGGCTTTGGAACTGTTGGAGGACGAATAGCCCCTACTAAAAATTTCTCATCAATTAAGTGCTGCTGAACACTCAAAGCATTAGAGTCTTCTTTTAAAGGATAAGAACAAATCAACCCTTCAATGTTCATTCCCAAGCTCTTTTGTACAATAGCTTGTCGTGCTTTGATCTCTACTTTTAGTTTTTCTCTATGTTTTAAAATAAAGAGTAACCCCTGATAGCCTAAAGCAATATCAAAGAGCGAAGGGGCTGTGGTATAAATAATCGCTTTGGCACGATTTTGTAAAAACTCTGCAATGTGGTGAGAGCATAAAATATACGCACCATAACTTCCTAAAGCTTTACCCAATGTTCCCATCTTGATGTGGTTATCTTTAGGCGTAATACCAAAAAGATCAAATACGCCTCTGAGATTTTCACCTACAACACCTACACTGTGCGCTTCATCAACAATCAAAAGCGCATTGTAACGATCAGCGACATCAAAAATTTCTCTATTTAAAAGGTCTCCGCTCATGGAGTAAATACCCTCAACCGCTATAATAATACGGTTGTGTTTATGGGTATTGATAAGGCTCTCTAAATGGTTGGCATCGTTGTGTGCAAATGTCAACACTTCAGCATCCACCGTTTTAGACGCTACCATACCGCTAGCATGGTACTCTTCATCTAAAATGAGTAGGTCTTTTTTTCGAGGCAAGGCTTCAATGAGAGAAAAATTGGCTAAAAAACCACTACCACACACTAGGGCTGCTTCAAAACCATTGTGGAGGATGAGAAAATCTTCAAATTCTTGATGAATAGGATGATAACCATTGACTAAAATAGACGCCTTAGGAGCATGGGTTTTATACCTAGATACTTGTGCAACAGAGCGCTCAAAAAGAGCCTGATTTTGGGCAAATCCTAGATAATCATTTGAGCTAAAATCCGCTAAATCGTCACTATAAAGCTTACGGCTTCGGTAACGATTTGATTTTGTGATGGCTTGAAGTTCGTTTTTATACATGAATCGTTACGTTAAGAAAGGAAGAAGTTTCTCAACACTCAGCCCCATAGCAGTACTTTCTAAGCCGCGCACTTCTTTGATATAGGATTTGCAAAATCCCTCTACCATACATGCCCCTGCTTTTCCTCGCCACTCATCGCTTTGTAAATACGCATCAAGCGATTGTTCATCAAAAGGTAAGAAGAGATAATCCGTGCTTGAAAGATCAATCAACTCGCAGGTTTTCGATTTGTAAATCATACACGTTAGAATACTCACTGTGTTGCCACTTTGTGCTTTTAAAATGCGCCTTGCATCCTCTTTGTCTTTGGCTTTACGCAAAATCTCTCCGTTAGCTGTTACTACGGTGTCTGCGCACAAAACAGGCATTTCCAAATCATAGGTTTCAAGATAACTTTGCATCTTCCCCTTGGTTGCATGATAGACAAAATGCGCTGGGTCACTTATGCGAAGGCTCTCTTCATCAAATCCAGCATCTCTTTGAATAAAAGGAACACCAAAGCGTGTCAAAAGTTCCGCTCTTGTGATAGAAGAAGAACCTAAAACAATCGTTTGCATCTTAGTAACCTCGAAGAATAACGCCAAAATAGACCGAGATAATTGCAAGAAGCAAGTTGAGTGGAATGAGATATTTGACCATTAAGATCACATTCTCTTCCACTTCAATGTAATTTTCCTCTGCTAAACCTTTTTTAGCGCGTAAATACTTAAAGTACATATAAATGAAGTTAAACGCAATAAACGTCCATAGTGCCTCTTTCGTATGCACCATCACATACGTTGTTGGATTACCACTTTTAAAGCCAAGTCCAATGTGCATAAACACAGATGTTGCAATAATAACAATCATCACTGGAACTAAGAACAAAATGTAACGTCGCATCATCTTGATACAACTGCTGTATTTAATCTTTTCATCAGGGACATCTTCTTCAACAGGCTGAATCACAAAACGCATGACAAACATACTGCCAATCAGCAATGATGAACTAATGATATGCAAAAACACTATGATTCTGCTAAAGTCTCCAAATATCTCTATGAAAAAATCTCTCATCAAACAGCCTTACAAAACAGATTTTGCGTACGCAAGCGCTGCTGATTTTGCTTCTTCGATTTTAGAGGCATCTTTGCCTCCTGCTTGTGCGAAGTCATCACGACCACCACCGCCACCGCCAACGATAGGAGCAATCTCTTTGATCCATGCTCCTGCTTTAATTCCCGCATTTTTAACACCCGCTGCAATCATTACTTTGTCATCTTTGACTTGAAGTAAAAGTACTGCAACAGAATTTTTTTCATTTTTCAAATCATCGATGCGTGCTTTAATATCTCCAGCACCTAACACATCAACAATCACTTCAACACCATTAATATTTACAGATTCAACCGCTTTTCCTGCCATTGAATTGAGTGATTCCACTTCCGTTTTAAGCGTTTTAATCTCTTCTTTTAAACGGTTGATACCAATGAGTGGTTCTTTGTGTTTTACGCTTTCCTTAATCGCTTCAAGCTCAGCTCTTAAGTTTTGAGCATATGTAAGTCCTGCACTACCACAAATTGCTTCGATACGTCTCACACCCGCACTCACACCGCTCTCTTTCAAGATGAAAAAGCTTCCGATGTTGGCTGTATTGCTGACGTGTGTTCCACCGCATAGCTCGATGCTTGCATCGCCAAAGCTTACAACACGTACTTCAGAGCCATATTTCTCACCAAAAAGTGCCATAGCGCCACTGTTTTTAGCCTCATCAACATTCATAAGTTTTGTCTGCCCTTCGACACCACTAGCAATGACACTGTTCACAAACGCTTCAATTTTTGTAATTTCTTCATTACTGAGTGCTTTAGGATGAGAGAAGTCAAAACGAAGTCTATCTTTTTCTACTAAGCTACCTGCTTGAGAAACGTGTTCACCGAGCACTTTACGAAGTGCGCTGTGAAGAAGGTGTGTAGCACTGTGATGTTTTTCGATTTCTAGGCGAGAGAGATCAACAACAAGACTTACCTCATCACCCACGTGTAAAGGTTTCTCGAGTTCTACAAGTGAAAGATTGAGGTCGAAGAATTTCTTTGTATCAAGTACTTTACCGTAACCTTCGATGCTACCTTCATCACCACTTTGACCACCACTCATTGCATAGAATGGTGTTTGTGCGAACATCACCCAACCATTTTCTTCAAGGCTCTGAACCTCTTTAAAATTCTCATCTAAAAGTGCTAATACTTTTGTTGTTGCATTTTTTTGAGTGTAACCCACGAAAGTGTTAAGCCCAAATTTCTCTAAAAGTGGTTTAAACTCACCTTGAGTTGCTTTGTCTCCACTGCCTTTCCATGAGGCTTTTGAACGTGCTTTTTGTTCCGCCATTAAAGCTTCAAACTCAGCTTCGTTGACACTTAAACCTTTTTCACGAAGCATATCAGCAGTGAGATCAAGAGGGAAGCCATAGGTATCGTAGAGTTTAAATGCGACTTCGCCACTAAACATCTCTTTGGTATTTGGCAACTCTTTTTCAAACAACTCTAAACCTGAAGCGATGGTTGTAAAGAAACTCTCTTCTTCATTTTTAATTTGTTCAGCAATAACCTCTTTTTTCGCAACAAGGTAAGGGTATTGTTTGCCCATAAGTTCACACAAGGTATCAAGAAGTTGATACATAAATGGAGCACGAAGCCCTAAAAGATACCCATGGCGAACGGCACGGCGAAGAATACGTCTAAGAACATAACCACGTCCTACACGACCAAAGGTTGTACCTTGTGCGACAAGGAAAGAAACTGCACGAATGTGGTCTGCAATAACACGATAACTTGCACCTGTTTTATACGCATATGGCTTACCGCAAAGCTCTGCTACTTTATTGAGAAGTGGCATAAACAATGATGAATCATAATTGCTAAAGACGCCTTCTTTGACAGCAGTAACACGCTCTAAGCCCATACCAGTGTCGATAGAAGGTTTTGGAAGTTTATGTAAGACACCTGCTTTATCTCTCTCATATTGCATGAAAACAAGATTCCAGATCTCTAAGAATCTATCGCCATCTCCGCCCATATAGTCTTCTGGCGTATTAAAATTCTCAGCTCCTTGGTCGATGAAAATTTCACTACATGGACCACATGGACCAGTATCGCCCATTTGCCAGAAGTTGTCTTTATCGCCAAAGCGCATAATACGACTAGCGTCAATATGCTTTTTCCAAATTGCTTCTGCTTCATCGTCGCTCTCATGAACAGTGACCCAGAGTTTTTCTTTAGGAAGCTTTAACACTTCTGTGACAAATTCCCACGCATGTGAGATAGCATCTTCTTTGAAGTAATCACCAAAAGAGAAGTTTCCAAGCATTTCAAAAAAAGTATGATGACGTGCAGTGTAGCCTACGTTATCTAAGTCATTGTGTTTACCACCCGCTCTGATACATGTTTGACACGTTGTCGCACGTGGAGGGTTTGGACGAGGTACTTCACCTGTAAAAACACTCTTAAAAGGAACCATGCCTGCATTGGTAAACAGAAGCGTCGCGTCATCTGGCACAAGCGGAGAACTCTCGATAATCTTGTGACCTTTTTGTTCAAAAAACTTTAAAAACTCGGCTCTAACATCCATACTTTCATCCTATTTTATTATCAAAAATTCATCTATTTTAACGAAAAAACCTAAAGGGTATTATTAAACACCCTAAATTCACTACGAAAGAGAGACTTACAACGTACACTTTTCGCTTAAACGGTACCCGACTATCCACCATCCAAGAACTGCGATGATAGCCCCTAAAAAGCCATTGAACGTTAAAAGACAGAAAAGTCCCATAATGATGGCTAACATACCCAAAATATAGCTTCCAGAAAGAACACTAAAGATGGCAACAACAATGCCCGAAAGCCCTACATAATTGAGGTAGATCACTTTTCCTAAAATCGTTCTAAACTGGCAAATCGCAAGCGATGGATCAGCCGCACATACCGCAACCCATGACTCTTTCACATACACACCCTCTTTGAGCAGTACAAATGCCAATGCGACAATAACCAGAATAAGCAATGTTTTAAAAATACCACACAGTTTTGAAGGAGACATCCACAGGGTTGAGCCTAAAACAATGACCATAATGACCCAATTTAGGGCAAAGTCGTTGCGAGCACTCTCATGCAATAAAACAGCTAAAGCACTTACAAATAAGATCAACCCACTCGTTTTTTCCATGAGTCCGTTCAGTTCTTGACGCTCCGTTGAGACATAAACGACCGCATAAACGGTAGCAATAATGCCTAATGTTCCTAGTTCAAAGTTTAGATACCTTCCATCAAAGGCTAACGAAAGCGCCATCACAAGTACTATGCTGACACTCAGCAGATGCAATACATCTTCCCAAAATGTCTCTGTTTTTGGTGCACTTAATGTTATAACATCCAAAAACCGTGCCATAGAACCTCGCATCTCTAGCTCTTCTGTGATGAGAAATCGTACAAGTTTAAGCCATAAAATGAACGCCACACTCAGGCATAAAATCGCCCATGCGTATTCAAGATTATTGCGCGAGACGATCCAGTAAGCATTTGCTTGCCATGTAAGTGCCACTGAGCCTCCAAAGAGTGCAGAAAACCAGTATGGTGCTTTTTTACATGAACATGTTGGAATACCCCACAGCCAAATGAGTCCTACAAGACTCAGCGCAAAGCTAGAGATGAAGAGCCAAAGCGCATTAGGGAAGTTCGAGACAAATCCATGTAAGATGTGTTTATCAGCTCTATCGGCATCAAAAAGCCCCCAAAAACCACCCACAGCTCCTTCACTCATACGTTTCCATGGTTGGTCAAACGCTTCGATAAAGTTGTACTTCCATCCGCCCTCTTCTGCCATTTTGACAAAACCACGTGTGAAAATGGCTTGATTGACAGCGCTTGGGTAAGAACCTTCTCTCATGCGCCCTTCACTAGGCCAACCCGTCTCACCGACGACAATCTCTTTATCGGGAATTTTTTTAATCATCTCATCGCGAATATTTTTAACATGCAATAACGCTTTATCCACACTGATAGGTTTGTCTTCCCAGTACGGTAAGATGTGAATGGTCACACGATCTACAGAAGGTGCAACCTCAGGGTGTTTATTCCAAAACTCCCATACATCAGCATACGTTACAACCATATCAGGCAGAGCACGTTTGACCTCTTCGATGTAACCTACCAACTGTGCAGCACTTACATCACGGCGTAACAACGCTTCATTTCCCACAACAACGGTTTCGATAATGTCTTTGTTCTCTTTGGCTAAAGCGATCATCGTATCGATCTCTTTTTTAGTGAGCTTTGCATCAGGGCTAACCCAAGCACCTAGCCACATTTTAAGCCCATATTTTCGAGCAATTTCAGGTAGTTCTTCCAACCCAACGCTAGAGTACGAGCGAATACAACTGGTGATTTGAGAAAGTTTCGCTAAGTCTTTTTCCATCTGCTCACGTGAGGGGCGAAAGCCTTTTGGAATATCCATCGGTGAATCATCTTTGCCAAAGGGGGCATAGGAGAGACATTGCAATTTAACGTTTGGCTCTAGGTTAATAAGATCACTCGATGGTTTTGCCATCAAAAACCAAAAAAGTCCTAAAGAGATAAACATGACACAATAAAAAAGAATCATTTTAAACGTATGGTTCATGAAAGGGTACTCCGTCTTTATTAATTGCGCGATTATACAAAAATTGCCTTTAAGGGTTTACATGTGGAGTATTTTTGCCTAAACCTTTTTATGATCTAACTCTTTAGTACTTTAAAAATTGAAAGTTTAGTCACTTTTTTATACAACATAATACACACATATTTTCTTTTTCATTTTTTAGGCTAACTAATAATATAATGAACTCACTAAAATAACTAGAGGAAAAGAAATACTAAATGGATATTATCGATGAATGCGCATTACTTGGTGCATCATTACTTGCGGCACAAAAATTCGAATTTGCCTTATATGGAATAGTTTCTCACTTATCACATCTACCTGAAGCTAAAAAAGAAAAAAGATTCAGAGAGTTAACGCCTGAAAAATTTCTTAGAGGAAGTTCTAGCGACCTAAAAGCAACTTTGGGTCAGTTAGAAACAGTATTCGGAGAAGTATTGCTGCTGAGTACAAATGAGCTAAAGATCTTTATTCGAGACAGGAACCTGATAGCACACGATTATTGGAGATTAACAAAATCTAATATTAATGGTGGAGAAACTCTTGAAAACCCTGATGTGTTCTTAAAAACATTTCTATCACAATGCGATAATTGGACTTCTATCACACGTGGTCTTCTCTATAGTCTTATGAAAGCTGCAGCCGAAAAAGAAAATAGACTTTCCGAGATAAATTTCAATGAACAACAAAATAACGATATTTTAACCTACTATGACCATGTCGCTCAGAAGCTTAGGATTAGAGGGAAAGGCTAAACTTTTAACTTTTATACTCAAACCTTCACTATAAACCACTTCTAACTGCACCTCTTTTGCCCTCCAATCCTCACGGAATAGTTCTTGTATAACCCTTGCTATCACACACAAAGGAAATACCATGTCCATTTTAGAGTTTATGAAAGAAAACGATCTCGCATGGCAGCCGTCATTTAGCGGAGAGCTAAGCCAAGGGCTTGTAGGCTACAGAGGCGCTTTGATCATCGAAGCGGGGAAACAACTCTCACCCGATAGAGTCTTACCACCTAAAATCCAAGCACGTCAAGTCTTGCTGGTTTCCAAAGAAGAACACCTTGCGTTTTTTTCATGTGAGCTTGATAGCATCGCTCATTTTGAGCCATTCTTTGAAAAATACAAAGCATTTTTTACCCCTGAAACCTTAGTCGTTCTCTACGTGACAGACCTCGATAAAAACGGCACTTTCACGTATGAAGGCATCACTGTCCATACGTACTCTTTAGCGGAAAGTTCAGTGTGGAATGAGCTTTTGGATTTATCGGGGCTTGAAAAAGGTGAACTCAAAAAAATGGACAATGCCGAGAAAATCGAAGCGCTTTATGACGCGCTTTTAAGTTCAGATTGCAGCGCAAAAGCGATAAGTTTTGAAGAAATACTTAGCTACAAAGGTGAAAGTTCTAAAAAAATTATGGGTGCGGTATAAGTCGCACTCTCTTTGATTTCATGCTACACTGTTACATCTCAAATGAAGGAGTGAGCATGAAAATCAAAAAACTTTGCGGTCTCAAAAAAGATGAGATTGCAAAGCATTCAAAAAAAATTATAAAGATTGTCGCAAAACCACAATTTATCTGCGAAAAATGCGCCAGAGTTGCAAAAAATGAAAAACATCTCTGCCACCCTTGTGCGCTTAAAAAGTTTTAAGGGTACACCATCTTCCTTGTCACTCCGCCATCGACAACAAAATCACTGCCTGTTATAAACCCATCTTCATGCGATAAGAGAAACTCCACAACCTCAGCAATATCATGAGGTTTGCCAACTCTACCACTGGCATGCCATGCCTTTTCTTCCACCGTTGCCACATAACTCTCATCGGTATTGATCCAACCAGGACTGATGGAATTAACACTCACCGAGCCTGAAAGAGAGATGGAGAGCGCATGAGTCAGCGCTACCATGCCCCCTTTTGATGCAGAGTAAGGCTCAGTTCCTGCCTCAGACATATACGCCCTTGTAGAGGCTATGTTGATGATATGCCCATGATGTAAAAGTGGAGCAAATGCTTGAGAGAGAACATAAGGTGCTGTAAGATTCACCGCAATGATCTTTTCCCATTCTAAAATGCTCTGATCTTTCAAGGGTTTATGGATAAACATACCCGCATTATTGACAAGACCATATAAGCTCTCGCATCTATTTTTAACCTGAATGATGGTTTCTTGCAATTCTTGCATATTACTAAGATCGCATTGATAAAACGTATCACAAAATATGTGTTCTGGTAGCTCTTTATCAACACCTATAACACAGTACTTCTCTGATAATTTCCCCGCAATCGCTTTACCAATGCCATGTGCCACGCCTGTTACTAAAACGGTCTTCATCTGTCACCTCCAAAATCCGTTATGAAACGATAGCACACCAACACTTTATCCTCGCAAAAGAATGTTTGGAGTAAAATATTGGCTATTTTTAACCCAAAGGTGCTACGATGCAAATCCCTTTTATCGACCTCAAAACGCAATATGAAACCTACAAAGAAGAGATAAACAAAGAAGTTTTAGATGTTTTAAGTTCAACCCAGTTCATTATGGGTCCACAAGTAAGTAAACTTGAAGAAAATTTAGCGAAATACACAGGCGCAAAATACGCCTATGCGTGTTCAAGCGGAACAGATGCTCTTTTGATCGCACTGATGGCGATAGATGTGCAACCTGATGATGAGATTATCACCACACCTTTTACGTTCATCGCAACGGCTGAGACTATCGCACTTTTAAAAGCAAAGCCTGTTTTTGTGGACATTGATGAGACAACCTACAACATCGACCCAAAATTGATTGAAGCGAAAATCACACCAAGAACCAAAGCGATTATGCCCGTTTCACTTTACGGACAAACAGCGGATATGGACGCGATTAATGCCATTGCAAAAAAACACAATTTAGTCGTTATCGAAGATGCATGCCAAAGCTTTGGCGCAGAGTACAAAGGCAAAAAATCATGCAACCTCAGCACCATCGGTTGTACAAGCTTTTTCCCATCAAAACCGCTTGGATGTTATGGCGATGGTGGTGCCGTTTTCTGTAACGATGATGAGATCGCGGCAAAAATGAAGTCTATTCTAAACCATGGACAAGGCAAACGCTACGAGCACAAATACATCGGTATTAACGGCAGACTAGATGCCATTCAAGCAGCTATTTTAAATGTCAAAATGAACCATTTTGATGCTGAAGTTAAAAAACGCATTGAAGTGGGTGAGCGATACACCAATCTTTTAGCAAATGCTGATGTCATCACCCCAAAAATCATGGAAGATCGTAACTCTATGTATGCACAATACTCTATTCGCGTTAAAAATCGTGAGAGTATGATGCAAAAACTAAACGATGCAGGTGTTCCAACAGCGGTTCACTACCCTATTCCTCTTCATTTGCAAGAAGCACTAAGCTATCTTGGTTATAAGAAAGGCGACTTCCCAATCAGCGAGCAAGTTGGAACTGAAATTATGAGTCTTCCAATGAGTCCATTTTTAACCACTGAACAACAAGATTTTGTTGTCAACGCACTTAAGGCATAAATTATGGTAAAAGTAGCACTAATCGGTCTGGGTTCTATGGGACAAAACCATTACAGAGTTTTAAAAAGTTTGCCAGAGTTTGAACTCACAGCACTGTGTGATATTCAACAAACCAGAGAGTATGACGAGCCTTTTTATACGGACATTGATGAGATGTTGCAAAAAGCAGACTTTCAAGCCGTTGTCATCGTTGTTCCAACCTTCTTGCACAAAAGCATTGCACTCAAATGCCTTTCTTATGGCAAAGACCTCTTCATTGAAAAACCCGTAGCTTCTAATTGTGACGAAGCCAAAGAGATTTTAGAAGCGGCAAATAAAGCGAAAGCCAAAGTATGTGTAGGCTACATTGAGCGTTTTAACCCTGTTGTTGAAGCGCTTAAAAATGAGCTTGAAGGTAAAGAGATTTACAGTATCGGTATTACGCGCGTGGGACCATTTCCTCCACGTATCGCTGATGTTGGCATCTTAACAGATCTTTCTGTTCATGACATCGACCTTATTCGCTACATCACAGAGCATGAGATCGAAAAAGTTTCTATTTACAAATCGCAAAAAATCCACAACCACCATGAAGACAACGCTATTTTATCGTTTCAACTCAGTGGTGAAATCGTTGCGAGCATTACCACCAACTGGTTAACGCCGTTTCGTAAACGTACTATCGAAGTAGCGACTAAAGAAGGTTACTATGAAGCAGACTTGATGGCACAAGATTTGACAGAGTACTCAGAATATCAGAAAAACAACTCATATGTTATTCGCAAAATCATGCTTAAAAAAGAAGAGCCTTTGATTCGCGAACATAAAGCATTTGCAGCTTATATCGAAACAGGTGATCGTCATGGTTTAAGTACCATTGAAGACAGTATGATTACCCTCGATATCTCTTCACGAAAGGCATAAATGAAACAAAAAGCGCTTGTACTCCTCAATATGGGAGGTCCTAACAACCTAGATGAAGTCAAGCTCTTTTTGTCCAATATGTTTAACGACAAAAATATCATCACTGTAAAAAGCGATCTGTTAAGAAGCTTTATTGCGTTGATGATCACCACTTCTCGTACCAAAAAAGCGCAAGCCAATTACGCCAAACTTGGAGGTAAGTCACCTCTTGTTGGTTATACACAAAAGTTAGTCGATAAACTCCAAAAAGTCATGCCAGACTACTATGTTACGTTTGCAATGCGTTATACACCTCCTTTTTGTGAAGGTGTGATTCGAGAGCTTCAGGCAAAAGGGATTGATGAAGTTGTATTACTTCCACTGTATCCACACTATTCTACAACTACAACGAAATCTTCCGTAGAAGATTTTATGGATGTTGCAAAAGCATTGGGATATAAAGGAAACATACAGATTATTGAGCCTTTTTATGAAGATGAAGCCTATAACCGTCTTTTGGTTAAAAAGATCAAAGAAGCACTTGGAGAGAATGACCCATCAAGCATGGAACTTATTTTTTCTGCTCACTCGTTGCCTCAAAAGATTATCGCAAAAGGTGACCCATACCAAAAAGAGATTACATTACACGTAGGGCTTATTGAAAAACTTTTAAAAGAAGAGCATCTTCACTTTAAGGCGATTCATCTTGCGTATCAATCCAAACTAGGTCCTGTCAAATGGTTAGAACCTTCTTTGGAGGATACACTAAAATCACTTGCCAATAAAAATGCCTTGATTGTACCTATCTCGTTTACAATTGATAATTCGGAAACAGAATTTGAACTGAGTCAAGAGTATGCAGAAGTTGCGCATCATTTAGGATTTGAACGCTATCTAGTTGCGCAATGCCCAAATGACGATGAAGATTTTATAAAAGCAATTAATACGTTGGTTTTATCTCAGACGAAGGCGTAAGATACCCGTTATCAACAAGTTTTTCAACAATATCTTTAAAAACAGGTACCGCACTTTGTGCCGCAAAGTAGGCTCTTCTCTTTTTAGCTTCACGAACAAGTACACCTATGGTGTATTTGTTCTTTTTATCATTAGCAAACCCAAAAAATGAACCATTATACGATTTAACATACACTCCATCTTCGGCAATGTGCGCGGTTCCTGTTTTTCCACCAACCTCTAAACCTTCCATTTTTGTACCCGTACCCGTACCTTGTTGAACAACTTTAATCAGAATTTTTTGCATACGTTTTGCCACACTTGCAGAAATCACTTGAGGTTCAGGGTTCTTTTCAGGGAAAAGCTCTTGCCCTGTTGGTGAGACCAATTTTTTCACTAAAAATGGGGTCAATAAACGGCCATTATTGTTAAAGGCATTATAGGCTTTAAGCACTTGAATAAAGGTAGCATTCATACCATACCCATAGCCTACCGTTGCTTTATAAATCGGCGAGTTAAAACGATTGAGTGCAGGAATAATACCAGGATGTTCAAAAGGAAGGTCTATACCACTTCTAACCGAAAACCCAAAATCTTTTAACCCTTGATAATACTCAACCGCATCTAGCTTTTGGGCAATCAGTGCCGTTCCAACGTTACTCGAATGCACGATAATATCCTCTGCACTCAGCTTATCCGCCTTATGCTCATCGGTAATCACTTTAGTGCCGATTTTATAGCTACCGCCATATACGTTGACAATATCATAAGGATTGATTTTATTTGCTTTAAGGAGTAACGCAAACGTAATAGGTTTCATAATGGAACCAGGTTCATAAATATACTCAATCGCTGCAATATTTAAAGCACCATAGTCTTTCTTCTCAATTAAATCAGGATTGAAACGATTACTCGATGCAAGAGTAATAAATTCGCCTGTTTCACTGTTAATGACGGCGGCTATAATCTCTTTGGCATCTAATGTTTCTCGTTGCTTATCAAGCACATTTTCAATAATTTTTTGCATTTTGAGTGAAACCGTTAAATGCACATCGTATCCATCAAAACGGCGGGAAGAGATACTGTTACCATCTAAAATAATCGCATTTGAAATATCACGTGAACCAATGACAAGTGAGTCTTGCACCGAAGAGAGTTTGTCTTCGTAAAATCGCTCTATGCCTTTAACACCTGTTGTTTTAGTGATATTTTTTTGTTCTGTCTTTTTCACATACCCTAAAATAGGCGTCACAGAATCTACAGAAGGGTAAAGTCTATCTTCTCCACTTTCAATAACACTAAGCCCATGTAAAAAAGCCACACCCGTTTTTGGGTCTTCATAACTTTTAAAAACACCTAATTTATAGAGCTTTCGAGAGAGTTCTTGCAGATATTTTGCACTTTTTGAATCAATGCGGTACGACAAAACGGTACTACCCGAATTTGACTTAAGCGTTGCAGCAACAGCCTTAGGGTCATCGCCACTGTAAAGCGAATAGAGTTTGACAAAAAGGTCAAATTTTTTAGGGTCGATGTTGCGTGTATCAACAAGTGCTTTGTAGAGTTTTTGGCTCGTAGCGATTTTGAAACCATCAGAACTGATAATATTTCCACGTAAAGCATGATTGACTTCACTGTGCTCTAATTTTGGCAATCTTCTATCAATGGTCGCCCAATAAAAAAGCGTTCCAAGGAAAATAATAAATCCAATAAGAACAACAACAAATAAGAAAAGAATTTTGATTTTTTTGGTGTCAGATTGTTCCATGTAGGCAAAAAATTAAATCTGTGTCCTAGCAATCTCTTTGTAAGCACTAAGCGCTTTATTACGAATCTCTAACATCATTTTCATGCTCGTTTCTGCTTTATTAATGGCAATAGCCGCTTGGTGCAAATCCTTGACTTCACCCGTTGCGAGGTCTGCCATTGCTTTATCACCCTTGACTTGAGAATCGTTAATTTCTTCAATTGAATCTTTTAAAATTTTTGAAAAATCGCCACTTGTAGCATCTGATTTAGCAACAGAAGTATTGGATTTATTGGTTAATGATGAAATGGTATCAATTGTACTTGGCATTTACCTTATCCTTTTAAAATATCAATTGCGCTTTGTGCTATAGACTTTGCACTTTGAAACGCTGAAACGTTTGCTTGATAGGCACGAGTTGCTTCCACAAGGTTAGACATCTCAATGACAGGATTGACATTGGGATAGGCAACATAACCTTCTTCGTTTGCATCAGGGTGTGTTGGTTCATATTTGTATCTAAATTCGCTTTCATCACGAACCACTTTATCCACAGCTACAGTCATTATAGCAGGATTGGCATTTTCTTGCAAGAATGGGTCATCTAGCGGATTTTCATAGTCTAACATATTTGAGTTGCCTGCTATTTTTTCATTCAATGTTTTACTAAAATCAATCGCTTTAAACACAACATCTTTACGCTGATAAGGACCACCTTCACTGGTTCGCGTTGTATTTGCATTCGCAATATTGGAGCTAATAACATCCATTCTAAAACGCTGAGCTGAAAGCCCATAACTGCTAATGTCAAAACTGCTTAAATATGCCATTGTTTTTCCTTACACTTTTGCCGAATATTCGATAACGCTTTTAAAAATAAGACCATTTTTTTGTAGCCCTGATGTTAAAGCGTTAAACATCATTGCATTTTTTCCAAGTTCAGATGTTTCTACATCTAAATCGACCGTATTACCATCATTTCGAGCCATTTGCCCATCTCTTAAGTAAATGGTTGATTTAGAACTATCAAAATCCGTTTTTCCACTCAAATGCGCACTATTAGTTTGCGCCATTTCCAGTTTACTTGAGCTACTACCATCACCGTAAATCTCTTTTTTCTTCTCGATTAAAGCTGTCTCAAAATCTATATCGCGTGCTTTGTAAAAAGGGGTATCAATGTTTGCAATATTACTTGACACTAAATCTTGTCTTAATGCTCTTGCATTGAGACCTGCTTCTAAAAGTTGATTTGATTTAGAGGTCACAAAACCCATTTTTTGCCTTTTTTACGAGATATTTTATACAAGCAATTTTTATTCCAAATTGCTTTATAATCAGGTTTAATCTATTTTAGTGTAAAATGAGATAAATCCTAACTATACAACAAGAAACCATGGAAACAGATAAAATACTTTTTTCACTTAGCGCATTTGCCATCTTTGTTGGCATCGTTTTTTCATTGTCATTGCCGGTGTTTACAACACTCTTTTTTGATTATTCCGAATACCATTTTTTTGTTCGACAATTTGCTGTTGGTATGATCTGTATTACCATTATGTGGGCGCTTTCACAAATTGACCCTGATAAATTCTTAATTCATATTGGATTTACTATATTTCTTAGTTGTCTTCTTTTAATGGGTGTTATGCACTACCTTCCAGAGTCTTTAGTCACATCAGCAGGTGGAGCAAAAAGGTGGATCAGACTCCCTGGTTTTTCACTCGCTCCTGTTGAATTTTTCAAAATTGGTTTTGTTTATTTTTTGGCGTGGAGCTTTGCGAGAAAACTTAATAACAACAAAAAAACGCTCAAAGAAGAAGTTAAACTGATTTTGCCTTACTTGGCTGTTTTTCTCTTGGTTATTTATCTGATTGCAGTTATGCAAAACGACCTTGGACAAGTCGTCGTCTTAGCCCTCACACTTGCGGTGATGGCATTTTTTGCAGGAACCAGTTTACAGCTCTTTATGCTTGCCATCATGGGTTCTATTTTTGTCTTTTTAGTCGCTATTTTTAGTTCAACACACCGTATTATTAGAATTAAAACATGGTGGGCAACCATCCAAAATATGGTACTTTCCCTTTTTCCTGAAAAAATAGCAAATGTTTTAAGAGTGGAAGATGCTCCAGAGCCTTATCAGATCTCACACTCACTCAATGCCATTAAACATGGTGGACTTTTTGGAGAAGGCATTGGCAATGGTATGTTTAAACTAGGATACCTCAGTGAAGTTCACACCGACTTTGCTCTTGCGGGAATTGCTGAAGAAGTCGGTGCATTAGGCGTTACGTGCTTAACACTCGTTATTATCACGATTATTTACCGCATCTTTAAAATTGCAAGTCGCAGTCAAAATAAAGTCTATTACCTTTTCTCTTTAGGCATTGGTCTTTTAATTGTTTTCTCATTCTTGATGAATGCCTATGGTATTACCTCTATTACCCCAATTAAAGGTATTTCCGTTCCCTTTATCAGTTACGGAGGGAGCTCCATTTTAGCCCTTTCTGTGGGCATTGGGATGGTTTTAATGATTAGTAAAAAGGCAAAACTATGATAGCCATTACAGGCGGTGGAACAGGAGGACATCTTGTTATTGCAAAAGCGATTAAAGAAGAGCTCAATAAACGCGGAATTAGACCTCTTTACATTGGATCCACAGCAGGACAAGATAAAGTATGGTTTGAAGATGACAGTGGCTTTGAACAAACTTATTTTTTAGAGAGTCAAGGTGTTGTCAATAAAAAAGGCCTACAAAAGATCTTAGCGCTCTTCGCAATCATGCGTTCATCTTTTACGTGCAAAACACTTTTTAAAAAACATCATATACGATATGTTTTCTCTGTTGGAGGATATTCTGCAGCACCTGCATCCTTTGGTGCTCTTCTTAGCGGTATTCCTCTTTATATTCATGAACAGAATGCTATCCAAGGTAAACTCAACTCACTGTTAAGACCTTTTTGCAAAGCTTTCTTTAGTTCATATGATAAAGATGCCATTTTCACAAATTATCCTGTCAGTGAAGCTTTTTTCGACATCCGAAGAGAGCGTACAGACCTAAAAACAATTATCTTCCTAGGTGGTAGTCAAGGTGCCTCTTTTATCAATGCCTTAGCCCAAAAACTAGCCCCTCTTTTACATCAAGAAGGTATTGCCATTATTCATCAAACGGGCAAAAAAGAGTTTGAAGCGATGAAAGCATTTTATGTTGAACACCATATCCCAGCAGAGGTGTTTGATTTTTCAAAAGAGATTCCTTCAAAACTAGCCCTTGCTGATTTTGCGATTAGCCGTTCAGGTGCGAGTACTTTATGGGAATTGTGTGCAGCAACGGTTCCTGCTCTTTTTATTCCATTTCCTCATGCAGCAGCCAATCATCAATATTTCAATGCTAAAGTGCTTGCTGATGAAAAACTAGCCCTTATTCTTTCACAAAACAGTGAAATTGACCCTATAATGCTTTTAGATGAAATCAAACAAATTGATTTATCATATGTTTCTAAAGAACTAGCGCACAAGATTCAAAAAGATGGTGCTAAAGAGATTGTTGATAGGATACTAAACAACTAAAAAAGGAGAACCTATGTTAGAAAATCTTATTGTTCGTATAGCAACACGAGATGACGCAAAGGAGATTGCAGCGTTTAATGTACTCTTTGCAAAAGAAACCGTCAATAAAAATATTCCCCTTGCCCTTACAACAGAAGGCGTCCATCAGGTTTTCGCAAAATTTCACAATGGGTTTTACATCATCGCTACGGTTGATAATACGATTGTTGGGTTAGCCATGATTACACGAGAATGGAGTGATTGGAGCAATGGTGCTTATTATTGTATTCAAAGTATCTTTGTCACAGATCATGAACATGAAAAAGAGATTCATGACGCACTTTTAGATAAAGCAAAAGCTTTAGCAAAAGAGCATTACGATGTATGTGGTATTAGACTTTACGTTCATAAAGACGATAAAGAGACACAAAAAGCGTATGAAGAATTGGGGTTACAAAAAACAAAATATCGAGTGTTTGAAGAGATATTTTAAACGAAGTGGTGCGCTCGAAGGGACTCGAACCCCTGACCGTTGGTACCGCAAACCAATGCTCTATCCATCTGAGCTACGAACGCACATTTCTCTTTGAGGTCGGTATTATATCTTACCTAATATAAAATAAGTATTAAAAAAAGAGCCAAAATGTCATTTAGTTTACAAACATCTCTAAAAACATCGTTAAAAAGTTCATGGACGATTTTAAAGTTGATTGTTCCTATTTACATTTTGGCAGATCTTTTATTCTATTACAATCTTCTTTCCTATATTACATTTATTTTCAAACCTGTAGTAAACCTTCTTGAATTACCTCAAGAAGCTGCCCTTGCCATTGTCAGTGGAATCTTTCTCAACCTGTATGCAGCTATAGCTTTTGCCGCACCTTTAGGTCTTGGAGCAAAAGAATGGACTGTTTTAGCTGTTTTTTTAGGTATTGCACATGCACTCCTTGTCGAAACAGAGATTATGAAACGATTAGGTATTTCAAGGCTATACTCTATTTGCTTACGCTTAGGAGTTGGCTTGTTGGTCGGAGGGATAACATCAAAGTTACCGCAAAGTTGGTTTACAGATAAAATAAACGAAGATGGCATTGATCTAGCAATGAACCATCCACACTATCATTCACTCTTAGAGCTACTTCAAAACTCTCTATCTGAATCACTTTTACTCTCGACTAAAGTCATAGCATTAGTAACTGCATTGATCTTTTTTCTTGATTTTATTAAATCTCTTGCTATCATTGAGAAACATTCAAAAAAGGTAAATAGTGGATTTTCTATTTTAGTGGGTGTCATTTTAGGAATTACGTATGGAGCTGGTATTTTAATTTCCGAATATGAAAAAGGAATTTTACAAAAAAAAGAGGTTTTATTTATTGTAACCTATTTAATGATCTGTCATGCGATTATTGAAGACACCCTGCTTTTTGTCATTTTTGGTGCAAATCCTTGGCTCATTGTAGGACTACGATTACTCTTTGCAACACTTGTAGCCACGTTTATTGTTAAATATTACAAAACTACTTAAATTCTTGAGCATACACTTCGTCTAACAACTCTATAAAATTCTCAGGCTTCATATAACCTGCAAATTCATCAATGATATGAAGGTCACGAGGAGATACAATAAGATTGGTAGGAAAATACTTCACGTGATAGACTTTAGGCAATGAAGAGTCTTCTTGACGCATGGTTACATGTAAATATTTTTTTGAGATATATTGAGAATATTGGGGTACATTAAAAATCTCTGTATGCATTTTAAGACAATAGGGACAGCCTTCTTTCTCAATGCTTAAAAGGATAAGCTTTTTATATTTCAGTGCTTCTTGACGTTGTGTATCAAGAAAATCAGCTTTTAGATAAAGAGAAGCCATACACAAGCCTATGAATACATAGAAAAATTTTTTCATCTCTTTACTCCAAAACGCTCTAAAAGGGCTATAAATTCACTTTTAGATGAGGCACCAATAATCTCATGGAGGACAATATTATCAGCAGTTAAAAAATAAAACGTTGGTGTGATGCGTGAAGTGAGAAACTCTGGTATTTCATCTTTATGAATATCCAATTTCACAAAAATATAGTTTTTATCTATCAGACTTCTAACATCCTCTTTTGAGAGAACAAATTTATCCATTTTTTCACAATAAGAACATGATTCCATCACTAACTCAATCAATATGACTTTATTTTGTATCTGTGCTTTTTCACGAACATCTGTGAAGTTTGATGCCCATGCACTCAGATTTATCATAAAAAATAGGCACATCATTTTAATCATTAGAAGCCCTTTGTTTACCCTTTTGTTGCACTAAAAGCCCCATTATAATGAAAACTAAACCCACCAATGTTGAAAAGAGAATTGTTTCTTCCACAAATAAGAAAATAAAAAGTAAAGATAAAAATGGAGATATAAAGATCAGATTGGCAATTTTTGCCGTATTCGTACTAAGCTTCATAGCCTGTAACCATAAAACAAATGTAATTCCCATCTCAAAAATACCAATATACATAGAACCTAAAAAGCCATACAGATTAAATTCAAAAGGATGTGATGTTGCAACTGCATATATAACTATAGCGGGGACACCACAAAGAAAATTGATAAAAAGCCCTACCAAAGGATCAACAGATAACTTTGTATTGTAAATCCAATAAAGAGACCATAATACTGTTGAAAAAAGAGCTAAAGATACACCTGTAAGACTAGAAAAAGTAAAATTCCAAAGATCGCCGTGTGTAGAAATAATGAATACCCCTAAATAGCAAACAATCCCTGCAATTACATCGTAAAAGCTTATTTTTTGTTTTAAAACAAATACTGAAAGATAGGTCAGTGTTAACGCCCATGTATAATTAATAGGTTGTGCCTCTTGTGCTGGTAAAAGCTCATACGCACGAAAAAGGATGAGATAATAGAGAAATGGATTAATCAAGCCTAATAAAGCAAGCTGCAGATAGGTTTTTTTTGAATATGTCCATAGAAAAGAAAATTTATTTTGAGAATACATAACAGCAGCAAACACACATAAAGAAAAAAATGAGGCATACAACAATAGCTGTAAAGCATCAAAATGCGTTAATGTCAGTTTAAAAGCACTTGCAACCGTTGACCAAAGAAGTATGGCACTAAGCGCAAAGATGTAAGCTTTTTTTTGATTTTTTTCCAACTTTTATTGTACACTATACTCCA
>CAYXNJ010000023.1:0-37454 GCA_964466465.1 uncultured Sulfurospirillum sp.
AGAGATTGAATTTTTTGCCAACCATTTTAATGTTGAACGTGAAGTTTGGGTGGAAATTGGTTTTGGAAGTGGGCGTCATTTATTGCATCAAGCCAAGAAAAATCCGCATATTCAATTTATTGGCTTGGAGATTCATAAGCCATCGATTGAACAAGTCTTAAAGCAGTGCGAACTTCAAGGTATTGAAAATATCTTAGTGATTGATTATGATGCGCGTCTGTTTATGGAGTTTTTGCCTTCAAATATAGTAGGGCGTATTTTTGTTCATTTCCCTGTTCCTTGGGATAAAAAGCCACATCGCCGTGTATTTTCAGCTGCTTTCATTGAAGAAGCTCTGAGAGTTTTGCATGTCAATGGAACATTAGAACTTAGAACCGATAGTCAACTCTATTTTGAATTTACATTCTCACAGATGATGCAACTCTCAAAGGCTAATGTTCAGGTCAAGAAAAATGCAGAATTGGAAATCACGAGTAAATATGAAGACCGTTGGCGTAAAATGGAAAAAGATATTTATGATGTGACGCTAACCAATGAAAGTGCATCACTTCCTATTCCAAAATTGGGTACATTACGCTTTGATGAATGTGTTGATTTCGCAAAAGTGAAAGATAGTTTTAAAGAAGATCTTTTAAGAGGAGAGGGCTTTTTTGTTCATTTTGAAGAGTTGTTTGAAATAGATGACAAAAGCGGACTCATTCGTCTCTCTTTTGGAGCAAATGAGCGTAATGAAAAGTGTTATATTTTGATACAAGAAGGAAAGCTTTCGTACCTTCCTGATCGCATTTTAGCAACTAAAAGTAATTTGGCTGCACATACCTTAATTAAAGAGTGGTTCCATGGAATATGTGATTAAAGCCAATGGCTTAAATATTAGCTATGGCAGGGATGAACCTATCATTACCGATGCAAGTATGCAAATAAAAGCACAAGAATTTGTTTTTATCACAGGTAAAAGTGGTAGCGGTAAATCAACCATCATCAAATCACTTTATGGAGAACTATTCCCTAACCGTGGAGAGCTCAATGTCTGTGGTGTGGATTTTAAAAACATTAGCAGTTCTAAACTCAATCTTTTACGTCGTTATTTAGGTGTTGTTTTTCAAGATTATAAACTCATTGATGAATGGACGGTAGAACAAAACGTTATGCTTCCACTTATTATTGGTGGATTTTCAAAGAGCGTGTGTATTAAACAAGCGCATAAACTTTTAAAGCACGTGAAGTTATTGCATAAAATTAATAAATATCCCTATGAACTCAGTGGTGGTGAACAACAACGTGTGGCGATGGCTAGGGCATTGGCGCATAATCCTGTGCTTATTTTAGCGGATGAACCAACAGGCAATTTAGATAGTTATTCAAGTGAGGTGATTTGGAATTTGCTCAAAGGTGCTAAAGAGCATTTAGGAACCACTGTACTTGTGGTAACGCATAATATCCCTTCGACACTGGGAATTGACTATAAACACTATTTTTTAGAAGGTGGCGTATTGCATGAGGTCAATTAATAGCCATTTTTCCATTATGATTTCTGTTTTTGTTTTGCTCTTCTCCTTTCAATTCACAAATGTCATTAAGAGCGTAGTTAATGACTATGCAAGTAAAATAGTCAATGATTATGCGATTGTGGTTGTCTCTTCAGCAGAATTAAAAGAAGATGAACTGAAAAAGCAAATCCCTGAAATCGAAAGTTTGTCTGAAATTAGTAGCAAGAAGATTTTAGACAGGCTTAAAAACGATATGTCCTCTAAAAATCTAGCTCTTTTGCAAGTGGCACTTCCAAAGTTTTACTCCTTAAAGCTTGAATCTATTCCCAATAAAAAAAGAGTAGAAGCGATTAAACAGAAACTTTTAGGCATTAATAGCATTACACGTATTGAAACCTTTGCTAAGACACACGAAAAGATGTTTAAAATGTTACAACTTTTGCAAGCCATGGTTTATATTTTTGCTTTCTTTGTCGCATTTGTGGCTATTTTACTGATCTTTAAACAGATTCGTATTTGGACGTATGAACACAATCGTCGCATGTCTATTATGACACTTTTTGGTGCTTCTTTTTTTATGAAAAGTGCGATGTTATACCGCATGACAATTGTTGATTCTCTTTTTAGTGCTCTTTTGGTATGTGTACTCTATACCATTGCCCCAAAATTGGGTGTAGTGAAGGACTTTGCCGCTGAGTTGGATATTGTCATTCCTGAGTTTGATGTGTTGATTGAAGGTGGCACACTGCTTGGTGTATCGCTTCTCTTTTCATTGATTGCTGTGACACTTGTTGCTCGTAAGATTGGACGTGTATGAAAAACTGGTTTTTAAGTGTGGCATGTTTCTTGCCACTTTTACTTAATGCAGCACCTAATACAGCCCAAAAGATTGATGAAAAAGCAAAAACACTGCAAGAAAAGCTTCAAACTGAAAAACAAATTCATGGCAAGCTTCAAGATATAGCCAGTGATATTGTCGAAGGGGAAAAAGAGATTGAAAAAATTAAAGACAAAATTGAAAATCTCAGTAAAACAATCGATGAATCTCAAGAAGCCATTCAACGTAAAAATGAGTATTTGGATAAGTTGACTAAAGATACGCAACAACTTTCTTCTCAAAAGAAAGATTTAGAGCAAAAAATCATTAAAATTATTGCAGAAGATTTTTCGTTTTATTTAGTTTCCGATAGTGGTTATCTGGATAATGAAGATTGTATTTTGGTGGACGAAGTGCTCCAAAAAATGGACACCATTATGCGCAAAGAGTTTGGAAAACTCTCATCAGAATATAAACAAGTCAATGATCAAATTTATTCGCAAAGCCAAGAAATTAAGACTATTCATGGTGAAATTCAAAGCGCTAAAAATAAAAAAGATGAGTTGCTTGCTTTAGAAAAAAAGCGTGAAAGTTCTATTGTCGCACTTAATGCAAAAAAAGAGAGTTATAAAAAGCAGCTGGATGATATTGCTAAAGAACGCGATGAAATTCGTACAACCTTAGAGCAGCTTAAAATCATCAAGGTTCAAGAAGAGAGTAAACTTTTAGCTGAGAAGAATGCTGCTGCAAAACGAGATAAAGGACCGACAACAGTTGGTGGTGGAGACAACAGCATCCGACAAATCGGTTCCTCTTATCAAAATAGTAATGTGAAAAAATATGTAGGCGAACGTACTATAGCACCTCTGGATAGTTACAGTGTGAAGCGTAAGTTTGGTGATTATGTTGATCCTATTTATAAAATCAAAATCTTTAATGAATCGGTTGTTTTAGCCTCATCAACACCTGATGCAACGGTTAAAAGCGTTCTTAATGGTAAAGTTATTTTTGCAAAAGATACTGCTTCCATGGAAAAAGTGGTTATCATCGAAAATGGTGATGAAATTCATACCATTTACGCACACCTCTCCAAAATTGCTCCAACGATTCAAGTCGGGCAAAAAATTAAAAAAGGGTATGTCATTGGTCGTGTTGATAATGACCTTACCTTTGAAGTCACTCAGAAGAATTTTCATATTGATCCGTTAGAGCTGATTGCAAAGTAACTTTTTAGGTCTTTTAGTGTAAAATAGAAAAGTTTTCTATGCCTAAAGGCAGAAAGGTTTATACAATATGCAGAAGAGAAAAAGGGTTTTAGTTAAGTTCTCTGGTGAAGCACTTGCTGGTGATAATGGGTTTGGTATCGACACTTCTATTTTGAAATTTATTGCCGATGAAATTAAATCGTTGGTTTTAAACGGTATTGAAGTTGGAATCGTCATCGGCGGTGGCAATATCATTCGTGGCGTGAGTGCTGCAAAAGATGGTATTATTAAACGTACGAGTGGTGATTATATGGGAATGCTTGCGACTGTCATTAACAGCGTCGCGATGCAAGAGGCGTTAGAACACGTTGGTATGGAAGTACGTGTTCAAAGTGCTATCAAAATGGAAGCGATTTGCGAAACGTTTATCGTAAGACGTGCACAACGCCATTTTGAAAAAGAGCGTATCGTTATTTTTGCAGCAGGTACAGGCAATCCTTTCTTTACAACTGATACAGCTGCGACACTTCGTGCTATTGAAATTGGTGCTGATATGATTATTAAAGCAACTAAAGTCGATGGCGTTTATGATAAAGATCCAAAGAAATTCCTCGATGCTCAAAAACTAAGTGAGCTTACCTACGATAGAGCAATGGATGATAACATCAAAGTAATGGACGATACGTCTATTGCCCTTGCAAAAGATAACAATCTTCCTATCGTTGTATGCAATATGTTTGCAAAAGGGAATTTACTCAAAATTATTGAAGGCGACTTAAAAAGTTGCTCAATCGTTAGAAATAAATAAGGAAAAAATGATGCAAAGAACAGAAGAAATTACCGCAAAAGCATTGGCTCATATTGGGCAAGATCGTTATAAATTGGTTATGCTTGTTTCAAAGAGAGCAGATCAGTTAGCCAATGGTGCTGAGCCTTTAGTCAAAGCAGATAAAAACAAACAAAAATTCACTGATATTGCACTGCTTGAAATTGCAGAAGGCAAAATTAGATTAGAATCTATTACTGATTTATAGTAGTTTGAAACTTGGAAGAGTTAGTCGAAATTGTAAAAGAGTGTAAGCGCTCTGATAAAGCGGTTGAACTCTTATACAAATATATCAAACCAACCCCTAATATTGAAAAAGCCGTTGCTTTTACGATAGCCAAACATCAAGGGCAGTATCGTAAAAGTGGCGAAGAATATGTCATCCACCCTATATTAGTGTGCGTTTTTGTAGCCTATTTGGGTGGTGATGAGTCGATGATCGTTGCTGGCTTATTGCATGATGTTGTCGAAGATACGTCGTGTTCTACTGAAGATGTGAAAGCAATGTTTGGTGAAGAAGTGGGGCATTTGGTGGATGGATTAACCAAAATTGTCGAAATCCGTGACATTGAATTGATTCCTTCTTCTTCCAATGATAAGCTGGTTGCTTCTGCTTTGACATTTCGAAAGATGCTCATAGCTTCTATTCGCGATGTGCGTGTTTTAGTCGTAAAGTTGTGTGATCGTTTGCACAATATGCTTACCCTCTCTGCACTTGATCCCGTAAAACAACGCCGTATTGCCGAAGAGACCTTAGTCGTTTATGCACCTATTGCCCATCGTTTGGGTATTTCTTCAATTAAAAATCTTTTAGAAGATCTGAGTTTTTATTATGTCATGCCTAATGAATATAATAAAATTGATGGTTACATTAAAGAACATGGACAGCAGCTTCAACTGCGCCTCAATCATTTTATCTCAAAAATTAAAAATCATATGCTCAAAGAGGGCTTTATCGAGAGCGATTTTACGATTCAAAAGCGTATCAAACACTATTATTCTATCTACATGAAAATGCAACGCAAAGGTGTGAGCATCGAAGAGGTCTTAGATCTTTTGGCAATTCGTATTATCGTACGCACACCGATTGATTGTTATAGGGCTCTTGGTATTGTGCATCAGCATTTTAAGCCGCTTATTTCGCGCTTTAAAGACTATATTGCGATTCCAAAAGAGAATGGTTACCAAACGATTCATACAACCGTTTTTGATGACAAGTCTATTGTTGAGTCACAAATTAGGACCTATGATATGAATAAAACCGCTGAGTACGGTGTTGCAGCGCATTGGAAGTATAAATCAGGCGGACTCAATCCTAAGCTTGATTGGCTCAATGAGCTAAACAATCAGAACGAAGAGATTGAAAATATCGAAGATTTTTATGCCATCGCCAAAGATAATCTCTACAGCGAAGATATCGCCGTTTTTTCTCCTAAAGGCGACATCTTTACTCTCCCACGTGGAGCAACTGTGCTTGATTTTGCGTATGAAGTTCATACCGAAGTTGGAACGTATGCTGATGAAGCGTATGTCAATAAACAAAAAGTTCCATTGCTTAGCGAGCTGAAAAATGGAGACATTGTACGCATCGTTACTTCAAAAGAGCCAAAATACCGCTGTAGTTGGGTCAATAGCGTTAAAACAGGCAAAGCAAAAAGCACCATCCAAGCGAATTGTCGCCAAAAAATTAAAGAGATCAATCATAGAGTTTCTCTCAAAATTCTCTCTCATACCTTTGGGGTAGCCGAGAATAAAGTTGAAGCGTGGGTAGAGCAAGAACACGCGATGAAAAAAATTTTTAGAGTGGCTACGGATTCGATTTATTTTCAGGATGTTTCCAATACCTTAAAACTTTATGCGATGCAAGATACACTGCTTTTCCCATTACTGAAAAAAGATCGTTACCTTGTACGAAAACAGAAATTTGAAAATATTGTTATTTACTCGAATCATCATATTGCGAATGTCTATTTTGACTATTGTTGCCATCCAAAACGTGGGGATGATATTGTCGGATTTCAAAAAGGCAATGATGTATTTGTGCATCATAAGCTTTGTGAGCGTGCAGCAATATTGATGGAAGAGAATGAACCGATGGTCTTTGTCAAATGGACGAAAGAAGCGCCAGATCGTTACAAACTCATTGTAAGCCTTGAGAATAAGAAGGGCTCTTTAGCCTCGTTTTTAGCTTATTTGGCTAAAATGCAGATCAATCTGGTGACCATTGAGCTTGGAAAAGCCGAAGATGAGGGGCATGCAGACTATTTTGAGATGATTTTAGAATTGCCTGATAAAAATGTCAGTGCAGTGCGTGAAAACCTCAAAGGACGCTATCGCGTGATCGAATTTGTTTCGGTCAATGATGCTTATAAATAATCGAAGAAGGAAATAAGAGATATGGATATGCGGATTCAAAATGCGCTTAAAGAGATCAAAAGAGGCATTAGTGAGATTATTGATGAAGAGCGCGTTGTTACATTACTCAAAAATTATTTTGAAAAGGGTGAGACATTTTTAGTCAAAGCGGGCTTTGATCCAACAGCACCTGATCTTCATCTAGGACATACCGTATTGCTTCAAAAGATGGCATTACTTCAAAAATTTGGTGCAGTAGTTCAATTCCTTATTGGTGACTTTACGGGGATGATTGGTGACCCAACGGGTAAAAATGAGACACGTAAAAAATTGACACGTGAAGTAGTTTTAGCGAATGCTCAAAGTTATAAAGAGCAAGTGTTTAAAATTTTAGATCCAGAGAAAACTGTGGTTATGTTTAACTCAGAGTGGATCGAAGGTTTAGGTGCGGCTGGTTTAGTAGAACTTACGACCACATTTAACGTAGCACGTATGCTTGAGCGTGAAGATTTTGAAAAACGCTATAAGTCTCAAACTCCTATCTCTATTAGTGAATTTTTATACCCCTTGCTTCAAGGTTACGACAGTGTCGCGATGAAAAGTGACATTGAAATGGGTGGTACGGACCAGAAGTTTAACCTTTTGATGGGACGCCATTTACAACGTGCGTATAACATAGGAAAAGAGCAAGCGGTTATTATGATGCCACTCCTTGAAGGACTTGATGGCGTCAATAAAATGAGTAAATCGCTAGGCAATTATATTGGTGTAACCGACACGTCAAGTGATATGTTTGGTAAGATGCTGAGTATTAGCGATGAATTGATGTGGCGTTATTATGAGCTACTGAGCACTAAATCATTGGAAGAAATTGCTACACTCAAAAAAGAAGTTGAATCAGGTTCTGTGCATCCAAAACATGCAAAAGAAATGATCGCTTTAGAAATTATTGAGCGTTATCATAATAAGGCTGAAGCATTAGAAGCAAAAGCAGAGTTTGATCGTGTGCATTCTCAAAACGAGATTCCAACAGACATTGAAACTTTTGTCATCAATGAATCTCCACTATGGATCGCAAAAGCACTCGTTGATTGTGGACTTGAATCTTCAACATCACAAGCAAGACGTGACATTAAACAAGGAGCTGTAAAGCTCGATCAAGAAAAAGTCGATGATGAACAGTTACAACTCACGTCTAGAGAGTACATTCTCCAAGTGGGCAAGCGCAAATTTGCTAGATTAAAGGTGCAATAATGTCATTAAATGCTCTAAAAATTGGCAAATACACCATTGAATACCCGATTGTTCAAGGTGGTATGGGACTTGGTATTAGCTGGGATAAACTAGCAGGTACGGTAAGTTTAGAAGGTGGACTTGGTGTCATCAGTTCTGTTGGCACAGGATACTATAACAGCAACCATTTTAGTAAGAAGAACATCAATGCACGTCCTTTTGAGGCAGAAAACTTTTACTCAAAAGAGGGACTAAATGCTATCGTAGCCAATGCACGAAAGATTTGTGGCGATAAACCCCTTGCCATGAATATTCTCTATGCTATTAATGATTACGAACGTGTCATTAAAGATTCATGTGAAGCAGGTGTGGATATTATTATTACAGGGGCTGGACTTCCAACCAATATGCCTGAATTTACTGCGGACTATCCTGATGTTGCATTGGTTCCAATCGTTTCTTCTGCTAAGGCACTTAAAATTATTTGTAAACGTTGGACACAACGTTACAATCGTCTGCCTGATGCGATTGTGGTTGAAGGACCACTAAGTGGTGGACACCAAGGCTTTACATATGAGCAGTGCTCTCAAGAAGAGTATCAGCTTGAGAACTTGATAGCTCCGATTAAAGAAGAGATCAAACTATGGGGTGATTTTCCATTGATCGCTGCGGGTGGCGTATGGGATCATGATGATATTTTAAAAATGATTGCTTTAGGTGCTGATGGTGTTCAGATGGGAACACGTTTTATTGGTACCCATGAGTGCGATGCTGCTCAAAACTTTAAAGATGTTTTATTAAAGGCTCAAAAAGAAGATATTCAACTTTTTAAATCGCCTGTCGGATACCCAGCAAGAGGAGTTAGAACCAATCTCATTCAAATGGTTGAAAAAAGAGAAGGTCCTGCAATTCGCTGCATTAGTAACTGCGTCAGTCCATGTCATAGAGGACAAGAAGCCAAAGCAGTTGGTTATTGTATTGCAGATCGCCTCAGTGATGCCTACATGGGAAAAACAGAAACGGGGCTCTTTTTTACAGGAGCTAACGGTTATAAACTGAATGAAATTATAAGTGTTAAAGAACTCATTGCAAAGTTGGTACATGGGGAAACACATTAGAGCCTTTTTTGTTTTGCTGTTGACATGTATTGCACTTTTGGGTGCTCCCAATTACATGCAACAGCTTGAACAATATGATGCCCAAATGAAGGGTGCAAATAACGATGAAATGTTGCGTGTCTTTCATGGTCTCAAAGCTGTTTATATTCAAGCGATTATCTCGGGTGATGAGACTCTTAAAAAAGAGACACTTGAGCGTCTGATAAAAACAGCTAAAATCCTTAAACTCGATGCTTCAAAGTATGAATCTGAACTTGCAACCATGAGCAGAGAGACGAAAAAAGCAACACCTTCAAAACCACTTGTTCCTCCACCTGCATCCGAAGAGAGTTTTGGAACTTCTAGTAGTAGTAGCAACACCCATCTAACAGCAAGTAGTACACCTGTCTCATCAAGCGCTCCTACCGCCCCAATGGTAGCACCAGTGATGGCAAAAAGTGCGCCTACCTCTCAGACCAGCACCTCTCTTCCTAAAAACTATAATGGTAAAAATGTTCTTCAACATGTGAAAACCAGTGAAGAAGAAATTGTGCTTGATTTTGGCTCTGCAGTAGCTGAAAGTAGTGTGAAAGTTTTTGTGCTTAAAACAACCGATGGCTATAAAAAGATTATTGATATTCCTGCGATCATTATGAATGCTCCACTCACTATTTCAACGCCTAAAAAATTACAAGGTTTGCGTATTAGCCAATACAATGCAAATACGATTCGTATCATTTTAGATGCACCTAGTGCTTTTGAAACGTATGTGAGTGTTTTAGATACTCAAGTGATTTTATCGCTCGATAAAAAACCAATTTTGACTGAAAAAAGAATTATGGCACCTGCTGAGACACCTAAAAAAGCTCCTGCAGTAGCATCATCTACCCCAACAGTAGAACCTTCTGTAAAAACTATGCCTGCTGTAACTTTGGCTGCTTCTACCCCTATAGAAACACCTATGGTAGCAAGCAGTAAGGCTTCCAGTAAAAAAGGTCAAAAGCGCGATAAAACAATTGTGATTGACGCAGGACATGGTGGTAAAGATGCAGGTGCCATTGGGTATAAGCAACGTATGGAAAAGCACTTGGTCCTTGATATGGCATTGCAACTGGGGAAAGAGCTTAAATCGCGTGGGTATAAAGTCTATTATACGCGCCAAAAAGATGAGTTTATTAATCTGCGAGACCGTACCAAAGTAGCGAATGATAAAAATGCCGATCTGTTTCTTTCTCTGCATGCGAATGCAGCACCAAACGAAGCTAAAAAACTCTCTATGAAGGGGCTTGAGACGTTCTTCCTTTCACCCGATCGCTCTGAGCGTTCTAAAAACGTAGCTGCTTTAGAGAACCAATCGGATATGGAGGAGATGGACTTTTACTCTAAAGAGACCTTCCTCAATGTCTTTAATCGTGAAAAAATTGTTCTCTCCAATAAAGTTGCTATTGATGTACAATCTAGTATGCTCAAAAGTGTCAAAAAGAAGTACAGTGTTGAAGATGGTGGTGTACGAGAAGCCCCATTTTGGGTCTTAGTAGGTGCTACGATGCCTTCAGTGCTCATTGAATTAGGGTATATTAGTAACCCTGAAGAGTGCGATAATATGTTCAATCCTCAATACCAAAAACACCTTGTGGATGGTATCAGTGATGGTATTGATCAATATTATACTAACAATCCTTAATACTTTTTCCTCTCAAGCGTGCAGCGTCTTTAAAGTACTGAGACCACTGTTCTACTAATGATTGCTCGTGATGCGCAAGATAAATTTCCACAATACGTTTTTCTCCCACAAAACGAGGTAATGAAGAGAAATGAAGCTCTTTAGGAAGGGCTTCCATAATTTCTATTAAATCATTTTCAGCTGATTCAACGATAAAAGAAGTGCTAAAAAGTTTTGGCTGACTTGGAAAGTGGCTATCAAGAGCTTCTTTCACCATGGGCCATGCCATGGATGGAAAGCCTGGCGCAAAAAAGAAACGTTTAAAGAGCGAAAAGCCTGGAACATTATTGACAACATTGTGCAATAACTCTGCATAAGGAGGTAACATTGCCATATTAATACGGTGGGGATACGCTTCGCTTCCAAATTGTTTTTCTATCAGTTCTTTTGCTTTTGAATGTAACGCTAAAGGCTCTCCTGTAAAAACTTCGCTTGCAATAGCCCGAGTTAAGTCATCAGGTGTTGCACCAATGCCTCCAAAACAGAACATAACACTCTTAGGGTCTTGTAAAATCATATTGAAACAGTTTTGAATGAGAAGAGGGGAATCTTCGATCACAAAGCTACCTGCATGAGCGAGTCCGCGGTCACGAAGTTCTTGATTGAGAAAGGCAAAGTGTTTATCTACTCTGCGACCATTGAGAAGTTCACTCCCAATGATGACAGAGTAGAAGTTTTGCATTTAGATATTGCTTTTAACGAAGCTTTCCATCTCGTTTACGATCTCTTCGATGGTACGCTCGCCATTGATTTTATGAAGAAGGTTTTTAGCACCATAAAATGTTTGAATACCTGCTAATGGCTCTGTATAGACTTTCATACGATTGTTAAAGACTTGAACGTTATCATCCGCTCCACGTGCGCGTCCTAAAACACGGTCACACGCTACTTGTTCACTGACTTCAACTTCAATAACAGAAACCAGTTTAACAGCGCTCTCTTTTTCCAAAATGGCATCAAGTGCTCTCATCTGCTCATCAGAGCGTGGGAAGCCATCAATGAGAATGACATTTTTAGGGCTATTTTTGATGGCACTTACGATGGTATTGATAACAATATCAAGAGGTACTAGATTGCCTGCACTGACAAATGAATCTATGGTTTTACCAAGCTCACTACCACTTGCAACTTCATCACGTAGTAACTCACCTGTTGAATAATGTGCGATTACATCGCTGTTTTTCTCTGCGATGAGACTCGCATCGGTTGTTTTGCCACTGCCTGGGGCGCCAATAATCAAAAATAGTTTCTTCACGTTTTCTCTCTCCTTTATTTGGTTTTTTCTCTAAGTCGAATGCCAAGTTCACGCAATTGATCATTTTCAACACCACTTGGAGCACGCGTCATCAAACATTGTGCTTTTTGTGTTTTAGGAAATGCTATTACATCACGAATGCTCTCACTTTTGGTGATGAGCATCATCATTCTATCTAAACCGATTGCTAATCCACCATGTGGAGGTGCACCGAATTTAAGGGCATCAAGTAAAAATTCAAATTTTTCGTGTGCTTCTTCTTCTTCAATACCAATGAGTTTAAAGACTTTTTGTTGAATCTCTTTTTTATGAATCCTAATACTACCACCACCAAGTTCAACACCGTTTAGAACGATGTCATACGCGATGGATTCCATCTCATCAATTGGCGTATTGTCAATATCTTTTGGCATTGTAAATGGATGGTGCATCGCTTTGATTTTACCATCTTCTACTTCAAACATTTCAAAATCAACAACCCATACAAACTCAAATCTGTCTTTTGGAATGATGTTCATCTGTTCTGCTAAGAAAATACGGAAACGTCCCATGTAATCCAGTACCGTCTTTTTAATGCCTGCACCAAAGAAAATCGCATCGCCTACTTGAAGATTTGCACGCTCAACAATCTCTTGTAGTGCACTCTCATCGAAGAATTTGGTGAGGGGACCTTTAAGACCATCTTCTTTCATTTGGAAGTAGCCAAGTCCTTGTGCGCCAAATTTACGAACATACTCTTCAAAGCTTTGCATTTGGCGTTTGGAGAAGATATTGTCACCGTTTGGCACTTTAAGCGCTTTAATGCGGTTTTTCTTAGGATCTTTTGCGATGTTGCTAAAAATTTCATTATGGCATTTTGCAAAAATATCGATCACGTCGATCATGCTAAGGTCATAACGAAGGTCTGGCTTGTCTGAGCCGTATTTTTCCATTGCTTCTTTATAACGAATACGGTTAAATGGAATCGTGATTTCATGGCCACATGCTTTGAAAACATCTTTGAGAAGATTTTCTGTGACTTTCATAACGTCTTCTTGGTCACAAAAACTCATTTCAATATCGATTTGTGTAAATTCTGGCTGACGATCTGCGCGAAGATCTTCGTCACGGAAACATTTTGCAACTTGGAAATAACGATCAAATCCTGAACACATCAAAAGTTGTTTGAAAAGTTGTGGGGATTGAGGAAGTGCGTAAAATTCACCATTGTGTACACGACTTGGCACTAAATAATCACGTGCACCTTCAGGTGTTGCTTTGGTTAAAATAGGGGTTTCAACTTCCAAAAAGCCTTGGCTATCAAGCGAGTTTCTAACAGCAACAGTTGCTTTTGAGCGAAGTTTGAAAATCTCATAAGCTTTTGGATTACGAAGATCAAGGTAACGGTAACGTAAACGGGTTTCTTCCCCTACGCTGTTGTCCCCAATAACAAATGGTACCGTTTCACTGACGTTTTCGATGATAAGTTCATCGACAATGATTTCGATTTTACCTGTTTTAAGACGTGGATTTTCCAATCCTTCTCCACGCGCTCTGACCTTACCTTTAGCTTTGAGAACAAACTCATCTCTGACATGAGAGGCAATGTCGTGTGCAGTGACACTGTCTGCTGGATCACATACCAATTGAACAAGGCCTGATTTGTCACGAAGGTCGATAAAGATAACACCACCATGATCTCTGTTGCTATTGGCCCAGCCACACACTTCTACAATTTCGCCAATGTTGGCGACATCTAAATCTGTACAATAATGACTTCTCAATGTTTATCCTAAATGAAGGGTGTTTGGTTGTACCCTTTGAATGTCGTTTTTTAAAAGATATTAGTATAGCTAAATGTAGCTTTTCTTTAGTTTATTTTAGAAAAGATTGGCATCTTTTGTGGTACAATCCTCCACTAATGGTTTAAAAATTTCTCTAATCTGAGGTTATATGCAGCCAATTATGATTCTCTTTGAATTAGCGCTACTTGTTATTGGGGCTCTCTTTTTAGTTCGCTCTCTTACGCCTATTAAGCGATTGATTCATGAGCTTCCAGAAGGAAATTTAAAAAAACGTTGGAAAGCATTAAGCCTTCTCATCTTCTTTTTTATCATTTGTTACTTTATTCCTGGATATAACCTTTGGCTGATGCGTGAAGAATGGAGTGTTCTTTCGATTGTTGTCTCGATCATGCTTTTGCTGGGGGGCATTTTTGCGTATTTAGTAGGACAATTGGCTCTTCAAACAACAAATGATGTAAAAGATATTGCAATTTTGCAACATGAAAGTATCACTGATGCCCTGACTGGACTTAAAAACAGACGTTATTTTGATCAGAGAATTTGTGAAGAAGTAGCCCTCTCAAAACGGTATAAACTTCCTTTAACGTTGATACTCTTAGATGTCGATTATTTCAAAAAAATCAACGATACGTATGGGCATACGGTTGGTGATGAAGTGCTTACAAACCTTTCTAAACTTGTATTGGAAGTTGTACGCGATAGCGATATTGTTGCACGTTATGGTGGCGAAGAGATTGCAATCATTACCCCCAATACAAGCAAAGCAGAAGCCGAACTGTTAGCGGAAAGATTGCGTGGAAAAGTTGAAAAGACAACGGTTGCCATGGTAGGTGCGACACAAGAAATCGTTCAAGTCACCATTAGCTTAGGTATTTGTTCTCTAAGCCCTGTCATTACTGACAAAGAAGCTCTTTTAGAAGAGTCAGATCAAGCGCTTTATTTAGCGAAAAAATATGGAAGAAATAGGGTGGTTGTGAGTAATTGGTAAGAGGGGAGGGAAGAGAATCTCTCTTCCCTTTAGTGTTACATACGTGTTAGACGTGCTACGATTTGATCGATACTATCAGCAAACAGTGAATACAAGAAAGGCTCTAAATCTTTAGAACTGTACGATGGAGCAATCCATTTACTGCCTTTTTGTCTAAAGTTTTGTGTAATCACTTCATCACCTTTACGTACAACAACTTCGATTTCGATTTCACCTTTGAGATTTGCATCAAAGTTTTTATCATTGTAAACAATCTCAATGTCTTTGATCGCAACTTCAACCACTAAATTTGCTTCATTTGTTGACGCATTGGTGTTAAAGCCAGCGAGATTAAGGGCATAGCCCAACCCTTCAGTGTATTTTTCAGCAAAGTTTTCATTGCTGTAGAAGTAGATTGTGTTGGTACTTTTTTGATCAACATAACCAATAATATTCTTCTTCGCACGTAAGTCTTTTACGGTTCGTAAATAGACGATTTTCTTATCGCGGGAGAGTGGCCCTTGGTACTCTGCTTTGTAAGATTCTAAGGTCAGTGCTTCATTTTTGTAGGTACAACCACTGAATAACAACAGTGTCATAGCTACGAAAAAGAGATGTTTCATTGTAGTACTCCTCGTATTTTAACCTCTTTAGAAGGTCTGTCATATCGGCGAATTATAGCATAAACACTGATTAATAAAAGACACGCTAGAATGAGTTATCATGAAAATAACCAATCATACTCAAAAATTAAAGACTATTTCGACAGTAGGACTTGTCAGCAAGCCCAATGATGGCACGCTGTGTGGCTACGTGCATGAGATTGAAACAGCACTGAGCAAACACAATGTCAAACTGTTGATAGAAGAGAAAAGTGCCCAAATATTGGGATGCGGTGAAGGTGTCAGTTTTGATGAGATGTGCAAGCAGAGTGATTTTCTCATCTCATTAGGCGGCGATGGCACACTGATTTCACTTTGTCGTCGAAGCTTGATGTACCATAAACCTGTTCTTGGCATTCATGCGGGGCAATTAGGTTTTTTAACCGATATTCAAACGGATGAAATTAGCCATTTTATTGAAGATCTTTTTATCGGCAATTACCGCATCGATACAAGGATGATGCTGGAAGTCTCTTTGCATGTCAATGGAAACATTGAAAAAGTCGTTGCGTTTAATGACATTGTTTTATCGCGTTCAAAAATTTCGCATATGAGTAACATTAAGGCGTATGTGGATGGAAAGCTTTTCAACTCCTATTATGGCGATGGACTCATCGTCTCAACTCCGACTGGATCAACGGCGTATAATCTCTCAGCAGGTGGGCCTGTTGTTTTTCCACTGACGGAAGCGCTTATTTTAACACCGATTTGCCCGCACTCCTTAACACAGCGCCCGCTTGTTTTACCTGTTGATTTTGAAGTCTCCTTTGAGAGTGATGGTGATACGGTGATAGTTGTTGATGGGCAAGATACCTATACGATGAATGAAGTTGAGCGTGTCAGTGTGCGTATTGCTGAACAAGGGGCTGAGCTGATTCATAGTTTGGATCGTGATTATTTTGAAATTCTGAAAAAGAAATTGCATTGGGGGCATGTGTGATAGAGCGATTGTTAATGAAAAACCATCTCTCGTTTGCTGAGTGTGATATTGAGTTTAAAAAAGGCTTAGTCGTTTTTAGTGGTCCAAGTGGTGCTGGAAAATCGGTCTTAATGCAAGGATTACTCTCTTTATTTGGTTATGGAGAAGTCCATGCGGATGTTATAGAAGCTATTGTTGGACAGAATTTAGGGCTAGAAGCATTTGGGTTTGAAGAGGAAGAACCGAATGTTTTTAAATTTCTTAAAGCTAAAAATGCGCGTTATTTTATTAACACCCAAGCCGTTTCTAAAAAAGGAATGGTTGAACTCTCTCGCACGTTTGTCAATTATCTCTCTATGAAAGATAACAGTGAATTTGAAAATAGCCGTCTTTTGGGTTTATTGGATGGCGTATGTGCGAGTAAAGAACCTATGCACATGGGTGAAGTGAGTAAATTTGAAACATTATTTGCTGAATATAAAAAACTCAAAGAAGAGCTAGATCGCATTGAAGCAGAAGAGAAAAAAGTAGAAGACCTCAAAGAGTTTGCACGTTTTGAAATCGCTAAAATTGATGAGGTTTCTCCCAAAATTGGCGAAGATGAGGAATTGGTAAGTTTTAAAAAATCGCTTTCTAAAAAAGAGAAGATTGAGCAAGCTATGCAAAAAGCAGGGACTATCTTTGAACTTGAGGGAAGTGTTATCGAAGTTTTAAATCTCATCGAGGCAGATAGCAACTTTTTTGATGCGTGTATGAATGAGTTGAGACTGGTGTTTGAAAAACAAAATGAAACCTTAGAAGCACTCGAAGAGATTGATGTTGAATCCCTTTTGGATCGTATCGAAAAGATTGCACAGCTTAAAAAACGGTATGGCTCCATTGAAGAAGCATTAGAGCACAAACAAAAGCGTCAAGAAGAGCTTGCGCGTTATGAGAACATTGCTTTTGAAAAAGCGCAGCTGGAAAAAAGTGTGGCAAAGTATGAGAGTAGCGTCATTGAACAAAGCCGTAAAATCAGCCAAACACGCCAAAAATATCTCCCTTTATTAGAAGAGCGATTAAACGATTATCTTGCACAACTCTATATGCCAACACTTCATTTACGCCTAGAAGAGGGCACTTTGTGTGAGTTAGGATTTGATGTTCTACAGGTCAACCTTGGAAAAGTAGATCTTAAAAAAATCAGCTCAGGTGAGTACAACCGAGTACGCTTAGCTTTCCTTGCAACTCACAATGAGTTTTTGCTTTCAAAGGGTGGGGTTCTTATCTTAGATGAGATTGATGCGAATTTGAGTGGAAAAGAGTCGATGAGCGTAGCAAATGTTTTGAAAACACTTTCCTCAAAATATCAAATCTTTGCCATTTCACATCAGCCTCAACTCTCTTCTGTGGCGAACCAACACTTCTTAGTGACCAAAGATGCCTCTCATACCAGCCATGTTGTGCCGCTTCAAGATGAAGAACGTATTGTCGAATTAGCGCGCATGGTCAGTGGTGAAAATGTGAGTGATGAAGCAATGATGTTTGCAAAATCCCTCTTAGAGAGTGCAAATTTGTAACATATTTTTTGCACCTCTTTTCTGCTTGCTCTAAAAATCATACGAATATCATACCTTTGCTTTACTCTGCGTGTAGAGTTTACATTTATGAGGAGGTTTGTATGCAAACTTGGCAACAAGTTTATGCGCCTATTGGTGGTAGTTTAGGGTTATCAGCACTGGTTGCGCTTATCCCAATCGTTTTTTTCTTCTTAGCACTTGCTGTGTTTAGAATGAAAGGTCATTTCGCGGCAACGATTACATTGGCACTATCTATGATCGTAGCAGTGATGGCATTTGGTATGCCTGCAGATATGGCATTTGCTTCTGCTGGGTATGGCTTTTTGTATGGTCTTTGGCCAATTGCATGGATTATCGTAGCATCTGTTTTCCTTTACAAGTTAACAGTGAAAAGTGGTCAATTTGGCATTATTCGTAACTCCATTCTTACGATTACAGATGATCAACGTATCCAAGTGATCTTGATTGGTTTTGCTTTTGGTGCGTTCCTAGAAGGCGCTGCTGGCTTTGGTGCACCTGTTGCGATTACAGCGGCAATTCTTGTAGGTCTTGGCTTTCAGCCAATTTATGCCGCAGGTCTTTGTTTGATCGCAAATACAGCACCAGTAGCGTTTGGCGCATTGGGTATTCCTATTTTGGTTGCAGGTAAAGTGACAGGTATTGATCCTTTCTTGGTAGGTGCAATGGCTGGACGTCAGCTTCCTTTCCTTTCTATCATTATTCCTCTTTGGATTGTTGCAATGATGGACGGTTGGAGAGGTGTGAAAGAAGTATGGCCAGCAGCATTGGTTGCAGGTGGTAGCTTTGCATTCTCTCAATACGCAACATCAAACTTCATCGGACCAGAGTTACCAGACGTAACTTCTGCCATTCTTTCTATTGTTTCATTGACTGTTTTCTTAAAATTCTGGAAACCGAAAAATGTCTTAAAAGGTCATGTATCGGCAGAACTTGAGAAAGAGACACAAAAAGCACATACGGGTGGAGAAGTACTTAAAGCATGGTCACCGTTTATCATTCTTTCTATCATGGTCACCATTTGGACAACCAATGCGTTTAAAGCATACTTTGCTAAGGGCGCTATTATGGCGGGTACCATTTTTAACTTTGAATTCACGACCATTAGTAAAACTATTTTTAAAATGGCACCTATCGTAAAAGATCCAACATCATTTGCAGTTGTTTATACATTTAATCCAATTTCTGCAACAGGAACAGCGATTTTCTTTGCGGCGATTATCTCAATGTTCATTTTAAGAGTGAATGTTTCGACAGCGATTAAAACAATGGGAGAAACATTGTTTGAACTCAAATGGGCGATTTTATCGATTGGTATGGTTTTAGGTTTTGCATTTGTTATGAACTACTCAGGTATGTCAACAACGATGGCACTTGTGCTTGCAAACACAGGCTTCTTGTTCCCATTCTTCTCCCCAATCTTAGGATGGTTAGGTGTATTCTTGACAGGTTCAGATACCTCTTCAAATGCACTTTTCTGTGGATTACAGCAAAATACAGCGCAACAACTGGGACTCAATGAGACTTTGATGGTTGCTGCAAATACAACGGGTGGTGTATGTGGTAAGATGATTTCGCCTCAATCCATCTCGATTGCATGTGCATCTGCAAGTATCGTTGGTAAAGAGTCAGACTTGTTTAGATTTACCGTTAAACATAGTCTTATTCTTGTGACCATTATGGGCATAATGACCATGGCACAAGCGTATATCTTTACATGGATGATTCCTTAATTTAGACTAGTTTATACACTTCGTAGGCGGTGGTTTGATCCTCCACCGCCACCTCTTTAGAAAACTCCCAAAAAGTTTATGTTAAAATCAATCTAAGATTACATGTAATGTTTAGGAAGATTGATGGCACGCGAAAAAATTTTAATTGTTGAAGATAACAAAGCACTTTCCAAACTCATCATTAAAAAAATGGAAACAAGTTTAGACTTTGATGTTGATGCTGCCTATACGTTTGAAGAGGCAAAGAGTCTTGTTGAAAAAGATAGTGACTATTTCGTAGCACTGCTTGATCTTAACCTCCCTGACGCGCCTGATGGCGAAGTTGTTGATATGATTTTATCGTATAAAATTCCTTCTATTATTCTAACAGGCTCCATGGATCAAGAAGTACGTGAAAAAATTTTAAAAAAAGATGTGATTGATTATGTCTATAAAGGCAATATTGATGATGTTAATTATATCTTCACTCTCATTGAAAGACTACATAAAAACCGTGATATTAAAGTCATGGTTGTGGATGATTCCATGGCAACACGCTCTCAAATCAAGTCTCTGTTGCAGCATCAGATGTTTAAAGTTCTTGTCGCTGCACATGGCGAAGAAGCACTTGCTTTTTTACGTGACAATCCTGATATCAAACTGATTTTAACAGACTATTTAATGCCTGTGATTGATGGTGTTGAACTGACTAAAGAGGTGCGCAAACTCTACAGCAAAAATGAACTCTCTATTATTGCGATGACGGCAAGTAATCAAGAGCTCATTTCAGCAAAGTTTCTTAAAATAGGTGTCAATGATTTTATCAATAAACCCTTCACACGCGAAGAAATCGCGTGTCGTATTAATAACTCACTCGATTCTTTAGAATATATCGCCAAAATAGAAGATATGGCACAAAATGATTTTTTAAGTGGACTTGCTAATAGACGGTATTTTTTCGATGCGATGCAAACATATTACAAAGAAGCGAAAAAGAAAAATGAGTCTTTTGCATTGGCGTTGATCGATGTTGATAGTTTTAAACAAATTAACGACACATTGGGACACAACGTTGGTGATGCGGTGATTGTTGAGCTTGCTAGAACCCTTGAAAAACAGTTAACCCATGAGCATTTGATTGCTCGTTTGGGGGGTGATGAATTTTGTGTGGTACTTAAAAATAGCGATCAGAAAAAAGCATTGGAATTTTTCTTAAAACTTAAAAATGCCATTTCTCCCTTACATGTCAAAGCAAAAGAGGCTAAAAATCTAAACGTTACTGTCTCTATTGGGGTGACATTTAATGATTTGGAGAGTGTTGAAGAGATGATTAATCAAGCAGATAAAGCATTGTATAGTGCGAAAAAAAATGGGAAAAATAGGGTTGAGGTTGCTTAATGATTATTGATACGCACTGCCATTTAGATGATGCTTCTTTTCGTGACGATGTAGATAGGGTTATTCAAACGGCGTATGAACAAGGGGTACAAGGGATTATTATCCCTGGTGCTAATAGCGAAGATTTAAGCTATGCACAAGATCTTTCTCATCGTTATAGCCATATCTTTTTTGCTGCAGGTATTCATCCCTACCATCATGAACAGTATGACGAAAAAATATTACGATCTTTTTTGAGCAATGAAAAGTGTATTGCCGTAGGTGAATGTGGATTGGATTATTTTCGATTACCTGAAGATGCAGTTGAAAAAGAGATTGAAAAACAGAAACAGCAAGAAATTTTTGTTAAACACATAGAGCTTGCAAAAGAGCTCAAAAAACCTTTAATTGTCCATATTCGTGATGCTAATGATGATAGCAAACGTCTTTTACTAGAACATAAAGCAGAGGAAGTAGGAGGTGTTTTACACTGTTATAATGCTTCTAAACATCTGTTGGATTTAGCACAGAAAGGCTTCTATTTTGGTATTGGTGGCGTTTTAACCTTTAAAAATGCGAAAAATTTAGTTGAGGTTTTACCACTCATTCCCAAAGAAAAACTCCTCCTTGAAACGGATGCCCCCTACCTTACACCTATGCCGTATCGAGGGCAACGTAATGAACCTGTCTATACACTTTTGGTAGCTCAAAAGATGTCTGAGCTTTTAAACATAAGTGTCACCGAACTTCACAATTTGACCTCAAAAAATGCTTTTACACTCTTTAAAGCTTTAGAAAAGATAAAGTTAGATACAATCTAATAAATACTAAGCGATAAATATACACTAAAGGAGAGGCATGTATAAGGTTATTTTTGTCCTTTTTTTCCTGTTTCAGAGTCTCCATGCGTTCTTAAATACCGATAATAACTATGAAAAACAACTCACCGCTCTTAAAAACTTTGACCTTCCAAACACTTTTTTGAAAGATTCTATCTTTATCTCCATGAAAGAAGATGTTGAGGTTTATAAGACCAAACACTTTTTACGCACTTTAGAAAGTGGTGATCGTTTTGTGCCTATTTTGCAGAAAATGATGCAAGAAGCAGGTGTCCCTACAGAGTTCTTATACCTTGCTATGACAGAATCAAGTTTTGATCCATACTCCTCTTCTCCTGCACGTGCCTCTGGTATTTGGCAATTTATTCCTGAAACAGCACGTCGTTATGGTTTGGTGAACAATGCGTTTGTCGATGAAAGACGTGATCCAATTAAATCTACAGAGGCGGCGATTGCGTACCTTAAACGATTACACGATATGTTTGGCAAATGGTATCTTGCAGCGCTTGCATATAATTGCGGTGAAGGTTCAGTAACCAAAGCGATTGCCAAAGCGGGGACAGATGACATCAGTGTCCTCTTAGATGAAAATCAAAAGTACCTTCCCAAGGAGAGCAGACTTTACATTCGTAAAATTTTGATGATGAGCTTTATCTCTGGTAGTACAAATTTTATGCTAGATAATGGGTCAGAGTATCTTCTCAATCGTGCCAATAATGCAACGTTTGTGAAAGTTTCTGTTCAAAATGGAACACACCTTAAAGATGTGGCTGAGAGTATTGGTGTTTCGGTTCATGAGCTTAAATCGTATAATCCTCATCTGAAGCACGCTTTTACGTCACCAGTAGGACAAAAAGGCTATCTTTATATTCCTCAAGATCGTCAAATTGCATTTACTCAGAATTTTGATCAAACCAAAGAGCCTCAAAAATATGCGGTTTATACCACCCAAAAAGGTGATTCTCTTCAAAGTATTGCTAAACGATACAGTATGAGCTCTCAAGCTTTGATGGATCTTAACAATCTAAAAAGTGCTGCACTGAAACCTAAAACAGAATTGGTTGTGCCTTCTGGTACGCCGATGCCTGCTTCAACGCCTGCTTCTGCCAATGGCATTGAAAAAATTTACATCATTAAAGCGGGCGATACAATAGAAACAGTATCTAAAAAATATGATATTCCTGTCGCACAATTGATTAAAGCCAATAAGAAAAAGAATGCACTTGTGAAAGTGGGAGAGAGTATTGTCATTCCGAAAAATTAGTGGATTAAGCCTTTGTGTTGTAGTGCTTTTATCCTTTTATGGATGTGCTTCTAAAAACGATAGTTATGCTTACAGGGGCCCTCGTCCAACACCTACAATGGCAGCGCCTGATGGTAGCAGTCCTATTAATGACTCTGCTGCTATGCACAGAGCCACCATGCGTCCTTATACGATTGATGGTAAAACCTATACGCCTACTATGGTGAGTGTAGGAGACTATTTTAGTGGGATTTCCAGTTGGTACGGTAAAGATTTTCATGGTAAAAAAACTTCCAATGGTGAAGTTTACAATATGTATGATATGACAGCTGCACATAAAACACTTCCTATGAATACGATGCTGAAGGTTACCAATCTAAAAAATAATAAAAGTATTGTGGTGCGTGTCAATGACCGTGGTCCCTTCGTTGGTACACGCATTATCGATCTCTCTTATACCGCAGCGACACGCATAGATCTTGTTGCCAATGGCACAGGTCCTGTTGGAATTGAAGTGATTGGTTTTGCTGGTGTTGTAGCCCCTGCAGGAGCTCCGAAAGAGAGCGTGGTTGAAACAGATTATCTCATCCAAATTGGTGCGTTTAGAAGTAAAGACGGTGCAACACGTTATGCTCAAAGCAATATGAATGTTAATAATCGCTACAATGCGATTATTAAAGAAGGAACCTTTGAAAATCAACCGATTTACCGTGTATGGCTTAAAGGGTTTGGTAGTGAAGCAGAAGCCTCTGATTTCATTGCAAAAGGGCTCTATAAAGGCTCATTTATCGTAAGGGAATAATAGTATGCAAACAGTACAACGCATCACCAAAGAGACTCAGATTAGTGTGGAGTTAGAAATTAACGGTACAGGAAAAGCTGACATCCAAACAGGTATTGGTTTTTTTGATCATATGCTTGAGGCATTGGCAAAGCACTCTTTGATAGATTTAACACTAAGCTGCAAAGGCGATACACATATTGATTTTCACCACAGTGTGGAAGATGCGGGTATCGTTTTAGGACAAGCCTTGCGTGCATCTATCTACCCAATTGAATCTGTTGAGCGTTATGGCAATGCGGTTGTTGTGATGGATGAAGCTGCGATTGAGTGTGCTCTTGATTTGAGTAACCGTGCCTATTTAGTGTATGAAATTGAGATGGAAGGTAAAGTAGGTGAGTTTGATGTAGAACTGGCCGAAGAGTTTTTTAGAGCGCTGATTGTGAATGCGGGAATTAGTGCGCATATCGTAGCGCGACGTGGAAAAAATAAGCACCATCTTTTAGAAGCTGCATTTAAAGCTTTCGCTGTCGCACTTCGTCGCAGTTTAGTTAAAAATGAGCGTGCTGGAATTCCTAGTACTAAAGGCGTATTGTAATGATTGAATTATTGGTTTTTGATGTGGATGGCTGCCTTACTGATGGTGGAATTACGTATGGCAACAGTGATGTGGAAGAGTTTAAAACGTTTCATGTTAAAGATGGATTTGGTATCGTCTCATGGATGAAATTAGGGCGTAAAACAGCTATCATTACAGGGCGCAGCTCACGCGTTGTAGAGCGCCGTGCAAAAGAGCTTGGCATTACGCATCTTTATCAAGATGTGAAAAATAAAAAAGCGGTGCTTCAAGAAATATTGGAAAAAGAAGGACTTCGTTTTGACCAAGTTGCGGCTATTGGGGATGATTTGAATGATTTATCTCTTTTAAAAGCTGTTGGGCTCTCTTTCGCTCCAGCAGATGCTTTGTCGATGGTGACTGACGCTGTTGATATTGTTCTGAAAAAAGAGGGTGGCAAAGCGGTAGTTCGCGAGATGATCGACATTGTCGTTGAAAAAGAAAACTTGAGTGAGGCATTTGTAAAACTTTGGCTCTAAAACTTCTTTCCTATACAACGGTGCTTTTTTTTGGCATGATGATTTTTTTAATGATTAAAGAGCCTTACACTATTAATATTGTAGATGCTAATGGCAATTTAATTCCTGAAGTAGAGCTTTTTAATGCTCAAAATTATCAGATTAAAGAAGGCTCAGTAGAGAGCATTGTGCGTTCAGAACGTGTCGCACGGTATCAAAACTTTGATAAGCTTTATGTCATCAATGCTGGTCATAAAACCAAAGAAGGATTGCGTGGTATTTTGACTTCAGATGAAGGCGTGTTGCAAAATAATATCATGCACTTTAAAACAAACTCACATTACTATAGAGATGATGGTGTCGCTTTGGATGGTGAAGATATTTTTTATGATCTCAAAAAAGAGATTTTAAGCAGTGAAAGACCGTTTATTTTTACCGAGAAGCAGAGCCGTAGTCATGGGCTTTCATTTGTTTATCAGATGAAAGAAGGCACAATAAGTGCAACAAATATACACTCCTTTATAGAAGAACCAGTAGGAAAGAAGAAAAATAAATGAAGAAACTTATAGCACTCTGTTTATGTATTGCAAATATGCTTTTAGCAGCAGAAGTTGAAGTGACAGCTGAGAAATTTTTTGCGGATGAAAAGAAAAAAATCAGTATTTTTGAAGGTAATGTCGTCATCCTCAAAGAGGGTGATAAATTGACCGCAAAAAAAGTTGTTATAGAATTCGATGATAAAAAACAACCTATTCGTTATATCGCTACAGGCGATGCAAAGGGCAATCTCACTATGAATCAGAAGAAGTATTATGGTGAAGCGGAAAAGATGATTTATGAACCCAACAAAAGCCTTTATACTTTAGAGAAAAAAGCCTTTTTACATGAAATTGAAACCGATAAAAAAGTCTATGGTGATTTTATTCGTGTCGATCAAATCAGTGGTCATTATGAAGTAGATGGTAAGGGTGCTGCACCTGTCAAATTTATCTTCAAGGTTGAGGATAAAAAACAGTGATCAAAGTTAAAGACGCCTTCTTTGTGAAGTCTGCTTCCAAATTGGAAGAGACAACGCCAGAAGGGATGAGTGAGGTTGCCTTTATTGGGCGAAGTAATGTCGGGAAAAGTTCTATTATTAATGCCTTAACCAATAAAAAAGGACTCGCAAAAAGTTCCTCAACACCTGGCAAAACACGACTGATCAACTTTTTTCAAATTGTTTTGAGTAAGGATGAAAAAACATACCATGCGCAATTGGTTGATCTTCCAGGCTTTGGATATGCAAAAGTATCTCATAGTCTTAAGGAAGAGTGGCAGAAAAACTTGACAGATTATATTAAAAGACGTGCTTCGATTCGTACGTTTGTCCATCTTATAGACTCACGTCATCCTTTTTTAGAGATTGATCAAGCAGTGCACGACTATTTACAGGAAATTGTAAGACCTGATCAGACTATTTTACGTATTTTTACGAAATTGGATAAATTAAAACAGAGTGAAATCAGTGTGATTAAAAAGAACTATCCTGATGCTATCTTGGTGTCTAGTAGCAGTAAAAAAGGGATTGATAAAGCCTTAAGTGCTATTTTTGAAACACTTTTTGGAGAGCAATCATGATGACTTATACCAAAGCAAAACTCAGCGATATTGTACATATGCAAGAGGTTGTCAAACCAGAAGTAGAAAAAGGCATTATTCTCTTTCGTAGCTCTGATGAAATGGCAACCAATATTCGCTCTTACATTTTGGCTAAAGAAAATGATCAAATCATTGGGTTTGGTGCTCTTCATTTTCATGCAGATGATTTGGCCGAGATAAGAAGCCTTGTGGTCAAAGATGGCTTTAGGGGTCAAGGGGTTGGTAAAGGCATTATTCAAAGTCTTCTCAAAGAAGGAGAGGCATTAGGTGTTAAAAAAGTCTTTACGCTAACGTATCAAAAAGCTTTTTTTGAGTCAGTTGGTTTTAGTGAAATTCCAAAAGAGGCACTGCCTGCTCATAAAATTTGGGCAGATTGTATCAAATGCAAACATTTTCCAATATGCGACGAAATAGCACTGATCAAAACTATTTAACCCTTTTTTGGATCAGTGGATGGCTACTTGTTGGTCTTGTGATGTCTTCACTCTATCCATTGATTCCTTCATTTGTAGGTGTAGTTTTTTGTTATCTGGTGCTCAATTTTAACCACCATGAAGAGAATGCCATGCCACTTTTTTTGGCATTTCTTTATCTTTGTGTGTATGACCTTTCAAAAGGGTTCTATCTTTTTTCCTATGTGATTTTGTTTGTCATTGTTTATAAGTTTGCAATTTATAAAATCCAAAACATCATTACATGTAACAACTGTATTTTGGCTATTTATATCATCATCGCCTATCTTGGGCACTTCTTATTGAATGCTTTTTTTGCGTATTTGGATAATGAAGCATTTCCTTATTTTTCAAATTACTATTTTTACTACATCGCGATAGATTCTTTACTCTCTTTTATGTTTTTTAGGGTATCACGGTGAGAATTAAGATTGTTCTTGGCATCTTCATTTCGGTGTGGATTGCTCTTTTAGTACGGGTTTATTATATTAGCATTAAATCCAATGCGTATTATGAAGAGATTGCGAAACAAAATGCAGTTAAAGTGGAAGAACTTGCCCCATTACGAGGCGTTATCTTAGATCGCAAACTTAACCCTCTTTCTGTCAATCGTTTAGGATTTTCTATAGGTTTAAAACCAAGACTTAGTCTTAAATCGAACCGAGCACTTTTAGAAGAAGAGATTGCTTTTTTAGCGGAGACATTGCCAGATACGAGTGTCAAAGAGATGATGAAAGAGTATATCAAAGCTGACTCTGCATACAATCACGATTTTGTGGATGTCATCGGATTTATTCCTTATGACAAGCTCATCCCTCACTTTGCCAAAATTGCACAACATGACAATCTTAGAATTAAAATTACATCTAAACGGCACTATCCTCATGGCTCATTGGCATCGCATGTCATTGGATATGTGGGCAAATCCAACACGCAAGATGTTGCAGAGGATGCAACTGCAAAGCTAGTCGGTTTCTCTGGTAAAACAGGGATAGAAAAGTACTACAACACTGTTTTACAGGGCATTAAAGGTGAAAAAAAGACAAAAGTCACCGCATTTAACCAAGAGATTGAGCAGGTGAGTAAAACGCTTCCCGTGAGCAATGATCTTGTATTAAGCCTTGATTTGGAATTACAGCGTTATGTTGCAGAGATTTTTGGAGACGATAGCGGTGCTGTGGTCGTTATGAATGCCAAAAATGGTGAGATCTTAGCGGCTGCAAGTTTTCCTGAGTATGATTTAAATAAGTTCGTCAGTGGTATTTCGCGTGAAGAGTGGGCGATTTTAGCGAATGATCTAAACCATCCTTTTACCAATAAACTCGTCAATGGTCTTTATCCACCAGGCTCCGTCGTTAAAATGGGGGTTGGAATGGCAATGATGAATTCGGGGATTATCACCCCTACAACAACGTTTGAATCTACTGGTACGATGGAGCTTGGTGGACGGGTGTTCCGTGATTGGAAAAAAGAAGGGCATGGCATAATCTCTTATGTGCGTGCTATTCGCGAGAGTTGTGATGACTACTTTTACAAAGCAAGCCTCAAAACAGGTATTGATATTATTGCACCGTTCCTCTCTAAAATAGGTTTTGCTGCTAAAACAGGCATTGACCTTCCTCGCGAATTTATGGGAACGGTTCCTAGTCGTGAGTGGAAAAAAGCGCGCTTTGGCAAAGGCTGGTCACAAGGTGAAACGCTTATTAGCTCCATTGGGCAGGGGTACTTTCTTGTGACACCCGTACAAGTGGCAAAATATACAGCATTTTTAGCAACAGGCAATGGAGTTACCCCTCATTTTGTGAGTAAAATAAACGATGTACCGCTTGATTTTCCAGTTGATCCTAATATCGTCAGTGAGAGCGAAAAACGTTACTTGAAAGTAACACGTGAAGGGATGTATGAAGTTGCCAATGTCCCTGGCGGAACAGGTCTTAGACATATTAATGTGACTGCACCTTTTAAGATCGCCGCAAAGACAGGAACGGCACAAGTGGTTGGTATCTCTCAAACCGATAAAAAACGTATGCGCGAAGAAGATATGGATTATTACCAACGTTCTCACGCATGGTTAACAACGTATGGTCCTTATGAAAATCCTCAGTATGTTGTCACTGTTTTAGTGGAGCATGGAGGGCATGGTGGTAGTGAAGGTGGACCAATTGCCTCTAAAATCTTCGATAAGCTTTATCAAATGGGTTATATCACAGTCGATACTCCCACTAAAGGAAAATAAAACGTTTTTAGTATGAACTAAAGACGCGATACATCGATTTTATATTCAATTTTATCAGCAACTTCTTGCGCTAAGGTAGCTCCAAAGAGTTCACGTAAAAGATAAAATCCCAATTCCAATCCTGAACTGACTCCACCTGCAGTGATAATCTTTCCATCTTGTACTACTTTGGAAGAGACAACGTTAACACCATAATGAGCTAGTTCGTCAAAGGCACTGTGATACGTTGTTGCTTCTTTACCTAAGAGCATACCCGCTTCTGCAAGAAAAAATGCTCCTGTGCATACGGATGTGAGGTATGTCAACTCCTCGTAACGTGTTTTGATGAATGTATGTATCATAGATTTTTGCATCCATTCCGTTCTGCCTTTACCACCAGGAAAAAGTAAAATATCTAAAGCGGGGCAATTCATCAAAGTGACATCTGGAATGACTCGAAGACCATTGAATGCGTGAATAGGTTCTTCCGTTGGAGCGATAAGAAGGACTTTCGTACTGTTGGATTGTATTTTATTGATATAGCTTAACACCTCAAAAGGGGCTACAAAATCAAGCTCTTCGACTTGTGGAAAGATCACAATACCAATCGTTACCATACATTACTCCTCTGTGCGAACAATTAAACTTTCTGGTAAATTATACTGCTTGATCCATGCTTTTTCTTCTTCTCTCATTTCTCCATGATCAATTTCATGATCAAAGCCCAGTAAGTGCAGCATCCCGTGGATGAAAAGAAGTGTTGTCTCTTCCTCTATCGTATGACCTAACTCTTGTGCTTTTTGAGAAGCCAGTTCGTAGTTAATGACAATAGAACCAAGAGGAGCATGTGGAAAATCATCAACAGGGAAGCTCAGGACATCAGTGGTTTTATCCATACCTCGATGCTCTAAATTGAGCTCGTGCATACTTTGCCCATCAATGATGAGTAGTTCCACCTCTTTTTGTGTATGCTCTTTGCAGATTTTCTCCAAGATATCAAGCTGTAAAGGCGTATTGGATTCGTTATCGATGAGTAACATAAAAACTCCTTTTAAAAGAGGCTAAGTTGGGTTGTAGATGTCTTGGTAAATAAAGGCTCAAAATCTTCCCTATCGCCTAAAATAAGGGCATATTGAAATGATTTTTGACTTAAAGTGGCAAGATCTTCGACGGTTTCAAAATAAAAAATCTCTCCTTCAAAAGCAAAAGTGTCTTTGTGCTGTTTTGGAAGACAGAGAATAAGCTTTGAAAAATCAATCTGTGATTGTACATAAGAGACCAACGTCGAAAAGAGTGTTTCTTGTGGTTCAAAAATAAGCGCTTTTGAACTGCTACCAAACTCTTTTTTACACAAATTTTGAGTAATGAATTGTGGATAGCAATGTTCACTAAAACCAAGGTGCTCTAAGGTATAGGAAATAGTATGGGTATCGCAAAATATAAGTAATGCAAGGAGCTCTTCCACAAAAAGAGAAGGAATTTTTTGCTCTACATAATAGCGATCTTGGTACTCAAAAGAGCTCAAAAACAACCCTTTTGGAGAGATTGTTGGCTTTGTATGCAGTGTTGTTTCAACGCTGTATGCCACAGGAGCGATTTGTTCAGCTAATGCGCAATTACTAAGGCAAAAGCGTTCTTCTTCTTTTGCCGCGAGAATGGTTTTAGCAATCGTGAAAAGATCATCTCGTAAGTATTTGATACTGCGAGGTGTTTGAATCATCTCTAAAAGAGCAGCTTGCACAGGGGAGAGTACTATCATCTCAAGTGACTTTTGTGTAATGGTATAACGTAAAAGTTTGATAAGGATGTGTTCTATAGAGCGTACTTCGATCCAAGCACACTCATCATCTTCGTGCTCAAACGAAAGGGTAGTAACAATGGCATAAGCACCTTTTAAAAGGGCTTGATGGATTTGTTCGCGTGATGCGTTAATATCAATAAAGAGGTCGCCATGTGAGACACGAGAGGCTTCGAGGCAGATAGTAGCAAACGCATCAATAGGAGGCGTTGTGATAAGCCTCCCATCAATGATACGTACAAAGTTGTCTATTTTCATCCAATAGATGCGCCAATTTGGCGTGGACGCTCAGGTCGTACAAGACAAAGTCCCTCTTTATCTTTAGCTGCTAATAACATACCTTGGCTGAGTAACCCTTTGATGGTTGCGGGCTTCAAGTTCGCTACAACACACACTTGAGTGTTGATAAGCTCTTCAGGGGTGTAATATTCACGAATACCTGCAACAATTTGTCTAGGCTCGCTCTCACCAAGATCTACTTTGAGTTTTAAGAGACGATCACTTCCCTCTAAGATACTCGCTTCTAAAATGGTTCCAATTTTGAGTGAGGTCTCAAAAAATTGATCAATAGTAATGATAGACTCAATTTTTGCCTCTTTTTTATCTTTTTTCGCAGGCGCTGCTTCAACCACAACAGGTGGCGTTGGTTGTGCCATCAGTTCTTCTTCAATACGTGGGAAAAGAGGTGGCACTTTTTCAATCGTAAATTCATCTAAGAAGCTTTTTCTCACAACATATTTATCATAGTTCGCTGTTGTGATGTCAAATCCTAATGCTTTCGCAATCGTTACAGTCGTTTTAGGCATAACAGGATGGAGTAAAATCGCAACGCGTGCTAAGATATTGGATACCAATGCCACAAGTGCGAGTGCTTGATCAACTTTTCCTTCTTTGATTTTTACCCATGGCTCATGTACGGTAATGGCTTGATTCGCAATACTAAGGGCTTTCCATAGATCTTCTAAATAACGGTTAGTTTGAAGCTCTAAAAGGTTGTTTTCTACATTTTTTAAAATCTCATCGACTGCCGCAAGTTCGTTTGCATGGAAATTGCTCACATCTTTAGAGTTAACCACACCATTGCTGTATTTGCCACTCATACCGATGATACGATTGAGCAGGTTTCCAAGCTCATTTCCAAGGTCTGAATTGATACGATCCATCAATGCTTTTTGGCTAAAGTCGCCGTCTTGACCAAACGGAACTTCACGAAGCATAAAATATCTAAAGTTTTCTAAGCCATACGCATCAGCAACTTCTTTTGGGTTAACAACATTGCCTTTGCTTTTACTCATCTTCTCGCCATTACGTGTCCACCAGCCGTGTGCCGCAACGTGTTTTGGCAGAGCCAAACCTAAGCTCATCAAAAACGCTGGCCAATAGATGGCATGGAAGCGAAGAATGTCTTTACCTACTAGATGAATCGTTGCAGGCCAGAAGTCCATATTTTTCTCATCGGTACCATACCCTAAAGCGGTTGTATAGTTAAGAAGAGCATCAAGCCAAACGTACATCACATGCTTGTCATCGTTCATAGAAGCAGGAAGTTTCACACCCCAGTCAAAACTGGTACGCGTGATTGAGAGGTCTCGAAGTCCTTGTTTTACAAAGCTGATGACTTCATTTTTCTTACCTTTTGGAAGGACACATTTCTCATCGTTGTTGTACCATTTGATAAGGTCTTCTTGGTATTTTGAAAGTTTAAAGAAGTAGCTTTCCTCTTTGACTAGGCGAGTCAGTTTGCCACAATCAGGGCATTTGTCTTCATCAACGAGTTGGGTGTCTGTAAAGAATGTTTCACAGCTGACACAGTAGTGACCTTCATATTCACCTTTGTAGATGTCACCTTTGTCAAACATTACTTGAAAGGCTTTTTGAACACCTGTTTTATGTTCAGCATCGGTCGTACGGATAAATTTATCGTAGCTGATTTCAAATTCATCCCAAAGTGCTCTAAATTTTCCACTGATTTCATCGGCATAGGCTTGAGGTGTTTTACCACGCATTTTTGCCGCTTCCTCAATTTTCTGACCGTGTTCATCGGTACCTGTTAGAAAATAGGTCTCATAGCCTTTAAGACGGTAGTAACGTGCCATGGTGTCCGCGATAATGGTCGTGTACGCATGTCCGATATGAGGAACATCGTTAACATAATAGATTGGGGTTGTAATGTAGGCTTTTTGAGACATCGTTCTTCCTAGTTAAATTGATTCATTAATATTGTTAAAACTCAAATCCGCCACCTTGTCCTTTAGCCATACTTTCGTAAACAGCTTTGACATAGGTTTTACGGGTTTCACACTCAAACATTTTTTCACAATCGCTGCAAGTCACAACATTTTTATTTTGCTGGCATGCTTGCAGGAGTACTTTTTTCTCTTGCAAATCTTGTTCGTAAATATCAGTTACTTCACTACTCATAACACTTCTTAACGCGTTCTATCTCTGTTTTTGATCCAAAGAAACATGGTGTGGTATCATGCGGATGAGAAGGGCTTAAGTCAAGGACTCTTCGTTTACCATCAATCGCTTCACCACCCGCTTTTTCATAAACGAATGCAAAAGGGAAGACTTCAAAAATCATACGCAGTTTGCCTTTAGGCACATCGCTGGTTGCAGGGTAAGAGAACAGTCCACCACCTTTGAGAAGGATTTGGTGAAGGTCTGGCACCATACCTCCAGAGTAACGTAAACGATACCCATCTGCAAAAATAGCATCAATAAGCGCTTTATGTTTAGGCTCCCAACACATTTGGGTTGAGCCTGGAGCATTGAGTTTACCTTTTTCTTTTAGTTTGATCTCTTTGATGAAAACAAATTCGTTGTTTTTGTTGAGGCGGTACATTTTGACATCATCTTCTGCGATGACGAGTTCAACACGAGGGCCATAAACAACATAAACGGCTGCTTTAAGATGCTTACCATCGTAACCACCTTCATAGATACCAAAGATAGAACCAACGCTTAAGTTCACATCGATGAGGCTAGAGCCATCTAGCGGGTCATAACCAATACCATAGATACCATTGTCATGCAGAGGCGTTTTATCCTCTTTTTCTTCGCTGACAATTTCTTTGATAGAAAGAACTTTAGCAAACTCTTCTTCGATGATGAGGTCACTTTTGATGTCCAGTTTGAGTTGGGTATCACCCGTAGAGTTGATGTTCTCAGAATAGCCTGTATCATCAAACTCAATCGCTTCACGAATTCGAATAGCGGAACGTTTTATAGCATCATAAATTTCTTGCATGTTATTTCACTTTCTTAGCATGAGTGTGTATCCAAGCAACGACTTGCTCAGGGTTGTTGAGATCTAAAATCGCAATATGTGAAGGGATGTTATAGTCGCTTACGTTGATGCTGTCATCAATCGCAATTGCGTCAGAACAGTCAAAATAGTCCTCATTGAGCGAATTGCGAAAAATCGCAATACGAGGCAATGGTAATGTTTTGAGTCCCTCTACCAACAAAAAGTCGAAATCACCTAACATTGCGATGATCTCATCCAAACTTTTATGACGTTTGGAAAAAAGTGTCGTTCGCGTAGGCGATGTGACAACTACTTCAGCACCTGTTTGTGCAAACTTCCAGCTGTCTTTGCCCTCAACATCGAAGACGGCTTTATCGCTGGGGTCATTTTTGATAATGGCTAACGCGTACTCTTTTTTAAGAATATTTGCCACTTTGAGGATGAGCGTTGTCTTTCCGCTGTCCGATGGTCCTGTAAATGCTACAGCTAAGGATTTCATTTTTTCCTGCTTTTTATGTTATTATCATAGTAATAATAGCAAAAAAAGATTTAGCTTTTGATGAGTTGATATTTGCAAGAGTTAAGAATGAGGAATGATGATGCGTTTTATAGCAGTGGTTTTAGTAGCGTTTTTAATGAGTGGCTGTGCTTCAAAATTGGCCGATAATATGAGTGAAAAAACATTAGATTATAGTATGGCAAATTCAAAAAAACTCGAAATAAAAAACTCTGAAACGTCTAAAACATTTGTCATTATTACCTATCTGAACCCAATCAATCATGAATTAGTGACCCAAGAGAGTGAGAAATTTATTGTGGGTACGTATAAAGCATCGGGAGATGGTTCATTTGAAAAAGTTACACTCTCTGGTTTTCAAGTCAATAGCTCCGATGAAAATGTGACAGTTTCACCACTCAGTAAAGATTTTCCATTGCTCAAGTTGGTTCCAACTGCTAATACTTGGACCAACTATGTGTTAGTCCAAGCACCAAAAACAGATGAAATTGAGATGGAGATTAGTTTCGAAAGCGATCAGTCGCAGCGGGTACCAGTAAAATTTCGAAAAGATTTTTAATCGAAACATCTTCTCCCAGAAGATGACGATAGACAACATAGTTCGCGAGTACTTTCTTCCCATACTCTCGACTCTCTTCATTGATCATCGTCTCCATACTTAAGAATGGTTCATACATCCCATCACTAAATGCACCTGCTTGAAGATGTTTTTTGGTAAAACCCATACCACCGTTATACGCATACGCCACAAAGAGGGGATGGTATAAGCTTTTCTCTAAGAAATTGAGATGAATATTGCCGAAGAGATAAGCGATACGTGGATCAAACATGGCAGAGATAGAAAAATCTTCCAATTTCTCTTTTTTTGCAATATCACGAGCGACAAATGGCATAAATTGCATCATTCCCAAAGCATACGATGTTGAGACAACAGAGGGGATAAAACGGCTCTCTTGACGTGCAATGGCTAGCATAAGCGCTTGACGATGAATCGTATAACTACTAATTTCTTCAGGATACGGGATAGGGTAATAGTTCTTGCTATAACGTGTAGCGCGCTCCATCAAATAGCTGTAATGTGGCAAAGTATTGGCATATTTAAAACTTTGTGCCAGTGTTTCAACCTCTTCACCACTCATGTGATACACTTTATTCATCACTTTAATCCATGCAAAAGGGTCATTGACATTAAAGCTTGGGTGCGTACCTTCCAGTACAGGTGAGACGATATTTTTATATGGCAAATAAAGCATCTCATATGCATAAAGAGAATACATATTGATGTCGTTGTCTTGTACGATGCGCTCTAAATAGTGTTTATCTTTTGTGACAAGGTATTGCCAAAAGAGAGCTTTGTCTTTCTCTTCTCCTTTGGTTGAGCGTTCATTCGAGAGTTCAAAAAAGTAAAGAGCACGCTCTTTTTCTTCATATTTAAGAGCATTAAGTCCTAAATAAAAGAGTGCTTTAGCATTTACGCCCGCAGCAGGAGTGACATATAAGAGTGATTTTTGAACATTATCGAGTTTATCATTTTGCGCAACATTGTAGGCAAATTGATTGAATTTTGCAGAGTGAGAAAGCCTATCCATTTGCTCTTTAGGAATAATGTTTTGGTTAAAGATAGCGGCTTTATAAGCTGTAATACTCCCATTAAAGAGGGTTAAAAAGGTGTTTACATCACTACTAAGAGCTGCTTCATAGACATTCTCATTTTCCATCAATGTAATGAGGGAGACAAGCTCTTTATTGCTTTTAAGACGAGGTTTGATGAGCTTGAGCTGCCCTTTAGGAAGCGAAGTGATTTTCGCAATGTTAATGCCTATATTGAGGCACTCATCATCTTCTTTTAGCAAAGCACTTATATCTAAATCAACACATTTTGATATTTTTTTGTACTCAAGGTTGTCCATTTTTTTTGCAAAAAGGTGGAAAAAGCGCATGTTCATGGTGTGCACCATCCCAAAGAGCGCTTTAGCTTCTTTGGGAGTGACTGCATCACTTTGTACATATTCGTAGATGTAAAAATCTTTCGCAAGACTGCGAGGTTTATCATTGAAAAAGGCAAAATTTACAGGCTCATCAGCAAACAGGTCAATACAAATACAAAGGCAGAGAAAAAGGCCTACAAACAATTTATAAAGCATTGGCAAGCGCAAAAAGAAGTTTAACTGCAAAAAGATCAATAAATTGTAATGTCAAAATCACAATCAACGGTGCAAGATCGATTCCACCAATAAGGGTTGGAACAAGCCTTCTTATAAAGGCATACACAGGGTTAGTTAAGCGAAAAAGAATCTGCACAATAGGATTGTACGGATCAGGTCTAACAAAAGTAATAAGAGCTGCAATAATCACCACCCAAATATAGATGTTGATTAAGGTATGTACAATAGTGGCAAACGCTTCAATAAGTGTCGCTAAAACGATCATCTAACAATCTCCTTAAGGTAATTTTTAATCAGAGGATAAACACGAGCAAGTTCAAGATTTTGATCTGCTCCACTTAGCCAAAAATGAAGCGGTTTAAAAAACGCTTCATCACGTAGGTTACTTTTTTCTAACAAATAGACTTGAAATTCGTCAAACGTTTCAAAATAGGGTGCATTTAAAATAAGCTCTTGAAGCAATTTACTCTCTGCCTCAAAGGT
>CAYXNJ010000024.1:0-37304 GCA_964466465.1 uncultured Sulfurospirillum sp.
TTTAAAACTTCTATTCATGCGAAATAGAAAACGCCTCAAACATCCTGTCCGTTAAATTTTTCTTTCTCTTTTTTTAATTTCTGCTCCTTTAATTTTAAATTACTAATACCCATATAATGGCATTTCTGATATAGATAGTTATTTAATGAGCTCTTTTGTTCTCTACTGCTTGACAATACCACACTCAATGTTGTATAATTTTATCAGCAATTAAACAATAAGAGTGCTAAAAATGAAAAAACCTTCAAAGCAAGAGTTGATTTTAGATGCCATCATCCAAGAGTACCTAAAATCAAAAATGCCTATAGGCTCATCTGAGCTACAGATGAAGATGACACTTGGCATCTCTCCTTCTACTATACGCATTTATTTCAAAAAACTCTCCGATGTTGGTTCTTTAGAACAACTCCATGTTAGCAGTGGACGTGTTCCAACGCATCGTGCTCTTATGGGGTATTGGCAAGAAAAGCTTGATTTAACACATCCATTAGAAATTAAAAATGTTGATAAAATCAAGCGTTCGACGTATGATCACGATCTTTTTTGTATTGTAGAAAAAACAGCTAATGTAACGTTTAAAGAGTTGGTAACTGTACAGAATCGTTTTTTGATTTTGGTTTTTGAAGGACATGAGGTTGTTTTAAAGTACAATGTTAAAGTCGAGCAGTTTTTACAGCGTCTTGTGGGGTGTCAAATGCGCGAACTGAAAGACATCTCAGCACAAGTAGGACTTTATGAGTTGCATGAAAAGCTTTCAGCTATTTTTTCTCAAGCACCTATTTTAAAAGAAGGTGAGCGTACGATGTACTCTATAGCACAAGATCTACAAAATGATGCGTTTATACAAAGGTTCCAAACGCTTCATTTTGTAGAGTCTATTCGTGATGGGCTTTATTTTGATGGCTTTGTTCCTCGTGGATGTATGGCTATCAAGCAAAAGGCACAGCTTAAAGATGAAGATGCAACCGTTGATTTCTTCTGTTTTGGACGCATCGAGAGTGATTTTGAAGATTTTTTTAATCAAGTTAAGGAGTAACATGTGGATGAAAAAATAAAAGAAGAGCAGGGTATTCCTGAATCCTCTGCAGAAATTGTTCCTGAGTGTTGCGGGGATAATGAAGAGTGTGAATGCGAACATGATAATGAAATAGAAGTGCTACACTCAAAAATCGCTGAACTGGAAGATCGATATTTAAGAGCTAATGCTGATTTTGACAATATGAAACGACGTTTAGAAAAAGAGAAAATGCAAGCCATTTCGTATGCGCATGAAGTATTTGCGCGTGATCTTTTACCCGTCATTGACTCTTTAGAGATGGCAATTCTTGCTGGTAATAATACGGATGTGGAGAGTGGAGAACTTCTTTCTAAAGTGAAAGAGGGAATTGAGCTAACGATTGAGCAGTTTAGAAAAGCGTTTGAGAAACATGGTGTTGAATTGGTGGACATTGAAGGAACGTTTGATCCTAATTTCCATGAAGCCGTTATGCAATTAGAGAGTGAAGAAAAAGGCTCAGGTGAGATTTTGCAGGTTTTTCAAAAAGGCTACAAAATTAAAGAGCGCATTTTAAGACCAGCAATGGTGAGTATCGTAAAATAAAACTAAAATACGACCGTTAGGTTGTGCTTTAGTGCAATGAATTGAGAACGAACTTTGTTCGTGCTCATGAAAATAGTAAAAAATTAAAGTCAAAGGATAAAAAATGGGAAAAGTAATTGGTATCGATTTAGGAACAACAAACTCATGTGTCTCTGTATATGAGAGAGGTGAGAGTAAAGTTATTCCAAACAAAGAGGGAAAAAACACAACACCTTCCGTTGTTGCATTTACGGATAAGGAAGAAGTTCTTGTAGGTGATACTGCAAAACGTCAAGCGGTCACAAATCCAAAAAGAACCATCTACTCTATCAAGAGAATTATGGGTCTTATGAGCAATGAAGACAAAGCCAATGAGGCTAAAAAACGTCTTCCATACGCTGTTGTTGATAGAAATGGTGCATGTGCGATTGAAATCGATGGTAAAGTTTATACTCCACAAGAGATCAGTGCAAAAGTGTTGATGAAACTTAAAGAAGATGCAGAAGCGTTCCTTGGCGAAGAAGTCACAGATGCAGTTATTACCGTTCCTGCATACTTCAATGACTCTCAAAGAAAAGCAACAAAAGAAGCAGGTACGATTGCTGGACTAAACGTTCTTCGTATTATTAATGAACCTACTGCAGCGGCACTTTCTTATGGTTTAGATAAAAAAGAGGCTGAGAAAATTGTTGTTTACGACTTGGGTGGTGGTACATTTGACGTTACAGTGCTTGAAACAGGTGACAATGTTGTTGAAGTTCTCTCAACAGGTGGTGATGCGTTCCTTGGTGGTGACGACTTTGATAACCGTCTGATTGACTGGTTAGTTACTGAATTTAAAAATGAGAATGGCATCGATCTTAAATCGGATGTTATGGCTCTTCAACGTCTTAAAGAAGCAGCTGAAAACGCAAAAAAAGAGCTTTCATCTTCTAACGAGACCGAAGTAAATTTACCATTTATTACGGCTGATGCAACAGGTCCTAAACACCTTGTTAAAAAACTTACTCGTGCAAAATTTGAATCAATGATTGAAGATCTAGTAGAACTTACGATCAAAAAAATCAAAGAAGTTGTGAATGACTCTGATTTGAAAAAAGCTGAAATTAAAGAGATCGTTATGGTTGGTGGATCAACCCGTGTTCCTTTAGTTCAACAAAAAGTAAAAGAATTTTTCGAGAAAGAACTGAACAAATCTGTGAACCCTGATGAAGTTGTCGCCATTGGTGCAGCAATTCAAGGTGCCGTTATTAAGGGTGATGTGAAAGATATTCTTCTTTTAGATGTTACACCTCTAAGCCTTGGTATTGAGACTTTGGGTGGTGTTATGACTAAACTTATCGAAAAAGGTACAACGATTCCTGTTAAAAAATCTCAAGTATTTTCAACAGCGGAAGATAACCAACCAGCGGTTACCATCCATGCGCTTCAAGGTGAGCGTGAATTTGCAAGAGATAACAAGTCTCTTGGTCAGTTCAATCTTGAGAGCATCCCACCAGCACCTCGTGGTGTACCACAAATCGAAGTTGCGTTTGACATCGATGCGAACGGTATCTTAACCGTTTCTGCGAAAGACAAAGCAACTGGTAAAGCACAAGAGATTAAAATCTCTGGTAGTTCAGGACTTGATGATGCAGAAATCGAAAAAATGGTTAAAGATGCTGAACTTCACAAAGAAGAAGACAAAAAACGTAAAGAAGCGGTTGATGCTAGAAATCAAGCCGATGCTTTAGCTCACCAAACCGAAAAATCACTTGGCGAGATGGGCGATGCAATCAGTGCTGAAGAGAAAGCAAAAATCGAAGCAGAGCTTAAAGCCCTTAAAGAAGTTCTTGCAAATGAGAGTGCTACCAAAGAGCAAATTGATGCGAAAGTAAAATCTTTAAGCGAAGCGAGTCACAAACTTGCTGAAGCTATGTACAAAAAAGATCAAGGTGAAGCGGGTGCTGCTGGCGGTGAAAAACCAAAAGCTAAAAAAGATGACGATGTCATTGACGCGGAAGTAGAGTAAATACTTTTAAGGCGACCGAGGAAATTAAACCTCGGTCGCATCTCTTTTTTTATTTCAGTTTTTTAAACACTTCAAAATCATTTTTACCTCGTGCCTTTGCAACATACATCGCTGAATCAGCAGAACTAATCAGTGTTGATTTACTATCGGCATAGAGTGGATATTGGCTAATCCCAATACTAGCTCCTACTTGTATATGATGATCTTCTAATGTTACGGGCGAAGAAATTGCTTGAATAATTTTTTTTGCGACATTTTCAGCAGAGCTATCATCTTCAACATTTTCCAAAATAACGGCAAATTCATCACCTCCAATGCGAAAAATTGCATCATTGTTACGCAAGGTTTCTTTAAGAACTTTTCCAACATTTTGTAGCAAGTGATCCCCCATCGTGTGTCCTAATGTATCGTTTACGACTTTAAAATCGTCTAAGTCAATGAGCATTAAATAACAACATGTACCATAACGCTCAGCATTATTGACAGCTTGTGTGATGCGTTCTTCAAAATAATGGCGATTGGGCAGACCCGTGACACGGTCATAGTAGGCAAGTTGTTGTAAACTCAAGTCTCGTTTTTTAATTTCTGACATCATTTCACCAAAAGCATTGGTTAAAGCACCAACTTCGTCTTTCGTCTCGACGGAAAGCTCTGTCGAATAATCATTTTCGGAGGTAATACGTTTGGTAGCAGAGAGAAGATATGCTAAAGGTTCAGTAATGCTTCGACTAATGCGTGTTGTAAGTTTTTTAGCAACAAAAGAGGCAATAAATGTTGCTAGAATTGTGAAAATAATGTACCAACCTAGACGAACGTATAGGTTATGGAGACTGCCTGTTAAATAAACGGTACCTACAGGAACTGAGCGTAAAAGAATGGGCTTTTTAATCGTAATTGAGTTATATGTAAGATTTTCTTTTATATGCGTAAGATCGACTGTTAAAGTTGATATATCTTCATCTTTACTGTCATGTTTATGATAATGTGCCAAGAGTGTTCCATCTATTGAGAGCAGATGTGCCTCTAAAATATCAGGAGCACTTTTAAGGGCTAACAGCATTTCTTCGGCGGCTTTTGAATCATTAAATGCAACAGCAGCAGCAGAACTATCGCGAATAATATCTGTTTGTGTACGTATTTCTTGCAAAACAGCATTTTTAATAGCAATGTATTGGTACATTAACATCAAAGTTGAGATGACGATAACCACCAGCGCAATGCTTAATGTATTGGCATAAACCAGTTTTTGTTGAATAGATTGTTGACTCAGCAGTTTTTTGATGAACATAATCAGGGTGTCTCTTTCTTAGCAAGATTGAGTAAGCGTGAGCTTAAATTTAAATGTGACTCTTTTAAGGCTTTTGTGTCAATCGTAAAGGCTAATTTTTCATTCTCTTGCACAATCAAGATATGATAATATGACATTTTAACATTATCGGTCACAAGAAGTATAGGCAAAGTTGTGATTTCATGTAAAAGTTTCTGTTCTTTTTGTTGGTCTGTTTTACCCAAAAAAACAATGTGACAGTTGCTGACATCATCATTTTCTAAGAGAACAGATATTTTAATGATTTGATCTCCCATGGTTTTACCTTCTAGCGCATAAATCGCCGAGCCAAAACCTTCTTTGCCATAGAGACAGAGGTTAAAATCTCCAGTTCTTTTATTTTCTGGCCAATCAGTGAGCAATGCGAAATTGTAAAGATACGCCGCTTTGATAGTATATTCAGGTAATGCCTCTGTGGCTTTGAGCATTGATAAACATACACTGATGATAAGAATGAAAAAGGTTAGTATCGGTTTCATTTGAAGGTGTACTCCAATTGAAGCCAAAATGTTCGTCCTGATTGATGTATGAGCTTTTGGCTCTCGCTAAATGTCCACACAACATCGCCATAGTTTTCATCAAACACATTACGTATCAAGAAATTTGCATCCAAATGCGGTGCAATATGATGTGCCAAGAGGTTTAGATTGACGAGTGTGTGACCTGGTGCATACTCCTCTCTTGCTGCGGTATATAAAGGTCGTGAACCTAGATACTGCACCTCTAAGCCCATACGTAACTGATCATTCAGTATAGGGGTTGAAAGGTTAAATTTGGCGATATGCGTAGGTGCATTGATCAGCGTTAGTCCTGTATTTTTCTCTTCGGCATTTTGCCATGCGTAACTAGTGCGAATGCGTGTACCGTCTATCCAATGCTTTTCAAGTTCTATCTCAGCACCTTTTGTTTCAACATCTCCTGTTTCATCTTCAGAACTAATACGATTGCTTACAGTGTAGCGATACAAGGAACCAAGTAGCTTGGTTTCATACCCCAAGTTTTGCTCCAGAACCAACTCTAATGTTTTAGCACGTTCTGGTTTTTCGTGTGTTCCTTCAAATAACGTAGCTTGACGATTGGATTTACCCGCGGATAATTTTAAAACGGTTGTGTCTAAAGCTTGCCACACAAGCGCTGCATGAGGGCTTAGGGCATGAATATTATTGTCGCTATTTTCATAGCGAGCACCGTAATTCAGACTAAGAGTTGGTGTCAGCACAAAATCATCATACACATACACACTGTACGTTTCACGCGGTCTATAGCGTGTTGTCGTTGTATTTTCTTGTTGGTATGTGAGAGGATTTATTTCATAATCATACCAACGCCATTGATCTTTGCGGTATTCTGTGCCTAAAGAGAGAATGTGGTTATCAAACCATGTTCCAATGAGCTTAAAATCTGCTCCATGCCAGCGTGCTGTTCCCATTCCCTCATTGATAAAATCTTCATACGATACAGAATCAGCGTATCGATACGTATAGGCACCATACCAAAAGGAAGATGAAAGTTTCATGGACTTTGAAAGGTCTGTGTCGTACTTTAAGCGCACAAAACTATTTTCATCGCTACCATCAATGGGGTCGCCATCAACTTTGGCAAAAGGATAAGAAGGTATATCCGTATTACGCTTAGAATAAGCTGCCAATAACGAGAGATTTTCGTAACTGGTTTTTAAGAAAAAACGTTTATTGTCCTCTCCATTGTCATTGTTTTGCGAAATATTACCTAGTGTAGTGTCGCTATAGGAAAAACTTCGTCCATGGGTACGAAATGTAGAAGCTGAGAGTAATATGTCGGCGCCATTGTCCAATGTTTCTCCCACACTGACACGTTCTTGATGGGCATGCTGGCTCCCATATCCAAATGCTACTTGTGTGCCATTGATAGCGCTACCCTTTTTAGTGATAATGTTAATAGCTCCTAAAAGTGCACCATTGCTATAACCAGAACTGCCACCGCCTGGGATATACTCAACACGCTCAATCATTGAAACATCTAAGATACCATCGTTTCCTAGGTATGCTTGCCCATAGAGACTATCGTCTGCTCTATAGCCATCAATGAGGACAATAATACGCCCCGAGTATTCCGCAGGGCTACTAAAACCTCGTCCTGCTAAAAAAGTATATTCATAGCCTTGTGCTATATGAAGCCCTCGCATACTTCCTAAGATGTCAGCTAACGTACGATACCCATAATCTTTAATATCTTGTGTGGTCACGATAGAAACAGCCGAAGTAGCGTTACTGATTTGGTTGGCGATATGGCTTGCTGGGATATACTTTGTCTCAACCAACTCTTCAAGAGGTATCATCGTTGCATCCATGTTCATCTCTTTTGCCATCAATGATGTTGCGACAACTAAAGAGAGTAATGAAGTAACATGAGGCTTTTGAGCCCCCTCTTGTAGCAGTGTTCTATACGAAGTTATCCACTGGTACAACATTTTAGGGGTTTACTTTTTTAGCTAAGTTGAGTAACCTAGAGCTTAGATTTAAATGGGATTCTTTTAAAGCTTTTGTGTCAATCGTAAAGGCTAATTTTTCATTATCTTGCACAATTAGGATGTGATAATACGCTCTTTTTGGATCATCGCTTACGATTAAAACAGGTAGTCCTAGACTCTCTTCCAAGAGGCGTTTTTCTTTTGGGTTATGATGATTGGTTTCGCCTAAAAATAAAATATGACATTTTTTAACATCATCACCCTCTAAAAGCCTATGAATTTTAATGGTTTGTTCTCCTATGGTTTTACCCATCAATGCGTCAATAGCAGCACCAAAACTATCTTTACCAGAGAGACAGAGGTTGAAATCTCCAGCTCTTTTACTCTCAGGCCAGTCTGTTAAGAGTGCGAAATTGTAAAGATATGCTGCTTTAATGGTATATTCAGGCAAGGCGTCCGCTGCTTTGAGTGTCGATGAACAGACACTGATGATAAGGATGAAAAAGGTTAGTATCTGTTTCATTTGAAGGTGTACTCCATTTGAAGCCAGAAGGTGCGACCTGATTGGGGTAGAAGTGTGTAGAGTTCTTTATCAGATTTGTTGAACACATCGTGGACTAAGAAATTAACATCTAAATTTGGCGCGATGCGGTGTGCAAGAAGATTGACATTCACAAGGGCATAATCAGGATGGTATGTACTTGCTCCCGTGTACAAAGGGTATTTCCCAATATATTGCGTTTCTAAGCCTAGTCGCAATTTATCATTAAAGAGTGGCGTAGAAAGATTGAACTTGGCAATATCTGAAGGAGACATCCCAAGGCGTCTTCCATTTGATTCTTCAGCATTCTGCCGTGCGTAACTCACACGCAAACGTGTACTATCTTCCCAGTGTTTTTCAAGTTCTATCTCAGCGCCTCGTACGATAATATCGTTAGTTGACCAATATGCTATACGATCACTGATGAGATAACGGTAAAATGAGCCAATAAGCTTAGTTTGCCATCCAAGCTGTTGTTCAAGAACCAGTTCAACTGTTTTGGCATGTTCTGGTTTTGTAAAGAATCCCTCGCTAGGGGTGGCTTGACGGTTGGTTGCACCTGCTGAAAGTTTTAAAGTCGTCTCTTCTCTTGGTTTATAGATAAGTGCAGCTCGTGGACTCGCATACGAAATACCATTGTTGCTGTTTTCATAACGCAGACCATAGTTGAGGCTAAGAGAGGGGGCAATTACAAAATCATCATACGCATAAAGACTGTAGGTCTTACGCGGTGTATATTCACCATAAGAATCAATCGTTTCATAAGTAAAGACATCAAAATAGGAGCCTTTTGAAAGCCAACTGTAATCATGTCGATACCCTGTGCCAAGTGAAATTGTATGGGCATCAAACCATGTTCCAATCAGCTTGACATCACCACCATACCATCGGGCAATCTCTTTTCCCTCATAATAGTAAGCTAAAGGATTTGCATAATCAGAACTGTAAATATAATGCCCATACCAAAGCGATGTGGAGAGTTTGAGATGCGAGGCAATGTCGGTGTGGTACTTAAGAAGGGTAAAAGCATTTTCATCGCCATATTCCAAAGAAGTCAAAGGGTCATAAGCAGGTTGGAAAATATCTCGCTTGGCATAAGCCCCTACAAAAGAGAAGTTTTCAGTGTCGTATTTGGCGAAAAATCGTCTGTTTTTTTCATCATTATCGCCATCATGTACAATGTTGTTTTTTGCACCAAAAGAGGAGGCGGAGAGAAGTACATTGGCACCATTGTCTAGTTTGTCTCCTACCGTAACACGTTGTTGACGCATATGTTGGTTGTCAAAACCTAGTGCAGCTTGTATCCCACCGATGTCACTGCCTTTTTTGGTGATGATGTTTATAGCTCCTAAGAGTGCGCCATCACCATACCCAGCAGAACCTCCTCCCGGAATATACTCCACACGCTCGATGAGCGCAACATCTAAAATACCATCGTTGCCAAGAAAAGCCTGCCCATAGAGACTATCATCTGCTCTGTAACCATCAATAAGCACAATAATACGCCCTGCGTATTCATTGCTTGGAAACCCTCTGCCTCCTAAAAACGCGTAGGTATAGCCTTGTGATACAAATAGTCCTTTCATACTGGCTAGAATGTCTGCAAGGGTTCGATACCCATACTCCTTAATATCTTTGCTGGTCACGATAGAAACAGCAGAAGAGGCATTGCTGATTTGATTGGCGATATGGCTTGCAGGGATAAATTTTGTTTCAACGAGGTCTTCAAGAGGAATCATCGTTGCATCAAGGGCATAGTCTGTACTAGCAAATGAAACGCTTGAAAAAAGATACAAAGCCGCAACGTATGAGGGCTTTTTAACAAATAAGCGTTGAGAAAAATGTAACATTTGCTTGAACACCTTGTTCCTACTTTTAGACGATATAGTTGGATTATACCATTGGTATAGTCACGATTCAGTCATATAAAAGATCTTATTGGGTGACTTATTGAAATTGACACACTTACATGTGCATTTTAACCGTTCAGATGTGAAAGATTTTCACTCGGTAGATTTTGCTCCATAATTTCTATCTCTTGTTTCGCTGTACGGACAATATCGGAGTCCGTTTTTAGGTGTTTCTTTTTAATTTTCTCAGGATAATCCACATTTTTTAAAATATGTTTTATGGTATTGAGACGTGCTTTTTTCTTATCATCCGAGAGAATGATTGTCCAAGGGCAACGAGGATTATTCGATGCTAAAAGCATTGAATATTTTGCAACGGTGTATTGGTCCCAAAGTTCTTGTGATTTTGCATCGACAGGTGAGAGTTTAAACTGTTTTAGTGGGTCTGTTTTGCGCTCACGAAATCGTTTTGCTTGTTCTTCTTTGCTCACAGAGAAATAAAATTTAAAGAGAATAATGCCTGCGTTTACAAGCATAGTTTCAAATTTTGGCACTTCGCGTAAAAACTCTTTATGCTCTTCTTGGCTGCAAAAACCCATCACAGGCTCAACACCTGCTCGGTTATACCATGATCTGTCAAAAAGTACGATTTCTCCAGCTGAGGGAAGGTGTCCAGTATAGCGCTGAAAATACCACTGTGAACGTTCAGTATCAGATGGTTTTGGAAGGGCTACAATGCGTGCACCTCTTGGGTTGAGGTGTTCAGTCATACGCTTTATGGTTCCACCTTTGCCTGCAGCATCTCGACCTTCGATGATAATAAGGACTTTCAATCCTTTGTCTTTGACGTGATTTTGAAATTTAAGAAGTTCTATTTGAAGTTTTTTGAGCTCTTTTTCATATTTGAGTTCACTTTTTTTGACCCAAATTTGAACTTTTTCTTCTTTATCTTTTGGACTCTCTTTTGCCATAACAAGCTCTTCATTTTGTAGTACTAATTTCTCTTTTTTCTTTTTACCCACAGCGTACTCCTGCTTTGACATCTTTCATTCAATCATACTCTAAAAATCGTTGTAATTTAAAAAACATTTAGACTTCTTTGCTACAATAAAAAATTATTTTACCAAAGGTGATTTTGTGCAACATATTTTTCGCTATTCTGCCTTATTTTTCCTACTTGTGGTTTCACTGTTTGGCGTTGAAAAACCAAAACTTTTGACATCTGAAGAGGCTTTTAAAGTCACAGCAATACATAATGTGCAAGGTGTGATTATCAGCGTTGTATTGGGTGAAGGTATCTACTTGTATGATGACAAAATTACTTTGGAACTTGTAAAACCAAAAGCGATTGATATTTCAGCAATGATTGAAAAACCAAAGCCTGAATATTTTCACGATACCATGACACAACGTAAATCTTTTGAGCTTTTTGTACCACAGAGTCTTTTAGAAAATGAAGTCAAAAAGGGGAGTTTTACCCTGAAATTCTCGTATCAAGGGTGTTCAGAACTGGGTATTTGCTATCAACCTGAAAGTAAAGAGTTTACCTATAAGTTAAAAGGTGGAAGCGTACAAAATGGAGCACCTTTATCGGAACAAGATGGTATTGCTGCGCGTTTGATGAACGAAAATATAGCGTTAGTACTTCTTAGTTTTTTTGGATTTGGACTTTTGCTTTCTCTAACACCGTGTGTTTTTCCGATGATTCCTATTCTATCCTCTATTATTGTCTCACAACCATCGGTTTCTATGAACGCAAAAAAAGGATTTTGGCTCTCATTAGTCTATGTTTTAGCAATGTCTCTTGCTTATACTATCGCAGGTATTTTTGCAGCACTCTTTGGGGCAAATCTCCAAGCCTCTATGCAGGACCCTTGGGTTATCGGTATTTTTAGTACGATTTTTGTCTTACTCTCACTGTCTATGTTTGGTTTTTATGAGATAAAAATGCCTTCATTCATTCAAAATAGAGTAAACAAAAAAACAGGTGAAGCCCAAACTCAGGGCGTTTTAGGCATTGCCGTTATGGGCTTTTTATCAGCGCTTATTGTTGGTCCTTGTGTTGCAGCTCCTCTTGCAGGTGCTTTGATTTATATTGGACAAAGTGGTGATGTCATTTTGGGTGGGGCAGCACTCTTTGTGATGAGCCTTGGTATGGGCGCTCCACTTTTATTTATAGGCACAACAGCGGGTCGTTATATGCCTCGCCCAGGTCTTTGGATGCAAAACATCACTGCATTTTTTGGTGTGATGCTTCTTGGTGTTGCTATTTGGATGCTCTCACGCGTTATTCCAGGCTCTATCAGCATGGTTCTTTGGGCTGTTCTAATCATCAGTAGTGCTATTTATTTTGGTGCATTAGAATCATGTCATGAGTACGCTAAAGGGTGGCATAAAATCGTTAAAAGCTTTTTGTTTATGGCTCTAGTGTACGGTGTAGCACTTTTTGTTGGTTTTTTAAGTGGCGCGAGCAATCCACTGACTCCTTTTGAAAAATTTACAGCTAAAGAAAATGTTGTTGCAACTGCTCCATCATCATCCGCGTTTAATAAAATCAAAAATATGGATGAGCTCACTCTTGCATTGAAAAATGCACAAAAGCCAGTTATGTTAGATTTTTATGCAGACTGGTGTGTTAATTGTGTTGAGTTTGAGCAGTTTACGTTTAGTGACGCTCGTGTCAAAGCAAAGCTTGAAAAGCTAACACTTTTAAAAGCAGATGTCACAAAAAATAGCGAAGAAGATAAAACACTTCAAAAAGCATTTAATATTTATGGTCCTCCTGCCATTTTGTTTTTTAAAGAGGGAAAAGAAATCGTAGAACTGAGATTAGTTGGTTTTAAAAATGCGGATGAATTTTTAGCACATCTTGAGAAATTAGGGATTTAAATGAAAGTTGTATTGATTGTTGAAGTAGAAGGTTTAAAAGATCAAGCTATTTTTGAGAAACACCTCAAAAAAGAGGGGATTACGCCTATAGAAGGGGAGGTGTTTGCCTATGAAGGTGAGACGACAACGCATATGTTTAGTACTCGAACATTCATTTTAGAAGTGGTCACAAAAGGGCTTAAAAAATCAGGTTTTGAGTCATGCAAAATCATCTTCCAAGTAGGGGAAAATCCTATGGAAGCGTATCGTTTTAATTTTGAAAGTGATAGCTTTGAACAAGTAGCAGTTTAAGAAAGAAGAGGGTAAGAAGAACTCCTCTTACCCTGTATAAAAAAACTATTTAAAAAACGTAAGTGCTCGCTCTAAATCTTCTTTGGTATCAATACCAAAACTCTGGCTTTCTACCTCGACCATCGCAATGCTATAACCATGGTAAATGGCGCGTAATTGCTCTAATTTTTCAATATGCTCAATTGGTGCATAAGGAAGTGCACAGAATGTCTCAAGCGATTTTTTACGAAAAGCATAGATGCCTAAATGCCCAAAGTATCCCTCAAATCCACCTTCGCGGTCATACGGAATTGCACTTCTTGAAAAATAGATAGCGTTGCCATGAGCGTTTAAAATAACTTTCACAAGATTGGGATCTGTTACATGTGAAAGATCAATCTTCTTACAAGCACTCGTAATCATCGCATCGGTTTTTTTGGCTCGTTCAATCACGCTTTTTACGACAGCTTCTTCAATGAAGGGTTCATCTGCTTGAACATTGACAATGATTTCATCTTCTGTGAGAGAAAGCTTTGATGCTGCTTCATTGATACGGTCTGTTCCACTTTGATGATTTTGAGAAGTAAGAATGGCTTTAAATCCATAATCATGTGCAAGGGCTACCACTTCTTCTGTATCAGCTGCAATGGCAACATCATCAAGATTTTGTACACGTTTTGCTGTTGCAATGACCATAGGAAGACCATGAATGTTTGCTAAAATTTTATTAGGAAAACGTGTCGAAGCAAGACGTGCAGGGATAATAATCATTGTGCAGCCTTATTTAGAAAATCAAAAATTTCCGCTTCAATTTTATCTTTATCAACCACTTTATCATGAATGACAGCTTCGTTAAACAGATCGCTAATACATGTTGGAATACTCACATGAAGCGCTTTGCTGATGCCCTCAAGCGCCTCTTTATCGCTGTATTTGATACTATCTTGCTTAATGGCGTTGAGCATGGTTGGAGCGAACTTCGTCCATTCTGCAGTAGAGCAAAGCACGCATGGAAGTGGCTTTACTTTTAGTATTTGGTAGGCTTTAAGACATGTTGCCGTATGAGGGTCCATTACATAGCCCTTTTGTGCATAATGTCTGATTTGCTCTTTACCAAAAGCATCATCACAGTAAATGGCTTCAAAGTCCTCTTGTAAGCTTGCTAGTTCACTGCTTGTCAGTGTATAGATTTTTTGCTCTTTGAGTGCTTCCATAAGCTCTTTGGTACGAGTTGAACCAAATTTATCAAATAAAACACGCTCAACATTGGATGAGATCAAAATATCCATCGCTGGAGATGTTGTTTGTAGTAGGCTTCGGTTACGAAGATCATAAACACCTGTTGTAATCAAGTCTGTCAAAATGTTGTTGATGTTTGAAGCAATGAGAATTTTTTCAATTGGAAGACCCATTTTTTTTGCATAATACGCACCCAAAGCATTACCAAAGTTACCACTTGGAATGATGGTGTAAAATGGCTTTCCAAGCTCGACTTTTCCTTGTTTGAGCATCGCAACATACGCATAAATATGGTAGATAATTTGAAAAATAATACGTCCAAAATTGACGGAATTGGCAGCGCTTAGTTTGATATGTTTATTACTGAGTGCTTCTTTAAAGCTTGGTGAAGCAAGGAGTGTTTTGAGTGCATTTTGTGCATCATCAAAATTACCATGAATACCAATGATTTTCAGATTTGGACTCTTTTGCGTCGTCATTTGAAGTCGTTGAACATCACTTGTACCACCATCAGGATACAGACAAACAACTTTGATGTTTGGTTTGTTTGCGAATGTATCAAGTGTCGCTGGACCTGTGTCACCACTGGTTGCTGCTAAAATGAGGTATTGCTCATCTAATTTTTGAGCAAGATGAGAAAGGATATAGCCAAAAGGTTGTAATGCCATATCTTTAAATGCACGTGTTGGACCATGATAGAGCTCATTTACAAAGAGGTCATCTTCAATTTGAGAAAGAGGGGTAGGCTCTTTTGCATCATCAAAAGCATCGTAAAGTGCGACTGCTTTTTGCATGACTTCTTCTTCAATATCAATGTTGAAAAGTTTTAAGATATCAAGCGTGATCTCTTTATAGCTCTTTTTAGAAGCACTCTCTAAAAAGGCCGTATCTATTTTGGGTAAATTTTCTGGTACATAAAGCCCGCCAAAACTTGCGCTTGGATTTAAAATAGCAAATGAAAAGGGAACTTTGTTAGGTTTTTGTCCATCATTTCCTCTGGTCTCTATAAACATTAATCGTCCTTATTCTTTAATAATGGTGCCAATACCATCTTTGGTAAAGAGCTCTAATAAAATGGAATGTTCAACTCTACCATCGATGATGTGTGCGCGTTCAACGCCACCACGAAGGGTTTCTAAACATGCGTCTAGTTTTGGAATCATACCACCGCTAATCGTTCCATCTTTTTTAAGCGCTTTGATTTTTGCTTTATCAAGACTTGAGATAAGATTACCTTCTTTATCAAGAACGCCGGGTGTGTCTGTTAGAAAAATAATTTTTTTTGCTTTGAGTGCAACAGCGATTTTACTTGCCGCTAAATCAGCGTTGATGTTATATCCTGGATGATCAACATCATCTCCTGCTGCGATAGGTGCAATCACGGGAATAAATTTTTCTTTAATAAGATTTTTGAGCACTTTTTTATCGATTTTGGTGATATCACCCACTAAACCATATTTTCCATCATCCATAGGTTTTGCACGCATAAAGTTTGCATCTTTGCCCGTAATACCAATCGCTTTTGCACCATGATGGTTTAACAGAGTGGTAATCTCTTTGTTGATGCTTCCGCTAAGCACCATCTCGACCACTTCCATGACTTGGTCATCGGTTACGCGAAGTCCATCAATAAAGTTGCTTTTAACTTCAAGTTTATCGAGTAATGAATTTATTTTTTTTCCGCCACCATGAACGATGACAGGTTTAATACCTACAAGATACAGAAGAACAATGTCTTTTGCAAATTGCTCTTTAAGTTCTGGGTTGATTTGTGCGGCTCCACCGTATTTGATAACAATGGTTTTTTTGCTAAAGTGTTTAATGTACGGCAGTGCGTCCATCAAGATTTGTGCTTGTTGTATTTTATGTTGCACAGCAAATCCTTGTGTAAAGGTTAAAGCCTTATTTTAGCGTTTAGGAGCTAAAAGTGCGTTGATTTTTGCTTTTGTTTCAGGAAAGATTTCTACTTCGAGCTTGAGAATAGAGAGTGGAATGTCAAAAGTGGACATTTTGACAGCATCTTTTTGTGTGGTTAAAATGGAGGTTGCATTGTGTTCATGAAGTAATGATTCTAACTCTTTTTCATTGTACATGTAATGATCTTCAAAACTTACTTTAGCAATGACATTTTCTGGTAAATAAGCATCCAAACGGCTTGGTTTAGAGATAGCGGTGACTAAGAGCATTTTCTCTGTAGGATTTAGGACTTCAACATGACGTTTGAAGTCTGTACCTTCTGAAATAATCACATCTGCATACTTATAGAGGAAACGAGGTTCTCTATAGGGGCCACTTGGAAGACAAAAAGAGTTCTTTGGCTCAGGATTTGGTTTCATGAGAAGATCAATTTTCGAAATATAGCTTTTTGAAAAACCATCATCTAAAAAAACAATTTTTGCACCTCTTTTTTTTGCAAAACGAATGGCTTCTACACGGTCTTCACTTACAATGACAGTTGCTTGGGGCAGTGATTTTGCATAAAGCATCGCTTCATCGCCACTTGCTAAAGCATCACACATGATTTGACCATTATCGGAAACTAAGATAAGCCCATGTGATTTTCGTCCATAACCCCTAAGAACAATAGCAACGCTGGAATAATCTTTTGCTAAAGCAATACAAAAAGGAGTTTTACCATTGCCTCCAACGGTGAGATTCCCAATACTTACAATAGGAATGGTAAAGTACAGTTTTCGCCTCTTACCTAAAAAGCGTTTACTTAGCACAATCAAACAATAGATAGCACTCAGAGGAAGCAAGAAGTATGACAAGAGTCGTTGTATGAAAGAAGTAGGGTAGAAGAGATAAGCTTCTACCCATAGAACAATACGTGAACGATTAAACACGGTTTTTTGCAATCTCTTTGATTTGTTCACAAATATGCAAGATGTCTTTATCGCTCAAACTTGAATAAATTGGAAGAGATAGTATTTGTTGATAATTGCTCAGCGCTTTAGGAAAATCATTAACACGAAGATTGTATTTGTGTTTGTAGTAACTTAATAGATGCAATGGAATGTAGTGAAGTCCTGTATAAATGCCTCTCTCTTTCAGCTCTTTAGCAAAATTATCTCTGTTTTTATCGATTTTGATAATGTACTGTGCATAGGTATGATCACGTTTTTTTACAGGTGTGCTAACATGAGGACACGATGCAAGCTCACGATTGTAAATATCTGCAATTTCAATACGTCTTTCAATGAAATTTTCATTTTTCTCTAATTGACCAATGGCATATGCGGCATTGAGTTCATTCAGGTCATATTTCAGACCAATATCGACAACATCATAGACATAACCAAGGTTACCAAATTTATCCCAACCTTCACCAACAAGAGCATGGTTGCGAAGAAGACGTGCACGTGCTGCAAGCTCAGGATCTTTTGTTGTCATAATGCCCGCGCTTGAAACGGAGTTATTGGCTTGTGGATTGAAACGAAAGACAGTGATATCTGCATCCAAAGATCCAATCTTTTTGCCATTATAGGTTGATCCAAGAGCTGCTGTTGCATCTTCAACGATTTTAATATCATACTGTTTTGCCAGTTCATAAATACGATTAAGATCCGCAGGCTGTCCCGCGATATGGCTGATAAATGCACCTTTTAGTTTTTTCGCTTTATTGTTTTTCAAAACACTTTCAAGCTGTTCAACATCAATATTGAAATCATCTTTGTCAATGTCCACAAAAATAGGCTCAGCATCGAAGTGGCGAACAACCTCAGCAACCGAAGGAAACGCATTAACTGAACAGATAATTTTATCACCACGTTTAAGATCTAGCGCACACATTGCAAGGTGCATCGCTGCGGTTCCGTTAACGGTTGAAATCGCATCACCACATTGGATGTATTTTGTAAACTCTTTTTCAAGAGTTTCAACTTTATTTGCTTTTTCCAAATCCAAAACTTCATTGATAAGTGTCTTTTCTCTTTGGTCTATAAATGGTTTATAAAATGGTATTTCTTTCATGTTTATCCTTTATTTTACCGCTGTCAAATCAGCTATGGTTGGGAGTTTACCTTTAAATCTATTGCTTGCGATGCGCTGAAGCACCATCTCAACAAGTTCTCTTTCAAATCCAGCCGCAAGTAAGGCTTCTTTATTTTTGCCTTCTTCCATATGGGCGTAAAGAACTTGATCAATTTGAGCATAACTAAATCCAAATTCACCTTCATCACTTTGATTTTCCCAAAGATCCGCTGATGGAGCTTTTGTAAGAATGGAGTGAGGGACACCAAGGTGCGCTGCAAATTCAAATATTTCTGTTTTATAGAGTTCGCCAATAGGATTGATGGCGCATGCAAGGTCTCCAAAAATAGTGCCATATCCAAGAAGGATTTCACTCTTATTCCCTGTTCCTAACACTAGAGCATTTTCACGTGCTGAAATATCATATAACACAGACATACGCATTCGTGCACTAAAATTACCAATGCGAAGTTTTGAAGCATCTTTTTTATCATGGAAGTACGTATCCACGAGTGGTCCGACAGGAATTTTTTCAGTTTTGATACCAAATTTTTGGCAAAGTTCTGTAGCATGCTCTAAACTGGCACGGCTTGATGTAGAAGAAGGAAGCATAATGCCTAAAAAGTTATCTTTAAAAGCTTTGTGCGCAAGGATGGCGACTACTGCTGAATCAATACCACCACTAATTCCTAAAACAACTTTGGAAAAACCAGCTTTTTGCACCTCATCTTGAAGAAACTTGATTAAAAAATTTTCGATAGATTGGTATTTATTCACGACAGTAACCTCATAAGCAATTTGAGCAACGCTCCAATTATACTAAACTTAAAATTAATGCAATCTTTTAAGCTTCCAAAGCAAAATCAGCGGAGTTGTGTTAGAATTATTAGAAATCAGACTAAAGAAGTGATGAATGCAGATAAAAAGTAAAGCATGTGGCGCGTATGGAACAAATTGTTATATCGTGTCCATTGATGGAAAAGAAATTATTATCGATCCTGGTATGGAAGCTACGGAATGGGTATTACGCAATGTTAATCGTCCTGTTGCTATTTTAAATACGCACGGTCATTTTGACCATGTATGGAGTAATGCGGCCCTTGCAAAAGAACTTCAAATTCCTATCTATGCTCCCAAAGACGATTGTTTTATGTTGGAGAGTGACCCTTTTATACAAGGAACACCTCCTAGTCATGCGGATGTTGCTGTTGAAGGTGATCAAAGCTTTACGATAGAGGGTATTGAGGTGATGTTTCTTCATTTTCCAGGGCATACACCAGGATGCAGTGCTATTTTAATTGGCAATGCGCTTTTTAGTGGTGATTTTATCTTCAAAAATTCTATTGGTCGGTATGATTTTCCGTACAGCAGTAGTGAGCAAATGCGCCAAAGTTTGGAAAAATTCCTAAAATTTGAAGTAGATTGGGAAATTTTTCCAGGTCATGGAGGTAGCACAACGCTCAAAGTTGAGCAAAAAAATGTACCTTATTGGTTCAGTTTTCTATGAAAAATCTTTGGGATTAAAACTGGCTTGAAGTTCATCAATCTTTGTTTGAAGGATGTGTCTTTCAAGAAGAACCGCTTGAAAAATGCCTTCAAACACCTTGATTTCATTAATCATACCAACGACCTTGATTTCACGTTTGCGCGCATCTTCAAAGCGTCCTTTAGCTTCAAAATTGACCAAATCTCCTACTTTTGCAGGAGCAAAAAATTTAGAACGACATCCGATAATAACGACATTAGGTTCATTTACAGCAGCAACAGCCGCGTATTCTGCAGAACCAAAAAGAAAACCACTATGGACTAAACCAAACTCATCAACACTCATTTCATTGGTGGTTTGTAACACAACTTTAGAAGTGTTTTTAGCGAGTTCAACAAGATTACCAACGAGAGTGCTTTTAATTTTTTGATGGGTTTTTATATCATCATTTAAAAAATTGCTAGAATCCAGTGAAAGATCATCTGATACTTCTAACTCATCTTCAAAATTACTGGTATTGTCAAGCATCTCTTTGACTAACCCCGCTTTACTCTTAACCATTTAGCATCCTTGCTGTTAATTCTTTAATCATTTACGCAAATCGGCTGATTTAGCGTTTTGCTTTAATATAGACCCTCTTTGGTGCAGGAAAGCCTTCAATGGTGAGCTCAGGATTGTTTGGATCTAAAAAATGCTCCAAACTCTCTCCGTAAATCCACTCTGTTTTGCGCTGTTCATTTGCATCTGTTTTTTTGATCTCTAAAACCTCAATATCTCTGAACTTCGCACGCTCTAGCCAGTTATAGAGTGCTGGAATGGTGGGTACAAAATAGATATTTGGAATTTTGGAATATGTTTTAGAAGGACAAAGTGCGACGGGGGTATCGCCATCAATCATAAATGTATCCAAAATAAGCTCGCCATCTGGATTAAGCCCTTGATAGAGCGCTTTGAGTGTTTGGAGAGGGTCACTTCGATGGTAAAGGACGCCTAAACAAAAAAGGGTATCAAACTTATGTTCATACAAAGGTAAATGCTCCACACCTAGCATTTCATACACTATATCGCTTTTGATAAAGTGGTTAATGAAATCAAATTGCGTTTTATAGAGTGCTGATGGATCAAAACCGACGAGCTTTTTTGGATTTTGTGAAAGCATTCTAAAAAGATAGTAGCCGTTATTGCATCCAATATCTCCAACGACTTTTCCCTCCAAGTTGAAGTAAGGTTCTAAAAGATTGTATTTGATAAAGCTTTGCCATTCCGTATCGATAAATGTTCCAAAAAGCTCAAACGGACCTTTACGCCAAGGACGAAGGGCTAAGGCGCATTCTTTGATAGCCTGTTTATCGGCATCACTGATCTGTAGCGCATCGATAGTAACAGTATTGCCTAGCGTATAATGAATATTTTGAATGGAAGGCAAAGAGGCGAGAGATTGTCGCATCGGTGCAATATCTTTCCAGTTAAGCCATGCCAAGCGCTCTTGGCGAAGTGTATTTAACGGCATGGAAGATTATTCGAAAAGGCTTTTGGTAGCATTGACACTCTTATCGACTCCCTTTGAAACACCATCGGTTACAGTTTTGTATTCGATAAGATTTTCGTCGCACTCTTTATGGTAAATGCCCATAGCATCGTAGTATTCTTTACAGCCATTATAGTAACGACCCGATACTCCCCGTTCGTTAAAATAGAGACAACCGTGTAAAAGAAGTGCGGTTAGAAGGATTAATATTGTTTTCATACTAGCTATAATAGCATTTCATTTATTAAATTTTCAAGGGTTTGGATGGAGCGTATATTAGAGCATTTTAGAGCCATAACGGCAATTCCACGGTGTAGTCATCATACAACGAAGATGAAAGAGTACATTAAAACATTTGCACTCACAGTTGGTTTTGAAGTACATGAAGATCATGCTGGAAATATTCTGTGTCAAAAAGGAAATCCGAAAGTATGTTTACAAGCACACTATGACATGGTATGTATTGGTGAAAGTCACGCGATTGAAATTGTAACAGAAGGTACCCTTTTAAAGGCAAAGAATTCCACACTAGGTGCAGACAATGGCATGGGTATGGCAATTATGTTTTGGGCGATGGAGCGAAATGAAAACTTAGAGTGTCTTTTTACCTCCGATGAAGAAGTAGGACTTCTTGGTGCAATGCAATTTCGATTACCGCTTAAATCTGCTTATCTTTTAAATCTTGATGCCGAAGAAGAGGGTGAGATTTACATAGGGTGTGCAGGCGGTGTCGATATTATTGCTTCTATGAATTTACATTATGAGACACTTGAAGAACAGACAAAGCTTTATGAAATCAGTGCATTTGATTTTGTGGGTGGTCATTCTGGTGTCGATATTGATAAAAAAATTCCTTCTGCAATCAAAGCTTTGGGTTATGAACTCTTAAAACATGATGTTTCATTGGTCAGTTTACAAGGGGGCGAGAGACGCAATGCTATTCCTAAAAGTGCGAAAGCCATTGTTGCATCTAAAGCACCTTTGCAAGTCGAAGATAAACGTCTTAGTGTAAAAGCTTTAGAAGAAGGTTCTTATACTACATACATAGCCCAATCTAACGCTATCATTAAAGCGATTGGCGCTTTTGCACAAGGGATTCGTGAGTGGGACAGGATGCTTGATATTCCTTCTATGAGTATCAATTTAGGGATCATTTCTGATTTTGAAGGCATACTTAGACTTGATTGTGCTGCACGTGCAATGGATGATAAAAATTTGGCTATACTAGCACATGAAACAATAGCCTTTTTTAAAGCCCTTGGTTTTGATGTAAAACAAGAAGGCTGGCATGGCGCATGGAATCCTGAAATGACCTCTTTTGCACAAAGTGTATATGGTGTAATGAAAGAGTTTTATCCTCATGCCGCCTTTAAAGCGATTCATGCAGGGCTTGAATGTGGAGAACTGATTTTGCGCCAGTCAAAGAAAGTTGAAGCTGTCTCTATTGGACCAACCATTCGTTATCCACACTCTTTACGAGAAGAGTGCGATATGAATTCTGTGAATAATACAGCGTTTATTGTTCAAAAAATTATTAACATCTATAAGGATTAAGCCATGGCACTGATACATTCTGCCTCACTTGAACTTGGTAAAACACTAGAGCATTTTGAACTTGAAGATCCAAATGGAAAAATAGTCAAAAGTAAAGATCTTTTTGGAAAAGGCGGTTTTATGATTGCAGTCATGTGCAATCACTGCCCTTATTCCAATGCGATTTGGAAGCGTCTGAATGCGGTTGCTGAATTTGCTAAAAAACTCGATATAACCGCTGTTGCTATTAATCCAAATATTCATCCCAATTACCCTGAAGACTCACCATCCCATATGCTTGATAAAATTAAAGAGATGGGAATCGAATTTCCTTATCTGATTGATGAGCATCAAATGGTTGCTAAAAGTTTGGGTGCCGTTTGTACACCTGATATTTTTTTGTTTGATGCGGAAGAAAAGCTTTACTATCATGGACGTTTAGACGACAATTGGCAAGATGCGCGCAGTGTCAAAGAAGAAGACCTCAGAGAAGCGGTCATGCTTCTTTTTAGTAAACAAGAAGCGCCTAAAATGCAACACCCTTCTCAAGGATGTTCTATAAAATGGATCGACACCGTTACGGGATGATTAGACTTTAAAACTTTGAGTCGTTTTACAATACTCTTTTAAAAAACACGCTTCACATAAGGGATGGACTGCTTTGCAGGTGTACCTGCCAAAAAGCACCATTGCTTGGTGAAGCGTATGCAGTTCACTTTTAAAAATCTTTGTTAACTCTTCCTCAGTCTTAATTGCTGTTTTAGCACTGGATAGCCCCAAACGATGAGCAACGCGGTAAACATGGGTGTCAACTGCCATTAAATTGGCATTGGCGTATTCAATCATGACAACATGGGCTGTTTTTTGCCCAACGCCTGCAAGTCCCATCAGTTTTTTTTCATCTAAAGGAATTTCTCCATCATAGAGTTCCACGACTTTTTGTGCCATCTTAAGAAGATTGACCGCTTTGTTATTGAAAAAGGAACATGAATTGATAAAAGATTTAATCTCATCAAGGTTGGCATTTGAAAGTGCTTTTACCGTAGGATATCGCTCAAAAAGAGCTGGTGTGATGAGGTTAACCCGTTTATCGGTACATTGCGCTGAAAGCATAACACAGACTAAGAGTTCGTATAAAGAGGTGTATTTTAGTTCTGTAACTGCTGTGGGGTAGTGTTCTAAAAAAAGAGCTTTAATGGCAGCTATCTCTTTTTGAGTTGCTTTTTTCATCTCAAACCTTGCTTCGTTTTGAAAAATTATACCGACAATCCTTAAAATTAACATTTCATTTAAGAAATAGTAATAAGATTTGGGGTACAATACGCGAATTACTTCAATAAAGGATCTTAGTGAAAAAAATTATTCTAAGTAGTATTGCTGCGGCAGTATTAGGTGTAAGTTTAAATGCAACAGTTTATGCAACTGTAAACGGTGAAGATGTAAATGACCAAGACATCGCAGTTCTTATGCGTGCTATGCAAGGCGCAAAGTTTGAAGAACTTCCTGCCGATGCAAAACAAAAGATCGTTGAGCAAGCGGTTGAGCGTAAACTTTTAACAACCGAAGCAACAAAAAGTGGCGTAGAAAAAGAGAAAGAGTATGCTGAAGCGCTAAAACGGATTAAAGCAGACCTTGCCCTTGAAGTATGGATGAAAAAAATCTATGATGGCGTTAAAGTTGATGCAAAAGATGTAAAAGACTATTATGACAAAAACGCTGACAAATTTATGCAACCAGCAACGGTTAAAGCAAGACATGTACTTGTAAAAACTGAGCAAGAAGCGAAAGATGTTATTAAAGAGCTTGATGGTTTATCAGGTCAAAAATTGAATGACAAATTTGTTGAATTAGCAACGACTAAATCTACAGGACCAAGCGGTCAAGGTGGTGGTGAACTCGGTTGGTTTGCTGCAAACCAAATGGTAAAACCTTTTTCAGATGCAGCATTTGCACTTAAAAAAGGTGAGATCACTAAAGTTCCAGTTCAAACACAATTTGGTTTCCACGTTATCTTAGTTGAAGACACAAAACCAGCAGAAAAAGCAACATTTGAAACCGTTAAAGCTCAAATCGAAAACGGCTTGAAAATGGAAAAATTCCGTATTCAAGTAGCGGATAAAGCCAAAACACTTAGAAAAAATGCAAAAGTAACCATCAAGTAATTCCAGATTAACGCAAAGGTATTGTTATGGTAAATGCGAAAATTTTTGATTGTATAAAACCAGGTGTTGTGACGGGAAATGATGTGCAAAAGGTTTTTGCAATCGCAAAAGCAAATCAATTTGCAATTCCTGCTGTGAATGTTGTAGGAACAAACTCTATTAATGCAGTTTTAGAGGCAGCAAAAGCAGCGAATTCTCCTATTATCGTTCAGTTTTCTAACGGTGGTGCGGAGTTTTATGCAGGAAAAGGTGTGAATGGACTTAAAGCGGGTGTACTTGGCGCCATTAGTGGTGCTCTGCACGTTCATACGGTGGCTGAGGCGTATGGTGTAGCTGTGATTTTACATACAGATCATGCAGCACGTAAACTTCTTCCATGGATTGATGAACTACTTAGTGCCAGTGAAATGCACTTTGCAAAAACAGGTAAACCACTTTACAGCTCACACATGCTTGACCTTTCTGAAGAGTCTTTGGAAGAGAATGTTCAAACCTGTGTTTCATACCTAAAACGTATGAGTAAAATGGGCATGACGCTAGAAATTGAGCTTGGTTGTACGGGTGGCGAGGAAGATGGTGTTGATAATACCAATTTAGATAATTCTGCCCTCTACACACAACCACAAGATGTTGCCTATGCGTATGAAGAGCTTATGAAAATAAGTCCTAACTTCACCATAGCAGCATCGTTTGGAAATGTTCATGGTGTTTATAAACCAGGTAATGTTCACTTAACACCAAAAATCTTGGATAATTCTCAAAAATACATCCAAGAGAAGTTCAAAACAGGTGCTCAACCAGTGAATTTTGTATTTCACGGTGGTAGCGGAAGTGAACTTGCTGACATTCGTGAAGCCGTAGGATACGGTGTTATTAAGATGAACATCGACACTGACACACAATGGGCATTTTGGGAAGGTGTTAAAGGGTATGTTGAAAAATATGCTCCTTACCTTCAAGGACAAATCGGTAACCCAGAGGGTGACGATAAACCCAATAAAAAATACTATGATCCACGCAAATGGCTTCGCCCTGGTGAAGAGGCTGTTAAAAGTCGTCTTCTTAAAGCCTTTGAAGATCTCAATTGTTTGAATCGTTGTTAATTATGAGAAGCCCTAAAATAGGGCTTCTTCTTCAATACTTCTAAATGCTTTTTCCTCCATCTCCTTTTGAAAAACGAACTTTTGAAAATCAGCTTTTTTATCTGAAACGCGATGACCTCTTAGATAAAGATTTTTCAGGCAATAAAGCCCGTAAATTTCACTACTTCTTAACACATGATTTTCCGCACATCACACATGTGGTAAGCTCAGGATCCAACCAGTCCAATGCCATGTATTCACTCTCTGTTTTAGCGCGATTAAAAGGGTGGGAGTTTATTTATGTGTGTGACCACATTCCAAGTTTTCTCAAAGAAAATCCTATGGGTAATTACAAAGCAGCCCTTGAAAATGGCATGAAAATCATCGAGTCTGCTAATCGTGCGGAAGAAGTACAAAACTGGCTTAACAAAGAGAGTTTAGCAGTAGAAGAAGGTGGCAGACAAAACGAAGCAGAAGAGGGCTTAGCTGTGTTGGCGAAAGAGCTCTTAGTCGATATTCAAACACACAACATGCAAAATCCATATGTATTTTTACCTTCTGGTACAGGCACTACCGCACTTTTTTTGCAAAAGCATCTTCCTTTTCCTGTCTATACGTGTCCAACGGTAGGTGATAGTGCTTATTTGCAAAAGCAGTGGAAGATGGTTTCGCCAAAATTAGGGCGTTACCCCACTATTTTAGAGACAAAACAAAAGTACCATTATGGGAAATTATATGTAGAATTTTATGTATTATGGCGGCGTCTCATAGATGAAATGGGTGTTGAATTTGATCTTGTGTATGATCCTGTGGGCTGGACTGCACTGCTAGAGCATCTTCCTACGCTTGAGGGAACACCCATTTACATTCATCAAGGTGGAATTTTGGGTAATAGCTCAATGGAAGAACGCTATAAGCGAAAAAAAACTATAATAAAGCACTTTTAAAGAGGATGAACGATGTTACTTTTAAAAACCAACGAACCAAATTTCAAAGTCCAATTTGATGAACTTTTACGTCGTGGGCATATGGATATGGAAAATGTCTCTAAAATTGTTTTAAACATTATTGCAGAGATTAAAGCCGAAGGTAATGGTGCTTTAAAAAACCATATTGAGAAATTTGATAAATGGCATGTAGAAAGAGATGAAGCGCTTGAAGTAAAAACGATTGATATGAAAAAAGCGTATGATGCCTTAGATGCTAAACTCAAAGAGGCGTTAGAGCTTGCGTATAAACGCATTTATGCGTACCATGAAAAGCTGATGCCAAAATCGTGGCTTGATTTTGAAGACAATGGCACGGTTTTAGGACAAAAAGTAACGCCAGTAGATCGTGCAGGTCTTTACATTCCTGGTGGTAAAGCGGCGTATCCTAGTAGTCTTTTGATGAACGCCATTCCTGCCATCGTTGCAGGTGTTAAAGAGATTGTTGTCTGTACACCAGCACCCAACAATGAGCTCAATCCGTTGTTGCTTGCTGCTATGCACTTGTGTGGCATAACAAAAGCGTATAAAGTAGGTGGAGCGAGTGCTATTGCGGCGATGGCATATGGTACGCAGAGTATTCCAAAAGTCGATGTCATCACAGGACCAGGAAATATTTTTGTTGCCACCGCTAAAAAACTGGTTTTTGGTGAGGTGAACATCGACATGATTGCTGGACCAAGTGAGATTGGTGTATTGGCAGATGAAAGCGCAAATCCTCACCATTTAGCGATTGATTTGCTTTCACAAGCCGAACACGATGAGATGGCGAGTTCTATCCTCATTACACCATCTTTAGAAATTGCAGAAAAAACACGCACAGAAGTGTATGAGTGGCTTGAAAAACTAGATAGAAAAGCGATTGCGGAAGTTTCTATTAAAGAGCGTGGAGCGATTATTGTAACCTCAACGATGGATGAAGCAGTTGATTTGATGAATCAGATTGCACCAGAGCACTTAGAAGTGGTGACATCACATCCGTTTGATTTATTGCCTAAAATTCGCCATGCAGGGGCTATTTTTATGGGAGCTTACACACCTGAGCCGATTGGGGATTATATCGCTGGACCAAACCATACGCTTCCAACAGGCGGAACCGCGAAGTTTTACTCACCTCTTGGGGTTGAGAATTTCTTGAAGCGTTCATCCATCATTAGTATGAGTAAAGCGGGTATTGATGAGATCGGTGAAGCGTGTGCATTGCTTGCCCATACAGAGGGCTTGGGAGCGCATGAAGCGAGTGTTCGAGTACGTCTTAAGAAGTAATGCGATGAAAATCATTGTCCTAGGTTCTGGTGGAGTTGGAAGTTTTTTTGGCGCAAAACTGCTAGAAGCAGGGCATGAGGTTTTGTTTGTTGCCAGAGGTGTGCATTTAGAAGCGTTGCAAAAGGAGGGGTTGCACGTCAAGCATCCTTCTTTTGAATTTTGCCAACCCATTCATGCCCTAGACATTGAGGGCTTGGCGTTTTTAGACCTTGCCTCGTATGACCTCATTCTTCTTGCTACAAAATCCATACAAACCAGAGAAGTTGCCGCTTTTTTAGCGAAATGCTTAGTTGGGCATCTTCATCCTCCTTACATTCTTTCTTTGCAAAATGGTGTTGAAAACGAAGCTATTTTATGTGATTATTTTGCTGAGGCGTATGTGCTTGGCGGTTTAACACGTAAAATTGGCGCTCATGTCGTAAAACCAGCACATATTGAAGCAGTGGGTGTGGCTGAAACGATCATCGGAACACTTCATTCGACGATGGAAAATGAACAGTTCTTAGAAGCATTAACGCGTTCTTTTAATGAGGCTGGGATTCCGACGCACAGTACGTATGACATAAAACAAGAGCTTTGGAAAAAGCTCATTATCAACAATGGAGTCAATGCTTTGTGTGCATTGCTAAGCGTCAAAACAGGTGTTTTATTCGGCAATGAGGGGATCTCACAGATTATTTATGGACTGATGCAAGAAACAGCACACGCAGCACGTAGTTTACACATCAAGATTTCGCATGAAGATGTGGATGCTATGTTTACGCTGATAAAACAGTTTGATTCCATTAAGCCATCGATGCTTGTAGATTTAGAGCAAGGAAGAACATTGGAGATTGAAGAAATTTGTGGTGTTGTCATAAGGGCTCTTCATCAAATTGGCGTTGATGCACCTTATACCAAAACCATTAAAGCATTACTAGAATTTAAGTTGGGAGAAAAAGAGTGAAAGCAAAAATAGGCATTTTAACGATTTCAGACAGAGCAAGTGCAGGTGTGTATGAAGATCTCTCAGGCAAAGCAATTATTGCAACATTGAATGAGTATTTAAGTTGTGAGTGGGAGAGTGTGTACGAGGTAATTCCTGACGAACAGCCATTGATTGAAGAAGCGCTCAAAGATATGGCAGATGAGCAAGGATGTTCTCTTATCGTGACCACAGGTGGAACTGGTCCAGCCCTTCGTGATGTCACACCAGAAGCCACCGAAGCGGTGTGCGAGAAAATGATGCCAGGTTTTGGTGAGCTGATGCGCCAAGTAAGCCTCAAATATGTACCTACAGCGATTTTATCGCGCCAAACAGCAGGAATTAGAGGTAAAAGCCTTATTATCAATCTTCCAGGAAAGCCAAAGTCCATTCGCGAGTGCTTGGATGCTGTTTTTCCTGCTGTGCCGTATTGTATCGATTTGATTGGCGGTGCGTATCTTACGTGTCACGAAGAGGTTATAAAACCGTTTCGCCCTAAAGCGTAGTTTTAGAGAAGAAGAGGGCATTTTAGATGCCCTCCAAAAAATCTATTATTTTTCGAGTTGTTTGAGGTAACCGTATTCGCCCATCAGTGTCCACGGGCGAACTTTCGCAAGGTATGCACGTTGTGACTCTAAGATCTCTTTAAAGACAGGGTCTTTTTCTGCTTGTTCATCTTCAATTTCACGTGCCGTTTTTTTGAGTGCTGCCATAACATCTGCAGGGAATTGTTGTACTTTTACGTTTGGATAATCTTTGGCAATATTTGCCCATGCTTCGGCATTTGCGTGTGTTGATTGTTCCATAAGTTGAGTACCTACCGCTTTCATAGCCACTTCTAAAATTGCTCTTAAATCCGCTGGTAAAGATTCAATTTTCTTTTTATTGGCAAGCATTTGAATTTCACTTGCAGGCTCTTGCCATCCTGTGTAGTAGTAATTGGCTAGCTTATGAAAGCCCATAGAGAAGTCAAACACAGGGCTTATCCACTCAACCGCATCAATCGTATTGCGCTCAAGTGCGGTGTAGAGCTCCCCTGGAGGCGTACTCATCGCATTGACACCCAGTTTTGCCATAACCTCACCACCTTGTCCAGGGATGCGGAATTTTAACCCTTTAAGGTCTGCCAATGACTTAATCTCTTTTTTAAACCAGCCGCCCATTTGCATACCCGTTGTTCCCATAGGGTAAGAGATAAGACCGTGCGCACTGTAAACTTTCTCAGCCAGCTCTTTGCCGCCGCCATGGTTATACCATGCGTATTGCTCATCGATGAGCATACCAAAAGGAACGGTAGTGAAGAAAACCAGTTTATAGTCTTTACCTTTGTAGTAGTAAGATGCGGTATAAGCTAAGTCGTATTGACCTGCTTTGACCATATCCATAACACCAAAAGGGGACTTATGTTTGTTGGGAGAGTCAATCTTGATCTTCAAACGACCATTAGACATCGTCTCAACAGTTTGTGCCAGTGTTGCAGGAGCTGTTCCTAAAAAGGGAACTTGCTCTGCCCATGTTGTAGCAAGCGTTAATGTGTACACTTTACCATCGTTTGCGGCATACAAAGATGCTGTCAAACCTAGTAAACAAGCCATTTTAACTAAAAAGCGCATAGGTATCTCCTTTGAATTTTTATCTCTTATTTACATACCAAGTGAGAGTAATTCACTCTCGATTTTTGCCATTTTTGATTTGGCATCATCCAAGCCTTTTTGATTTTCTGCAATAACCTCTTTGGGGGCATTTGCCACAAAGCGTTCATTGGAGAGCATACCTGAGAGCTTCATAATCTCTTTTTCAAGTTTTACTTTTTGATTGTTCAAACGCTCAACAATAGGGCTAAGATCAACACCCTCTAGTGGAATAAATACTTCTACATTATCGCCAACGTCGGTGGCTGAGTTAGCAATTTTTATCTCTGTAAAGTCGATTTTCTCAACTTTTGCCAATAAACTAATGTATTTAATAGCATCTTTAAGATTTTCAGCATTTGGTACTTTGATGTAAGCATGTTCGATTTTTTTATTTCCAAGGTCGATGTTGGCTTTGGCACGACGAATACCAACAATCGCTTCGATAACAAGTTCAAAGGTTTTCTCAATTTGCTCATCACGTTTTAGTGCATGAGGGTAACGTTTCACCATGATGGATTCCGTTGATTCGAGTGTGGTGTCTGAAAGCTCTTGGTAAAGGAACTCTGAGATAAATGGCATAAACGGATGAATGAGTTTCATCGCCTCTTTGTAAATAGAACCCAACTCTAAAATCGCAGGTTTATCGGCTTTGCTCAGCTCAATACCCCAGTCACAAAACTCACCCCACAAGAAACGGTAGAGAGTAGTTGCTGCATCGTTAAAGCGGTAATCACTAAAGTGTGCTCTTACTTCTTCCATCGCAACAGCTAAACGACTTTTCATATAAGCACCAAGGGCTGTTTTAATCTCGATGTTTTCTAAATCTTCAAACGAGTTTGCATTCATGAGCAAAAAGCGTGAAGCGTTGTAAAGTTTGTTGGTAAAGTTACGAATTTGTTCGAGTTTTTCACCGCTTAGTTTAATGTCACGACCTTGAACGGCTAAGATAGCGAGCGTAAAGCGCAAGGTATCGGCACTGTATTCGCTAATGGTATCAAGAGGATCGATAACATTGCCTTTTGATTTACTCATTTTTTGACCATGTTCATCTTTAACAAGGGCATGAAGGTAAATGTCTTTAAATGGTAATTCGCCAAGCGTGTGTTCGCCTGAAAACATCATACGTGCAACCCAGAAGAAAAGGATGTCAAAACCAGTGATGAGGAGGGTGTTAGGGTAAAAGTCTTTTAAGTCACTCTCATTCCACTTCTCGCCCTTGTAGGCGTCTCCATTTTCCCAACCCAGTGTTGAGAATGGCCAGAGACCTGAGCTAAACCATGTGTCTAGAACGTCTGGGTCTTGGTGGATTTTAGCGCTTTTACATTTTGGACATTCATGCTCACTTTCAGCTTCACTTGCCCATTCGTGACCACATGCATCACAGTAAAATACAGGAATTTGATGTCCCCACCAAAGTTGGCGCGAGATACACCAGTCACGAAGATCCTTCATCCATGCATTGTATGAATTAATCCAGTGGCTTGGGTAAAACTCTGCTAAGTGATCGTTTACTTTAGCAATGGCACCATCTGCGATCTCTTTTTTCACGAACCACTGTTTTGAAATGTAGGGTTCAACCACGTTTTTACAACGGTAGCAGTGACCGACTTGGTTTTCATAGTCTTCGACTTTATCGACAAACCCTTCAGCATCAAGTTTTGCCATGATTGGGGCGCGTGCTTCAAGTCTTTCAAGTCCTTTAAACTCGCCACATTCATCATTGAGCATACCATTTGGATCAAAAATAGTAATGAACTCTAGGTTATGGCGTTTGCCTACTTCGTAGTCGTTGACATCATGTGCAGGGGTTACTTTAACACAGCCTGTTCCAAAGCTCATATCAACGTGTTCATCAGCAATAATTTCAATTTCACGGTTAATAAGCGGTAGAACAACTTTTTTACCTAAAAGATGCTTATAACGCTCATCATCAGGGTGAACCATAACGGCGGTATCACCAAAGTAGGTCTCTGGACGTGTCGTTGCAACCACTAAAAATTCCTTTGAATCTTTAAGGAAATATTTGAGATGGTAGAGTTTGCCTTTGTTTTGCTCGTATTCGACTTCGATGTCACTGAGTGCACCATCATGGGTACACCAGTTAACCATATAGTTTCCACGAACAATCATGCCTTCATTGTAGTATTTGACAAACGCTTTTTTAACAGAGTGTTTGAGTCCTTCATCCATTGTAAAGCGTTCTCTGCTCCAAGCTGGAGAAACGCCAAGTTTGCGCATCTGATGAACGATTTGTCCACCGCTGTACGCTTTCCATTCCCAAACTTTCTCTAAAAATTTCTCGCGTCCTAGTTCTTCTTTAGTAATGCCTTGTGCAAGGAGTTGTTTCTCAACGACGTTTTGTGTTGCAATACCCGCATGATCGGTTCCTGGTTGCCAAAGGGTTTTAAAACCATCCATACGTTTAAAACGGGTGATGATGTCTTGAAGGGTAAAGGTGAGGGCATGGCCGATATGTAGGCTTCCCGTGACGTTTGGAGGTGGCATCATAATACAGAAGTTTTTGCCATTTTCTTGAATAGCCTTGTTGCCATCAATCTCAAAATAGCCTCTATCTTCCCAAATCTTGTAGTAACTCTCTTCGATCTCTTTTGGATTGTAAACGGTGCTTTTTTCGCTCATAGGTTTATATACCTTATAAATTTTTTAGGGGATTATACAAAAAGAGGGGTAAAAGCTGGATTAATAGACTTCTTAGTAATAAGAAGTCAAAGCACATTTTGTGCGTGGGCTTACTGCCGAAGTAAACACAGCGTTAGCGTAGTTTGAGAAGCTTTGCTTTGAAAACGTGTTAAGAGTTCTGCAAGAACTTAGAAATGTTTCTTAAGCTAGGTAAGTAGCGGTATTTTTGCCAGCTTCTTTGGAGATGTAAAGCGCTTGATCGGCACGATGGAGCATGGTTTTAAAATCATCTTCATTTTTATAAGCAGTGTAGCCAATGCTTAGGTTAATCTGTAACTCTTGATGTTCATGGTTTCGTGTTACAGGAATGATTTTATGATTAAATTCATTTAAAATACGATTGACAATGATAGAAGCAGCGTCTTTATCTTTATCAACAATACTAATAATAAACTCATCTCCACCAAAGCGAGCAATGGTATCGGATGTGCGTAAGAGATGTTGCAATGTATGAGCTGTTGTCTTGATGGCTTCATCTCCAACAAGATGCCCAAATGTATCATTGATAGGCTTAAAATCGTCAATATCAAGAATGACTAAGAAGAGATTATTTTGATTTCGCTTGACCTTATAAATCTCTTTTTGAAAAATTGTCATAAACATCAATCGATTATAAAGCCCTGTGAGTCCATCAAAATGGGAAAGATTTTCAACTTCAAGGTAAGATTTTTTTAAAAAAATAGCCAGAAATGTAATAAGAATAGAGAGAATAAGAGAAAAAACAAACGAATAAATAAGTGCACTTTGAACAATTCCTTGCTGTTCTGTCAGCAATTTTGTGTCAAAAAATTCAAAGAGAGCAAAAGTATTTTTGTATTGTTCAAGATGTTTTTCATGGAGTATTAAAACAGGCGTTGTGCTAATGAAAAGATTCACAATGAAAGTTATCGTTCCTAGTAAAATAGGCTTTTTTAGCAAAATGCCAGGTACTCTTTTCATACGTTCACATACCCCTTTTGTATTGGGAAAATAGTACCATAAAATCTGTTAAATATTGAAAGAGAAGTGAGAAGAAAAAAAGTAAAGAGTCGTTTTCACGACTCTTTATACTCATATAGACCTGCGCTTAGGTAACGCTCACCTGTATCACATAAAATAGTAACAATAGTTTTACCTTTATTTTCTGCTTTTTGTGCAATCTGTGATGCTACATAGACATTAGCACCTGCTGAAATACCAACCAATAAACCTTCTTGTTTTGCTAAATTACGTGATGTTTCAATAGCATTTTCATAACTGACTTGAACGACCTCATCATATACTTTTGTATCCAAAACGGCTGGAACAAAACCTGCGCCGATACCTTGAATTTTATGGGGTCCTGGATTTCCTCCTGAAAGAACTGGAGATGTTTCAGGCTCAACTGCTATGATTTTTATATTTGGATTGAGCTCTTTGAGTCTTTTTCCTGTCCCTGTGATGGTTCCACCCGTTCCTACCGCTGCGACAAAAATATCAATTTTGCCATCAGTATCTTTCCAAATCTCTTCTGCGGTGGTTGCATAGTGAATGGCTGGGTTTGATTCATTGGCAAATTGTTGTGGTACAAACGAGTTTGGAGTCTCTTTTGAAAGCTCAGTCGCTTTTTCCACAGCACCTCTCATCCCGAGTGTTGGTTCTGTTAAAACAAGTTCAGCCCCTAACGCTGCTAGGAGTTTACGACGCTCTAAGCTCATGGAACTTGGCATTGTAAGAATGAGTTTTAACCCAAGGCTTGCACATACTGTTGCAAGACCAATGCCAGTGTTTCCACTGGTCGGCTCAATAATAATAGAATTTTTATCAATTAAGCCCTTATCTAGGGCTGTTTTAATCATATTAAACCCAATACGATCTTTGACAGAGTGCGAAGGATTAAGAAATTCACATTTTCCAAGCACCAAAGCATTAGAAGCATTGGATGCGTGGTTAAGTTTTACAAGTGGAGTGTTACCGATAAGTTCTGTTACGTTTTTTGCATACATAGGAATCTCCTTTAATTAGATTTAGATGCTATAGTTTAATTGGTTACTAAGACGTTGTGAATAGACTTCAAATTCTGATAAGGGCACATTGAAAATCTCTTGGATTTTATGATTGCTCTCCTCATAGAAAATACGAAGAACTGGGTCTTTTACGTCAACGTCCGTAACAACAAGATTACCTTCAAGGGCGATAAGAATATCTTTGATCAAAATATCCTCCGCATTTTTGGCGAGTAAATAACCACCATAAGCACCTCTAACGCTACTGACCAAGCCTGCTTGGCGTAGTAGAATGAGAAGTTGTTCAAGGTAGTTTTGTGGGATCTCAGCACGTGCTGAGATCTCTTTAATTTGTAATGGTTTGTTACTCTTCGATAAAAAGAGCTGGTACATGGCACTTAAGCCATACATTCCTTTGGTTGAGAGTAGTGACATCCTTTTCTCCTTACCCGAGCGCGATTTTAAGATCTTCGATCAAATCATCTGCATTTTCAAGACCGATACTAAGGCGAATCAACCCAGCTTTAACACCCGCTTTTTCTAGCTCTTCAACAGAGAGCTGCTGATGCGTTGTACTTGCTGGATGGGTGATGATAGACTTAGAGTCACCAATATTGACAACCACTGAGAAGATTTTTGTTGAATTTAAAATGTGTTTTGCAAATTCAAAATCTTCGACTTCAAAACTTAAAAGCCCTGATGTTTGAGCATCTTTAAAGTACTGTTTTGCTCTTTCATGCAAAGGATCACTCTCAAGTCCAGGATAAGAGACTTTTTTAACTTTAGGGTGAGATTTTAGAAAAGTTGCCACTTTATAAGCATTGCGTGAATGCTCTTTCACACGAAGTGCCAGTGTCTCAAGCCCTTGAATGAGTAACCAAGAGTTAAATGGCGCGATGGTCGCTCCAATGTCACGAATCAGTGAAAGACGAATTCTGAGTGAAAAGATAGGGAATGGTAATGTTGCATACACCAATCCATGATAACTCTCATCAGGCTCATTAAATTGTGGGTAACGTGGGTTGCCAATGAGCTTTGCATTAAGCCCTTTTGCTTCAACGACTAAACCACCAATGGCACTTCCTTGACCAGAGATGTACTTACTCGCACTATGAACACTGACATCAATGCCATGGTTAAGTGGTTGGAAAAGAATAGGGGTCGCTACGGTATTGTCAGCAACAGTGATAATGTTATATTTTTTAGCAACTTCGACGATTTTTTCGATATTTGGAATGGCAATTTGTGGGTTTGAAAGTGTTTCAAAGAAAATTGCTTTTGTTTTCTCATCGATCAATGCTTCTAAGTCATCAGCATTATCACTATCAAACACTTTCGCTTTAATGCCAAAACGTTTAATGGTGTGTGTTAAAAGCGTTGTAGCTCCACCATAAATTTTCTTAGCGACAATGATGTTATCACCCGCTTCAGCAAGATTTGCAATGGCAAAAAAGATGGCAGCTTGGCCGCTTGCCGTAGCAATAGCTGCTTCACCATTTTCAACAGCGGCTATTCTAGCTTCAAGAACATCTGTTGTTGGGTTATTAAGACGTGTATAAATAGGTCCTAATTCTTTTAAAGCAAAACGATTTGCAGCAGTCTCTGCGCTTCCAAAATCATAGGCTGTTGTTTGATAAACAGGAACTGACATTGTTCCAAACTGTTGCTTGTCATATCCGTAATGTAAAGCGAGAGTTTCTTGATTCATTTCAAATCCTTTTTTTGTTTTGTTGCTGAAAGTATAGACTATTTTTTTTTCAATGTCAAGTAACTTTATCAAAAAACTAATGATTAAAAAAGTAGGGATTGCTTTTTTAGAAAGAGGAGGGTAGAAATACATAAGAATTGTACACTTATAAAACCATAATAATG
>CAYXNJ010000025.1:0-37150 GCA_964466465.1 uncultured Sulfurospirillum sp.
AGCACAACCTTGCCAAGGTTGGGGTCGCGAGTTCGAACCTCGTTTCCCGCTCCATATTATTAACACTTCTTTTTATCACTTCCCTTTTTTCTCAACCTATTTACATTGATAAGACATATTGTATCGAAGACGATACCCTTAAAGCCTCTTTTTTTGGCTATAAAAGTGACAAAGATCCTATAATCCTTCACATTCCAAAAGACCGCATGCACTACAGTGTCCCAACTAATACGATACGATCAGTTTTGAGTGAACACAATGTCACTATCATTGATAGCAGTGATGGTGTTGTTATTTTTAAACGTAATTGTACCCTTATGGGTAAAGCAAATGCAATCGAAGAGGCATTTTTGAAAAAATTTCAAGAAGCATCTCCTCTAGTAATGATTGATGAAAAACCGCATATTTCATCTAAAGCTTCATTGCCTTCCGATTTTCAACGGTATCAGTTGATCGGAGTGACTATTCCTGAAACAACTCTCAAAAAAAACAATGGTTCCTTTGTCGCTATTTTTAAGGTCGGTGATAAAGAGCGCAAACTCTATTTTTCTTATGAGATGAATGCTAAGGTGATGGTGTTTAAAGCAAAACGTAATTTGCTTAACGGTAAAATCCTTAGCAATGATGATTATGAGAGTGTTTGGCTAAGTTTAGATGATCTTCCTGCCAGAGCTATTTTACATGAAATGTCTCAAAGCATTATTGTGAAAAATAGCGTCAAAGAAGGACAAATTCTGACAGATTTCCACCTTGATGTTAAAAAAATGCTCAGTAAAAAAGAAAGTATCAAAGCACTTTTTAAAGAACAGGGTTTGGTGATAGAGGTTCAAGCAACACTTTTAGAAGATGGAAATGTGGGAGATGTTGTGAAGATCAAAACAGAACAAGGCAAAATTTTGAATGCAAAAATTCTATCACGTTATGAAGTGATTATACTCGAATGAAGCGCATCATTGTTGGCATTAGTGGCGCAAGTGGTGTTGAACTTGGACGTGCGTTTATAAAAGCTCTTCCTGCTGAAATTGAGAAATATATTATCATCTCTGATCATGCAAAAGTTGTTTTTGAAAAAGAGTCCAATACATTTTTACTCGATGATGAGAATATCGGTGCTGTTACCGCTTCTGGTTCATTTCAAACAGACGCTATGGCGATTATTCCTTGCAGTATGAATACATTAGCTAAAATTACGCATGGGATTGCGGACAACCTTTTAACACGTACAGCTAGTGTTATGATCAAAGAAAAACGCCCTCTTCTATTGGCTCCTCGTGAAATGCCTTTTTCAGCAATTGCTTTAGAAAATATGCTGAAGCTCTCCATGCTTGGCATACATATTGCACCTCCTATTATGGGCTATTATGCTAAGGCTTCTAGCCTTGAAGATATGGAGAAGTTTTTGATTGGCAAGTGGTTTGATCTTTTAGGAATCGAACACAATCTTTTTCAACGTTGGGAGGGAGCATGAGGGTTGCTATTTATCCAGGGACCTTTGATCCTATTACCAATGGACATATGGATGTTATCAAGCGTGCTAAAAAGCTTTTTGACAAAGTTTTAGTGGCTGTTGCAATTTCAGAAGAAAAACGCCCTATGTTTGATATCAAAACACGTGTGGAAATGGTGCAAGCAGCTATCGTAGATATGGAAGGGGTTGAAGTTGAACCTTTCGATAATCTTTTGGTGAATTTTTCTAAAGAGAAAAATATTCGCGTGATGATACGAGGCCTTAGAGCGGTAAGTGACTTTGAGTTTGAGCTTCAGATGGGCTATGCGAATGCCTCACTTTGGAGTGAAATTGAGACGGTTTATCTTATGCCAAGCCTTAAAAATGCGTTTATTAGCTCTTCTGTAGTACGTTCCATTGCCAAACATGGTGGCGATGTTTCTCATTTAGTTCCATGTGCTGTTTTACCTTATTTGCAAAGTAGATTTACATGTATGTGATTTTTGAAGGAATTGATACAACAGGCAAAAGTACGCAAGTTGCACTTTTTGCCCAAAGAAATAAAAAAGTTTTAGCAACCAAAGAGCCTGGTGGTACGCCTACTGGGTTGAAGTTTCGTGAAATGCTGTTGGGCGGAGAGCTTAAAAGCTCTTTTAATGCGGAGCTTTTTCTGTTTTTAGCAGATCGTGCATTACACTACGATAGCGTTGTGAAGCCTGCACGACATGAGCGTTTAGTCATTAGTGATCGTGGGTTTTTATCAGGTATTGCCTATGCGTGCGCCAATCACAGCGATATTGATGGAGAGTTTTTACTCCAGATGAATCGTTTGGCATTAGAAGAAAATTATCCTGAGAAAATGGTTCTTTTTTTAACCAATGAAACACTCATCAAGTCACGACTTGGCAATAAAGAACATGATGCGATTGAAGAACGTGGTGTAAGCTATTTGTTACGTATTCAAGATATAATGCGTCGCGTTGTTAAAACCTTGCCGATTCAGGTTTTAGAAGTCGATGCTTCATTAGATATTGAAACCATTTATACACGAATTGAGGAATTTTTAAATGATTAACGCATTACGTGGAATGAAAGATACCCTCTCTCCACAGAGTGAAATTTATCAACATATTATACAGACGTGCACTCGTATTGCACAAAATTATGGATTTTCATTTATTGAAACACCTATTTTAGAAGAGACAGCACTTTTTAAACGCAGTGTAGGCGAAAGCAGTGATATTGTGGGGAAAGAGATGTATCAATTCATCGATAAAGGTGAAAATGATGTCTGTTTGCGTCCTGAAGGTACAGCGGGTGTTGTAAGAGCGTTTATTCAACAAAAGTTCGATAAAGCGGGTGGCAATAGACGCTTTTTTTACCATGGACCGATGTTTCGTTATGAAAGACCGCAAAAAGGTCGTTTACGTCAATTCCATCAATTTGGTGTAGAGAGTTTTGGTGAGAGTGATGTTAGAGAAGATGCGACGATTATTTTGATGCTTAGAGCGATCTTTGATGCTTTAGGTATTGGGTATAGTTTAGAAATTAATTCTCTTGGTTGCCCAGCATGTATGCCACAGTATCGTACAACACTTGTCAAATTTTTAGAGACACGTGAGGGGTTATGCGAAGATTGTGAAAGAAGAAAACTAACGAATCCTATTCGTGTGCTTGATTGTAAGAATGAGCACTGCAAAACTTTACTCGCTGATGCTCCACTCATTGTCGATCATTTATGCGTATCGTGTAAAGAGGATTTTGCAATACTCAAAGGGATTTTAGATCAGTTTAGTGTTCCGTACGTTGTTAATCCAAAGCTTGTTCGCGGGCTTGATTATTACTCCAAAACTGCTTTTGAGTTTGTAAGCAATGAAATTGGTGCACAAAGTGCCATTGCAGGTGGTGGACGTTACGATCGTTTAGTGGAATTCTTAGAGGGTAAACCAACTCCTGGTATTGGGTTTGCAATGGGCATTGAGCGTTTAATGGAACTCGTGAAAATGTCTGAAATTGGGCGTGAAGGCTATTATATTGGTGCATTGTGTGATGAGGCTTTAGATGTTGTCTTTGATCTCGTTGATCGTAAGCGCCAACAAGCAAAGGTTTTAACGGATTATGATGCCAAATCACTCAAAAATCATCTTAAAAATGCTGATAAAAATTATGTAAAATTTTGTGTATGTATTGGGGAAGATGAACTTTCAAACCAAACAGTTTGGGTAAAAGATTTAGAGACTAAAGAAGAAAAAATTATTAATATAGCGCATTTTTAAGGAGCAAAACATTGGATTATGGAATTAAAACATGGGGAAACGATAACTTTTTTATCGAAGATGGTAAAGTAAAAGTTAACACAGGCTGCGAGCCTTCTTTAATAGAGATCATACAACAGATACGCAAAGATGGTATTCGTGGTCCTATTCTTTTGAGATTTCCTCACTTGATCCAAAAACAGATCCGTATGATTTATAAGAGTTTTGCTGATGCGAAAAGGGAGTTTGGGTACGAAGGTAATTTTAGCGCAGTTTATCCTCTCAAAGTTAACCAATTTCCTAATTTTGTTAAAAACCTTGTTTCGTTAGGACAAAAGTATCATTATGGTCTTGAGGCAGGTAGTAAGGCTGAGCTGATTTTAGCGATGGCGTACAATAACCCAGATTCGCCTATTACAGTGAATGGCTTTAAAGACAATGAGATGATTTCATTAGGCTTTATTGCTGCAGAAATGGGACATGATATAACCTTAACGATTGAAGGACTTAATGAACTTGAGAGCATTATTTCCATCGCAAAAGATCGTTTTGGTTGTGTGCCAAACATTGGTCTTCGTATTCGTCTTCATAGTTCAGGGATTGGCATATGGGCAAAAAGTGGTGGTATTAACTCCAAGTTTGGTTTAACATCCACTGAGCTTTTAGAAGCGGTAAATATGATTAAAGATGCTAATTTGCTCGATAAATTTACGATGATTCACTTTCATATTGGCTCACAAATTACGGATATTGCACCTCTTAAAAAAGCACTTCGTGAAGCTGGCAATATTTATGCTGAGCTTTGCCGTATGGGTGCAACGAATCTTAAAGCGATTAACCTTGGTGGTGGTTTGGCTGTTGAGTATTCTCAACATAAAACCACGCTGCATAAAAACTATACCTTAAGCGAATATGCCAATGACGTTGTTTATCTTCTCAAAGACATCGCAACCCAAAAAGGCGTACATGAACCAGATATTTTCATCGAATCAGGCCGCTTTGTTGCCGCACATCATGCGGTACTGATAGCACCTGTTTTAGAGCTTTTCTCGCAAGAATACACAGACCAAAAATTGCGCTTAAAAGATAAAAACCCTCCTCTTGTTCAAGAGTTGTATGACCTTCTTGGCACAATGAATCGTAAAAATGCTTTAGAGTTCTTACATGATAGTATTGATCATATGGAATCGTTACTTACTCTTTTTGATTTGGGTTATATTGATTTACAAGATCGCTCTAATACGGAGATTTTAGTCAATTTAATTATTAAAAAAGCGGTTGGTTTGGTTGCCGATAAAAAATTTAGCGAGATTTTAGATATTCAAGATCGTGTACAAGAGCGTTATTTGGTTAACTTCTCGCTCTTTCAGAGTTTGCCTGATTTCTGGGGTATTGGACAAACATTCCCTGTTATGCCACTGGATCGTTTGGATGAAGTCCCAACACGTTCTGCATCCCTTTGGGACATCACCTGTGATAGTGATGGCGAAATAGGTTTTAACACGGAAACACCTCTCTTTTTACACGATGTTGACATTAAAAATCGTGACTATTTCTTGGGCTTTTTCTTAGTAGGAGCTTATCAGGAAGTATTGGGTATGAAACACAACCTTTTTACGCATCCAACAGAAGCTACAATTATTATCGATGATGATGGCTATGAAATAGAAAACATCCTTGAATCTCAAAGCATTAGCGATATTTTAGAAGATCTGGATTACGATATTAAAGAGGTGCAAGAGAATCTCAATGATCGCATTGAGGCTTCAGACATCATCAGTGAAAAAGAGAAAAAACATATTTTAGGTGAGATTTATCTCTTCTTGAATGATAACGGCTATCTTAAAACGATCAACAATGAGGATAATGTGCAATGAATTCTGTCTCCTTGTGGGAAAAAATTAAAGAAGATTTTTCCCAGCCAATTTTGCATGACCCTGCAATCAACTCCAAAGTAGAGCTTTTTTTTAATTACCCAGGCGTTTGGGCACTTGCGAATTATCGTATTGCTCATGCACTACATCTCAAGGGTTTCAAAACCCTTGCCCGTGCTATCATGGGTATCTCTCAGATTATTACCAATATCGATATTCACCCAGCATGTACGATTGGACGTCGTGTCTTTTTAGATCATGCTTTTGGTGTCGTTATTGGTGAAACAGCCATTGTGGGTGATGATGTTTTAATTTATCAAGGAGTTACACTGGGTGGTGTGAGTTTAGAGCGTGGTGTGAAGCGTCATCCTACCATTAAAAATCATACCGTTATAGGCTCTGGAGCAAAAGTACTAGGTGATATTACTATTGGTGAGAACTGCCGCATTGGCTCTAATTCTGTTGTAGTTAAAAGCATTCCTGATGATTCTACAGCTGTTGGAATTCCAGCACGTATCATTGAAAAAGGACGCGATAAAAGCCCAATGGCACACAATAAACTTCCTGATATCAATAAAGAACTTTTTATCTACATGTTTAAACGCATTAAGATTTTAGAAGAAGCGGTGCTGACTACCAATAAAGATCTTAAAATCAAAGACGATGAACTTGAAGCTATTTATAAATGTTATCTTGAATCAGTGAAAGAATAAATCTTTTTTGGAAAGAAATGATTAATTTTTCGCTATAATCTGCACGATATTTTTATAGGGGAAAGTTTCATGCTATCACAAAGAATCCAAGTGTTATCACCCTCTTTGACTTTAGCAATTACTGCTTTAGCAAGAGATCTTAAAGCTCAGGGAAGAGACATTCTTAGCTTTTCTGCTGGTGAGCCAGACTTTGACACACCACAACGTGTTAAAGATGCTGCAATTGCAGCCATTCAAGAAGGCTGCTCAAAATATACTGCTGTAGCAGGTACACCTGAAGTTCTCAAAGCTGTTGCTGGAAAACTTAAGCGTGAAAATAACCTCGATTACACACCTTCTCAAATCGTTGTGAATGTTGGAGCTAAACACTCATTGTTTAACATTTTTCAAGCGATTATCAACGAAGGCGATGAAGTTATTATTCCTTCACCCTACTGGGTTACGTATCCTGAAATTGTAAAGTATTCTGGTGGTACACCTGTTTATATTGAAACAGATGAGAAAACTGGTTTTAAAATTACACCAGCACAATTAAAGGCTGCTATTACACCTAAAACAAAAGTACTTCTTTTTAATACACCATCAAATCCAACAGGATCAGTTTATTCAAAGGCTGAACTTGAAGGTTTAGCGGAAGTGCTTAAAGGAACAAAGATCTTAGTTGTTTCTGATGAAATGTATGAAAAGATTTTATTTGATAATCTCAAATTTACCTCAGTAGCTTCTATTAGCGAAGATATGTATAATCGTACCATTACTGTAAATGGCTTAAGTAAATCCGTTGCTATGCCAGGTTGGCGTTTTGGTTATTTAGCCTGTCCTATTAAAGAGATTGTGGATGCGATTGTTGATCTACAAGGACAAAGTACGTCAAATATCAACTCTATTACCCAAAAAGCAGCACTTCCAGCGCTAAATGGCCTTGTAGATGAAGATATTGAAGCGATGCGTGTAGCTTTTGAGAGACGCCGTAATATGGCTTATGAATTGATCAATAGTATCAAAGGTCTCTCTGTGATGAAACCAGAAGGTGCTTTTTATCTTTATGTCAATACCAAAGCAATTGAGAGTGATTCTATGAAGTTTTGCTCAAAGCTTCTAGAAGAAACTGGTGTTGCGGTGGTTCCTGGTCTTGGCTTTGGATGTGATGGCTACTTTAGACTCTCTTTCGCAACAGATGATAAAACCATTAAAGATGGAATTGAGCGTATTCGTACGTTTGTTGAAAACTATAAATAAGTCCTCGTGAAGGGTACAGAAAAGTGCCCTTCTCTTCTAAAAAATTCTACAAAAGTCATACAGTTTTGGTACAATTCTGACATTATTTTTACATATATTGATAAAGGCTTAAAGACACATGAATAAATATGTCATCACACTTGCAAAAACCTGCTTAGGCTGTAAAAAGCCATCATGCCGTACAGGATGCCCTGTTGGTACACCGATTCCTGAGATGATTCGTCTCTTTCTAGCAGGAGAAATTAAAGAAGCTGGAAAGATGCTTTTTGAAAACAACCCTCTTTCGGTTATCTGTTCTATGGTATGCCCACATGAAAAACATTGTGAAGGTCACTGTATTCTGACTAAAAAAGGAACAGCAGTTAGTGTAGGAAGCATTGAGAACTATATTTCCGATTTGTATATTCATGACGTACAATTTGAAAAACCAACCAAAAATGGGCATAAAGTTGCTATTATCGGTAGTGGCCCTGCGGGTATCGCATTAGCCGTTATTCTTGCTTCTAAAGGATATGAAATAACGATGTATGATGCTCACGATAAAATTGGAGGCGTTTTACGTTACGGTATTCCAGATTTTAGATTGAATAAAGAGATACTCGATACGATTGAGAGTAAATTACGACAATTGGATGTAACAATTCGTCCTAATATTACCATTGGAAAAAATATCACCGTTGGCGATCTGTTCCGCGATGATTTCAAAGCTGTATTTATTGGTACGGGCGTTTGGGCACCGAAAAAACTAGGTATCAAAGGTGAGAGTCTAGGACATGTTCATTTTGCGATCGATTATCTCAAAAGCCCAGATGTTTATCAACTGGGAAAACGTGTCGTCATCCTAGGTGCTGGTAATGTGGCAATGGATGTCGCTCGAACCGCTGTACGTCATCATGCAAAAGAAGTGATTATTATGTACCGTAAAGGTATGGATGATATGCCTGCTTCCAAACATGAGATCGAATGTGCTAAGATCGATGGTGTAAAATTTGAACTCTATAAACAACCGCTTGAGATCACTGAAGAAGGCATTAAATATAGCTGTACTGACGGAAGTGAAGAAGTAGGTCTTTTAGAAGCAGATTCTATTTTAGTTGCTATCAGTCAAAGTCCAAATAATAATATCGTACAATCTGCACGTCAAATCGAGGTTGATGGGAAAGGCTTAGTTATAACAGATGAAAGTGGACGTACTACGATGGAAGGTGTATTTGCTTCTGGTGATGTTGTAACGGGAGCAAGAACTGTTGTAGAAGCGGTAGCCTTTTCAAAGCGGGTTGCTACTGCTATTGAAGAATATGTAGGTACACTATAAAAAAGATGAGTTTTACATGTATGTTCTACATGTAAAACTCTTAAAATGTATTTATTTTGAGTCTGTCCCAAAACGTGCTTTTGCATCTTGAAGTGCTGCAATGAGTTCATCAAGATTTTCATAAGGAATATGTGCTTTCCAATCTGGTTCTTCCCCATTTTTCTTCAAAGCAATACCAATGCTTACAACAGGAAATGATCCACTTCCATAGGGTTCTTCCAAATGAGAGATAGAAATCATTCCGTTTTTTGTTCCTGCTAATGGAAATTTTGTGAGTATTGTATTTTTTCCGCCCATGACGTAATCCTTTTAATTCTTTTTAAAAAATTTTGCGAGTTTTGCTTGCGTTTTTAACCACTCGTTCTGTAAAGTAAGAGGGAAACCGCCGTAAATTTTACCGCCTTCAATTGATTTTGAAACACCACCGCGTGCCGCGATAGTTGCAAAATCACCAATTTCCAAATGTCCAGCTGTTGCGCTTTGTCCACCCATAACAACATTTCTGCCAAGTTTTGTTGATCCAGAAATGCCTGTTTGAGCCACTAAAATACACGCTTGCCCAATTTCACAGTTATGACCGATTTGAACAAGGTTATCTATCTTCGTTCCTTTTTTGATGATAGTAGATCCAAAAACAGCCCTATCTATCGTACTGTTGGAACCAATTTCAACATCCTCTTCAAGAATGACATTTCCACTATGATGAATTTTAATATGCTCACCCATTTTTGTATGCGCATAGCCAAAACCATCACTTCCTATAATGGCACCTGCTTGAATAATACATCCCTCTTTTATAATGGCATCATCGTAAATAACAACATTAGGGAAAATTTTGACATTTTTACCAATATAAACATTTGCCCCGATAGTGACATTAGGCATAATGTGTGCACCCTCTTCCACAACAGTTCCACTGCCAATCACCACATTTTGCGCGATTGTGCTTTTGTCTGAGATGGTTGCAGGAATCGAAGTGTCAAACGCTTTTTTTGCGAAGTATGCACTAGCGTATGCCATACTGAGATGAGGGTTTTCGCTTAAAAGTGCTTGTGACGTAGAGGGAAGGTGTTCTAAAAAAGCAGGAGAAAGGATCACGACTCCTGCTTGTGTTGTTTGTAAATCAGCTAAAAGCTTAGGATTTTCAAAAAAAGCAATCTGCGAGGAAGTCGCCTCTTTGAGTGTCGCAAAAGAGGTGACTTCCCTATCAGTACCAGAAAATTCAAGGCAGATCGATTGAGCTAAAAGGCTAAGTTTCATTAGATGTCCATTGCGACAGAGCCGCTTCTTACGATGTCAGTTGGATTGTATTTTTTAACTGCTTTTAAAAAGTTATCGATACGATCATAATCATCTGCTACCATAACAACGATAAAATCCTCACCACTGCTTGCGATCGTTCCATTATAAGCTTTAAGCATCGCATCAAGACCATTAAAGTCTTCACTCAAAGGAATCTTTACAAGTGCCATCTCTTTTTCAACAAATTGGCCTGATTCTATAACTTTATAGGTAGGAATTAGTTTATGTAACTGTTTTACAATCTGCTCTAAAACAGGCGTACTACCCGATGTAACGATGGTTAATCGTGATAGGTTTGTTTTAGGAATCGGTGCAACCGTTAGTGAATCAATATTATAACCTCTACCTGCAAAAAGCCCTGAAATACGAGATAGTACACCATCTTCATTTAAAACGATAACAGATAAAACTCTTCTGATATGTTCCATCTCTTACTCCTTATACTCAAGCATCATATTGTAAAGCGTTCCACCTGCTGGAACCATTGGTAAAACGTTCTCAAAGCGATCGACTTGAACGTCAATCATACAGACAGTATTGCTTTCAACTGCTTCTTTAAGAGCTTTATCAAACTCTTCTTTGGTTTTAACTCTAAAACCACGTCCACCAAAACTCTCAACCAATTTTACAAAATCAGGTTGCATGGAAAGGTCGGTTGAAGAGTAGCGTTTATTATAGAAAAAGGTTTGCCATTGACGAACCATTCCTAAAAACTGGTTATTTAAGATGATATTAACCACAGCGACTTTGTTCTCAACAGCTGTCATTAACTCTTGAATGTTCATCAAAATTGAACCATCACCTGTAAAGTTAATAACTGTTTTTTCTGGAACGGCAACTTTTGCACCAATGGCTGCAGGAAGTCCATAACCCATTGTTCCAAGTCCGCCACTGCTTAACCATTGACGTGGATAGGAAAATGGATAAAACTGTGCTGCCCACATTTGGTGCTGGCCGACATCGGTACAGATAATGGCTTTATCGCCAAGAATTTGTCCAACACGCTCAATTGCCCATTGAGGTTTAATGACTTCATTAGAGTCTTCATATTTGAGCGGATGGATTTCATTGTATCGTTTGAGAAGATCGCGCCAAGGTTTGTATTTGTCTGCTTCAACATGCTCTTTTGCAAGAGGAATCATCGCTTCAACAACATTTTTAAGATCACCTACGATTGGATAATCAATAGGAACGATTTTGCCAATGCTGCTTGGGTCGATATCAACATGGATAATTTTGGCATGTTTCGCAAATTCGCTTAGTTTGCCTGTAACACGGTCATCAAAGCGCGGACCAAATGCAATCATAAGATCAGCTTCACTCATTGCCATATTGGCACTGTAGCAGCCGTGCATACCAAGCATACCAAGGAGCAGTGGATTTTCATCACCCATAACACCACGTGCCATTAAAGTTTCAACGGCTGGAATACCACAGATTTTGGCAAATTCTCTTACTTCAGCGCTTGCGTTTGAATTGATTGCACCACCACCGATGTAAAGGACAGGACGTTTTGCAGAAGCAATTGCTTCAATTGCTTTTTTAATCTGCCTTGGGTTGCCTTTATAGGTCGGTTTATAGGTTTGCATTTTAATTTCACTAGGATATGCAAAATGACCAATTTGTGCTGTAACATCTTTAGGAATGTCCACATGAACAGGACCAGGTCTGCCACTACGTGCAATATAAAATGCCTCTTTTAATATACGTGGCAAATCTTTTACATCTTTTACCAGATAGTTGTGTTTAACACATGGACGGCTAATACCAACAGCATCAATCTCTTGAAACGCATCGGTACCAATCATACTAATAGGAACCTGTCCGCTGATAACAACCATCGGAATAGAATCCATATAGGCTGTTGCAAGACCTGTAACAGCATTCGTAAATCCAGGACCACTGGTTACAAACGCAACACCTACATCACCTGTTGCACGGGCGTAACCATCTGCCGCATGCAAAGCTGCTTGTTCATGTCGTGTAAGCATATGTTTAAAATAATTTTGTTTATAAACTTCGTCATAAACATTCATTATAGCACCACCAGGATAGCCAAAGACGACGCTGACGTTCTCCTTGCGTAGTGCTTCAATGACCATTTGGGAACCGCTTAACTCCATGACCTCTCCTTTACATAATTTGATTACGCCAAAAAAGCAAAGCTTCTTTGACTACGCTAACCGCTATGGTACTAAAGCTTGTCAACTATTGTTGACAGAATTATTAATTTACAGGATATTTCTTGTAAAAAAAGTGGGTTATTATAGCAAATAAAGATTAAAGAAGGCTCATTTTTAGGGCATATTTTATGATTTGTACAAATTGTAACACTGCTCTAACACGACACCTTCTCTAAGCCCATCGTCAATAACAATACACGTTTCAAAGCCCAGTTTTTTCATAATAGCTTTTACAATTAAAATACCTACGATGACTAAATCTCTACGATTTGTTCCTGTGTAGCGTTCTGCTTCATCTAAATCCATTGTGGTTAAACGCTCATAAGCTTCTTCAAAGTCATTGATATGTAATACTTTTCCATTCACGACATTTGCATCATAATGGTTATAATCTAAACCTTCTAAAAAGGCAGCAACCGTTGTAGGTGTACCTGCTGTTGTTACTAATTGTAAAAAATTGGAAGGAATTGTTGTTTTTTGTTTTTGGATAAACGTATCAATTGAACCTACAATCGACGCTATGTTTTGTTCAAGATTCGTTTTGTAACGTTCTGCGACATTAATAATTCCAAAGGGAAAACTTTGTGATTGTTTGTCACCATTTTTACAAAAGGTAAATTCTGTTGAACCTCCACCAAGGTCAAATAGCGCATATATTGTAGGGTTAAAACCTTCACGTTTTAAAGCATTTTCAATAGCAAGTGATGTGAGGAAAGCTTCCTCTTTTCCTGTAATAATTCTAAAAGTAAGACCAAAAGTTGCTTCAATCTCATTAAGAATTTCTTGTGCATTGGAAGCGACACGCATTGCTTCTGTTGTCACACAAAAACAGCGTTCATTGTTAAAATCAAATAATGCTGAAGCTTCATGCAATGCGTTCAAAATATTCTCTTTTGCTTGTTCTCCAATCTTACCTGTAATGTGTAAATCTTTTGCCGTTCTAACAATGCGCTCAAACGCCAAAATACGGGCCTTGCTTTGACAGTCTATTTTAACGATACGTAGGGTATTTGAACCCAAGTCACAGCCAATCATTTGTGAGCTCTATTTTCGTCTAAAGAGTTTGATAAACACATTGAAAATGGTACGAATAATGCCAAGAAGCATATAGACTATCGTTGTGTAAAGAAGCGGGTGATAGGGCATTTTATGCGTAGAGAGTTGATGAAGATGCTCTATAGGATGTGTTAGCCATTGATTCATGTGCATTCCTAACGCTAGGAATAAAAAAATGGCGATAAAAATAATGACTTCTCGTATAAACATAATCCCTACTTGTTCTAAAATTGAATAGATGATTTTAGAGCAAAGAAACTTAATGTTAGGTTTGGATAACATTACATTATGAGGACAATTTCAGAAGATTATAAACAACTAAAATAATCAAGTATAATATTTTTAACCAAGGAAAGCCTCAGATTGTTGGAAGTAGAATGGGGAGAACATACAACCAAAAAGGATGGGAAAACTATGAAATCAGACAAAATCATGGAGGAGATACTCTTTGAGATTGAGAAGCATGAAGGTGGAATGTCTCGCCGTAATGCAATGAAGTTATTAGCAGCTTCACCAATTGCTGCAAGTGTCTTGGCAAGCGCAACAACGGCAACAGAAGCTCATGCTGCAAGTTCCAATGCAACGGGTAAAATCCTTATTGTGGGCGGTGGTCTAGCGGGCGTAGCAACTGCTGCAAAACTTACAAGCAGACTTTCAAATCCTAATATCACCCTTATTGAGCCAAATCCAAAATCCGTTTCATATCAACCTGGGCAAACGTTGATTGCGGCTGGTGTATGGCAAAAAAGTGACATTGAGTATGAAACAGCGAATTTTATGCCAAAAGGTGTCAAATGGATTAAAGATTCTGTTGTAAGTTTTGATCCACAAAATAATAAAGTCAAAACATCTAATGGTACGGAGATCAGCTATGACTATTTAGTTGTTGCTACAGGTTTAACGCTTAATTTTGGGGCGATTAAAGGGCTTGAAGGTGAAATTACCTCAAGTGGTGCAAATGATGTTGTCCGTAAAAAAGTGGGCAAAGATGGTGTTTACTCTATCTATTTTGCAGATGGCGCTGTTGATACCAAAAAAGGTATTGAAGAGCTGATTGCAAAAGCAAAAGCACATAAGGGACCTGAAAAACTTCAAGCACTTTTTACTGACCCAGATACAGCCATTAAATGTGGTGGCGCTCCTAAAAAAATTATGTACATTACACATGATTTACTCAAAAAAGCAGGTGTACGCGATAAAGTTGAGTTAACATTCTGCCCATCTGGCGATAAAATGTTTGGTGTGCCTGAATACAACGCAGCAATCTTTGAGCAATTTAAAGCGAGAGATTTTAAATGGGAATTTAAAACCAATTTAGTAGCGATTGATACAGAGAAAAAGATAGCAACTTTTGAGAAAAAATGGCTCGAAAAAGGTGAATATGACGAGGATCTTAAAGAATATACTATGATTTCAATGAGTAAAAATGTTGAGAAAAAGTATGACTTTATCCATATTACTCCTCCTCAAAAAGCGCCTGATGTTGTTGGTAAATCACCTATTGGTTCAAGTAAAGGCTGGGTACCTGTTGTTAAAGAGACTCTCCAACACGTTACGTATAAAAATGTATTTGCACTGGGTGACGTTGCAGCTGTTCCTATGGGCAAAACAGGAGGAAGCGCACGTAAGCAATACAATGTTGTTGCTGAAAACTTAATCGCTGTTATGGAAAAACAAGAAAAACTTCCTGCAGCATACGATGGTTACACCGTATGTCCTTTAATTACCAGTATTGGAACCGTTGCACTCTTAGAGTTTAACTGGACAGCAAAACCTGCGCCTTCATTCCCTCTTGATCCAACACAAGAGAGATGGATTTGGTGGTTACTCAAAGTCTATGCACTTAAACCAATGACCGTCTATGGTATGCTCTCTGGTAGAGCCTAATTTTAATGCTACATAAAAAGGAAAAAAATATGAAAAAATTAAATTTAACACTCTGTTTTATTGCCTTGGTTGCCCTCAGTGGATGTGGCGATAAACCAAAGTCAGATGTTGTCAAATATAAATATACACCTGCCCAAGTTTATACAGATACATGTTCTCACTGTCATGGGCCAAAAGGCGAAGGTATCGCTGAGAAAAAGGGACCAGCTCTTACAAAACAAAGTGTTCAAGAACTTGAAATGTCACTCTTTGATATTAAAAATGGTGGTCTTGGTCAATCAACAGCAACAGAGCATGAAGTCATGGAACATAACATGAAAAAATTGGCTGAAAAAGGTTATGACTACGATATTAAAATGATGGCAAATTATATTTTCAATACGTTTCATACCGCTAAATAAAAATTTGTGTATGATGTTTTTTGGTGTGGTAACACATCAAAAAACATCTGAAAGTTATGAATGAACAAAAAAAACCATGAAGTTTTTGTCTGGCCACTGTGTACACGTATTATACACTGGATTATAGCCAGCTCTTTTTTTCTCTCTTTTATCACTTCGTTTTATCATAATCTTTTTAGATGGCATCTCTCATTTGGTCTTATCTTTGGTATTGTGTTACTTTTTCGCCTTATTTGGGGTTTTATTGGACCTAATTATGCAACATTTAAAACATTCAAACTAAGCCCATATGAGCTTCAAGACTATTTTGCTCAAAAAGTAAAAAATAGATGGCGTAAAATTCATGCAGGGCATAATGCAGCATCGAGTTGGTTTACTTTGATTGTTTTAGGGTTAGGCAGTTGGAGTGTTATCAGTGGATTGTTTTTGCAAGGCATTCAAGAAGGTAGTGGACTTTTAGGGCAACTTAATCAACACTATTTTTATCTCTCCCCTACGCTTTTTACACTCCATTCCCTACTCTCTTATGTGCTTTTTTCATGGGCGGTTATTCATATTATGGGTGTTTTGATTGAGCAGTTTTACCATAAAACCCATATGCTTTTTGCGATGATTACAGGGTACAAAAAAGCAGAAGGCAAGGATGCGCATGTTTCAATGCTAAGGCATCTTTTTGCATATGCAGTGATTGTATTGTCAATTTTGACACTCTATTTTGTAGCTAAAGATGATGAAACTTTTTTAACAAAAAGCAGATTTGAAAAGCGAGATTTTCAAATAGAAAATCCTCTTTTTTATGAAAAATGTACTAAGTGTCATAAAACCTACCCTCCTTTTATGTTGCCTCATGATTCATGGGTACGCCTTATGGATGGGCTTGATAATCACTTTGGTGAGCAAATTATGGAAAACAACATTACTAAAAGTGAGCAAAGCACTATAAAAGAGTATCTTCTTACGCACAGTGCTGAGACATCAACATACAAAGTAGCCTTTAAAACATTAGATTCTTTAGGCGATATGCGACCAATTTCGATGAGTAAAGTACCGTATTGGAGAGAATCTCACAAAAGTATTGATAAAGCTATTTTTAAAACTCTTCCTATTAAAAAAGCGTCCAACTGTTTTGTTTGTCATCCTGATTTTGAATATGGAATCTTGGATAATACACGCATTCACATCCCAAAATAGGCGCTGAAACTTTTTAGAAATTATATTTTGGCTATAATAATCCCTAAAAAACGAAGGATACAATGATGCTTCTAGGCGTAAACATCGATCATATTGCAGTGCTCAGAGAAGCACGAAAGATTAATGACCCAGATCCGCTAGATGCAGTTTCTTTGGTTAAACGCGCAGGTGCGGATCAAATTACGATTCATTTAAGAGAAGATAGACGTCATATCAATGATGAAGATGCTCAAAAAATTATTGAAATCTCTCAGTTGCCTGTCAATTTAGAGTGTTCGATTACACCTGAAATTATCGAAAAAGTCATCGCACTTCGCCCTCACCGTGCTACGTTAGTACCTGAAAAACGTGAAGAAGTAACCACAGAGGGTGGGCTTGATGTGCTCAAAAATAAAGAGATAATGAAAGAAATTGCACAAAGACTCCAAAAAGAGCATATTGAACTTTCTCTTTTTATCGATCCAAACAGTGCAATGGTTGAAGCATCACATGAGATCAAAGCACAATGGGTTGAATTACACACAGGATTGTATGCGAATATTTATGCGATGCTTTACTCTAACCTTTCTCGTTCTCGTCATAGCATTAAAGAACTCGAAGTTGATCGAGAAACACTTACTATCAAGCTTCTTGAAGCAACCCATGAACTAGAAAATGCTTCTAAACTTGCGCACCAATTAGGGCTTAAGGTCGCTGCTGGGCATGGCTTGAACTACCAAAATGTGAAGCGTATTTTAGAAATTAAAGAGATCAGTGAGCTCAACATTGGGCAGAGTATCATTGCACGTTCTGTATTTACTGGTTTTGAGCAAGCGGTAAAAGAGATGTTAGGATTACTTAAATGAAAAAAATAGCCATTAGTGTTGGAGATCTCAATGGAATTGGCTTAGAAATAGCCTTACGTTCCCATGAGGAAGTCAAAAAACATTGTCAGCCGATTTATTGTATCAATGAAAATATGCTTGGTTGGGGAGCCGCACTGTTAGGACTTGATGTGCCAAGCGACTTTGAGATACGTGATTGTGGTAAAGTCTTTGAAATTGAAGCAGGTGTTTGTTCTGCTGAGGCGGGTGAGAGTTCGTATGACTCTTTTATTACCGCAGTAGCACTGGCTAAAAGCAATGAAGTTAGCGGCATTGTCACCCTTCCTATTAACAAAGAGTCATGGGCATTAGCTGGGCTAGAATACAAAGGGCATACTGATGCTTTGAGCGATTTACTCGGTTGTGAAGCCATCATGATGTTAGGATGTGAAGAGATGTTTACCATTCTTTACACACATCATGTTCCACTACGTGATGTTCCGCATGAAATCAAAGCGAAAAAACTCAAGCCTTTTTTACTCAAAGTCTATGAAGAACTTGGCATTGAACGTATCGCTGTTTTAGGGCTTAATCCTCATGCTGGAGATCATGGTGTTATTGGGGATGAAGATGAAGAGATCGCAAAAGCCATTGCCAAAGCCAATCATTTTTTAGAGCGTGAAGTCTTTATAGGTCCTCTTGTTCCTGACACTGCTTTTTCAAAAACGAATCGTGAGAATTTCACCTATTATGTGTGTATGTACCATGACCAAGGGCTGATTCCTCTAAAAACGCTCTATTTTGAAGAGAGCATTAATGTAAGCCTTAATGCGGGCATTGTACGAACTTCAGTAGATCATGGAACCGCTTTTGACATCGCTTATAAAGACGGTAATCCTTCATGCTTAAGCTATATCAATGCGGTAAAAGAAGCAGTCAAACTTGCAACAGGCAAAGCCCTTCTAACGTTTTAGTGTGTATGAAAATGGGAGTGATCATGTGTATGTTCATGATGGTGATGATAGCTCCCATTTTTGGTATTGAGTGAGCATTTTAGCCCTTCTGGTGTTATCTCATAAATTTTTTCAACCACTTGTTCAATAAACTCTTTGTGATGCGAAACAATAATAATACTCTTATCGATTTTGCGCAAAATTTCTACAAGGCGTAACTGCATCGCATGATCAAGCCCATTCGTAGGCTCATCTAAAAGCATGAGTTTAGGCTCAGTAATCAGTACTCCTGCTAGAGCTACTAGCTTTTTTTCTCCACCTGAGAGATGATACACAACTTTTTTAGCCAAATGTTCAATGCCCAAATCTTGCAGTATCATAGCTGTTTTGAGTCGTGCTTCTTCTTTTGAAACGCCGCTTGCCAACAAACTAAATGCCACATCATCTTCTACAATAGGCGCTAAAAACTGATTATCAGAGTCTTGGAAAAGATAGCCTATAAGATGGCGCATTGCTTTAAAATCATCGGTTTTAAGCATGAGCTGATGAAATAGCTCTAATGTGCCACTATCTTGACATCGAAGCCCTGCAATAATTTCTAAAAGTGTTGTTTTTCCACACCCATTAGGTCCAATGATAGCAATTTTTTCTTTGTGCGAGACATCTAACGTGACATTTTCATACAAGCGCACGCCATCACGTGACGTGGAAAGGTTTTTGATATTAACAGAACAGCTCATATAAGCACTCCTTGTCGCCATAAAAGCGATAAAATCGTAACAAAGGCAAGTAAGGTATCGTAAAAGCCAAAAGATTGATGTTCTTCAAGGGTATAGACTTCGCCACAGTAGCCACGAAGCTGCATCGCCTTTTGAAGCCAAACAGAGCGCTCAAGTGCTTTGATCAATAAAATACCTACAAAACCCGCCATTGTTTTATACGTTAAAAGATTTGTTTTGGGTGTAAATCCTCGAACATGCAAGGTCTTTCTAAAGAGAGAAAACTCTTGTTTGATGAGAAAAATGGACTTTGCGGTAAAAAAGAAAATGGAAGTAAGTTTAGAGGGAAGATGTAAACGGTGCATAGCAATAGCGATGCTAAATTCATCTTTGCCTTGGAACAACATCAAGACAAACAGTAAAATAACGTTAGATCGCAAAAACATTAAAAGTGCTAGATGATAATTTTCTTGCCAAAGGAGACTCAAAACAACAATGGCAATCAGTGTATTGAGTAAAAAGAGCCGTTTTACGATGATCCACAAAAATTCTTTTTGAAACCACGTCAACACTAAGAGTGGTAAAAAAAGTGGCAGATAAAGATGTTCTTGTAATGCAACACAACCACTGTATAACAGCGCCAAAAGAAGCGCTGTGGTGGGTGTTATAGGTTGCGAGGTTTGCGCTTGATCCAATAGAGTACTCCAAAGAAAAAGACCATTATAGCCAATCCTAAGAGCATTTTATCCCATGGGGTATCGGATGGCAGTGTTTTTGCCTCCTCTTTGGTATGACTTTGCGCAATATAATGTGTTTGAGACTGATGTCCCATCCCTGCTTCAACCACAATATCAAACTCAGCCGCAGGAAGTTTTGCAGAGACTTTGCCTTCATCATCTGTTTTTAGTGTTAAAAGTTCTTTTTGATTGTTATCTAAGAGCTTGATGACACATTGCTTACATGGAGAGGATTTGGTGAAATAACTCTGAATGTAGAGTTTTCCCTCTTCATCATAGGCAAAAAGATTGATTTTGTGTGCCCATAAACTACTAAGACAGAGGAAACTAAGCAGGCATACGCGAAACATGATTTTCCTTTTGAAGAAGAAGTGATGGAGCGACTTTTTCGATGAAGCGAAGTGCTAAAAGCGTCATAGCACCTTCAATAAACATCAGCGGTAAATGTGCCAAAAGAGCGATCTTTGCAGCATCTATAAACGCATCGCCATTGAGTGCTAATGTGAGAGAAAGCAAGAAAGCTGACACGGCTAGAGGAATAAAACCAATCAAAAACCAAAGCAGATCTTTGTACCAACGCTTGGAGCTTGGAAGCATAAAGAGCCAATAGCCAATGAGCGTTGGTGTGGCAAGGTTGAAAAGATTGATGCCGAGTGTGGTGAGTCCACCAAAGCCAAAAAGAATTCCTTGCAGTAAAAGCGCAACAAAGATGGCGATAAACGCTCTGAATCCAAGCATTGCTCCTACAATGCCACCCAAGACTAAATGCACCGATGTTGGACCAATGGGAACATGAATGAATGAAGCTAAAAAGAAGAGTGCCGAAAGCACTGCAGTTTTTGGAATTTCATCATCTTTGAGTGTTTTAAACGCATACAGTGTAAAAAGAGCCGAAACAACGGCTCCTCCTATGAGTATTTCGGGTTTAAGTAGTCCTTCGCTGAGATGCATGTTATTTCATTGCCTCTGTTTTGAGCCAAAGTACAGCGCCTAGTTCAACAGGATAACTTTTGCCATCTTTTTTGATTTTTTCATCATCGTCCATGAGTGCTGCAAATCCCCACCAGCCTTCTTGAGGAAGAGCTACATGAAAGACACCATTTTTATCAGCTTTATAGACTTGTGTTATATACATTTCATTGGGTGCTTTGAGTCCTTTGGTGTTGTAAAACTCAACTTCCACTTCTGCATTGGCTACAGGTTTACCTTTATAAAGCACTTGGCCACTAAAAAGATTGCCTGCATAGAGCGAGTAAGGGCGAGAAAGTGGGACGATTTCTGCTTTAAGACCAATAGGTTTATCCCAGCCCTCACCTGATCCAAAAGCATCTACAATGGTTTTGGTTTGATGGCGGATAAATTTATCTTCAGCTGCTTCAAAATAAGGCACAGGATCGACATAAAACTGATAGACACCAGGAGCTTTAATGGCATATTCGCTCTTCCATGTGGTGAGTTTATTTTTCTCAACCGCTTGCAATGTATTTAAGAGCGATGTTTTTTTACCATCCATAAAAACACCAGCCTCTTTTGGTTTTTCCATATTCATGAGTTTTTGCTCAAATGGATGGGTAAATTCATATTGAATAGAAACTTTAGTGTTTCCACTTTGCTCAATGACAGATGAATCGGTCATAACCGTTTGGAAATGTGCCAACAGTGAAGATGCGCACACAAGAGAGGCTAATAATACTTTCATACGAATACTCCTCATAAATAATACTGAACTTTATTTGGTATTATTGTGACATCTTGCAGATAAAAAAAGACTTAAGGAGTTTTCGTTTAAAGTGAAGAAAGATCACTCTGTAGTATTTTGAGTGTTTTTAGAGTCATACTATTTTCACTATTTTCTATGGAAAGGTCAATGTGACGTGGCTTTTTATACACAAGATCATAGTATTCAACTAAGAGTATTTTTGCAACTTCTTCAAGATTGTGTTTTTCATACGCATCCATTGCCGCTTCTTTGCAACTCTTTTTGATATACGGTGAAATCATCTGCATTGATTGAGTGAAAAATTCTGGTGTGATACACTCATAATCTTTCAAAATACGCTCAACACGCTTAGCTAATGGTGCAGTAATCTCAACACGATAGCCTTGCAGCATTCGCTCGTGTAACAGAGCTGGAACTGTGCATTTGCCCATTTTTTTACTTTCTGCTTCTATGAATATATAGGCATTTGGATCGATTTTACATAAAATTTCGCATAAACTATTTTCAAAGGCTTTTTGGCTAGGTTGCACACCTTTGATGCTCCCAAAGCTAGAACCAAGATGATTGGCAAGATGCTCAAGATCAATGGATGGATTCAATTTTTGTATAAGCTCACTCTTCCCACACCCCGTATTGCCACCTAGCACAATAAATCGTGAATGAGGGAATGTCTCAAGAAAGGTGAGTACATGAAAACGATAGCTTTTGTAGCCACCTTTGAGACGGTAAACTTGATACCCAATGTGCGAGAGAATAATAGCGATGGAACTTGATCTAAGCCCTCCTCTAGCGCAATATATGCCTATTTTAGAGCCTATTTTATACGATTTTGCAATTTCTTGAAGATGCAGTGCCACATTTTGGCAAATGTAACGTGCACCTAATATCTTGGCATCATTGCGTGAAACCTGTTTGTACAGTGTGCCTACTTCTTGATGTTCGGCATCACTGAGCGCATAGAAATTTTCTGCATTTAAAATATGTGATTCATGAAACTCTTGGGGACTCCGCGCATCGATCAGAAGATCAAACGTAGATTTTTTGGCAACAAAATCATCGATTTCTAAATCAACTAACATGAAAGATACTCAGGAACAAGCTCTTTAAGATGTGTGTAAATTTTTTCAAAATCGGTTCCATAAACTCTTGTATCAGCAATCGTGGTAATAAAATTGGTATCACCAAACCATCTTGGGATGAGATGGTAATGCACATGCTCCGCGATACCTGCACCGCCACTTTTGCCAAGATTCATGCCAAGATTAACACCTTGTGCACCAATGCCCTCTTTGAGCATCTTTACACAACGCTGAACGATAAATGAGATGTGTAGCCACACTTCTGGCTCAAGTGTTTCAATCGCATCCGTATGATGATGAGGAATCACCATAAAATGACCTGGAGAATAGGGATATCGGTTCATCACGATAAAGCAAAGTGCATCACGATAGAGCACATGATGTTCTGCATCTTTTTCTGGATGGTTTGAAATATTACAAAATACGCAACCTTCTGGTTTCTCACTAAAATAAGCATCACGCCAAGGAGCGTACATATAATTCATCAATCCACTCTTTTAATAGCTTCTAAAGAAGCCTGAATATCAGGCTCTCTCATAAAATATTCACCAATTAAAAAGGCATCTGCACCAATGGTGCTTAAATGTTTGATGGTCTCTTTATCGTTCAGTCCACTTTCTGCTACGATGATTTTCCCTTGAGGAATCAGTGGCATTAATTTCTCGGTTAAGCTCATATCCATCTCAAACGTTTCTAGGTTTCGGTGGTTAATACCGATAATATTGGCACCCGCAAAAATGGCTTTGACAAGGTCTTCTTTATCATGAATTTCGACTAAAACCTCAAGTCCAAGTCGTAGTGCATACTCTAAAAGATGTTTTAATTCAGCTTTTGACAGTGCTTTTGCGATCAGTAATACAAAATCAGCACCGTAAACAAGGGCTTCTAAGATTTGATATTCATCGACAATAAAGTCTTTGCGTAAAAGCGGAGTCGGTACATAACGACGAATTTGCGTTAAGTACTCCAAGTTTCCTTGAAAATAGTGAGGTTCTGTTAAAACAGAGATCGCATCAGCACCACCTAATTCATACGCCTTCGCAATAGCCAGTGGGTCAAAGTCTGCTTTGATAACGCCCTTACTTGGGCTTGCTTTTTTCACTTCGGCAATAATGCGGTAAGGATTCTCTTTTGTTGCTTTAAGATAAGGCTTCACATCACGCGGCATAAAAGGATTGAACGCAAGGCTTCTACCTAACCAGTCTATGGTATATTCTTTTTTCTTCTTTTCTAAGTCATCACGGGTACGCTTGATAATTTCATCTAAAATCATGGTGCTTTTTTCTCTTTCAAACATTTTTTTATCGCATCAATATGTGCGGCAACCTCTTCTTCTATGACATTCTCTCCAAAATATTTCATGATATTATAGGCTTCTTCGCATTGTCCTTTTTTATAGTAACCCCATGCAAGTGAATCAAGATAATACGGTGAATTTGGCTCAAGCTTAAGGGCTTCTTGCACAAGTGCAATGCCTTTTTCAATGTTGATATTATGGTCAATTAACAAATAACCATAATAATTAAGATAGACCGAATCTTTAAGTAAACTGGTGACTTCATCAAACTTTTGAGAGATGGAAGCAAGCGCTTCAGGTGTAAGTTTTGATTTATTAATCTCATATTCGTAAATCGCCATTTTGCCTAAATAATCGAGATTTTTACTCTCTTCATACAGTTTTTGTGCCAAATTATAAGCTTCGGTGAACTTTTTCTGTGTCGCATAGAATTGTAAAAGAATGTCTTGATTAAATCCTGTTTTTTCTAAAAAGGTTGTTGCGCCTTTAACATCTTTAATATACATCATCAGTTCTACAATTTTCTTAGCAATTTCATCGCTTTGTTGCTCTTTATAGAGCTTTTTATAGGTGGCAATAAGCCCTTGAACATTACGATCTCGTCCATAAATTTCAATCAATTTAAAGCAGGTATGATTACCACATCCTTCCATATTGGCATAGGTTTCAAGATACGCCACTGCATCATCTTTTCTGCCTAAAAAGCGATAAAGCAATTCAACGATATTCATCATGAGCTCTTCGTTTTGCTCCTGTTTATAGGCACTTTCAAAGTATTTGAGTGCTAAATCATAGGCTTTCATTTGTAAATAGAGATTACCTGCGATACTTAAATGCTGTACAGATTTATCATACTCAATCAGTTTTAATATCTCTTTTTCAGCCTCTTCATAACGTTTCTCTTTTACCAGTTGTCCTACGAGTAAACGATTAAAATTTTTTTCATCAGGATATTTTTTGATACCTTGCATAATAAGATCTCTGGCATCAGGATCATTCAAAATAAAAGCAAGCCCTGCATCTTCGGTAAGATACACTTTCTTTTGGCTCTGTTCATACAGTGTATGATAAATTTTGCGTGCGTTGACATAATCGCCATTTTGTTGATAATCTAATGCTTGCAATATGAGATTGTCTTCTTCTTCAAAAACTTTTTTAGTAGTTTCATTGGTAACAACAACTTCTTTAGTGGTACATCCCACCAATAAAAAAAGAACGACTATAAGCGAATAATACCGGGACATTCTGTAACTACCTCGTCAATGTTTTCTTTAAAATACTCCCAAAAGGGGAAGGTACGGCACTGTGAAGGTCGTACGTCATAGATGCTACACATCTTTTTTTCCATATCAAAAAAGACGCAACCATAGCCGCCTTCGTACGCAATCTCTTTAATCGTGAAACGATAGCGAATTTTTAGTAAATAGTTATTGATAAACGCCTCTTTTGAAAGAGAAAGTTTTTCTACAATAGCGCTTATCTCTTCTTGGGTAACCCAAATGTACCCACTCTCCCCCACACAACATTTTCCAGAGCAACTTTGACATGCTTTGGGATCAAACGCGTAAGGATACCCTTCGCAGTGCATCAATGTTTCCATGTTAGACTCTTTGTTTGAGACTGTTTAAAAATGGCTTGAACACGCTCACTAAAAACCTCACCTGCATATATAAACAATGGCGGATGCACCTTACACAGTGATTTTGAGTTTTTACGTGCGCGAATAAGCACTAAAGAGGCTTCTTTCTCTTCCTTAGGATAGACAAAACAGATATCTTCAACATTAAGCCCATGAGCAAGGAGTGCTGCCATAAGATGGTCAAGCTGCTTTGCATCGTAACAAAAACAAAAATACCCACGATTGGAAAGCGATTTAGTCACTTTTTTTGCAAAAGCCTCAAAAGGGAGTGCACTGCTATGACGGCTTAAAAAAAGTGCTTCATCTTCATTTTTAACACCATTTTTGTGATAGAAAGGTGGGTTGGAGACAATCATGTCAAATTTATGCTCAAACTTTGCTTCTAAAAAATCGTTGCAGCGAATACTAGCAATCTCTATACCATTGTGTTCTACATTGGCCTTAGCAATCATACAGTTTTGTTCTTGGATGTCTAAGAGGTGCATGGTGACCTTTGGAAAATCCCTTTTGAGTAAAAGTCCTAAGATACCGCATCCACAGCCAACATCCAGTACTTCACCTTTGGGGGAAAATGCACTGATAAAATCATACAGCAATAGCGTATCGCTGTTATACCGATAGCCTCGTTCAGGTTGAAATAGATTCATAATTTAATGATAGACCCTGATTTGAAAGCCTCTTGCTTTATCTTGCTCGATGTTAGAGAGAGCATAACTGATTTTCGCTCCTTCTCCCACATACGTCTCAACAAGCTCACCACCTGCTTTCGCACGTGCTTTTCCAAGACCAATGTTTGCAAGCCCAGTAATTCGGTCTATTTCACTATCTTCAACACCTACTTTTTTACTTTTAATGAGTTTAAGGGAAGCAAATCCGCCATTATCGACAATCGGTGCTACTTCAAAGAAATAACTACTGTCATACTTCGCGAGGAAGGTTTGAACCTCTTTTTTACATGTTTCGGAAATAGCATTAACCCCTGTACCCATATCGGTGCAGGTTACTTTATCGATCATCGTTAATTTTTGACCTTTAGGTGCAGGAGTAGTAGGCACTTTGGCTGTCGCTACTTTTGGTGTTGCTGTCTCTAGGAGCTTAATTTTTTCATTAAGTGTTTTGATAGTTTGCTCGTTAGAGGCAATACGTTTGTTAAGCTCTTCTTGACTTTGTGCCAATGCACTTTCTTTTTGCTTTAGCTCTTTTTCTAAGGCAATGATTTTTAGTGTTTCATCTTTTTTACTCACTCCCAGTTGTGCCTCTTTCGCTTTAAGCTCTGCTTGTAAGGCTTTGGTTGCCTCTAAGTGCTGGAGTTCTTTTTGTTTAAACTCCTCTTTGAGTTTGGCCACATTCTCTTCAAGGGATGCTTTGAGTGCTTCGGTTTTTTTATGGTTCTCTTTATTGGCAACGATGGTTGCTTCTTTGGCTTTTAGCTCTTTTTCCAAAGCGATGCTTTTAAGTGTCTCTTCTTTGTTAAAAGAGGCTATTTGACTCTCTTTTGCCTTGATTTCACCTTGAAGGGCTTTAATTTCCGCTAAACGTTGAAGCTCTTTTTGTTTGAACTCTTCTTTGGATTTAGAGAGATTTTCTTCTGTTGATGCTTTTAAGCCTTCAAGTTTCTTAACCCCTTCTTTATTCGCAACAATCGCTGCTTCCTTGGCTTTTAACTCTTTCTCTTTTTCTTTAATAATGTCTAAATACTCAATCTCTTTACGGCGAAGTTCATCTTTGAGTCCAACCATTTTGGCATCTTCACTCACACGGTTTTTCTCAAAGGTTGCCACTTTGGCTTTGAGTTCTTCAACCTGTTTATTAGTTGCTTTGGTGGCATTGTCCTCAGCATCTTTGAGTTTGACACTTAAGGTTTGAATGGTTCCTTCATGACGCGCATTTTCCGTTTGAATCTTTTGAAGCTCTATCGCTTTGGTTTTAATCTCTTTTTCTAAAGCAGCGATTTTAAGGCTTTCTTCTTTTTTAGCAGAAATAATTGCGCCTTCTTTCTCTTTGATGTCAGCTTGAAGGAGCTGAATTTTTGTGATGTAGTCACTCTCTTTGGTTTTAATCGTAGCTTTGAGTTCCTCTAAGCTTGCGCGTAATTCTTTGAGTTTTAGCTCATCGCCCTCTTTAGACTTTTGGGTTTCAGTTCGAATAAAAGCTAATTGTGTTTTTAAACCTTGAAGCTCTTTCTCTTTTTCATCATTTTTGAGCTTTAAATCAGTATTGGATGCGGTGAGCTCATTAATATGAAACTGTACGCGTTCATTGTTCTCTTTAACCGTTGCTTTGTATTCATTCAACTGTTTTTCAAACTTATCCGCAAGCTCTTTTTTTGATGCGTCAAAGTTCGCTATTTTTTCATTAAAGGCTTTATAGTTTTTATTGTGGATTTTGTCATTTTCATCCACACGTTTTTTAACTTCCGCTTCAAAGTTCAGTTTCTCATTGTTTAAAGATGCAATTTTGTCGCTTAATTCTTTGATGTTACTCTCTTTTTTAGCAATCTCTTCTTTGAGTTTTAAGATAGTAACATTGAGCGCTTTTTCGCTATTTTGAGCACTCTCTTCAAGTGCTTTGTTCGCAGCCGTAAGCTCTTTGTTGAGTTTTTTCTCATCTTCAAGATAGGTTCTAAATTTGTTGAAATCTTTTTCATTTTCAAGCATTAACGCATCAATGTGTTTTTTAGCACTGGCAAGTTCAGTATTGATGCCTTTAATCTTCTCTTCTTGTTGTGCCATTTTTTTAGCATGGTCTTCATCTTGTAAAACCATATCTTGGCGATTTTTTGCGATAAGTTTTTCAGTATCGACTTTAAGTTGCTCAATGGTTTTGGTATATTTTGCTATCTCTTCTTTATATTTTTGCTCATTTAAGACCAATGTTTGTGTCTGCTTGCTCATAAGGTCATTTTTCTCTTTGGCTGCTTGTACGATCTCTTCTTTGAGCTTATTGATCTCGTCTTGTTTACGAGCAAACGCTGTTTTGGCTGTTTCATTATTGGTATTCATTTGTTCATTTAAAAGGACAATTTGGTCATTTAAAAATTTGATTTTTTCTTTATAATCAACCAATTTTGACTGCTCATCTTCACGAGCTTTTTTAATGGCAATCTGTTTTTTATCTTCTTCTTCAATCGCTTTGTTTTTTAGCTCTTCAATCTGCCCTCTGAGTGTATTTGCCTCAATATTGGCTTTTTGAGCGATAACAACATTTTCTTTTTGAAGCTCATTAATCCTCATAGTCAAATCACTGATATTACGGTAATGCTGTTGTTCCGCTTCATTTAGACGTTCAGTGTTTTTAGTTGTCCATTGATTGCGTTGTTCTTCAAGTTCATTTTGTTGTTCATCAAGTTTTTTAGAGAGTTCGTTCTTTTCATTTGCCAATAAAAGATTGTCATGTTGAACAAACAAAAGGGTTTTTTGAAGACGATTGATCATGCGTTTAAAATCTTGCTTGGTAAGCTCAGATTCGACGATTGGTTTACCTTGCTCATCATAATAGGTGTCTTCAAATAAATTTCCATCTTTACTCTGTTCAAGAGTCGCTTCTTTATCGATATAATTTTTTTGGATATCAATGGGCAGGTCACTGAATTTTACATCATTTTTGCTGATGTATTTTTCGGTAAGTTCATCAAAAGAGACACCACCAAAATTACCATAATGAACGGAGGTAAAACCTCCGACAACGACAACGAATCCAAGTGCAATATTTAAAATCTGCGAAGAAGAGAGAGCGATTTTTGCCATTAATAAAATGCCTTCATTATTTTACGTTTAAAATATGTGTCACAATTTCATAAGCGTGATTGAGTGCAATAGCAATACTTCCACCACTTTTGACGGCAATATCACCTGCGAGATAGAGCCCTTTAGTTTTTGTTTCAAAATGCTCATCAAATTCTGGTTTTCCCTCATTATCAAATGTAATGCCACATTTTTTAAGAAAATCAACAGGCGTTGTTCCACCAATAGCATAGACAACACGGTCATAAATAGTATGGTAGCCATCTGTAAAATTGACCTTTACCAAGCCATTTTCATTTTCAATGGAGACAATGTCCATACCAAGGCGTAAACGCAATTTTTCTTGACCATTGTATTCATGGATCATTTGAAAATTAATCTCGTTGAGTCTGCTAAAGGTATCGCGACGATAATTGAGCGTAACGTTGTTTGTTTTGGAAAGCTCAATTGCATACTCTACTGCTGAGTTTCCACCACCAACGATAAGGAGTTTTTCGCCTTGTGAACATTTGTCTAAGTTAAAATTGATGCGTTCCTTTAGTGAAATAGGCAGTGTATAGTCAGGCTTATTTGGTTTACCCATCGTACCAATAGCTACGACAACATTTTTCGCTCTATAGCCTGCTTTGGTGGTAACGATGTGAAATTCATCGCCCTCTTTTGTAATGCTTTCGACTTCACTGTTAAATGCTGAGTCAATTTCACCAGAATCTAAAAGTGAGTCAAAGTAATTGAGTGTACTCTCTTTGGTACCATCACGAAAGTCAATAGAGCCTTTTAGCTCGATTTCTTGACCTTTGTAGTTTTTATCAACTCTTTTGTTATCTTTGTAAAATTTACGAATGGTTTGTGAGTGGTTATCTCCTTTTTCAATCATCATAATATGTTTCAGACCAAGCACTTTTGCTTCAACTGCTGCGCCAATACCTCCAGGTCCCCCACCGATAATGACTAAATCGTAAATCTGTTGCATTGTATGTCCTTCTATTATCTTTCTTCTAATGCTTACTATTATATCCCGAACTTACTTATGACACATTAAATATAAAAAGTGTAAAATCCCATCAAATGCCATTCTAAGGAACAATTCACGTGCAAACTTTTCTCAAACACGCCAAATCTGCTAGTCGTATTATTGCCACACTTGATCCTAAAACAAAAAATGATGTTTTAGCAGATATGGCAGATATTTTGGTGTCACAAAGTGAACGTATTATTGCAGAAAACCAAAAAGATTTAGACGATGCAAAAAAGAATAATCTAAGCTCTGCTATGGTGGATAGACTTCTACTTAATACCAAGCGCATTGCCGAGATGGCACAAGCGATTCGAGAGATTGCAAGCTTGAAAGAGCCTGTTGGAAGAATTCTTGAGGGTTGGGTTGTTCCTAGTGGTCTGAAAATTGAAAAAGTAAGCATTCCTATTGGTGTCATAGGCATCATTTATGAGAGTCGCCCTAATGTTACCAGTGATACGGCTGCTCTTTGCTTTAAAAGTGGGAATGCGTGTGTGCTCAAAGGAGGGAAAGAGGCATTTTACAGCAATGCCATCATCGCTTCACTTTTACAAGAAGTTTTAGAAAAGCACCATCTTCCGAAAGAGATTATTTCACTTTTGCCAGATGCTACGCGTGAAGGCGTTGCAAAGCTTATTAAAATGGACAAATTCGTTGATCTTATCATCCCACGTGGTGGAGAAGCTCTGATTCGTTTTGTGAGTGAAAATGCCACTGTTCCTGTGGTCAAACATGACAAAGGTGTATGCCATACCTATGTCGATAAAGAGGCCAATTTAGAACAAGCCATTGAAATTATTTTAAACGCGAAATGCCAACGCCCAAGTGCGTGCAATTCGCTTGAGACGCTGCTCGTTCATGAAGCTGTTGCAAAAGAGTTTTTACCCCACATGAAAGAGGCTCTTTTGCTTACAGGTGCGCAGATAAAAGGATGCGAGAGAACGCAAAAGCTTTTACACGTAGCACTTGCGAGTGATGAGGATTATCACACTGAGCATCTTTGCAATGCTCTTAATATCAAGATTGTAGAGAGTATGGATGAAGCGATTGCACATATTGCAGAGTATGGTTCTTCGCATTCTGAAGCCATTTTAAGTGAAAACTACACTCTGGTTGAGCGCTTCTTAAATGAAGTGGATGCAGCGTGTGTGTATGTCAATGCTTCCACACGCTTTACCGATGGTGGCGAGTTTGGTTTTGGTGCAGAAGTGGGCATCAGTACCAACAAGCTTCACGCGCGTGGTCCTATGGGCATTAATGACCTTACAACGTACAAATTCAAAGTGTATGGTAAAGGACAGATTCGCGAATGAATAAAGAGGTTTTACGTGTAGAAAACCTTACCTTTGGATACAAAGATTCAAAGCTTTTATATAACGACTTCTCTTTGCATGTTAATGTGGGAGAGGTTGTAGCTATTTTAGGGGCGAGCGGTAGTGGTAAAAGTACACTTTTTGAGCTGATAGCAGGTAATCTCAAACCTAAAAGTGGCACTATTGGGGCGATGAAACTCTCACAGATTTTTCAAGACCCCTACACTTCGTTTCACCCAACCTATACCATCATCAATCAAATCAGTGATGTTGCGCACCTAGAAGGACTTCATGAACTTTGTCACGCACTTGATCTTGATCCTGATATTTTGGCTCAAAAGCCCCATCAACTCAGCGGTGGACAGCTTCAAAGATGTTCTATTTTAAGGGCACTTTTGATGAAACCCGATCTTATCTTAGCGGATGAACCTACTTCGGCACTTGATAACATTACAGGGCTTCACGTGATGCAACTGTTGATGCAGTTTTTAGACAGAGTGGGCATAGTACTCATCACACACGATACACATTTAGCATCATGGTGTAGTGACCGCATAATCGAATTAAAATCTTAAATTAGGAATGGAATGCACGTTATTATTGATTGGATTGTTCAAACGGTTGGAGCACTGGGTTATTTTGGTATTTTTGTGATGATGGCGATTGAAAGCAGTATATTTCCTCTTCCAAGCGAAGTGGTGATGATTCCTGCTGGATATTTGTGTGCGAAAGGTGAGATGGAGTTGTGGATAGTGATTGCACTTGGTACGCTTGGAAGTATTGCAGGGGCATTGCTGAACTATTATTTAGCGGTAAAGTTGGGTCGAAAACTTATTTTAAAATACGGTCATTATGTTTTTTTCACACCTGAAACATTGGAAAAAGTAGAGGTTTTCTTTAAAACACATGGTTCATTTTCAACGTTTACGGGAAGGCTTATTCCTGTTATTCGCCATTACATTTCACTTCCAGCGGGGCTTGCTCGCATGAATCTGGGTCTGTTTTGTTTTTATACAGGTTTTGGCGCTGCAATTTGGGTGAGTGTCTTGACATTTTTAGGTTATTTCTTTGGTCAAAACGAAGCCTTACTCAATGAACATTTACATACGATTACGATTGCTGTGATTGTGTTTATTGTTGTTGCTGGTGTCATTTATGTTTGGCTTCACAAGAAAAAAGAACGCAAGCGAAAGTCAAAAAAGTTCTAAAGGATAGGCAATGTTCCAAGGTTTAGAATATAGTGATTTTGAAAAAGCACTTTCAACCTTGGGCGTTGTCGCCAAGACCGATAAAAAAACACTTCATAAACTCTACCTCTCACTCTCTAAAGAGTTTCATCCTGACGCACCAAATGGCGATACTACGAAATTTCAAGAAATTAACGATGCGTACTGTTTAATTAAAGAGTATATGGAAAACTACCGTTTTGATTTTGACGAAGCTGAGTTTAAAAAACAAAATCCCTATTTTTCATTAAAAGATTGGTTGAGCGGAAGATAAGCTTACATGTAAAGGAAAAACCTTTACATGTAAAGAACGTTTTTAGTGCGCTAAAAATCGCTGACGTGCAGCTTTGAGAGAGTCTGCGATAAGAAAAGCTAGCTCTAGTGCTTGGTTAGCGTTAAGACGTGGGTCACACTGTGTGTGGTAACGGCATGCAAGGTTCTCTTCGGTGATCTCTTGAGCACCACCGATACACTCTGTAACATCTTGACCTGTCATCTCTAAGTGAACACCACCAGGGAATGTACCCTCTTCTTCATGGACTTTAAAGAAGCCTTTAACTTCACGCAATACTTCATCAAATGAACGTGTTTTGTAGTTGTTGGAAGCTTTGATGGTATTGCCGTGCATTGGATCAATACTCCACAATACATTTGCACCCGCTTCTTTAACCGCACGAACGAGTTTTGGAAACTCTTTTTCAATTTTATCTGCACCCATACGTACAATGATATTAAGGCGACCTGCTTCATTTTCAGGATTGAGTTTATTGATGAGTTTCATCAAGCCTTCAGCTGTCATACTTGGTCCTGCTTTGATCCCTATAGGGTTTTTCACACCTGAGAGGAATTCTACATGCGCATCATTGACATCACGTGTACGATCGCCTATCCAGAGCATATGCGCTGAACAGTCGTACCAGTCATTGGTTAAACTATCTTGGCGAGTGAGTGCCTCTTCATAGTTCAAAAGAAGTGCTTCATGGGACGTATAAACGACAGTTTCATTGATATTTGGCGTGTTGGCTGACGTGATGCCACACGCTTCCATAAATGCCAACGTCTCAGAGATGCGATCACAAAGATGTTGGTAACGCTCACCCAAAGGACTCTCAGAAACAAAGCCCAGTGTCCATTTATGCACTTGGTGAAGATCCGCCAAACCACCGCGTGAAAAAGCGCGTAGAAGGTTCATTGTTGCAGCAGATTGGTTATACGCTTTGAGCATTCGCTTTGGATTTGGAATCCTTGCATCTTCAGTAAAATCAATATCATTAATGATGTCACCACGGTAACTTGGAAGTTTGACACCATTCATCTCTTCATAATCAGACGAACGAGGTTTTGCAAACTGACCTGCAAGTCGGCCTACTTTAACGATAGGACAGCCACCCGCAAAGGTTAAAACAACTGCCATTTGAAGCATGACTTTAAACATATCGCGGATATTGACAGCGTTAAATTCACTAAAGCTCTCAGCACAATCACCACCCTGAAGCAAGAAAGCTTTACCGTGTACAACATCTGCTAACGATGCTTTAAGTTGACGCACTTCTCCAGCAAAAACTAATGGTGGATATTTGCTGAGTTCTTGCTCAACATTTTTCAACAACTCTTGGTTCGTATAAGTTGGTTGTTGCTTGATTGGTTTTTCTCTCCATGATGCGCGCGTCCAAGAACTCATAAATGACCCTTAATAGAATTTTTACTTAATTATAATGCGATTGGCTTTAAAGACAATTGAATAGCAAAACAAAATCATGAAGTTTTAAACTGCCCTACAGTTTTGCTCAGTGAATTGACATGGTGTGTCACGCTATCTGAGATGGTTTTGACTTGATGATTAAGATGTGTCAACTCACTGACTTCACTGCTAATAGCGTTGGCATGAATCATCGTATTTTTTGAGTCTTCATAAATTTTATACACATCCTCTTTCATCGCTAAGATAACCTCTTTTTGGTCTAATAAAATAGCATCAATTGTTTGGAGTGAATGTGTTGAGATTTCAATACCCTTATCGACGGTATTGTTAACATTTTGCATACTGGAAAGTGCTTCATTGACGTTTCCATTGATGTTATTGACAATCGCTTCAATGCGAACGGTTGCTTTATCGGTCATATCTGCAAGTTTTCTCACCTCTTCTGCTACCACGGCAAATCCACGTCCTTGCTCTCCTGCGCGACTGGCTTCCACCGCTGCATTTAGGGAAAGAAGATTGGTTTTATCGGTAATATCTTTGATGGTTTCTATCATCGAAGAGACTTCTGCAACATTTTGCTCTAGCGTAAAGATAATTTGTGTGGTATCGCCTGCAATCGCTTTGATATTACCTATGGATAATTCGACATTGCCAAGACTATTGGTAACTTGCGTTTGCGTATGTGCTATCTTTTGGCTCATCGCATCAGCTTTATTGACTGAGTTTTGGATGGAGTTGTTTTGCGTTTGAATGTGTGCCACAATATTTTGAATACTCACGCCAATTTGCTCTATCTTTTTACCTGTCACCACAATGGTATTGGTTAGATGTTGGTTGAGATTTAAAAGATTTAAGAGAGATGTTTTGGTTTTTTTGAGGATGGTATCAAAAATATCAATCACACTGTTGATCCAAACGGCAGTACGTCTGTTTTCATCTTTGGCAAATCTGTTAAGATCTGCTCGTTTTGTAATGTCACCATCACCTTCTACAAAGCCCTGCAATAGGGCACGAAGTGAAGCGTATTTGGTGAAAAATTCGGAGAGTTCTTTTCCCAACATGCTTATAATCATCAAAAGGGAAGTTACAGTAACAATACTGACTTCTTGAAAAGGGGTTAAAAAAGGCATAAATGTTGATACTAGCAAATAGCTGCTTGGAATAAAAAGACCAATTAAAAATGTCATTTTGGCATAGACTTTATGACGAAACTGCATAATATCATACACCTCTAAAAGATCGCCCTCACACATCATTCCCCATTTATCTAAGCTATAAGGAAGTGATACAGTGATACCCTTTCCAATAACAGGAATACCCCGATAATCAGGATAGCCAGGATAAGAACAAAAAAGGTTTGAGCCCTTTTTAATGGTATTGGCAACACCAGGATGAAGCGCACCAGTGGAAGGGTCATTAAAAACTATTTCAAATTCTGTATGGTTTTTGATCGAGATAACACCTTGTTCTGTATGCACGCCTTCTTTAAGGTTTTCACCAAAACTAAAGGTATTGTCCTCAAAGCGTGAACGAGACAATGCAGTTCCTGTTTTAATGTTTTTATTAAAATAAGGTTCTATCATAAACAGGTAGTTATCGCCCGATTCTTTAAAGATATGCCCTGCTTCACGCTGAATCAGATCACTGAGTGTGTCATTAGAAACACGTGCGACTAAAACACAATGTTCATCGCCCGTTTTAAAGCTTTTCATGAAAGAGAGTGTTACACGATCATGGAAGGTTGAAGCTTTAGACTTAAACAAAAGCGTGTCATCATCGATATAAGGACCAAACAAGAGCTGAGATGACCCAAGTAAGACATAATCAACTGCTTCACAAAAACCACTCTCATCGTAACGATACTCTTTAAGTGGACGTTTATTGGAGCTTAGTAGCATTTTCTTAGCACTGTTTAAAACATAATACTCCAAGATGGTTTCACTCAGTTTTTCTTGCTCCCTTAATATAGAAACACCATCACCTTCTTCTTGTTCCAATAAAATGGCACAGTTTTCGACTTCGCGCCAAACTTCATTCGCCCATTCAATCATAATACGTTTACGTGTTTGAGCAATTCCCTCAAAAGCAGTTTCTACAGCACCTAACATTGCTTTGTTTCTAAACCATTTTGGAAAGATGGTACATTTATCTTTAAATGAGAACAAGAGAATACTCCTTAATGTCTTATTTTGATTAAATTTTAATCATACGATGAGATTTAATTTAGAGAATTATAGTTTCACAGTAGAACATTCTTTTCCAAGCAGTGATAAAAAAGTAACATCGCCCTATTTTACGAATGCAGACTACCAAAACAAAACCCTTACTGAGTCGTTTCTTT
>CAYXNJ010000026.1:0-37105 GCA_964466465.1 uncultured Sulfurospirillum sp.
CATCTTCATTTTTAAGAATTTTTATTCTTACTGTATTTCATATGTATAGAATAAAAATTCTTAAAAATGAAGATGCGACCTCTTTATTAAATCAATTAAATCTACTTTTTATTAATTTTCTGACATAGAACTTACTTAATAAACAACGACATATACGAAAGTCTGGCACTTTCGATTAAGAAGTCAACCCCTGGGAAATAAGCGATAAAGGTATTACCGATACCACCCCAAATAACGGCTATTGCTATAAATCCAATCGTAATAGGTGTTATACCTCGAAGGGTGGGAATGTATGCCCTTTCTTTCTCACACGCAGGGTAAAAGTACATCAGTGCAATGAGTTTAAAGTAGTAATAAATCGAGATAAATGTTGCGATGATGCCACAGACTGCCAAGAAGGTGTAACCCGCTTCAATAGCACCTGTAAAGATGTAAAACTTACCCACAAAACCGATGGTACTTGGAATGCCAGCAAGGGAAAGCATAAAGATGCTGAGCATCGCTGCCATATAAGGATGCACGTGCGCAAAGCCCCTAAAATCCTCATAGGTGACGCGAATATGCTCATCGGCTGCGATATACGAGATAAGCCCAAAAGCGCCCATGGATGAGAGGAAGTAGGCTACTAAGTAGTAGATGATGGACGAAGAAGCACTCTCACCTGCATAACCGATGGAGACAAAAGCGATAAGCAAGTAACCCGTATGCACAATACTTGAAGCGGCTAGCATTCGCTTAAGACTCTCTTGGATAATCGCTAAAAAGGTTCCATACAAAAGCGTTGCCAAAATAACAACAATGAACAGCGTATCCCAAATATCGCGAATCGGGTCAAGATCAATCAGCATCAAACGAAGCACAAAGCCAAAAATAGCCACTTTAAACGTCGCCGCCATAAATGCCGTTACAGGCAGAGGTGAGCCATCATACACATCTATCGTCCAGTTTTGGAAAGGGAACGCGGAGATTTTAAATAAGAACGTGACTAAAACAAATGTGCCACCAATGATAATGAGCGAAACATCTTTTCCCATCAACGCATCCAGTGTTTTTCCCATATCGCCCAAAATGGTCGTCCCAAGCCCTGCGTAAATAAACGCCGAACCTAAAAGAAAAAATGCCCCAGAGATGGAGCCTAGCACTAAGTACTGGTAACTCGCTTCCACGCGTTTGTCGTGGATTTTTTGAAAGCCTATCATGACATAAAGCGCAAGTGAAGCAATTTCAAGCGCGATGAATGCGGTTAAGAGTTCATTGGCGTGCACTAAGAGCATCATGCCCAACACCGAGAAGAGAAACAAGGAGAAAAACTCTTTTTTAAAGTGACGTTTGTCTTGAAAATAGTGCGTTCCAATCAGTGCAGTCACCAACGCACCGCTTAAAATAATGGCATCAAAATAGACCGAATAACTGTCAACAATGAGCATTTTAGAGAAAATCTCTTGCATTGGAAATGCCGTAAAGAGCTTTCCAAAATAGTATAAATTAGCGCAAAGTGCCAAAAAGAGAATACAAAAGGTAAAGAGCGAAAAACGCTCCATTAAAACTTTTTCCAAAGGAGAGAGAAGCATCAAAATGATAGCTCCAAAGCCCACAATGATGAGTGGTAAAAGATAAGTAAGCTCCATCCACAGCATCATTTGACTCCTATATGTAAAATATCAATAAGATAGTGCTGTAAACTCGGCTCAATCTTATACAAAAACAGATCAGGGTAAACGCCCATCGCCAAAATCAAAAAGGCAAGTGGGAAAAGCCCTATAATTTCATGCTTGCTTAAGTCTTTCATTTGCGAAACATTGTTCTCGCTTTTGACCAAAATCGCTTTTTGAAATACCCAAAACATATAGCTTGCCGCCACCAAAACCGTCAGTGCCGACAAAACGCCAAGATACGGGTTGTAGTGAAAAATACCCAAAACGATTAACAGCTCTGCAACAAAGCCATTGGTTCCAGGAATGCCCACTGTACAAAAGAGCATAATGGCAAAATAGAGCGTAAACCAAGGCGCTTTGGTGGCAATACCGCCTAGTGCGCTTAGGGAGCGAATGCCAAGGTGTCGCTCCATCACACCAACGAGCAAGAAAAGCCCGCCTGTGGCGATAGCATGGGCAACGATGAGAAAAGCGCTTCCCATCATTCCTTGCACATTCAGCGCAAAGACACCTGCGGTGATGAAGCCTAGATGCGAAGCCGAGGAGTAGGCAAACATCTTTTTGATGTTCATCTGACAAATCGCAGCAATACCAAAATAGACCAAGCCAAAAATGCCCAGCGCTACAAAATAAAGTGAAAACTCTACAAAAAGGTCTGGGAAAAGTGGAATCATAAAACGAACCAACGCATACACACCCAGTTTTGCCATAATGGAAGAAAGCAAGAAAACACCACCCGTTGGAGAGTTTGAATACGTTTGAAGAAGCCAAGAGTGAAACGGAAAAAGTGGAATTTTAATGGCAAAGGCAAGCATAAAACCAAAAAAGAGGAGGATTTTTTGCTCTCTAGCAATACTCGTGATATTCACCAAATCAGAGAGTGCAAAACTCCATACTCCAAATTCATAGTAGTGCGCAACGCCCAAATAAAGGATACTCACAAACATGAAGAGCGAGCCCATAATGGTATAGATGGTAATTTTAAGGGTGGAAAAGACACGATTGCCTGAGCCAAACAGACCAATTATCATAAAGACAGGCAACAACATCGCTTCCCAAAAGAAGTAAAACAAGAAAAGATCAAGCGAAAAGAGTGTGCCACTGATGCCTGATTGGATAAAGAGCATATTGATCCAGTAGCTTTTGGAGCGCTCATTTTTCCACAACAACAAATACGCGCTAGGAATAAGTGTCGCAATAAGCATCAAAATAATGAGTGAAAAACCATCAATGCCCAAGCTATACGAGATGCCATAACTCTTAATCCACGGGTAAAACTCTTTAAATTGAAGTTCCCCCGTAAGCTCAAAATGCGTATAAATGTAAAGGGCTAGTGCAAAAATAGCCAGCGATACCCCAAACGCAACGTTACGCGTCGAGCGAGAGTTCAGAGGTGTAACCATCAGTATAAAAGCGACGACCATCGGTAAAAAGATAATGATTGAAAGAATACCTATACTCATGTGTTATCCTAATACCCAAATCAAATAGCATGACGCGGCACTAATGCCTAACATCATAATGAGTGCGTAAAAACGTACATGCGCATTTTGCACCAATGCTACCACGTGCCCCAGTTTGATAAACCCATAGCTTAAGGACATGATGAATTTATCGACAAGGTTCACATCTAAATTGACTGCAAAAAATTCACTCAGTTTTTTGATAGAGCGTACAAACAAGAAGTCATACGCCTCATCCACATAAAATTTGTTATAGACAATGCCCTTGGCTTCTTTATGGGTTGAAAGGTCGTACGCAAAAAATTTCTTATAGGCGATGCCAATTCCTAAAAGCGAAATGGCGATATTAAGCGCGAGTAGCCACCACTCGGTTTCATGGCTCACATGTACGGCTCTCATGCCCCACTCCCCTAGCCATGTGCCGATGAGATGGCTTCCGCCTAATAGCGAAGGTAAGCCCACAAAACCCGCAAGGAGCGAACCCAATGCCAAAACAACCAAAGGCGCTTTCATCACCCAAGAGACATCGTGAGGATGGTGGGCGTGTTTAACATTTTTACCCTCAAACACCACAAAAAAGAGTCTAAACATATAGTACGCCGTGAGTACAGCGCTACACACAGCAATGCCCCAAATAAGGTACTCCCCACTGCTAAAGGCTACGAGTAAAATCTCATCTTTACTGAAAAAGCCTGCAAAAGGGGGAATACCGCTAATCGCTAAAGTCGCTATCAGCATGGTCATGTAAACCACAGGCGTGACATGACGCATTTTGCCCATTTTGAAGATATTTTGTTCGTGGTGTAAAGCAACGATCACCGCACCTGCTCCCATAAACAAAAGCGCTTTGAAAAAGGCGTGTGTAAACACATGAAACAGTGCGCTACTATAAGCACCCAAGCCAACAGCGATAAACATATAGCCCAGTTGCGACATCGTTGAGTACGCCAAAATCTTTTTAATATCGCTCTGTTTAGTCGCAATGACCGCGGCAAATAGTGCACTAAAAGCGCCAATGTAGGCTATAAAAAGCCCAATGTTAGGGATAAGTTCATACAAGAAAGCAAAACGTGCCACCATATAAACGCCCGCTGTTACCATCGTTGCAGCATGAATGAGCGCTGAAACAGGGGTTGGTCCTGCCATCGCATCAGGAAGCCAGACATACAGAGGAATTTGAGCCGATTTACCCATCGCGCCGATAAAAAGGGCGATGCCTACAATCTCCATAAGCCACAAAGGCATGGTGCTGATTTTCCCAGCAATATTTTCATAACTAAAACCTGCGTCCGAGCAGTAAAAAAAGAGAATCGCAAGCCCGATTAAAAAGCCCAGATCACCCACACGGTTAACGATAAACGCTTTATTGCCTGCAACGACATTGGCATTGTCTTGAAAGTAAAAACTAATAAGCAAGTATGAACAAAGTCCTACCCCTTCCCAGCCGATAAACATGATGAGCGGTCCATCGGCAAGAACGAGTAAAAGCATCGAACTTAGGAACAGATTGAAGTAGAAGAAAAACTTTCCATAGCCCTTGTCTTCGCTCATGTAGGCGGTGGCGTAAAGGTGAATAAGCCAGCCCACAAAGGTGATGAACAGCACCATAAATAAGGAGAGTTTATCGCCTAAAAAGCCCATATAGATTTTGTACTCGCCCACACCTAGCCATAAATAGGGCTGAAAATGAAGAGGAACATCGTACTTCGCAACATACAAAAAGCCAGCCAAACCTAGCACAAAACTGATAAACGGTGAGAACAGTGCAGGAATGGTGAACCAACGTTTTCGCAAAGGTTTTTTTGTAATGGAAAGCATATACAAAAGCCCGATGAGTACAGAAGAGACCAACGGAGCTAGCACAATGAATGCTAAAATGATACTCATACCGCCTCCTTTTGAGAGAGGGTTCTAAAGATATCAGAATCGAGTGATTTTTTACGACGGTACAAGACGATAATGAGCGATAAAAAGACCCCTGCCTCGGCTGCGGCAATAGCAATAACAAGCATTGCCATAACTTGCGATCCCATATCGTGATGGTAGTTACTAAGTGCTACAAAAATAAGGTTAATCGCGTTAAGCATCAGCTCAATCGACATGTAAATCACAAAGATATTTTTACGACTAATAACCCCCAAAAGTCCGATGGAAAAAAGAATCATTCCAACCGTGATGTACATAAAAAGAGAGTTAGCGATCATGCTTCTTCCTTTCGCCCAAAGACAACCGCTCCGATGAGTGCCACAAGCAGTAAAATCGAAATCAGTTCAAATGGAAGTAACCATTTTGTGAAAAGCTCCATCCCCAAAGGTTTAATCTTGCCAAAATCATGCTCAAGCGGAGCCGTTAACAGCGGCATTTTGTAAAAAGCACGTAAAATCAAAAAATTCAATGGTAAAAGGGCGAGTGAGCCTAAAAAGAGGGTAATGTTTTTATTGGGCTCTTTGGGAAGATTGGCTTCTTTGACGTTTAAAAACATAATGATAAAAATAAAAAGCGTGAGAATCGCTCCAGCGTAGATGATGATTTGCACCATAAACAAAAACGAAGCGCTTAAGAGCGCAAAAAGCCCCGCAAGGGCAATGATGGTTAAAATGAGGCTGAGCGCACTGTGAACAGGCTGATGCAAACTCACCATACCTACTGCACCCAAGATGGCAAAAAAGCTGAGCAACAAAAAGAGTATATCCATCATGCTTTTTTCTCCTCATGCGCTAGAAGTTGCTCTTTAGTAAGCACAAAATCTTCACGTTTTTTACCGATAAAACTAAAAATACCGCTGTCCATGCGAATGGCATCACACGGGCACGCTTCCACACAGCCACCACAAAAGACGCACTCTAAAAGGTCAATGTCAAAACGTTTTGGCATTTTCTCATCCACCCCATCACTGCGCTCTTCCGCTTCGATAAAGATACACTCCGCAGGGCATGCCGTTGCGCACATAAAACACGCTACACAACGCACACTGCCATCATCGCGTTTGGTGAGACGGTGCACCCCTCGATAACGCTCATTAATGTCATGAGGCAACTCTTCTGGGTAATTAATAGTTTTAATTTCTGGAGCATCTCCCAGATTGGTAAACAGATGCGAAAGTGTGGTTTTCATACCGCCAAAAATGGCAGGCAGATAGAGCTTCTCTTTGAGGGTGTTTCCATGTCGTGGAACGATTTTAATGCCCATCTACAGCCCCCTTGCTACAACAATGATAGCGCTGATGAAAATGTTGGCAATCGCTAACGGCATCAAGACTTTCCAGCCAAGTGTTTGCAACTGGTCGTAACGAAAGCGAGGCAGCGTCCAGCGCACCCATACAAACACAAAGTTCATAAAGAGCAGTTTTAACGCAAAAGTCGTGATTTGAATGACTGCTGTTGCAACGTTGGTAGATGTTTCACTAAGCCCTGAAAAAAGAAGGAAGCCAAGTCCTGCTATGACAAGCACATTGATGCCAATGAGCCCTTTTTGTAAAAAAGCACTCTCATGATTTCTGACATCACCCGCCTTATGCCATCTATTGTGTTTTTGAATCCATCGCATCGCAGACCAGCTTCCAAGGGGAAGTGCCACGATAAGAACCATTAAGATAAATGGCATAGACGATTGTAATGCTTGCGTATTGAGATACGGTAGATGGTACCCGCCCAAAAAAAGTGTCACGATCAATGCACTTGATGCACTCATCGCAACATATTCACCGACAAAAAAGAGTCCAAAACGCATCGCGCTGTACTCGGTATGAAAACCACCGACAATTTCACTCTCGCCTTCAGCCAAATCAAACGGTGTACGATTCGCCTCAGCAAATGCGGTGATAATAAAAATAAGCGCTGCGATAGGTTGAATGATAATGCCCCACGCAGGGATAAAGCCAAAGAGTAATTGCCCTTGATACGCCACGATGTCGCCCAAATGTATAGAGCCATAGGTGATAAGCACTGAAACCACAGAAAGCCCCATCGCCGCTTCGTAACTGATAACTTGCGCACCTGCTCGCATCGCACCTAAAAGGGAGTATTTGTTGCGACTTGACCAACCGCCTAGCATAATGCCATAGACACTAAGCCCCGCTAATGCTAAAAACCAAAGCACGCCCAAATCCATCGGCAATCCCTGCATGATGAAACGCTCACCGTTGATGATGAGATCATCCGCAAAAGGCATCACCATAAAGCTTAAAAAGGCTGAGGCAAAAACAATAACAGGCGCTAAAGAGAAGAAAAATCCTTCTTTAATGGCTTTGGCTTTAAAATCCTCTTTGAAAACCAGTTTGAGCATATCGGCAAAGGACTGAATGAGCCCGCCTAAACGAATACCATTAATATGACAGCGATTGGGACCTAAACGGTCTTGAATGAGTCCAGCAACACGGCGTTCTATCCAGACTAAAATCGGCGCAGCGCCTAAGGAGAAAAGCAGGGCTAAAATGACATTGATGATGACAACAGCAATGCTTAGGGTACTCATAGCGCTATCTTTGGCGTAGTTTTAAGGGAGTCAAAGGAGACACCTTTGAGCACATCATAAAAGAAAAGTTCTGCTTCCCAAACGTCTTGGCACCTCATCACCATATCGCCCAGAATTTGAGCTACAATCGCAAGCAATGTTTTAGTGGGATTTTCACTTTTAATCACACATGAACTGTATTGGATGTAGCCATCAATGTTAATAAAACTGCCTTCGCGTCTGGTGTGTGAAGCGATAGGAAGAACCAACTCAACCTCTTTGCAGGTTACCTCACAGCTGGAGCAGAGAATGGCCGTATTTTGGGTATAACCCATCTCTTTAATGAGCATGGCATCACTGCGCCCGATAAGTACGACCAATTCGGCTTTTCCAAGCGCTTCTTCCAAATCTTCTTTGCTTTCATCTATGCCTAAAAGATGGAGTGCTCTAGCATTGGCAGAGCGGTCATTAGATTTTAAAAAGTCATCACCAAAGCTGGTATCAAAGCGTTTAGGCTCATACGCATTGAGGGTAATTTCATAGAGTTTTGCCAGTTTTTGAACACGTACCATCTCTTCTAAACTCAGATTTGAGCCCAAAAGAAAAAGAGTTCTTCCTAAATGGCGTTTGAGCAAACGTAACAATTTTCCCTCTGCGTATTCGTATTCACTGATTTTGCCACGGATAAGCGCGTGAAACTCTTGATTTTCGTTCTCTGTGTGGTAACTAAGCCTGCCTGCATCACAGATAAAATAGCCATTAATTTTATCATTGAGTCTCGGACGGTAACGATAAATCATCTCATGTTTATACTTCTCTTTGTGGTGATCGACAAAAATCGAACAGCCTCTAGCACAGTGGTTACAGATGGCTTCTTTCGTGTTTAGAAACCAGACCCGTTTTTGGAAACGAAAGTCTTTACTGGTAAGCGCTCCCACAGGGCAAAGATCGACCACATTCATCGCATAAGGATTGGAAAGTTTTGAACCAGGAAAGGTTGTGATGACTGAGTGGTCAGCACGAGAGAGAACTCCCAGTTCACTAGTTTTGGTAATGTTTTTGGTAAAGCGCACACAGCGGGTACAGAGTACACAGCGTTCTTGATCGAGCACCACATTCGCACCCAAATCAACATGCTTTTCACCTCTGGTTTTAGGCGTGTTTAAGCGGCTCTCATATAGCCCCACATCCATGTAGTAATTTTGCAAGGAGCATTCGCCCGCTTGGTCACAAATGGGGCAATCGATAGGGTGATTGATGAGTTCAAGTTCTAAGATAGAGCGTTTCACACGGTCAATGTTCGCACCAAAGGTGCGAACGATCATACCTTCTTTAATGGGCGTATCACAGGCGATTTGGGGGCGCTTTTGTCCCTCAATCTCCACCATACACATACGGCAATTACCATCTTTGCCAAGAGCAGGATGATAACAAAAATGGGGAATATTGATATTGTGTGCCAATAACTCTTCAATCAGTAAAGCACCTTCTTTAACCTCTAATACCCTGCCATCTACCGTAATATGCGCCATTAAATTGCTATCCTCGTTTGGACGTAGTGTCTCAATTCTAGCGAGCATAAACTTTAAAGTTGCTGTCACTTCTGGTTTACTAAAAATTCAATCAAGAGATGTTAAACTCTGCACATTTTAAATATTTTAAGGAAATTGCATGCCTTCGTCTCGCTTTTTTAAATGGCTTATCGTTGAAATTATTGCGGTTCTTCTTATTGGTGCTTATATCTTGATCGACTCGTCTGATATTTATCGATGGTGGGTAGGAGACACCCATTTTGTACAATCGACCGAACCATGCGATTTGCATGTAGAAGCATGTGAAGTAACGCTTAAAGATGGAACAACACTTTCTTTGGATATCGAACCAAAAGAGATTCCACTCATGAAGCCATTGCACTTTAAAGTAACATCTGCCATTGATTTACCGAGTATTGAAATTAAACTTTTTGCCACCAATATGAACATGGGATTTCATACAATAACCCTCAAACAAACCGCTAAAGGTATCTATGAAGGTGAAGGAATGCTCCCCACATGCGTTATGGGAAATATGATCTGGCAAGCCAATGTCATTCTTAATGAAACGTCAAAAAGTCAAGGTGCTATTTTTACGTTTAAAACGGATAAGTAAATGAATAAACTAAGGTTACGTTACACAAAGTAATTTTTAGGCTTAGGAATATTTATTGCACACTATTGTGTGACATAAGAGTCTTTTTTTGCGTTATACTAATTACTTAATTTTTCAGAGGAGTAGCCACCGTGTCCATTACCCAAAAAGGTGAAGAACTTCACTTTGACGAGAACCAATTTATCGTCTCGAAAACAGATCTTAAAGGTAGAATTACCTACGCAAATGACCTTTTTATCAACATTTCTGGCTTCAAAGAACAAGAGCTCATCGGAACACCTCACAATATCCTGCGACATCCTGACATGCCAAAAGCCATTTTTAAACTTCTCTGGGATCGCGTTCAAACAGGTAAAGAGGTTTTTGCGTACGTCAAAAACAAAACCAAAAATAACCACTACTACTGGGTACATGCTTATATAACCCCTATTGTTGACACCAAAACCAATCAACTCATCGGCTACCACTCCGTGCGTCGTTCTCCTAGTGCTAAAGGGCTTGAAGTCATTGCCCCTTTGTATCAGAAAATGCTTCAAGCCGAAGAGCGAGGTGGCATTCAAGCTTCCACAGCGATCTTAGACAATACGCTATCTCAACTAAAGGTCAGTTATGATGCCTTCATCCTCGCTTACGAATAGATCTTCTCTTGCCAAAGTGCAAGATGCCAATATTATTTCCCTTGTCGCATTTGCGTGTGCATTCATACTTGAAGTCTCCTTTAATGGCTTTCATTGGATTCAAGTCATCAACCTCAGCAACTTTGCACTGGGATGGTTTATGTTTATCAATATTCGTAAAGTTCAAAAGACCATTCACGCCCTTGCAGAAATCGTTAAAGAAAGCGAGCATGGTAATTTACACGGTCGTATCGTCAATGTCAACGATGGTGGGGAACTCAAACTTTTATGCTCCAATATGAACTCTCTTTTAGACAACTTTGAACTGGTCACCAAAGAGATTAAATCGACTATTCTAGCAGCATCCAAAGAGGACTTTAGCCGTAAAATTCTTCAAAAAGGAATGCACGGTGAGTTTAAAGAGCAAACAGAGATGGTGAACAAATCGGTCAATGCAATGAAACAAACGCATGAGTTTATCGCACGTAATACGCTCAATGCCGAACTAGCACAAATTAGCAGTGGCTCCAATGACTTTACGACCGTTCAAACAAACCTTACCACCATTGTTGAGCGCTTAAAAGAGATCGCACACGATGGCGAGATTTACGCGGAAGAGACCAAAGGAAGCTACCAAAATCTGCGCGATACCATCACTAAAATCACCTCACTCGTTGAGTTCGTCAACCAAAATGAACAAAGCATCGGCGTACTTGCACAACGAACTCGTGACATCAGCAACGTGGTCGATATGATCAATGACATCGCCGATAAAACCAATCTTCTAGCGCTGAATGCTGCCATTGAAGCAGCGCGTGCGGGTGAGCATGGACGTGGTTTTGCCGTGGTTGCCGATGAAGTACGAAAACTAGCAGAGACAACGCAAAAAGCAACGGCTGAAATTGCTGTTTCCATCAAGATGTTGCAACAAGAAACAGCAGGGTTAGAAACCAACGCAGATTCTATGAAAGAAAATGCCGATGAATCAACCAAAACACTCGATAAACTAAGCCTAACTTTCAATAGCCTTATTGAGCATTCCAACACCACTTCGACCAATATTAACACTATTCAGCAAACCATCTTTATTACGCTTGCGAAAATGAACCATGCTATCTTTAAATCCAATGCCTACAGTGCGGTTTATGTAAACGATAAAGAAGCAGCGTTCCAAAACCATGAAACATGCAGTCTTGGCGAGTGGTACCAAAAAGACGGTCAAAAAATCTTTGGCGATACCCAAGGCTTTAAAGAACTCTATAAACCACATCAAAGCTTCCATGCACATGTACTAGAAGTTGCCAAACTGATTCGTGCTACCTCCTCCAATCTTTTGGATGAAAAAGAGCAGATCATTAACTACTTTAAAGAGGTGGAAAAGGAGAGTAAAGTACTCTTTGGAACCTTAGATCGTATGATTGCAGAGAAAAACGCGCAAGCGTAAATACACAACGACATGTAAGGATTTTTCCTTACATGTTAAACCCTCACACGCTTATTTCAGGAACACTTGGGAGTTTTATCGTAAAAAGAGCTCCAGAATTTGTATTTTTAACGTTTATAATTCCACCCATATTATTTTCTATAATCATCTTCGTCATATAAAGCCCAATACCTGTTCCTTGTTTGGCATACTTCGTTGTAAAGTACGGCTCAAAAATACGGTCCATATGCTCGCTTGCAATACCACCACCATTATCTTCGATCACAATCAAAATGTATTTGTACCCTTTTTTGAGGTACAGGCGAATGAACGGGTTGCTAATTTCGCGCTCGCTTAAAACATCTTTGGCATTGGATAGAATGTTCAAAAGCGCTTGTGCAAATTCATTGGGGTATCCAAAGACTTCCATTTTTTCCGAAATATCAAATGAAAACTCGATACCATGATACTTGAGTGAAGCTTGTAAAATTGCGATAGAACGCTCACAAGCTTCGCTGATCTCAAACACTTCCTTCTCTTTGGAAGGTTTAAAAAAGTTTTGAAAGTCACTGATGGTTCCTGACATGAACGCATTGATTTTGATGCACTGCTGTATCGATGAGAGCATATACGCATCATCAAGATCATTAAATTCATGCTTGACTTGAATGTTCATCAAAAGAGCACTAAGCTCACCCAAAGGTTGTCTCCATTGATGCGCGATATTGCCGATCATCTCACCCATGCTGGCAAGTTTACTTTGTTGTATTAAAAGCTTCTCTTGCTCGGTGCGCTTTAAAATCTCATCGTGTATTTTGGATTCTAAATTATCGATCATCTCATTGACCACATCTTTAAGCAATTGCAACTCTTGTGCTTGGGCAGTGGCATGAAGGCGTGAAGAGAGTTTGCCCACTTTTAGGTCATTCACCACACTGATGGCATCTTCGATAAAAACGATGTCTTGCTCGATGTTTGCCGAAGCCTTTGCGATACTACGGTTAAGCAGTTTGGACATATCTTCTAACTCATCACGGCTGTTAAGCTCAATGGGTTTGGGCTGAGTATTTTTCGTCTCCAAATAACCAAAAAATTCTTTGAGCCCCTCTTGTAATTTCAAGATGGAAGAGACGATGTGACTGGAGAGCAGATAACCTGCCAAAAAGACCAATGTAGAGAGCACTAGCACAACAATAGCAAGCTCGTATTTTAGGGCTTTTGCACTTGTTTCGATGTCATCAAAATTTTGTGCTGCTTGTCTTACAGCATCGTGTTGCAACGCTTTAAGACGGTTGAGCAGAGCATAGTAGTGATCTCGCTCTGTGGTATTCACATTGACAAATGCTCCCTCTTCAAAATGAGCGGCAAGATAGGTACAGGTCTTTTCCACACTGGCTGCATAACTTTTCCAAAAACCATACGTCTGTTTGTCGAGTTTTAAGTAGTACTCTTCTAAACGCTCACGCTGTTTGAGTATATCCACCTCGATGCTTTTACGATAATCTTCATTGGGCGACATCACTAAAGAAAGACTCATCTCGCGCAACGCGTTGGTTGGCTCGATATAGTTCTCTTGCAAATGCTGCGTACTGCGTGCATTTTCAAAAATGGTAGTGGCATTGCTGATATTCTCTTGGCTCAGCTTAAAAGAGCGCTCAGCTAGAATCAGCATCCCAATAAAGGAGAAGCTAAAAAGTAGCAAAAGTTTATATTTAATCGGTATTTTTTTCATGGTAATCGCTTTGGCACAATAGGCGCTTGAAGCTCTTTTGGATACGGTTTGTCACCTCGTAATGACCAGTGCTGATCGGTAATTTTTGCTTTCCAAAAAGGCTGCATTCCAATGCCAAGTGGCTCAAAAACCAGCTCTTTGTTCATAGCAAACACTGCATTGGGAATAGGGACAAACAACATATATGCCTCCTTTTTGGCTCGATTTTGAATCTGTTGATTCAATGTTTCAAACAGAGGATCGTCTTGTTCTACACGAAAAAATTGTGCAATATAACTCTCCATTGCCGTATCATGGCGTACAAAACTCCAAGGATTGTTCTCTTGATATCGAATAAACACAGGCCACGGGTGTCTTCCATACCAATCTTGCGTATTTTGAATTAAAATATCCCAGTCCTGAATGCTTTTATGGTTTTTCTGTGTCAAATTATAGATCTCTTTTTCACTCGTGGTAATGGTATAGTGCAGTTTTACCCCATACATCGAGAGCTGATACTCAATGCCTTTCCATAAGAAAAGCAATGAGTCTTGTGTTGCCACATTTAGCTCTAAGCCTTTAAGTGTCCGCTCTACAACACTTGCATCGAGTGAGCACTCCTTTTCATTGAACGCAGCAGGGTTGAGCCTCCCCTCTTTTTTATAGGTAAAATCCAATAAATTTTTCTGATTAAGCGCACAATTGAGCGCTTGGCGCACCTCTTTACGCGCAACAGGCGAGTAGTGTTTCAGAAGGTTAAAATAGATCGTAAAATTGTGCGTTGAGGGCATTGAAACCAGTTTAGCGTAGGGTGAGAGCATTGTCTCTATTTTTTTATTGAAAGGGATTTGCATAAAATCAAGCCCACCATCTTCAAAAAGTGCCATATTAAGGGCTTCTTGCGTTTCAAGCTCGGTATAAAATGTAATCGTTTCAATGGAAGGATACTCGCTCTCCCAGTAGTAAGGATTGGCTTTGAGTATGGCTTTGGGTGTCTGTTTGCGCCCTGTAATCATTCCTTCAACCAACATGTAAGGTCCTAATCCATAAGGTCCCGAAGCCCTAATATTGGCACCTGTCTCAGCACCACCCCAACCAAAATGATTTAGATACGCCTCAGAGTAAAAATAAATACGCGCTAGATCGCGAAAAAACATCCCATAGGGCTGAGAGAGATGCAGGCGAATTTTATAGTCTGATATTTTTTCAACCCGTTTAAGCGAGTTATGAATGTTTGTGTAGTTAAAAGGTTGCTTCAAAAAGTAGCTAAAATTGTGCATAACGGAGTCTGCATTAAAAGGTGTTCCATCTTGAAAGCGCACCCCTTGCCGTAGTTCAAACTCATACAATAAAGGAGAAAGTTTCGTGCTCTTTGTTGCCAGAGAGTATTCCCAACCTTGCTCATTCTCCGCAAGCCTCACCAGTCCTTCATTGACCAAGCGCGAAACGTAGTTGTAAGGCATGGAAGGTAAAAAAACTTTGATATGTGAGCGCGGGTCGCGCCCTTTTAAAACACGACTCGCACTTGTATCTTCATGGTATATCTCTTTTTCATCTGTTACCTCAGCTCCATAAAAAAAGCTCAAAAGTAAACAGAGAAAAAAACTAACTCTCAAAGCTATACCCTACTTGAGAATGGTTTTTAATCGGATGATTGGGAAGCTTTTTACGCAGAGATTTGACGAGTGTACGAAGGGCTGCAATGCTCATAAACTCCTCTTTCCACACACTCATCTCAATCTCTTCATAACTCACAACAAGCCCTTTTTTACGCAATAAGAGTTCTAAAAAATCTGACTCTTTATGCGTCATCTCCATCTCTTTGCCTCCAGTCACAATGCGCTTATTTTTAAAATCAAAGGTGCAACCAGCACACTCAATGCTCACACTGCGATCCGATTCGATCTCTTCAATGCAGAGTCTAAGCGCACTTAAGAGCTCATCAAGAGCTACAGGTTTTATCAGATATTTTTCGATTTTGAGTTCAATGGCGCTGAGCAGATACTCTTTATCCGTATGGGCGGTTATCATTAATATCGGTGTTTTTTTGTCATTTTTTCGGATCTCTTTGACCATGTAAAGCCCATCTTTTCGAGGCATTCTAAGATCGGTTAGGATGATGTCAGGGCGTTGTTCATAATAAATATTCAACCCTTCTTCACCATCTTTGGCTTCAATCACCTCTTTAAGATAATAAGAGAGCGTATTTGCCATGGGTTTACGGATACCCTCTTCATCTTCAGCGTACAAAAGCCGCAATGATTTGAGTTTTTCCATCCAAAGTTCCATAGTTATCCTTTCAATGACTTTACCTTTGAAAATTTTAGCCAATTCTAACATTAACTTACTATAGCGACAAAAAATGAGTTAAAAATGAGATGAGAGGCTCCCTTCACCCAAAAAATGAGGTGAAGGGAAAAGACGTTACTTATAGTTTTGCAGATATTTTTCGATGCTTTGTTTTTCAGGTTTAGAAAGACCTGCTTGTGCACCCATTGCCTCTAGGATGCTTGGCCACACATTGGCATCAAATTCGCTCTCAGGATGCAAAGCATGACACGTACTGCATTTAGCTTGGAATAGTGTTTTACCTGCACCTAAGACTTTGTTTTTGTCACTGCTTAGGGCATCGCTTTTGACAAAACCTTTGATGGAAACATTAAGCCACACACTGCCGTATTCATCGGTTTTTTTACCTAAAACTTTCATAGCAGAAGGATTACTTGACTCAAAGCCAACAATCAACATACCCGCTTTTTCATATACGATAGTGCTTCCCTCAGGAGCATATCCTACAAACTCGACTTCACTAAAAGAGCCCTTTTGAGAGAGCTCTTTCACTTCTGAAGCGATGATCAACTCTCCAAGAGCTGAGCTTTCGCTCGCCTCTGCATACAGAGGTGCATTTTGACTCAAAAATGAACCACTTGCTGCAAACATCATCGTTGCGGCGCACAGTGGCGCTAAAACATGGAACAATCGCATTAGACACCTTTAATTTTTGGCGCTTTAAAAATTCCAATCTCTGGAACTTCGCCTTTGAATTTTTCAATCTCAACCAATGCCGTTGCTTGGTTACCTTGTGCAAGTTCAGACGTTCCTACATCAGGGATAAGCACGTTAACATCACCATGGCGACACAATGTGCCTGCTTTGCCTGGCTCACTTGGGTCATACCACGCACCCTCTTGCATTCTCACAACACCTTGCATCACTGCTTCTGTGACAACTGCACCTGCGAGGATTTGTCCACGTTTATTGAAGACTCTTACGATGTCTCCATTTTGGATGCCCCGTTTTGCCGCATCTTTAGGATTCAACCAAATAGGCTCTCTACCATCCACCTCTTCAAGATCACGAATCCACGTGTTGTTGAGTTGTGAGTGAAGGCGGTATTTTGGGTGAGGAGAGACTAAGTTCAGTGGGAACTCTTTTGCCACAGGGCTTCCTAGCCATTCCATTGGCTCAAACCACATCGGATGGCCTTTGCACTCTTTGTAGTTATAACCTGCAATTTTCTTAGAGAAAATCTCGATTTTACCTGATGGTGTACCAAGTCGGTTGACCACAGGATTTTGTCTAAATTTCGCGTGTTTAACAAATTTTTTCGCACTCTCTGGTGTTTCAAATTTGACAAAACCTTTCTCCCAGAATTCTTCAAAGGTTGCCATTTTAACACCCGATTTAGTGGCTTTAGTGTACGACTCTTGGTAAAAAGCTTGAATCCACTCCATTTTACTTTTACCCTCAGTGAACGCAAGTACTTCATTGGCACCAAAGCGTCTTAGGATGTTGACAAAAATATCAAAATCATCTGTTGCTTCACCTACAGGTTTTGCCGCTTGTTTCATCGCAAAAATGTAGCTATTTGAGTGCGCTTTGGTAATGTCGTTGCGCTCTTGCTCTGTCGTTGCAGGAAGAACAATGTCTGCCATACGCGCTGTGGCTGTCCAGAAGCACTCATTGACAACAAAGGTATCGAGTTTTTGCCATGCTTTGATCATGCGGTTACGGTCTTGGTGATGGTGGAAAGGATTGCCACCTGCCCAATACGCCATTTTAATTTCAGGGTATTTGTACGCTTTACCATCAAAGTTATACTCTTTGCCAGGGTTTTCCAAACACTCAACGATGCGCGATACAGGAATGACATTGATTTTTCGCTGTTTCCATGGACCATCCACTTTAGAGTTGATGCTAATGCCAGAGAGCCCTGGAGAAGCCGCTACATTTTCAGTATCTGCTACGGCACCAACTGAGCCATTGAGTGGTTTTTCACTCAGTGCGTTACCCGTAGCCGCTGCTGGCATAGGAACACCGCCATCTGAGTAGTGATAGTTCATACCATAACCTCCACCAGGAAGTCCCACTTGACCGATCATACTTGCAAGCGTAATCATCATCCAGTTGGGTTGCTCGCCATGGTGTGCTCTTTGTGTGCCCCAACCACCCATAAGCATGGTACGTTTAGAGACAAATTCTTTGGCTAACATTTTGATGACATCTTCTGGAACACCACAAATTTTAGATGCCCAAGCAGGAGTTTTTGCCATCATGTCTTCACTCTCGCCGACAAGGTATTTTCTAAACTCTTCAAAGCCTGTGGTGTATTTATCAACAAACTCTTTACTGTAGAGATTTTCACTGTAGAGATAGTGCGCCATACCAAGCATCAGTGCAACGTCTGTGGTTGGTCGGATTTGAATATGCTCTGCTCCAAAATACATACCAGTGTTGTTATACACAGGATCAATAATGTAAAACTTGATATTACGTTTTTTAGCTTCTTCTTTGAGCTCTTTCATGTAAGTATATGATTGATGATCTGGCACACCCCATGCGATTTGACATGTATTAACTGGGTCTGCTCCCCAAAAGACGATACATTCAGAGTTTTCGATGATGACGGGATAGACTGTCGCAGGAGCTGTCGATTCATCGGTTCCTGTGATGTATGGGGTAATTTGACGAATAGCATGGGTTGAATAGGTGCATGTTCGTGAAGTATAACCACCTGCCACACCTAACATTCTGCCTAGAAGCGCTTGTGGGTTATTGAGGCTTCCGACACAAAACCAACCATAACTTCCACCATAAACCGCGTCTGAACCATAGTTTTTATACACACGTTTGAGTTCATTGGCAATCAAGTCGTATGCCGTCTCCCATGTTACACGCACAAACTTATCGCTTCCGCGTTTGGTTTTATCACTTTTATACCCATTTTTCAAGTAACTCTCACGCACACACGGATACATAATACGATCTTTAGCATAGGTACGTGCCGCTAAGCCCTCTATCAATGTCACAGGGTGTGCATCGCCTTCAAACGGTGTCACACTCTCAAAACGAGAATTACGGGTATGGGTCACAACTGCACCAAAGTGTGATGCGCTAAACCCTTTTTCAGCATCATTCAGCAATGAATCTCCTACCAAAGGGATGGCTTCGGCACTTACTGTTGCAACAGCGGTACCTGCTACTGCGCCACTTGCTTTGAGAAACGATCTTCTATCCATTTTCTTTGTCATAATGTACTCCTTAGATTGAACATTTTTTTCATGGAAAGCAACAAACTTAAATAAAAGTTACATTTAATCTGTAATTTTTATTTTTATGAATGAAGCTTAACGAAATAAAATGAGTAATTAGTGAGCTATAAAAACCATTTTAAAAGTAAAAAAAGAGCTTCTTTGAAGCAGGATAGCGTTATGATAAAATCAAAAAGAGCCTCTATGGATTCGACATCACTGATTACTCAGCCTATTCCTTCTTTACTACGTCAACTCGCAATTCCTTCTAGTCTTGGTATGCTGTTTAACACCCTTTACAACATTGTCGATACTTACTATGCAGGGCTTATCTCTACAGAAGCACTTGCCGCACTCTCGGCATCATCCTTTCTCTTTTTCTTTGTGATTGGACTTGCCTATGGAGGAACCAGTGCGCTTACAGCACTGATTGGTCATGCGTATGGAAAACAGCACTTTTTTCTTGCCAGCTTGATTGCGCAAAAAGGTGTTGCTTTGATTGTTGGTGTAGGAATGGTTTTGGGGTTACTTGGCTTCTTTTTTGCGTCACCTTTACTGCATATCATTGGTACAGAAGAGCGCTACCACGCCCTTGCGCTCTCCTTTATTGAAGTAATTTTACTAGGTTCTCCTCTTTTCTTTGCCAACTTTGCGCTCAACAGCGTACTTGTTGCAACAGGCGATACCAAAAGCTATCGAAACACCCTTATTTTCGGCTTTTTTGCCAATATCGCACTTAATCCCCTCTTTATTTATGGATGGGGATTTATCCCTGCGATGGGCATTGCAGGTATTGGATTGGCTACGGTTTTAATTCAGGCGATTAACGCAGGTTATTTACTTTACAAGAGCCTACAGACAGGTCTTATTCGTTTGAGTTGTAAAGAGCAGTATTATCCTGATTGGCGTATTTACAAAGCGTTTATCACGCAAGCCACACCACCAGGGCTGAATATGCTGATGATGTCGTTTGGCTCGCTCATAGCCCTTCATTTTGTCACGCTTTATGGCTATCAGGCTGTAGCAGGCTATGGAATAGGGTATCGAGTCGAGCAGTTGATGTTACTTCCAGCCCTTGGCATTAGCAGTGCGGTACTCAGTCTCGTTTCCAATAACATGGGAGCAGGGAAATTTGAACGTGTGCGTCAAACGCTTTTTTACGCACTGGCTTACGGATACACCATCAGCATCATAGGCATGGCGATTTTATGGCTTTTTGGGGCATGGCTCGTTTCACAGTTTGACTCCAATCGTGAAGTCATTCAGTACGGGACAACCTACATCTACGTAATGCTTTTTCTCTTTTGTGGTTATGTCACCCATTTTGCCTGTGTGGCAACACTTCAAGGCATTAAAAAACCAACCATGATTTTCTATATTGGTTTCTTCCGCCAAATCTTAGCCCCCAGTATTGTTTACACACTTATCGTCATCTATTTTAACCTCTCCTTTATCTGGCTATGGATAGGTCTTGGGTGCATTGTTTATAGTTCAGCGCTTTTCCTGCTCTACTATACCTACACAAAACTGCCTCAGCGACCGATGGCTAACGCATAAAGCACCATGCCATCACTCTTTAAAAATTCGGCAACTTCTTCATCGTCATACGCCCCAATACCACTGCATCCAAAACCAAGGTATTCGCTGATAAGATAGAGCCGATGCCCTATAATGCCCGCTTTTTGCACCATCGCTTGGTAATTTTTGGCATCGTTTCCTACAAGAAAAAAAGTCACACCGCTCTGCGCTCCGAGTGCTTGCTCCAAACAGAGATAGCCCGCTTTACGCGCAAAATCCCCTGATTGCAGGCAAACACCCTCTTTGTAAATACCTTGCCACATTCCCTCGACACGGTTGATGATCGCATAAATTTCAATCTTCACATCGCAATTAGAGGGAATGGGTTCGTTAATAAAATCCATCACCCTCGTAAATTCCTCTTTGGAAAGAGGCTTTTGCGTAAAGTCACGAATGGAGCGACGCTTCCAAATGGCTTGTTTGAAGCGCTCTTGATCCAGATGAAACGAAGGTAGTGTGGTTTGTTTATGTAAAGAGAGTTCGCAAGTGTCACGATACGTCTCTTCAATCAGCGTATTGACTTCAAAGGTTCCTGTGCCATCAACATGGGGTAATTGCATCGCTAATACTCCACAGGACTTCTCTGTCTCTTCACCGACAATCGCACACGAGAGAAAAAACTCTTCTGTACCAAATCCAAAGAGACTATTGAGCGCTTTTTTATCTATGCCATAATGTATGCTGTACGTTTTCTCATGCACGATACACGATGCTTCCAAAGCACCTAGCATATGCCCCGTATCGTGTAAACAATACCGAAATGCACGATCACGATACTTCCATGAAGAACGGTAATAAAGCGCTGAAAAGAGAAAAATAAACCCATCGACTTTTTTACTCTTCATCAATGGCTCAACACCTTCGTCACTCTTTAAAGAATATAACAAGACCAAAGAGGACTCGTAAGGGCTCAGATGGTAAATGCCATCAATAAATCCTTCAACACCTCGTATCTGCACATACACTTCTGTAGGGTACAACGCCCCAGCACTGGGGTTGGTACGAAGAGCATAGGTCACACCTGGGTAACTTTTCTGAGCCGTAACTCCTCCTATAAGGTAAAAGAACTGGTGCTTGGGATTTTGTTTATCGAGCATGATGCGCGAAAAATGTTCAGGATAGAGTTTAAACTGTCTAGGCTGATGTTCCCAATCCATAAAATGAGATTTATTTCGCACAGAGAGATAGCTGTGCATGGTTTGAGCATGGTATGCTAACATCGTATCTCCTTTGATGTATCCTACCGCTTACTCGCTATCGTTTTCTTTAGATGCTGTGTTTAATCCTACAAAAAAAGCACCGTTGAAAAAAAAATTTCTATAATGAGGCAAAGGAGTTCACATGGACTACATGACAAGCACCCAAAATATCTCAATTCCGTGTATGCTTTACGGCACAGCGTGGAAAAAAGAACGCACCGCGGATTTAGTCGCATTAGCCCTTGAAAAGGGCTTTAGAGGTATCGATACCGCGTGTCAACCGAAGCATTACGAAGAGGCATTGGTTGGGGAAGGATTAAAGCGTTTTTACCAAACAGGTGGCAAAAGAGAAACGCTTTTTATTCAAACCAAATTTACGCCTCTTTCAGGGCAAGACCCACAGCGTCTTCCTTATGATGCTAATGCCTCGCTAGAAGAGCAGATTATCGCTTCATGCAATGTTTCTAAACATAACCTGCGTACAGAGTATCTTGACTCCTTGTTACTTCATTCGCCCCTGTTTCCTTATGCCCATCTGCGAAGAGCATGGCGAGTATTAGAACAACTCTGTGAAAAAGGAGATACAAGGCAAATCGGCATCAGCAACTGTTATGATCTCTCTTTACTCGAACAACTCTATCACGATGCCCAGATTAAACCCGCTGTAGTACAAAACCGCTTTTATGCCGATACGCATTATGACGGACAACTGCGTTCATGGTGTAAAGAAAAAGGTCTCATTTACCAAAGTTTTTGGACACTCAGTGCTAATCCGCATATTTTACAATCCCCAACACTTCAAAACATTGCGCATCAGTGTGCTAAAAGTGTTGAGCAGATTTTTTACCGTTATGTGACGCACAAAGGTATGATTCCCCTCAATGGAACAACCTCGTCACAGCATATGGAAGAAGATTTGTCTATTTTTGAATTTACGTTAGATAATGAAAGTATGGAGAAGATTGATCGCTTATTGAATTAAGGTGGTGTCCCCAGCGCGATTCGAACGCACGGCCTTCAAATTAGGAATTTGATGCTCTATCCTGCTGAGCTATGGGGACAATGCAGAGATTTTGTGTGGCGGATTATAACAAAAATAGACTTAGGGAATTTAAAAGTGAGAAGAACCAAAGTGCTACAAAGAGGCACTTTGGTTAGAGGTATTTAAAATGCTGGAACGATAGCACCTTTGTATTTTTCAGTGATAAACTTTTTCACTTCATCAGATTTAACAGCTTTAACTAATGCTTTGGTCTTCTCGCTGTTCTCATTACCCGCTTTTACCACGAGGATATTCGCATACGGAGAATTAGCAGACTCTAATGCAAGCGCATCACTGCTAGGATTGAGACCTGCTGGAAGTGCGTAGTTTGTGTTAATAACTGCAAGTGTAAAGTCTTCGATAACACGAGGAAGCTGTGCTGCTTCAAGCTCTGTAAATTTCAAATTTTTTGGATTTTCAACAATATCAAGCTTTGTTTTAAGCTCAGCATCTTTAAGTTTGATCAGTCCAGCACTGGCTAAAACATCTAAAGCACGACCTGCATTACTTGGGTCATTTGGAATCGCAACGCTATCGCCATCTTTAAGCTCAGAAAGTGCTTTAATCTTTTTAGAGTAAATACCAATTGGCTCAATATGAACATTACCAACACTCACAAGTTTGGTACCTTGGTTTTTATTAAATTCAACAAGGTATGGGGTATGTTGGAAGAAGTTGGCATCAATTTCGCCACTGTCTGTCACTTTATTTGGGATTACATAGTCATTAAACACTTTAATCTCAAGGGTATAGCCATCTTTGGCTAAAAGAGGTTTTACGATTTCTAAGATCTCAGAATGAGGAACAGGTGTTGCGCCTACGATAATTGTCTTTGAACTTTTATCTTCTTTTGAAGCCGCTTTTTCTTCAACTTTTTTATCGCCACTGCAACCGCTGAAGGCAAGTAATGCTCCAACTAAAATTACGCCTAAACGTTTATACATACTAACTCCTTAAAATAACTAAATCTTTAGTAAATCACTTTGTTTACTAAAGATTTATGAAATCCTAACGTCATTCGCATTAAAATTGACTGAAGTGTTTTCCAAAGTGCGCGTTAATGCTTCACTATCTTATAAAGTAGATCGCCCAGACTTTGAAAGATTTGAACAAGCACAATCAAAATAAAAACCGTCCAAAAGATGTAAATACCATCAAATCGATAATAACCATAATTCATAGCCACTGCACCCAGACCACCACCACCAACGGTTCCAGCCATAGCCGAAAAACCGATGATAATAATTAAAGAGAGTGTAATAGCCGAAATAATACTCGGAAATGCCTCTGGAAGGAGGACTCTAAAAATGATCTGGAACTTACTGGTTCCAAACGATTTTGCAGCCTCAATGACACTTCTATCGACCTCTTTAAAAGCACCTTCGATCATTCGCGCGATAAAAGGAGCTGTACCAATGGTAAGAGGAACGATCATCGCAAACGTACCTGTATGTTTCCCCACCAAAAACTTCGTCACAGGGAAGAGCACAATGATCAATATAATAAATGGAAATGAACGTAACATATTGATAGTAACGTCTAACATTTTGTAGGTGTATCGGTTGGGCGAAATACCGTTTTTATCGGTTGTAATTAAGACTATCGCAAGTAAAAATCCAATAATCGTCGCCAAAAATGTCGAAATTAGGCTCATTGTTAATGTCTCAACCACTGCATCAATCAAAATAGTTTTCATTCCAAGTGATTTTTCATAAAATGTTATTAGTGCTTCCATTTAGAGTATCTCCCAAATCACTTCTGTTTTTGTTTGCAAATAGTGCGTCACTTCATTGGCAGCTTGCTCATCAACATTGATGACAAGTGAACCAACCACGTGATCATTGAGTTTTTCGAGCTTTCCCCATACAATATTAAAATTCATATCAAGCTCCCTTACCATTTGTGTGACAATGGGCTGATACGAAACTTTACTAGGGAAGAAGAGTCTTATATTGACTCCTTCTTCGGGAAGATCTTCATCTTCACCTAAAAACTTCATCATTTTTTCATCAGGTTTTAAAAAAAGATCATCAATGCGTCCAAGTCCTATGACTTTCCCCTCTTCTAACAGTAAAGCACGAGAAGCGACTTTTTTTACCACTTCCATTTCATGTGTTACAATGATGATCGTAACACCAAGATTTTTATTGATCTCTTGTAAAAGCTCTAAAATAGATTTTGTTGTATTTGGATCAAGTGCAGAGGTCGCTTCATCACTAAGGAGGATTTTTGGATTGAGTGTTAGAGCCCTAGCAATGGCAACACGTTGTTTCTGTCCACCACTAAGCTCCTTTGGATAAGCAAATTTTTTAGTTTCAAGTCCGACCAGTTTGAGAAGTGCGTCCACTCTTTTTTGAATCTCTTCTTTGCCATATCCCCACACTTTCATAGGAAGAGCAATGTTCTCATAAACATTCTTTTGACCAAGCAAAGAGAAATGTTGAAAAATCATACCAATCTGACTTCTTAACCGACTCAATCCCTCTTCATTGAGCGTTTTTACTTCTTCGCCTAAAACAGAAAGTTCTCCTTCACTAAAGCTTTCAAGCCCATTGATGCAGCGAAGCAATGTTGATTTACCAGCGCCACTATGCCCTACAATGGCAAATATTTCACCTGCATTGATCTGTAAACTGATATCATCTAATACTTTTTGATCGTTAAAATATTTGCTTAGGTGTTTTATCTCTATCAAGTTCTAACCTCTTTCTAAACGTGTTCAAATTTAAACGCGAAATTATAGCTATTTATTGTTTAACGTCTGGCAATTCAAGAAAAAGAGTGATAAAGAAAAAGAAATTAAAGAAGATATTGAAAGGGGGTAGTAAAGAGTCCGAAGACTCTTTACCGAAAGTATAATTAGCCGTTACGTTTTTTAATGATCTCTTCTGCAACGTTTCTTGGAACTTCATCATAGTGATCAAATTCCATAGAGTAAGAAGCACGACCTTGTGTTTGAGAACGAAGATCTGTAGAGTAACCGAACATTTCAGCCAATGGGCAGAATGCGTTAACAATTTTGTTACCACTTCTGTCATCCATAGAGTTGATTTGTCCACGTCTTCTGTTAAGATCGCCGATAACATCACCCATAAAGTCTTCTGGAGTCTCAACTTCCACTTTCATGATTGGCTCAAGAATAACTGGTTTCGCTTTTCTTGCACCCTCTTTGAAACCCATAGAAGCAGCCAATTTAAATGCCATCTCAGATGAGTCAACCTCATGGTAGCTTCCATCATAAAGGGTAACTTTAACGTCTTCCACTTTATAACCTGCAAGTACACCGCTTTGAAGTGCTTCTTTGATACCTTTATCAACAGCTGGGATGTATTCTTTTGGAACCGCACCACCTTTGATATCGTTAACAAATTCATAACCTGCACCTGGCTCTTGTGGCTCAAGTTTAAGATAAACGTGACCGTATTGACCACGACCACCAGATTGTTTTGCGTATTTGTACTCTTGGTTAACAGATGCACGGATTGTCTCACGGTAAGCAACTTGTGGTTGACCTACTTCTGCACTTACTTTAAATTCACGTAACATACGATCAACAAGAATTTCTAAGTGAAGCTCACCCATACCAGAAATAATCGTTTGACCACTCTCTTCATCAGTCTCAACTCTAAAGCTTGGATCTTCTTGAGCAAGTTTTTGAAGAGCGATACCCATTTTCTCTTGGTCAGCTTTTGTTTTTGGCTCAACTGCAACAGAGATAACTGGATCTGGGAATACCATTCTCTCTAGGATTACAGGATCTTTTTCGCTCGCAAGTGTATCACCTGTTAGTGTATCTTTAAGACCTACAACCGCACCGATCTCACCAGCGTGTAGAACTTTAATCTCTTCACGTTTGTTAGCGTGCATTTTTAAGAGACGACCAATTCTCTCTTTTTTATCTTTGGTTGTGTTGTACGCATAACTACCGCTCTCAAGGATACCACGGTAAACACGAACGAATGTTAATTGTCCAACGAATGGATCTGTCATAATTTTAAACGCAAGAGCAGCAAATTCACCATCATCTGTTGAATCAACAACACACTCACGTCCGTCTTCGTACTCACCTTTAATTGCGTGAACTTCCGTTGGAGCTGGCATATAATCAACAACAGCATCTAACATTGGTTGAACACCTTTGTTTTTAAATGATGTTCCACAAATCATAGGGATGAATGTCATTGCTAGACATCCTGCTTTAATACCTGCTTTGATCTCTTCTTTTGTAAGTTCTTCACCACCAAGGTATTTTTCCATTAAAGCATCGCTAGTTTCAGAAACTGCTTCTACCATTTTCTCACGGTATTCTTTTGCTTTATCCATCAAGTCTGCTGGAATTTCAACGACTTGGTAGTTTGAACCCATTGCAGCATCATCATCCCAAATAAGTGCTTTCATTTCCACTAAGTCAACAACACCTTTGAAGGTATCTTCTGCACCAATAGGAATTTGAATTGGCACTGGATTCGCTTTTAGACGCGTTTTAATTTGTGATTCAACGTTATAGAAGTTTGCACCAATACGGTCCATTTTATTAACATAAACCATTCTTGGAACTTGGTAACGATTTGCTTGTCTCCAAACTGTTTCTGATTGTGGTTGAACGCCACCAACAGCACAAAATACTGCTACAGCGCCATCAAGAACACGCATAGAACGCTCAACTTCGATTGTGAAGTCAACGTGGCCCGGAGTGTCGATGATGTTAATTTGGTGATCTTTCCATGTACATGTTGTCGCAGCAGAAGTAATGGTAATACCTCTTTCTTTCTCTTGCTCCATCCAGTCCATTGTTGCAGCACCATCATGTACCTCACCAATTTTGTGAGAGATACCAGTGTAAAAAAGGATTCTTTCTGTTGTAGTGGTTTTACCTGCATCAATGTGCGCAGCAATACCGATGTTTCTAACCATTTCAATAGGGGTATTTCTTGCCATTATAATTTCCTTGTTATATTAGGAGTGTAAGTTCATGAAGAAGGAATGAACATCGCATAGACGAACATTCCTAACATCATTTTACCAGCGATAGTGAGCAAACGCTTTGTTTGCTTCTGCCATTTTATAAGTATCTTCTTTCTTCTTAAAGGTAGCGCCTCTACTATTAGCCGCATCTAAAAGTTCATTTGCCAACCTCTCGATCATTGTTCTCTCACTTCTTTTACGTGAATAAGAAACCAACCATCTAAGAGCCAATGCTTGTTGACGAGCTGCTCTAACTTCTACTGGAACTTGGTATGTTGCTCCACCGACACGTCTGCTTTTTACTTCCATAACTGGTTTTACATTATCGATAGCTGCATTAAAAATCTCAATACCTTTTAAGGTTCCACTTCTTTTTTCTGCTAACTCTAATGCACCATAAAATACTTTAGTAGCAACACTTTTTTTTCCATCGAGCATCAACGCATTGATAAACTTTGTGATAATCTTGCTATTGTAGATTGGATCTGGTAATACTTCTCTTACGGGAGCTTTTCTTCTTCTCATTATATTTCCTTCAAATTTGTTAAAAATTTTACTCAAATGATGTCAAAACAACGGACATCACCTGCTGTTAAATTTATTTAGCTTTTGGTCTTTTTGTACCGTATTTACTTCTAGACACCGTTCTTTTTGCAACACCTGAAGTATCAAGCGCACCACGTACGATATGGTACTTAACACCAGGTAAGTCTTTTACCCTTCCGCCACGTACTAAAACAATAGAGTGTTCTTGAAGGTTATGTCCTTCGCCACCGATGTAGCTAATGACTTCGAAGCCGCTTGTCAATTTGACTTTGGCAACTTTTCTAAGCGCTGAGTTAGGTTTTTTTGGAGTCGTAGTATAAACTCTGGTGCAAACGCCTCTTCTTTGAGGACATTTTGCCATCGCAGGTGATTTCGACTTTTTAATTACCTTTTTTCTCTCATTTCTGACGAGTTGGTTAATGGTTGGCACATTATTTCCTTTATTTTGTAAAAAATAGGTGCTAATTTTATTTAAAAATAGCTTAAAAAAAGGTTAAGTTAAGGGAACCTTAACTTAACCTCTACTTGGGTTTAACTCAACATTAAAGTTTTTGTTCTGATAAAGACCTGTTCCTACTGGAATCATACGTCCTAAAATAACGTTTTCTTTAAGGTCTTCAAGAAGATCCATCTTACCTGCAATACTTGCTTCTGTAAGTACTTTTGTTGTCTCTTGGAATGATGCAGCAGAGATAACACTATCACTACCAATCGCAGCACGTGTAACACCAAGCAATGTTGGCTCAGCAATCGCTGGTTGTCCACCCATTTTCATGACTGCTTCATTCTCTTCTCTAAAACGTCTGCGGCTAATCAAATCACCCATGATGAACTTGGTATCCCCGCTATCAACAATTCTAACTTGACGTAGCATTTGAGAAACGATAACCTCAATGTGTTTATCGTTAATCGCAACACCTTGTCCACGGTAAACTTGTTGAATTTCACTGATTAAGTAATAATGAAGTGCTTTCTCACCCATAATACGTAGAATATCGTGGCTTGAAATAACTCCATCAGTGAGTCTCTCACCTGCGTGAACAAACTCGCCTGGTTGAACGTGAATTTGTGTATTTTTATCCACTAAATACTCAACACTTGTACCATCATTTGCTTCAATGATGATACGCTCTTTTGAACGTAGTGGTTTACCAAAACGAATAGTTCCATCAATCTCAGCAATGACGGTTGCATTTTTAGGACGACGTGCCTCAAAAAGCTCACTAATACGTGGAAGACCACCAGTAATATCTTTCGATTTTGCAATCGCTTTTGGTGTTCTACCGATAAGGTCTGCTAAGCCAACCATTGCGCCATTTTGAACGAAAATCGCTGTTTTTGGCTCTAGTTGGTACTTAATGATCTCACCATTTTTATTCGCAATGATAATAGTCGGTTTCATGCCGCTTGGTAAGTATTCGTTAATAACAAGTCTGCTTTGACCTGTCATATCATCAAACTGCTCTGTTGCACTGATACCTGGCTCAATATCTTCAAACGTAATCGTACCCGCATCTTCAGCAATAATTGGTGTTGAATACGGATCCCACTCAGCAATTGTGATTTGCTCACTTGTTGATGGGTATGCAAGCAAGGTTTTTGAATCAACCATGCTATTGTCATTTACGTCAATAATAGAATCTCTTGGGATATAGTGACGAATCGCCTCTCTATCATCATCATCTGCCACAACGGCAAAGATACCTTTTTCTTTAACGATATGACCTTTTTCAATATCATGGATACGCTCTAAGTAATCTCCACGAAGTTTATAGTACTTCACAAGACCTTTTGCATCTGCATGAATTTTTTGAATAATTGGCTCACCATTTTTAACTTTGAGTTCACTCGCATAAGGAATACGGCTTGGAACGTTCCAACCCTCTTTAATAACCTCTACGATACTCTCATTCATCTCAACAACATCACCACTCACGTAAGGAATATAGAATTTACCCTCAATTTTACCGCTAACACCTGCAAGCTCATTTGGCTTAGCAAAGTCACTCTTACGAAGGGTATAACGTACATTCTCACCTGCTGCACCACTAAGAGTAATTGCTGTCTCTTCGTGAGCTGTATCGATTTCAATTGTACCTTTAAATGGTGCTTTAATCTTTGGCTCAACCAATAAAACAGCAGCATTTCTACGGTTAGCTACGATGTTTTTACCCTCTTTAGTTGCATACGTTTTTACATTGTAATAACGGATAAAACCTTCTTTTTGAGCAATAACTTGACGATCTTGAGACTCTGTTGATGCCGTACCACCGATGTGGAATGTACGAAGTGTCAACTGTGTACCTGGCTCACCAATAGACTGTGCTGAAATAATACCAACGGCTTCACCTGGGCGAACCAATGTTCCTTCAGCAAGATTAGTACCATAACATTTTGCACAAACGCCTTTTTTAGCTTTACATGTAATTGGTGTGCGAATAACAACAGATTTAATGCTTGCCTCTTTAAGGGCTTGAGCACTCTTCTCATCAATAAGTGTTCCCTCAGTGAATAGAACTTCGTTCGTAATCGTATCAATAACATCTTCCGCTAAAACACGACCTGTTGCACGTTCATAAAGTGATTCTACAAGCTCGCCGCTCTCGCTGATTTCTGTGATTTCAACACCTTCGTGTGTACCACAATCATCCATCGTAACTTTAACGTTTTGCGCAACGTCGATCAGTTTACGTGTTAAGTAACCCGCGTTCGCTGTTTTAAGAGCGGTATCAGCTAAACCTTTACGAGCACCGTGCGTTGAAATAAAGTACTCAAGAACATTTAGACCTTCACGGAAGTTAGAGATAATTGGAGTCTCAATAATACTTCCATCTGGTTTTGCCATAAGACCCCTCATACCTGCTAGCTGACGAATCTGTGCCGCAGAACCACGCGCTCCAGAGTCTGCCATCATGTAAATAGAGTTGAAGCCGCCTTTATGGCTTTCTGTAAGCTTCATCATTTCAGAAGCTACGTCATTGTTTGTATCGGTCCAAATATCAATAATTTTATTATAACGCTCTTGCTCAGTTAAAAGACCTGAACTGAACTGTTTTTGGATCTCACGTACTTTTTTCTTCGCTTCTTTGATCTTTTTCACTTTTGCTTCAGGAACACGAATATCATCAATAGAAACAGAAATACCCGCTTGAGTTGCGTATTTGAAACCAAGATTTTTGAGGTTATCCAAGAATCCTGCAGTAACACCAATACCACCCTCTTTAAAGATATGATCTACCAATCCACCGATGTTTTTCTTTTTCAAGACTCTGTTCCATAACTCTTCAGGAACGAAATCTGGCAAGATCGATTTTAAAATTAAACGACCTGCTGTCGTGAACAGTACTCTATCATTGATACGTGTCTTAATTTTCGCGTGAATATCAAGATGTCCTGCATCAATAGCAATATGTACTTCATTAATGTTTGCAAAAATTTTATTTGAACCTTTTGCATTCGGCTTCTCTAGTGTTAAGTAGTAAAGACCCAAAACCATATCTTGTGTTGGAACGGTTACCGCTTTTCCAGAAGCTGGAAGCAAGATGTTCATAGAACTGAGCATCAAAATTTTACACTCAGCAATCGCCTCTTGTGACAATGGAACGTGAACCGCCATCTGGTCACCGTCGAAGTCCGCGTTGAACGCAGAACATACAAGCGGATGTAAACGAATCGCTTTTCCATCAATCAAAACAGGGTGGAACGCCTGAATTGAGAGTTTGTGAAGTGTTGGCGCACGGTTAAGCATAACGGGATGACCTTTAACAACTTCTGCTAAACATTCCCAAACTTCATTGGTTTTCATGTCGATCATTTTCTTAGCTTGTTTAACCGTTGTTGCATAGCCTTTTTCTTCAAGGCGTGCTAACAAGTGTGGTTTGAAAAGCTCCAATGCCATCTGTTTTGGAAGACCACATTGATCCATTCTCAAATTTGGTCCAACAACAATGACTGAACGACCTGAGAAGTCAACCCTTTTACCAAGTAGGTTTTGACGGAAACGTCCTTGTTTACCTTTAATGATCTCTGAGAGCGATTTTAAAGGACGTTTGTTTGCACCTTTAACCGCATTTGCTCTACGACCATTATCAAATAACGCATCAACCGCTTCTTGAAGCATACGTTTTTCGTTACGAATAATAATTTCAGGAGCATCAAGTTCCATCAAACGTTTCAAACGTGCATTTCTGTTAATAACACGACGATACAAGTCATTGACATCACTTACGGCAAATTTACCGCCATCAAGAGCAACCAATGGTCTTAAATCTGGTGGTAATACAGGAAGCATGGTAATCATCATCCACTCAGGGCGGTTACCACTGTTCAAAAATGCTTCAACAACTTTTAGACGTTTAACAATGGTTTTTTTCTTCGCTTCTGAGCTTGTTTGACTAATTTCATCTTTAAGCTGTCCAAGAACTTCAACAAGATCAAGGTTTGCTAAAAGATCGCGAATGACTTCACCACCCATTTTTGCAACAAAACCAGTATCTCCAAATTTTTGCTGTAATGCTTGGTATTGCTCTTCATTTAAAACATCATACACTGCAACTTTATTTTTATTTTCAGCATCATAAAACGCTTCACCTGCTTGCTCAACAATGTATGCTTCATAGTAAAGTACGCGCTCAAGATCTTTCATTTTCACACCAAGCAATGTTCCTACACGACTTGGAAGTGAGTTAACATACCAAATGTGCGCCACTGGAGTCACAAGTTCAATGTGACCCATACGTGAACGTCTTACTTTTGTGCTCGTTACTTCAACACCACATTTTTCGCATTTGATGCCTTTGTAGCGCATCTTTTTGTATTTTCCGCACAGACATTCATAATCTCTGACGGGTCCAAAGATTTTCGCACAAAAAAGACCGTCACGCTCAGGTTTGAGCGTACGATAATTAATGGTTTCTGGCTTTTTGACCTCACCATAACTCCATGAGCGAATCTTCTCAGGGCTTGCAAGTCTTAATTGGAAAGCTTGAAAGTCTCTTGGACGGCTCTCTTCGTGAATCTCAATTGGTTCTAGTCGTTTCATCTTCTTCCACCTCGTCATAAATCTCAACATCTAAAGCCAAAGACTTCAACTCGTTTGTTAAAACATAGAATGTTTCAGGGATACCTGTTTGTGGTACATTTTCGCCTCTTGTGAGTGCTTTGTACGCTAGGATTCTTCCTTCAACGTCGTCTGATTTGACTGTTAACATTTCTCTTAGGGTATGAGCAGCACCGTATGCCTCAAGCGCCCAAACCTCCATCTCACCGAATCTTTGTCCACCGAAGAGTGCTTTACCACCCACTGGTTGTTGTGTGACAAGTGAGTATGGTCCTGTACTTCTTGCGTGAACTTTTTCATCAACTAAGTGGTGGAGTTTTAACATATACATGTAACCCACGTTGACTTTTTCATGCATTTTTTGACCAGTCATACCATCGTATAACTCTGTCTTTCCGTCCATATCAATTTTTGCCATTTCAAAGAGTTTTTCAAACTCTTCAACATTAACACCCTCAAAAATTGGAGTTGCAAATTTAACGCCTTTGCTCCAATCTCTTGCATAAACTAATAATTGTTCGTCATTTAAGGTATCAATGAAATTCTTAGCATCCATCAGTTTTGCAACTTCAGCAATGCTAATCATTTTTTCACGAAGTGATTTAATCCAATCACCTTGCTTTTCTTTGAAAATTTCTTCAATTTGTGTACCTAAACGTTTACCAACAAGTCCTAAGTGAACCTCAAGAATTTGTCCGATGTTCATACGACTTGGAACGCCCAGTGGATTCAGAACGATATCTACAATCTCACCGTTTTTAAGGTATGGCATATCGACTTCACGAACAATATTGGAAACGATACCTTTATTTCCGTGACGTCCAGCCATTTTATCACCGACTTTTAACTTACGTTTTGTAGCAACATACACTTTTACAAGTTTAACAACGCCACTTGGTAAGATATCGTCTTTCTCGATGATATTAAGCTTCTCATCGTGCTCTTCTTTAAGTTTTTTCTTCTCATTCTGGAAGTAAACTTTAAGATCTTTGTACTCGTCTTGAATTTCGTTTGAAAACGCTTTAACAATAGAGTTAATAGAGAAACGATTAACATTGTGAAGATCTTCAGCTTTAATAAAGTCACCTTTTTTATAGCTGTTTTTACTGATCTCTTGATCTTCCTGCAATGGATTTTTAAGAAGCAATGCATTAATACGTAACATCTCTTCTCTATCTAACATCAAGAGTTTATCATGATGCTCGCGATCCAAAATCTCTTTTTCTTGCTCATATGCTTGTACTGCTCGTGGATCTTTGTCATAACCTTTTTTTGTAAAGATTTTAACATCAACAACGATACCCTCTAATGAAGGTGTTGCATACAATGATTTATTGACAACGTGTCCTGCTTTCTCACCAAAAATAGCACGAAGGAGTCTTTCTTCAGGAGTTGGTTTTACTTCACCTTTTGGAGATACTTTACCTACCAAAATCATACCTGGAGTAATATATGTACCTACTTTAACAATACCACTGTCATCAAGATGAGCTAACTCTTCTTCTTTAACGTTTGGAATATCTTTAGTGATCTCTTCAACACCATCTTTTAATTCACGTGCTTCAATCTCTTTTTCATAAATATGAACGCTTGTAAATGCATCTTCACGAATCATACGCTCTGAAATTACAATCGCATCTTCGTAGTTATAACCATTCCAAGGCATAAAGGCAACCATTGCATTTTTACCGATTGCAAGCTCACCTTGATCCATACTTGGGCCATCTGCTAGAACAGTACCTGCTTCAACAACATCACCTTTTTTGACAATAACTTTTTGTGTAAAGGTTGTATTTTGGTTTGTTCTAAGATTTTTTTGAAGAGCATAATGATCAATAAATGCACCACCTTCATCTTCACCTAGAATGTAAACATTTTTGTTATCGACTTTTTCAACAACACCTGCACGTTTTGCCTTAATCGCTTCCCATGAGTCACGAGCGGCAATTTTCTCAACACCTGTTCCTACGATTGGTGCATCTGATTTAACAAGAGGCACTGCTTGACGTTGCATGTTTGAACCCATAAGTGCACGGTTCGCATCGTCGTGTTCCAAGAATGGAATGAGTGACGCGGCAACACCTGCAATCATCATAGATGAAAGGTCAATTAAGTCAACTTTTTCTTTTTCAATTAGAACTGTTTCACCATCAACACGTACCTCAATCAAGTCTTCAACAATTTCATTGTTGTCATTGACTTTTGTACTTGCAGGAGCAATAACTAAGCCTTCTTCTTGTGTTGCTGTAATGTAAACAATCTCGTCAGTAATTTTTGCATTCTCAACCTTACGGTATGGTGCTTCAACAAAACCTAAATCATTTACTTTTGCATACATTGAAAGCGTGTTGATCAAACCAATGTTTTGACCCTCTGGTGTTTCAACAGGACAGATACGACCATAGTGTGTTGGGTGAACGTCACGCACTTCAAAGCCCGCACGTTCTTTAACTAAACCGCCCTCACCAAGTGCTGAAAGTCTTCTTTTATGTGTAATTTCACTCAGTGGGTTTGTTTGATCCATAAACTGAGATAACTGACCACTTGAGAAAAATTCTGCAATCGCAGATGTAATCATCTTAGAGTTAATTAAATCATGTGGCATCAACTCTTCAACACTACCGCTAAGTGCTGTAAATTTATCACGAATTGCTTTTTGCATTTTAATCAAACCAGCATGAAGCTCATTCGCTAATAACTCACCGATTGCTCTAATTCTTCTATTACCTAAGTGATCTCTATCATCGATATGACCTTGACCATTTTTAACTTTGATCAAATACTTCGCTGTTTTGATAATATCTTCACTGGTCATAATGGTGACGTATTCAGGTACAGAGAGGCCTAACTTATGATTCATTTTCATACGACCAACTTTTGTTAAATCGTAACGCTCAGAATTAAAGAATAGATCTTTTACGAAAAGTTTTGCTGCTTCTTTTGTAACAGGCTCACCTGGTCTCATAACTTTGTAAATACGAATAGCTGCTAAATCGTTCTCATCTTCAATACTTTCTGTTTGGCGAAGTAACTTGAGTGTTTCGTTATCAGCGATAAATGAGTTGATAATAGCATCATCCACACCACTTGCAAGATCATTCGCAATTTCAATTACTTCACATTTTTGTTCAATAATTTTTGCTAATTTTCCTTCATCAAGCTGTGTAAGGGTATCGTATAGAACTTCACCACTCTCTTGATCGATAATTGGAGAAGAAAGGAAACGGTTTACTAAAATTTCAACAGGATACTCGATAAACTTGACACCATCTTCAATAAATTTTTCTGCTTTTTTACGAGCAAGGCGTTTGCCTGCTGCTAAAAGAAGGTTACCATGTTCATCTTTTAGGTCAAAATCAACACGACCCAAGAAGTTATCTGCTGAGAATTCAATGAGGAATTTGTTCTCACGAATCATAATATTGAGCACTGGGTAAAAAAGTTTTAAGATATCTTGTTTGCTGTATCCAAGTGCACGGAATAGAATCGTAATAGGAACTTTTCTACGTTTATTAATTCTCACGAAAAGTGTATCTTTTGCATCGTACTCAAAGTACAACCAAGAACCACGATCAGGAATAATTTGAGCATTATAGATAAATTTGTTAGCAACCGTTGGGCTCTCTTCTTCTTTAAAGATTACACCAGGGCTTCTATGAAGATGATTAACAACAACTCTTTCAACACCGTTAATGATGAACGAAGTTCTATCAGTC
>CAYXNJ010000027.1:0-37018 GCA_964466465.1 uncultured Sulfurospirillum sp.
TAAGATTTAAATTAAAGTAGTATTATTTATTACTACTTTTAAATTTAAAATATTTAGGAGTTTGTATGAAAATCATTCATATATGTCTGGCATCGGCTTTATTGACCACAGGTATTTTTGCACATCAAATTGTTGCTTCCAAAAAGGAGAGTAGTTATGAGGCCATTTATTGGAACCATGAAACATTTGAATCGTATCAAAAAGAGCAACTTAAAGGGGTTAAAGCGTTTGGCGTGAATGGAAAAAGCATTGCAGCGGGTATTGATAACAGTGGCACTATGCCTAAAATTTTAAGCGATGCAGAAGCAGGTATGATGTGTTTCTCTTTTGATGCAGGGAAATGGGTAAAAGGAACCAAAGGCTTTGAGCATGTTAGCGCAACAACGCAACCTAAGGGAGTGGTTTTTGGAACACTTAAAAGCCATAAATTTAGTAAGACACTTTTTAGTTGGAACGAAGCATTTAGTAAACCAGCAGGGCTTTACATGGAGATCGTTCCTCTTGTCAATCCTTTCAATGTCAAAGTGGGTGAAACCTTTCCTGTTCTTGTGCTAAAAGAGGGTGTTCCTTTAGCGAATGCTGGTTTTGAAAGTAGCGACGAGGAAGAGCCTAGTTATAAAACGGATGCGTATGGTATCGCACAGATTCCTCTTAAAAAGAGGGGTCTCTTTATCGTTGCTGCAAAACATTATGCCCAGCAGTTTGATGACCCAAGTGTGGATGCCGTAACGGTGCAAAGCAGTCTTTCATTTACGGTGAAATAGATGCGTTCTTTTATTGTGGTTATGTTTTTGAGTATCAGCTCATTGTTTGCACACAGTGTGGAGCATGAGTTTCATGATGGCGCCATGGCGGTAAAGTTGTTGCTTGGCTCCGAACCAGCATCGTTTGCTCCTTATACCTTGTATGCTCCTAATGCTAGTTTACCGTTTCAAGAAGGACAGAGTGATAAAAATGGTATTGTGGCCTTTATGCCAGATCGCGCTGGTATGTGGAAATTGGTAGCAACGCCTGGAAGTGACCATGGTGGTCATCAGTTTAACATATCGTTTGAAGTCAATGATCAACACATTATGGTGTGGGATTCTGCGCCGTTGTTTGCACACTATGCTCAAGCGATTTCAGGGATTAGCCTGATTATAGGCTTCTTTGGGATCATGATGGCATGGAAAACGCGTTCAAAGATTAAAAAAGAGAGAGCTTAGAGGCTCTCTCTTTTTTAGAGTTCAGTATAGGCGTCAAAAAGTTTTTTCACACCTTCTTTTATCTGCTCTAGGCTTGAGTTTGTGTAGTTGAGTCTTCCGTAAGAACTTACACGTTTATCAGCAAAGAAAACGCTTCCTGGTACAAAGGCAACACCTTTTTTAATAGCAATATCAAAAAGTTTCATGCTATCATCACATTTTTTAAAGTTAACCCAAATAAACATACCTCCTTCTGGAACGACAAACTCAATGCTCTCTCCAAAAAGCTCATGTAACGCATTAACCATAGCATCACGTTTTGGACGATAGTATTCAATGAGGGTTTTGGTATGTTCTTGAAGTTCGCCATTTTGCATCATATGTGCGCAGATATGCTGGAAAAATTTTGAGTTTTGCAAATCGGTACTCTCTTTGGAGAGTGTGAGTGCACTGATGATTTCTTTAGGTGCCTTCATCCAACCGATACGAAAATCAGGAGCAAGTGTTTTAGAAAATGTTCCAAGTGCAATGGTGAGTTCTGGGAGTAAATCAGCAAAGGCAGTAGTTTGTACACCATCGTAACGAAGGGCTTCATATGGGCTATCTTCCAAGAGAATAACATTGTATTTTTTAGCGATTCGTACTACTTCTTGACGTGTTTCTAGTGTATAAGAGTACCCTGTTGGATTTTGAAAGATAGGAATAGTATAGAAAAATTTTGGCGAATAGTCACGGAAAAGCTCTTCTAAAACAACAGTATCGACACCATTGGCACTAAGAGGAGCGGCTTTCACGTTAACGTTATACATATGAAAGAGTCCAAGGGCTGCAAGGTAACTAGGGTCTTCAACAATGATGCAATCTTTCTCATCTAAAAACGTTTTACATACAAGATCGAGACCTTGTTGAGAACCATTGGTGAGCATAATTTCCGCGGATGTTGTATGGTGATATTTTTTAGCAATCTCGACTTTGAGTGCTTCAACACCAGAAGCATTGCTGTATTGGAATAAGCGATTGTCTTCTGTCTCAAAGAGTTTTTTAGCATGTTTTTCAATGTTCTCTCGTGGAAAAAGTGCAGCGTCAGGGAGTCCGCCCGCAAAAGAGATGATGGAACTTTGTGCGGTTAAGTCCAAGATGGTGCGTGTAAATGAACGTGATGCCGTAGTAACACGTTTTGCAAATTTGGTTTGCATGGCTAGCCTTTATAAAAATGTACTGTAATTATAGCGTTCACATTTTGGTCATACCACATAAAACGAGGGATTTGTTTTGTCCATTTGTGCTATAATTGCTTTATGAGACAAAAACAAACTACCAAAAATGACCATCTTGAACGCGTTAATGAAGTACTTTTTCATATACACGGCGATATTGAAAAAAACTTCTCTGTGGAAGAACTTGCCGCATTAGTAGCGATGTCTCCCTTTCATTTTAATCGCATTTTCAAAGAGATCACCAAAGAGAGTTTACATGCGTATATTAAGCGTGTGAAACTTGAACATGCTGCCAACCTTCTTTTATTTAACCCCGATGCAACCATCACGCACATTATGCACGATGTAGGTTTCGCTTCTAATGCTTCGTTTACCCAAGCGTTTAAAGAGAATTTTGGCGTTACTCCTACGAAGTGGAGAGAGGTTGATAAAGCCAATGAAAACAGAGACTATACGTATGTGGACAAACCTTTAGCCGTTAAAATTTGTTCCATGCCAAGTTTTGATGTAGCATATGTGCGGCACAAAGGGTATGATAGAAGTATTAAAATGGCGTGGCTAAAGCTTCAAGAGTGGGCGTTACGACAAGGCATTGATTTCTCACAACAGAGCATGATAGGCTTGCATCATAGCAATCCTCGTTTTGTGGAGTCATCACAGTGCCATTATGTCGCTTGTTTAGAGCTTCCATCTTCAAAAAAATTTTACAGAAGTGCCGAAGTAGGGGTGATGCGTATTCCTCAAACGTTTTGTGCAGTTTTTTCTCTAAAAGGCATTTATGGAGATCTTCGAAAGTACATGGATGTGATTTACCATGAGTGGTTACCCAAAAGCGATTATGAAAAAGCCTCTTTACCGTCTTTTGCATTGTATAGAAAAAATCATTTTATCGACGTAGATGAGACGTTTGATCTTGATTTTTGTATTCCCGTACGATTTAAATAGCATTAATTATCATTAATTCATCTTTTTAAGCAACACCCAAACCAACCATCGTTACAATCATCGTGTATCACAAAAATGTCACAAAAGGAGTTTGGTATGGATGCACTGTTCCTAATTGTCCCTATTGGAGTTACTCTTAGTCTGATCGCGTTTCTCTTTTTTGAAAAAAGAGCCATTGCATCTAAAAAACTCAAAGAGTCTTCAGGTTTGCCTACACCCAGTGTAGAGGATTTTTACGAGAAGTTTCAACGTTATGAAACCTTGCCTAATGTCATAGGTTTTTTCATTGCTGCGTATGTGATTACGCTTTTTCTTGCAAGTCTCAAGCATGATCCAACTTATGGTTTAATGCACGCACTTTCTTATATTTTTGCAACAACCTTTATTGGAACATTGATTATTTTTGGCATGAAGCTCAAAAAAAGTATTTTGGTGCAAGTCTTCGCAACATTTTTGTATGGAGCACCACATATCATCGCGGCTTCTCTTGCGTTTCTCACACGTTATTTAATCGGTTAAAACACTAAGGGCGATAAATGCCCTTAAACTCTTTTTGGTTATAATAATGCCAAAAAGAGTACTTACTATGAAAAAATACCCTCCTATTTTTATTACCGCAACCAATACCAATATTGGCAAAACCTATACAACACTCAAATTGCTTGAAGCCCTTGCTGCGAAAGGCTTAAAAGTAGGTGTGATGAAGCCCATCGAAACAGGCGTTGTAAAAGAACCTCTTGATGCAACACTGCTTTTTGAAACAGCCAAACGCCTCAATCCTGCACTTGAAGTGCTGAAAATGAGAGATATTACCCCGTATCAGTTTGAACTTCCTGCAGCTCCTTTTGTTGCAAAAGGGCGCAAAAAAATCAGTTTGGAGTTATTGGAGAGTGCCTATGCTAAAATCGAGGCATTGTGCGATATCGTTCTGATCGAAGGGGCAGGTGGGCTTTTGGTTCCTATCGAAGAAGATTTGTATATGTATGATTTTATTCGTCTATTTCATGCAAAAACATTGCTTGTGGGACATGATCAATTAGGCTGTATTAATGATGTTTTACTCAACCTTCATCTGCTGGATAGTCTTGGTGTGGATGATTATGAATGGTGTATTAATTTTAGAGGAGATCGTGCTTCTTTTGATGAGATCACTCTACCATTCTTTAAAAAATTGTTTGGCAGAGTGCTCTCATTGCAAGAGAATATGAACGAAATTATTGATAGTTTAGTAGTTTACCGTGACATTAACGTGGATAAACTCTAAAGGCTGGTCTGAGTACTTAACAATGCTTTGACCTTTATAGTTAGCCGTGTTACGATACCCCATAAACTTCTCCGCATTTTTCTCTTCATAGCGTGTCGTACAACGTCTCTCTGTTCGATACGTTGGAGGAGGAGGCGGTGTATAACTGTTCTGCTCAGCCAAATTTTTACCAACCAATGTACCCACAATAGCGCCACCAACGGTTGCTGCAGTTTTACCACTACCTCCGCCAATTTGATGACCTAACACACCACCTGCGACACCGCCAAGAACACCACCTACAACACCACTGCCATCGTTCTGAGGTGCTGGAGCATAATGTACTTCGATTTGCTCATCCCAACACTCTTGAAAGGGCGTACGAGTTGTGACCATACGGTACTCAGGTTTACTGGTAATAACGCGTACCTCTTCTGTAAAACTGATGGTCTCTGCACAAAGGAGAGAACCCAAAAGTAGAAGCGGTGCACAAAAGATTTTTTTCATGTTTCCTCCTTTTTTTGGAATTGTAGCAAAGAGAATTCAATGAAGTGTTAACGAAACTTACAGTCAAAATTTGTTATTATTTTTCCAAAATCATCAAGGAGCGGTGCGTGAACCATTTGATTAATACACGGGATTTTTCGTTGGAAGAGATTGAGCAGTTGTACAAAAGAGCAACAGAGTTTTTAGATGAAAAACCACGAGAAATTTTGAAAAACAAAACGGTCATCACCATTTTTTTTGAGAACTCCACACGAACACGTAGTAGTTTTGAGATTGCTGCAAAACGTCTTGGTGCAATGGTTGTAAGTCTTGATGTCTCACGCAGTTCTTCAAGTAAAGGTGAAACGCTGTTTGATACCGCTGCAAACCTTGATGCAATGGGCCCTGATGCCATTGTGGTTCGTCATAAAAGCTCAGGCGTTCCGCATATCTTAGCAAACTATGTCAATTGCCCAATTGTCAATGGTGGAGATGGTTCTCACGCACACCCAACACAAGCACTCTTAGATCTTTTTACAATGAGACGTCATTTTGGAGATGTTCGCGGTAAAAAAGTAGCCATTGTAGGCGATATCAAAAATTCACGCGTTGCGAACAGCAATATTGAGCTTTTAGGACGCGTTGGCGTTGAAGTCATTTTGGTTGGACCTCCGCATTTCTTACCTCAAACAGATCTTCGTGTCCATCACCGCATAGAAGAGGTAATTGATGAGGTTGATGTCATCATGAGTTTACGTGCTCAAACTGAGCGTCATGCCAATCAGATTTATGCGTCATTGAAAGATTATGGAACTGATTTTTGTATTACCTCTAAACTCATGGGTAATCGTGATATTATCATTCTTCATCCAGGCCCAGTGCACCGTAATGTGGATGTGGATGACTTTATGATGAAAGATCCACGTTCAAAAATTTTAGAACAAGTTAAAAATGGTGTAGCTGTGAGAATGGCGGTTTTGGAGAAGCTGATTGAACATTGAGTTTGCTTCCAAACTCAATCATTTTGGTAAAAACAAAGAGCCTTTTTTCTTCGTGATTGACTATGCCGCGAAACATTTTTATGCTTCTGCACTCGCATCTTTAGAAAAAGGTATTTTATACCGCATAGAAACTCAAACCAATGCCATGGAAAATGTTATCAAAAAACCCTTTTCATGGCAAAAAAATCACCCAAACAAAGATCGTTATCTTGCCCAAGTTGAAGCTGTGATTGAAGAGATACAATCGGGCAATACCTATATGCTCAATCTTACATCTCCTACAAAAGTCACACTTGATTGCAGCCTTGAAAATCTCTTTTACAGTGCAAATGCCCCTTTTAAACTCTGCTTTAAAGAAGCGTTTGTCTGTTTTTCTCCAGAGCGTTTTGTAAAGATTGAAGCCAATCAGATTAGTACGTACCCTATGAAAGGCACGATTGATGCGAGTATTCCTCATGCGGAAAAAATGATTTTAGATGATGAAAAAGAAAAAGCCGAACATGTCATGGTGGTAGATCTTTTGCGTAATGACCTCTCCATGGTTGCTCGTGAAGTACGGGTTGAAAAATTTCGTTATGTTGAAAAAATTCAAGCAGGCGCGAAAGAGCTTTTACAAATAAGCTCTAAAATCACTGGAAAATTAGAGGCAAATTGGCATGAACATGTAGGCGATATAATAGCAAAACTCCTTCCTGCAGGCTCCATTAGTGGCACACCTAAACGCAAGAGTGTGGAGATTATAGAGCGAGTTGAAAATTACGACAGGGGCTATTTCACGGGCATTTTTGGCATTTACGATGGGCAAAGTTTGGACAGCGCTGTGATGATTCGTTTTTTAGAAAAAACGGAGGATGGGTATCTGTTTAAAAGTGGTGGAGGCATCACGCTTTTAAGCGATGCCCAAAAGGAGTACGATGAGTTGTGTGACAAAGTCTATATCCCCGTGTTTTGAAACGCTTAAAGCGGTGAATGGTGAAATCGCACATCTTGCATTTCATCAAGCCAGATTTGATAAAACACGCTCTGAGCTTTATGGATCTTGCCAAAAAATAGCTCTTTCGGAACATCTCAATCCTCCTAAAGATGCGTTGTATCGTGTACGTGTGGAGTATGCACAAGAGATAATGAAGATAGAGTACATTCCCTACACACCTCGCCATTTTGAGAAATTTGCACTGGTTGAGGCAGACATTGACTATAGGTATAAATATTGCGATAGAGATGCGTTAAATAAACATCTTAGACATGATGTTGATGATGTGCTTTTTATGTGTAATGGAAAGCTTCACGATACAAGTATCGCAAATATTGCTCTCTTGATTGATGGGAAATGGCAAACGCCTCATCATCCGCTTTTAGAAGGAACAACGAGGGCTCGTTTGCTTGCAAGTGGAATGTTGCAAAGCGCGCATTTAGACATTAAAAGCCTTCAAAAAGCCGAGAAATTTGCTATAATGAATGCACTTATAGGATTTAAAATCATTGATAATGTATTATGGATAAAGGAATAATTTTGAATTGGGATCTCTCATCACTCTACGAAAATGAAGCGTTATTGGAAGCAGATTTGAAAGATGCTGCAGCGCGCGCAAAAAGCTTTGAATCGGTTTATAAGGGTAAACTCAAAGAGTTGCATGTCAACGAATTTTTAGAATCGATCAGAGAGTATGAATCAATCAATGAAAAACTCGGTCGTATCATGACCTATGCGTTTTTAAAATTTGCCACCAATAGTGACAATGGTGGTTTTTATGCCAAATATCAACAAGCACATTCCAACATTGCTGAAAACCTTCTCTTTTTTGAACTTGAATTTAATAAACTCTCTAAACCAAAGCAAGAAGAATTTATTGCATCTTCTTCAATGTATAAGTATTATTTAGAATCATTGATGGAAGAAAAACCGTATCAGCTCAGTCAAAAAGAAGAACGTATTCTCCTCAAAAAAGAGATGACATCCGCTTCTGCGTTTAGCAGACTTTTTGATGAACATTTCAGCCGTATGAAATTTGTTTATGAAGGTCAAAAGCTTTCTGAAGAAGAGATTTTGAGTAAACTTCAAGATGCCGATCGTGAGGTAAGAAAAAAAGCAGCCAGTGCTTTTACAAAAGGGCTTAAACCACACCAACCGTTACTCGCATATATTTTTAATATGATCAAAACGGATCTTTCGAGTGATTGTGAGCTTCGTGGGTATAAAAATGCAGAACAACCACGCCATATGGACAATAAAATTACCCAGAAAAGCGTTGATGCTCTGATTAAAAGTGCTGAGAGTAGTTTTCATCTTGTTCAAGAGTATTATGAACAAAAAGCAAAATTATTGGGATTAGAAGAGCTTTTTGAGTACGATCGTTATGCTCCGCTCGAAGCTTCTAGTAGCAAGTACGATTTTGAAACGTCTAAACAGATTGTCTTGGATGCGTTTAAAAAATTTAATCCTAAGTTTTATGAGATTGCCTCGATGGCATTTGAAAAAGGCTGGATTGATGTTTTTCCAAAAGATAAAAAAAGAGGTGGTGCGTTTTCACATCCTGCAACACCTTCAACCCATCCGTATGTGCTTTTAAATCATACCGACACCAGACGAGATTTGTTTACATTAGCGCATGAATTGGGACATGCCATTCATCAGTACCTCTCACGTGATGTGGGGTATCTTGGAAGTGATACGCCTCTTACAACATCAGAAACAGCATCGGTTTTTGCTGAAATGCTCGTGTTTGATGCGATTAAAGATGGACTCAGTACGACTGAAAAACGCTCGTTATATGCAAGTAAAATTGAAGATATTTTCTCAACACTCTATCGCCAAATCAATTTTACAACCTTTGAGCGTAAAGTCCATGCACATGAAGGCGAGCTTGATCTTGCGACGTTTAATAACTACTGGATGCAAGAGAGCCAAAAAATGTTTGGCAAAAGCATAACCCTGAGCAAAGATTATACGATGTGGTGGAGTTATATTCCTCATTTTATTCATTCACCATTTTATTGCTATGCGTACAGTTATGGACAGCTACTTGTTTTAGCGCTCTATGGCTTGTACAAAAAAAGCGATAAAGTAACTTTTGTACAAAACTACATCAACTTTTTAAGTGCAGGTGGAAGTCAAAGCCCTAAAGAGCTTATTAAACATTTTGGTTTTGATATAGAAGATGAGCATTTTTGGCAGTTAGGTATAAGCGAAATAGAATCCCTCTTAAAAGAGTTTAAAGGAATGTGTGATGCTTGAAAACTTACTTGGAAGTGAAGAGTTTCATGGTTTGATGAAAAAACACGCTAAAGAGGTGTTGGAATTACTTCTCAAGCGTGGGGTTAATTTTTCGATTTTGACCAATATCGCCGATGTAACGTTTGATCCTGCTTTACCTGCACAGATTAGTCAAAATTTTAAACCCATTACCATGTTTTTTTTAGCAGGTTATACGTTTGAAAGTACTCAGATATACAATGGAAAAATCAGTTTTGAAGCAGGATTTGGAAGCGATAATTTTGGCTCCCTTGTTAGTCTTCCTATCGAAGCAATTTTGCAGATTATCATCGAAGAGATACCTGTATTTATCAATCTTAGTACGCCTCCTAAAACCACGGTGAAAGCGCCCAAAGAGAATGGACTTAAACGCTCTATGGAAGCGCTTATGTCCAATCCAAACAATCAAAAGTTAATTAAAAAATAGTGCTTAGGCTTTTATATCGTGCTTGCTCATGATGTAGTTAATGACATTGTCAATGAGTGCATCGTGTTTTCGATCTTTAATATAGCATAGATAGAGCATACGAGTTAGCTTTAATCCCTTCATTTTGGTGGTAAATAAAAGTCCTTTCTCGACTTCCTCAGCTACAATATGTTTCGAGAGAATTGAAACCGTAGGGGTATCTTCAATATTGGCTCGCATGAGGGTATGTTTTACTGCAGTAGAGCTGGTAACGATACTTTTAACTTTAAAACTTTTGCAATCCACATCCATCTTCTCAAACGTTTCGTGAATGATTTTTCTGGTGTTAGACTCTTCTTCTCGACAAATCCAGTTATAAGAGAGCAAATCCTCTTTTTTCACTATTTTAGGAAGTGGTGAGCGAGACGTAATGACAAGCTCATCTTCTAACCATTCGCGGTAAATAATGCCTTCTTGGAAAATAGGCGCTTCAATCAATGCTAAATCGACTTTTTTATCGAGTAGTTTTTCAGTAATTTCAGCGGCATCCTCAACTTTGAGCATGACATTATTTTTGATGGCTTCTTGGATGTCATTGAGGAAATCTGGCAAAATGTAGTTACCAATAACAGGTGAAGCACCTAGAACAAAAATAACCTCTTTATTGACCAAACGAAGCATTTCTCTCTCAGCTGCTAAAAGGTGCTTTTCAAGTTTGAGTGCTACTTTAAAAAGCTCTTCTCCTGCAGTCGTGAGTTTAATGCCATTTTTTTTACGATCCACAATTTGAATGTCTAAATACTCTTCTAAAAGTTTGATTTGTTGTGTTACCGCAGGCTGGCTAATACCTAGTTTTTTTGAGGCTTTGGAGAAGCTTTTTTCGCGCACAACGGTTAAAAAGGTTTCTACTTTAGAGAAATCTTTAAGCATGGAATTATCCTTATAAGTTTCGTTTATAGATGTGAATGATTATAACCAAAAATAATAGTAAAAACAATGTGCAAAATCATCTCGTACTGTAAGAGTTTTGCTTAAACTTTTTTCGCTATAATAAATACAATTTATATCATAAAAAAGTAGATGAACGTATGCAAGATTTAGCGATGTTAAATGAATCACAACAAGATGCGGTAAAGTGTGTAGATGGTCCTGTGCTTATCTTAGCAGGTGCAGGGAGTGGTAAGACTAAAACGATCACGTCTCGCTTAGCGTATCTGCTCTCTTTAGGCATTCCTCCTGCGAATACTCTAACGCTTACGTTTACCAACAAAGCTGCCAGTGAGATGAGAGAGCGTGCGATGGCGATGATCGAAGAGCACAATTATCCACCACTTTTGTGTACATTTCATAAATTCGGTCTGCTTTTTTTAAAGTTTCATATTGAAAAACTAGGGCGTAAAAACAGTTTTGTCGTCATTGATACCGATGATAAAAAACGTATTTTAAAAAGTTTCAATACCAGCACTGAACTTCCAACAGGCATGATTTCTAGTGAGATATCTCGTTATAAAACATCCTTGATTGATCCTAAAGTGGCATGGGAAAAAGCAGAGCAGAAAAGTTACCAAGTCATTGCGAAGTTATACGAGCAATACGAAGACTATTTAGTTGCCAATAACCTTGTGGATTTTGATGACCTTTTGGTTCTCCCTTACAAAATTCTAGAAAGTGATGATGCTTTGTGTGAAGAGGTGAGCCGTCGTTATCAGTACATCATGGTCGATGAGTATCAAGACACCAATGAACTTCAATATAAATTGCTTCGCAAACTTTGCCATACGCACAGCAATTTGTGTGTTGTGGGTGATGATGACCAAAGCATTTATGGCTGGCGTGGAGCGAATATTAAAAACATTTTGGAATTTCACGAGTCGTTTGATGATGTTAAAATTGTGAAGCTCGAGAAAAATTATCGCTCTACCACACAAATCCTCAAAGCGGCTAATGATCTCATTGAACACAATCGTGGACGTATCGGAAAGGTGCTTGAGAGCACCATTGGTGAGGGCAAAGCAATAGAAGTGATGGACTCTCACGATGAAAATCAAGAAGCACTTTCCATCGCAAAACGTATTAAAAAGCTTATCCTTAGTGGTGTCAACCCTCATGAAATCGCTGTGTTATACCGCATTAATGCACTCAGTCGTTCTTTGGAAGAGGGGCTCAATAAAGAGCAAGTTCCTTACAATATGGTGGGCGGTGTAAAGTTTTACGAGCGTGCTGAGGTTAAAGATGTGATTAGTTACCTTCGTGTGATTGCCAATCCGCATGATGATTTTTCGATTAAACGCATTATCAATCGCCCTAAACGTGGGCTTGGTAAAGTAACCATGGAGCGTATCTTTAAAGCAGCATATGATGCGCATCAGTCCATTTATGAGTATATTACGCACAATGAAGTGATGATTGAAAAAGAGGCGACCAAAAAAGCAGCTCTAGCACTCAAAGAGTTTGTTCAAAATATCGCTCATATGCAAAGTATCCAGCAAAACTCAACGTACGATATGATTGATGCGATTGAAGAGGCATTTGCGATTAAAGAGTATTATAACAATCAACCAGACTCGCTTGAGCGTCTTTCCAACATTGATGAGTTTTACGGACTTTTCCGTGATTATGTCAAGCAAAACCCGCAAATGGGCGTGGATGACTTTTTAAATGAGTTGGCATTGCAGAGTGATCAAGACCAGATTGACAGCGAGAATATCTCCATTATGAGTATTCACGCGAGCAAAGGTTTGGAGTTTGAGTACCTTTTTGTCATTGGGTTAGAAGAGGGCTTTTTCCCACTCATCGGAGATGGCAGTGACATCGAGGAAGAGCGTCGTTTAGGCTATGTCGCCATTACACGTGCAAAGAAAGAGCTTACCCTTAGTTTCTCAGGCAGTCGTTTTTACAAAGGACGAAGAACAGAACTTACGAAGAGTCGTTTTCTCAAAGAAGCAGGTGTGTGTGAGGGAAGCTTGATTTTAGAAAAAACCACGTCATTTAAAAAAGGTGATCTTGTCAAACACAAGATCTTTGGTATTGGACGTGTAACAGAAGTCAGTAAAGTGGGCAGAGAGTTTAAACTCCAGATTAATTTTAGTGGCACACGAAGGGATATCTTAGCGTCCTTTGTGGAGAAGATATAGTGGAAAATCGCCTTTTTGTTGCGTATAAGCCTGCTAATGTGGTATGTAACCATTTTTTAAGTCGTATTAAACGACGTTACAATGTGAAAAAAGCAGGATTTTCAGGTACACTTGATCCTTTTGCACAGGGCGTATTGATCATCGCATTCGGGCAGTTTACAAAACTATTCCGTTTTTTGAAAAAAGCACCTAAAACGTATCGGGCGACCCTTTGGATGGGGGCATCAAGCCCAACACTAGACATTGAAAAAATTGAACATGTCGAGCAGATGATGCCGTTTCATCCTGACTCTGTCAACTTTGTACTGCAAAGTATGGTGGGTGAAAAAACGTATTTGCCTCCTAAATATTCGGCTAAAAAGATTGATGGAGAACGTGCCTACGACCTTGCACGCGCCGATAAAGCTTTTGAGTTGAAAGCCATCACCAGTACGATTTATGACTGTCATTTAGTACATTACATGCACCCTTTTTTAACATTTGAAATTACGATTTCGGAGGGTGGCTATGTACGAAGTATCGGTGCTTTAATTGCTGAAAGATTGGGTTTTTCTGGCTGTTTAAGTGCATTGGAACGCCTCAATGAGGGAGGGTTTTCCTATGAGAATGAAAAAGCGCTTAATCCACTAGACTATCTTGATCTTCCATGCAATACCTATTTGAAAGATCCCCAAGATATTCTTTTGGGTCGCAAACTGGGTATAGAAAATTTTGAAAAACAAGAAGAGGGTATTTATCAGATTATTATCGAGGAAGTACTCAGCGTTGTTGAAATCAGCGCAAATGGAGTAGAATATCTCCTAAATTCACTATCGCTAAAGGCGTAACATGTTAATACTAACACGAAAAATCGGAGAGGGTGTTGTTTTAAATGAAAATATTACGGTGCGTGTTGTCGAAATTTCCAAAGGTGTTGTCAAACTCGGTTTTGATGCGCCTAAAGATATGTTGATTTTAAGAGAAGAGCTTGAAAGGGCGATTAAAGAAGCCAACATTGAAGCAAGTAAGAGTGTGAGCCATGATGCGCTGTTAGATCTTAGTAAGAAGCTGAAATAATGAATTACAAAGCATATGCTAAAGTCAATATTTTTTTAAAAATCGTAGGAACACGTGGTAATTACCATGAGCTTGTTTCTCGTTTTATGATAGTCCCATCTTTGTTTGATACGCTTTCTTTTGTTTCCAAAAGGAGCACAGAAGCTTTTGAATTGGTGGGTGATTTTAACTGTGCATTAGAGCATAATACACTGTACCGCACGTTCATGGTCTTAAAATCGCATGGTTTTGCCAAAGAAGTGGATCGTGTGATGGGTATGTATGCGCTTCAGGTGAGTAAAAACATTCCTACAGGCTCTGGACTTGGCGGTGGAAGTAGTGATAGTGCAACGTTTTTAAAAATGCTCAATGATGTAGGCAATTTAGGCTTAAACTTAGAAGAGATGATGAAGCTTGGTAGTGAAGTCGGTGCAGATGTTCCATTCTTTGCTTCAGGATATGAGAGTGCCAATGTGAGTGGCATTGGCGAAATCGTCGAAAAATATGATGAAGCCGCACTTGATATAGAAGTATTTACCCCTCCACTTGCCTGCAATACGGCTATGGTGTATAAAACGTATAGGGAATGTTTCTTGCAATCAATGGATCAAGCGTTAGCAGCAAAAATGGTGACATTGAAGAGTTTGGAACTTCTTAGTCAGTTTAGTAAAGAAGAACTTAATGATCTGTTCCCCGCATGTCTAAAAGCTTACCCAGAGCTTGGTATTTATGCTAAAGAGGGGTGGTTTTTTAGTGGCAGCGGAAGCAGTTTTTTTAGATTAGCGCATAAGGTAAAGAATGGGTGAAGCTGTTGCACGCAATAAAAAAGCGTTCCATGACTATGAAATTTTAGAAAAGCTTGAAGCAGGTATAGTGCTTCAAGGTAGTGAAGTAAAAGCAATTCGACAAGGAAGAGTCAATCTTAAAGATTCGTTTGTAAAGATCATCAAGGGAGAGGCTTTTTTGCTCAATGCCCATATTTCGCATCTTTCAACGGCAAATTTGCATTATGCTCCCAATGAAAGGGCGCCAAGAAAGTTGCTTTTGCATATGAAGCAGTTACGCAAATGGGATATGAAAGTCGCAAAAGATGGGCTGACTATTGTGCCGCTTGCGATTTATTTTAATGCAAAAAACCTTGCAAAGGTAGAGATAGCATTAGCACGTGGTAAAAATATCCATGATAAACGTGAGAGCTTAAAAGAAAAAGATGCTCAAAGAGAAGCTAAAACAGCTATGAAAAATCATGCTTACAAAGAGTAGTTTACATATTATTTATCTTAACAAAGTAGAATAAACCAAAAGTTAGTAAGAGGGAAACATGAAAAAATTAATCAGTTTAATGGCGGTTATGACATCGCTCTTGTTTTTAGGATGTGGTTCGGAATCATCGAGTGTTCCAGTGGTCAAAGAAACCTATAAAGAGGGTGATAAAGTTGAGATTAAAAGTGTCTCAGGTGCTAAGCTAACATTGCTTCGTAAACATGGTGGTTTTGTGCTTGAAGATGATGAAAACAAAGTTGTTTTAATCGATATTTTCGGCACATTTTGTGTTCCATGTCAAGAAGAAGCTCCTTCTTTAATGGATTTTCAACTTCAAAACAGCGATGATGTTATGTTAATCGGATTGAATTATTTTGAAGAAGTAAGCGATGAGTATGTGGTTGAAAATTTTGCGGCAAAATACAATGCGTATTATTTCATAACCAATTCACCAAAAAATCAAAAAATCGTAGAAACAATTGTTCAAGATATTGCCTATAAAGGAACATTGCAAGTACCTTTTAAAGTCGTGTTGAAAGATGGTAAATATCAAAAAGTAACCGACATTTACAATCCATCAAATGTTGAAAATAAGTTTTATATCGGAAAAGTAGGTTTGGATATTATCCAAAAAGATATTGATAAACTTACAGCAAAATAGAGGCTTTTAATGCACCATTTAGAAGGAGAATTTCAAAACGAAACGATTGATGCTATAGAGATCAAAGAGCCAAGGATGTATAAAGTCCTGTTGCTTAATGATGATTATAGCAGTATGGAATTTGTCATTAAAGTGTTAATGCAAATCTTCCATCATAGTTTTGAAAAAGCAACTGAAATTATGCTCAGTGTTCATGAACAAGGAAAAGGTCTTTGTGGTGTTTACACCTATGAAATTGCTGAGACAAAAGTGGAGCATGTACGAAAAATGGCAAAAGAGGAAAAATTTCCACTTCGTGCTATTATGGAAGAAGAATGATGTATATCATTCTGCCAACGTTGTTGGCAGGCTTTAGTGCCAAGTGCAGCGTAGCTTTTAGAGCTTTGCTGTAAAAGTGTATTAAAGTAAAAAAGGAGGGATTTATGGTTAGTCAAGAACTCAATTATGTTTTTAATGATGCGATTGCATTTGTCAGAAAACATCGCTATGAATACATCACCGTGGACCATCTCTTCTTTGCATTACTGAACAATGAACATGTGGTTGAACTCCTTGTCAATTGTGGACTAAGCATTACGTTTTTGCAACGTTCGATGGAAAAGTATTTTGTGGCGAATCCTCAAGTGGTTCCTAGTGATGAAAATTATGAGCCGTTAGAGACCGTAGCGCTTTCTCGCGTGGTCGAGTCTATGATGTTACATGTCAAAAGTGCAGGAAAATCAGAAGCAAGTGTGTTTGATCTTTTAATCGCTATGATGGATGAAAGTAATGCTTTTTGTGTTTCTCTGTTATTGCAACAAGGGGTTGATAAACTGTTGATTGTTGAAGAAGTCACTGCTATGAGTGCCCCACAACATAAAGAGCAAAGCCTTGCTGAGCAAAAAGAGAATGCCCTTGCAAAATATACCCTTGATTTAATAGCACTTGCCAAAGAAAAACAAATAGACCCGTTGATTGGTCGTGCAGATGAAGTCAAGCGTGTGATGCAAGTATTGTGTCGCAGAAAGAAAAACAATCCTCTGCTTGTGGGTGAACCCGGTGTTGGTAAAACAGCTATAGTAGAAGGTTTGGCTGCAAAAATTAGCGAAGGTGCTGTGCCTGAAATCTTAAAAGAAACACCAGTGTATGCCCTAGATATGGGCTCTTTACTCTCTGGTACCAAATACCGTGGTGATTTTGAAAAACGCCTCAAAGAGATTTTAACAGAGTTAGAGGCTAAAAAAGGTGCTATTTTATTTATCGATGAGATTCATACTATCGTGGGTGCTGGTGCAACCAGTGGCGGGTCGATGGATTTATCTAATCTTCTTAAGCCAGCCCTTGCTTCTGGCAAAATTCGCTGTATTGGTGCAACAACGTACGGTGAGTTTCGCAATTTCTTCGATAAAGACAAAGCGCTCAGTCGCCGTTTTGCCAAAATTGATGTATTGGAGCCAAGCATTGAAGACTCCTTTTTAATTCTAAAAGGGCTTAAGGGCAGCTATGAAAAACACCATGGCGTGAAATACCCGACTGAAGTCATTCGAGCTTCTGTGGAGCTGGCTAAAAAATACATTAGTGATAAATTTTTACCCGATTCTGCCATTGACCTTATCGATGAGGTGGGTGCTTCGTTTCATCTGGATAAAAAGCGTAAAAAAGTCGTGGAACTGAGCGACATAGAAGCCGTGCTTTCACGCATTGCCAATATCCCAAGTCGAAATGTTACCAAAGACGAGGGTGAAGTGATGCAGCACTTAGAAGCACACCTCAAATCCAAAATTTTTGGACAAGATGCTGCTATTGAAGCGCTGGTAAAAGCGATTAAACGCAGTCGTGCGGGGCTTGGCAATCCAACCTCACCGATAGGCTCTTTCTTGTTTGCAGGACCTACAGGTGTGGGCAAAACAGAAGTGGCAAAACAGCTAGCGTATGAGTTAGGTGTGCATTTTGAACGCTATGATATGAGCGAATATATGGAAAAGCATACGGTTAGTCGTCTCATTGGAGCACCTCCTGGCTATGTGGGGTATGATGAGGGCGGACAACTCAGTGAAGCGATTAAAAAGCATCCATACAGCGTTCTTCTTTTGGATGAAATTGAAAAAGCACACCCTGATATGCTCAATATCTTGCTTCAGATTTTCGATAGTGCAACACTAACGGACAACAATGGCACAAAGATTGATTTTCGTAATGTCATCATTATCATGACATCCAATCTTGGAACAAAAGAAGCCCCAACTATGGGCTTTACAAAAAATGAGACCAGCAGAACAGATCATGCGATTAAAGAGTTCTTCTCCCCAGAATTTAGAAATCGTTTAGATGAAGTGATTCATTTTGCACCACTTTCTGAATCCGTGATGATCAATGTTGTTGAAAAACTGTTAAATGAACTCACCGAACAGCTGAAAGATAAAAAAGTAGAGATTGTAGCAACACTAGCCGCTAAAAAACAACTGGCAAGTGAAGGTTACAGTAAAGAGATGGGTGCACGTGTCATGCGTCGTGTGATTCAAGAAAAAATTAAAACGCCACTTGCTGAAGAGGTTCTATTTGGTAAGCTCAAAAATGGTGGTGTTTGTAAAATAGATTATAAATCTAAAAAATTGGTTTTCGAATACAGCGGTGGCAACTAAGCGACTTATTCCTCAGTTGCATCCAAGGGATTATACTTTTCCAAATCCTTATGATGCAAGTTCTGAGGGGCTTTTAGCATGGGGTGGCGATCTCAAGCCTGAGCGCCTCCTTCGTGCCTATACAAGAGGTATTTTCCCATGGTTTAATGAAGGCGATCCGATTCTTTGGTGGTCGCCTGACCCTAGACTTATCTTGTTTCCCTCAAACATTAAAATCTCCAAAAGTTTAGCCAAAAGTATGAAGCAGTATGAAATGCGCTATGACACCTGTTTTGAAGAAGTGATGCGTCAATGTTTACTTACGAGGCTTGAAAAGGGAGAAAAAAGTTGGATTAGCGAAGAACTCATCAAAGCATTTTGTGCACTGCATACACAAGGATTTGCCCACTCAGTCGAAACCTTTTTTGAGGGAAAATTGGTTGGAGGATTGTATGGACTCTATCTTGGTGGTGTCTTTTGTGGAGAGTCGATGTTTTCAACAAAGAGCGATGCTTCAAAAGTTGCCTTAGTCGCGTTATGTGAAAAAGTGAGATGTTTGGGTGGTGATTTTATTGATTGTCAACTTCCAACAGATCATCTTCAGTCTTTAGGTGCGTGTGTGATAACACGCGAGAAATTTTTAGGTATGTTAGAAAACGCTTTAGAAAATTGTACGACAAAACCGTGGTAATTTTGCGCCTTTTTTGCCTTTATGTATAAAAGAAGTTTATGATGATTGAACAAGTTGCTCCCGTCTTTATTTTTGTTGCCTTAGGGTATCTTTTTAAAAAAATCAAACACGATATTTCAGAAGCTTTAACCGAGTTTGTGATCTATTTCTCATTGCCTGCATTGGCGCTTTCTAAAATACGCCACATGACGTTTAGCCATGAAGTTTTTCTCATTATCGTGATTGCTTACATTACAATGGCGCTTTCGCTTTTTCTGGGGTATGTAGCAGGGCGTTATCTGAAGTTGGACAAGCAAAATCTGGTGACAGTGATGGTCATAGTCGGTTTTGGAAACACGGGTTTTGTAGGATTTTCATACATTGAATCATTTTATTCTTTACACGCAGTTAGTTATGCGTTGGTGTATGATCAAATTGGTACATTTATCGCTTTGATGACGTTTGGTGTTGCACTGATCGCTTGGGGTGGTGGTAGAGAACAACGTGTGCGTGATGTGGCGAAACAGATGGTGTTTTCGCCTCCATTGCTTGCTATCGTTGTGGCGGTCTATTTTCAAGGGACAGAGTTTCCTCCACTCATTGAAACGATTCTCGATAAATTTCAAGCCACACTTATTCCTTTAGTAACAGGTATTGTGGGAATGAAGTTAGAATTTCGTACCTTGTCACTGTATTTTAAAGAAAACATGGTTGCCCTAAGCCTAAAAATGGTTGTAGCACCGTTTATCATGCTCATAGGACTTTACTTTTTTGCGGATTTAAAAGCGGAATGGGTTAAAGTAACATTGCTAGAAACGGCGATGCCTCCCATGACTATGGCAGTCGTTTTTGGTATTCGAGGAGGACTTAATCGAGAATTGCTCATTAATGCCTTGGCTTTTGGTATTCTCTTCTCGTTTGTCAGCATTGGTTTATGGAATTTCATTATTTCGCAAGTAATCTAACGCTCAAAGTTTTTTTTATAAAAAAGAGAGTATTATACTCTTCTTAAGTAAGCGGTGGGCTCAAAGGAGCCTTGGTTCAAACTTTTAATTTTATTTTATGTTTCGTATCTTCTTGAAACCATAAATGGAAAACAAAAGGATGGAAAACAGGTTTTTAGACGTTATATGCAAGTCATATGAATGTTTGAAAATGGGAAAACAAAGAAATGGAAAACAAAAATGGAACACACAAAACACTACCTTTTTACCTCTGAAGTGGTAAGTCCAGGTCACCCTGACAAATGTGCTGACATCATTGCGGATAGCATTGTTGACACACTTTTAATTGCGGATAAAAATTCACGCGTAGCGAGTGAAGTTTTCGTTGCAGGTAAACACGTTATCATTGGTGGCGAAGTCAATACCAAAAGTATTCTCTCTTTTGCAGATTACGAGAAGATCGTTAAAGATGCACTCATTAAAATTGGTTATGATGGAAAATCTGCTTTTACAAAAGAGCAATGCCTTTATCCAGATGAAGTAAAAGTGCAAGTGCTTCTGAATCAACAAAGTAGCGATATTAATCAAGGTGTTGATCAAGAAAGTGGCGAAATTGGTGCAGGTGACCAAGGAATTATGTTTGGTTTTGCTTCAGCTGAAACAGCTGATTTTATGCCAGCGGCGATTACCTATGCACGTATGCTATGCGACAAAGTTTATAACTATGCACTCAAACACAACCACAAACTAGGCGTTGATATTAAAACACAAGTTACTGTGGATTATGGTTCAAAGCAAAATTTTGAAGAGTGTAAACCACAAAAAATTCATACGATTGTAGTTTCTGCTCCATCAAATGAAAATATGCCAATCGAAGAAGTCCGTACCTTAATCAAAGGCTTAATTGACGATACGGGTCTTCCAACTGATTTGTACGATCCAAACGATACTATTATTCATATCAACCCAACAGGTCGTTATGTTAACCATAGTTCACTTCATGATTCTGGTTTAACAGGACGTAAGCTTATCGTTGATAGTTTTGGTGGATATTCACCTATCGGCGGTGGTGCACAATCCAGTAAAGACTACACCAAAGTAGATCGTAGTGGATTGTATGCTGCTCGTTGGATTGCAAAACATATCGTAGCTGCAGGTCTTGCTAAAAAATGTTCTGTTCAACTCTCTTATGCGATTGGTGTAGCAAAACCAGTATCTGTTGCAGTGGATACATTTGGTACATACACCAGTGCAAGTGATGATGAACTCTCTGCATTTGTACTAGAAACATTTAGCTTAACACCACGTTGGATCACCAATAAGTTTGGTTTAGATAAACCAAGCGAAGATACCTTCTTGTATGCAGATGTTGCTGCGCGTGGACAAGTTGGTCAGAGTGATTATCCATGGGAACAGCTCGATAGCTTAGAAATCTTTAAAGCACTTAAAAAATAATCTCTCTCATGATGCTATAAAGGCGCACAATGCGTGTGCCTTTATGGTACGATCACACCACTTTTCCCGCTATTGGCACTATGATAAATCACCGTTTGGTATTTTTTCGCATACAATCGTAGCAATAAATACTGCAATGTTTGCTCTGTAGAAGGGCTAAACCATGCGTTATTGCTGATGACAATCATCTGTTTAGGATTTCCTTCAAACAGTTTATCATTCGTTCCTTCATAACAAATAGCACTTCTAAAAGGGATTTCATCAATGATGAAATCATGTGGCTCTTTTGCTTTTTGGTAATCTTTAGCACCATCAAAAAAGAGTTTATTGATAATGTCAACGACAAAAGCAGGGAAGGGTACCTCTTCTCCAAAAGGAACGAGTACAATCTTATGCGCTATCTGCATTTCTCCTTTTTGAAAAAGATACGATGAATTAAAAAATCCTTGATCTTCTTCGTAGGTCAAAGAGCCTGTAACGATCGTGATATTATGCGAATATTGCTTGAGCGCATCGATAAGTGCTGGGGCACGATTGAGGTAAAGGGGAAATGCACTTTCTGGAAAAATAATCAACTCTTTTTTATGGGCAATTGCCTCTTCAATCAGTTTAAAATTAAGATCAATTGCCTCTTTCTGATAGGCGGCATCCCAACGCTGTGATTGAGGAATGTGCATCAGAGGAAGTGCTACGTCAAGCTTTGGTAGAGATGTAGAGGAGGGGGGAAGCCATAAGGAAAGTGCTGCGATTAAAGGTACACATGCAAGGCTTTTCATCCACTTTGGGAATACCTTAAATAGGGCAATAGCACTTAAAAAAAGTCCAAATGCAAGATGTGTGGTTGAAAAATAAGTATCGATTAAAATGACTTCAAGTTTAAGCCAATTAAATCCAAAAGGGTCAACAAAACTTACGCCAAAAAGCAGTGGTACTTGAAGATAGATCGAGCTTCCAAATCGTCCAATAAGCCAAAATAAAAGCCCGTAAACGAGAGCCACACCCAAGATAACAAAGGGAATCAGAAAGCTTAGCTCATAATAGACAAAACTAAAACTAATCCAGTAAAACCATAAAAGTCCAATAAAAAGACCGCTCCAAAACCAAATGATACGATTTTGTCCTAAAAGAAGGTAAAACCCAGCAATGGCGAAGAGTGAATTGAAGGGGCGGAATGTTAATCCAAAATAATCAAGATAAATAAAAGCAGAAAGCAGCAGCGCTATAACAAAGGCTTTTATTATGTAAATGCGGGTAAAATATATCTTTAAATTTTTTTTCACAAAGGATTTCCATGCAAGGTTCAAATTTAATTCAGTCTTTACTTCCACTCGTTGTTCTTTTCGCAATTTTTTATTTTCTTGTGATTAGGCCTCAACAAAAACAGGTAAAAAAACACAAAGAAATGCTTGACGCTCTTCAAAAGGGAGACAAAGTCATTACCAGTGGTGGTTTGATCTGTGAAGTTGTGAAACCTGAGGAAGATTCTATCAAAGTTAAGCTTAATGATGATGGCGTCATGGTGAAGGTTGCAAGAGAATATATCGCAAAGAAAATCGATGCCTAGTGGTGTATTGAATTACCGTTTAGTCATTTTTATTATTGCAGTTATTTTTGGAGTAGGCATGGCAATGCCTACTTTTCTGCAAAGTGAAAAAGGGGCTAAAATTTCCTTAGGTCTTGATCTTCAAGGTGGTCTTCATATGGTCTTGGGTGTAAAAACTGAAGAGGCTATCAAATCTAAAGTAAAATCGATTGCATCGAGCATTAAATTTTTTGCGCAAAGTAATGACATTATTATTGATGACTTTCGTCTTGATGAAGAGGTGCTCTCTTTCACACTTCTTGACAAAGATGAAGAAAAAAAACTGGATGCAATGCTTAAAACCATTAGCGGGTTGCACATCAATAAAGAAGCCCTCAAATATACCCTTAATTTAGAAGATAAAGAAAAAGAACTTATCAAAGAATATGCGATTTCACAAGCCGTTGAGACGATTCGTAATCGTTTGGACCAGTTCGGTTTGGCTGAACCCAATGTCGCAAAACAAGGTATGGATAAAATTGTTGTGGAACTTCCTGGTATCAAAACAGCCGAAGAAGAACAGCGTGCACGTGAGTTAATCGCTAAAGCAGCACACTTGCAACTCATGGCGGTGGATGAAAAACGACGTGACCGTGCGAACAGCATGAGTCCAACAGAAGCAGCGCAATATGGTGATGTCATTTTAAGTGATGCAAGAGGTGACAATATTCGTCATATTCTCAAAGAAATTCCTATCATTGATGGCAGTATGTTAACCGATGCCAAAGTAGCGTTTAGTGAAATGCAACAACCCGTTATCAATTTTACGCTGAATTCGGAAGGTGCTAAAATCTTTGGTGATTTCACAGCCAATAATATTGGCAACCGTTTAGCGATTGTTTTGGATAACAAAGTCTATTCTGATCCTGTGATTCGTGAGCGCATCGGTGGAGGAAGTGGACAGATCAGTGGTGGCTTTAGTGTGAAAGAAGCACACGATGTAGCAATCGCTCTTAGAAGTGGTGCATTACTCGCTCCTGTGACGTTGCTTGAAAAACGCAGTGTGGGGCCTTCATTAGGTGCAGATAGTATTCAAGCAAGTCTTATCGCGTTAATTTCTGGCTTTGCACTTATTGTTGGCTTTTTGATTTTGTATTATCACATGGCGGGAGTCTTCGCAAGTATCGCACTTTTAGTCAACTTAGTCCTTTTGATTGCTATTATGGCTCTTTTTGGCGCAACACTGACACTTCCTGGTATGGCAGGTATCGTTTTAAGTCTGGGTATGGCAGTTGATGCGAATGTTATTATTAATGAGCGTATTCGTGAACTTTTACGACAAGGTATTGCCATTAGGCAATCGGTTGAAAAAGGGTATGAAAATGCGATGAGCGCGATTGTTGATGGTAACTTAACCTTAGCAGTTTCATCGGTTATTCTGTATGTGTATGGCACAGGCCCTATTAAAGGCTTTGCGATTAGTATGCTTATTGGTAACTTGATTTCAATGCTGACAGCGATTCTTGGAACACACGGTATGTATGTAGCGTTGATGTCCTATATTGAGAAAAACCATAGTATCAATTTTTGGTTTGGTATGAAAAAGAGAGGTCACTAATGGAATTTTTTTCAAAAGGCAAAATTTATAATTTTATGAAATATGGACGTGTCTTTGTCCTATCGACACTCTTTTTAGCCATCGTCTCTTTAGTGCTTGTTTTTACAAAAGGGTTTAATTACGGGGTTGATTTTGTCGGTGGTACCGTTGTTCAACTCAAATATGAACAAAAAGCACCCATCGATAAGATTAGAGAAGACCTTGCAAAAGATAAAATGTTTGCAGGAGCGCTTATTACGGAGTTTGGCTCACCAGAAGAGATTGTCATTCGTTTTTCTACGGTAACGGATAGCGTTGGACAAGATGTCGGTGATCATATTAAAGTGGCTCTCAAAAACACGGGTGTTTTTGATATTCGAAAAGTAGATATTGTTGGACCAAAAATAGGAAGTGAACTCCGCGAAAAAGGTATTATCTCGGCTATTTTAGCGATGATTGGTATTTTGATTTATGTAGCTGTTCGTTTTGAGTGGAAATTTGCAATTGCATCGATTATTACATTGGCGCATGATATTACGATTACATTAGGGGCTATCATTCTGTTTGACATAGAATTTAGCCTTGATGTCTTAGCCGCTGTTTTAACGCTGATTGGTTACTCTCTGAACGATACAATTATTATTTTTGACCGTATTCGTGAAGAGCTCGAAGAGACTAAAAATATGAATTTTTCTGAAATTATTGATATTTGTGTCTCAAAAACACTCTCACGTACAACCATTACGTCATTACTCGTTTTCTTTGTTGTTTTAACCCTTTATGTTTTTGGTGGTGAGATTATTCACGGTTTTAGCTTTACCATGTTACTCGGTGTTATTATCGGTACATACAGCTCTATCTTTATCTCTGCACCTTTCTTAACGCTGATTGGATTTAGTGTAGAAAAGTATAAGGCAAAGATTGCCCTTAAAGAGAAAAATAGAATCGAAAAAGAGAAAATGCGTTCCATGTATGAAAAAGGTATCGTTTAATTTGATGGAGAGAAGATGCAGTACAATCCTTTAGAACTTGAAACAAAATGGCAGCAAACATGGGATCAAACCAATGCGTTTGAGCCCCTTGCTGATATGAGTAAAAAGAAAAAATATATTTTAAGTATGTTCCCGTATCCAAGTGGACGTATTCACATGGGTCATGTTCGTAACTATACCATTGGCGATGCTATCGCACGTCACCACCGTAAAAATGGCTTCAATGTGCTTCATCCGATTGGCTGGGATAGTTTTGGTATGCCCGCTGAAAATGCAGCCATTAAACATGGTGTTCATCCTAAAAAATGGACCTATGAAAACATCGATTATATGCGCAAAGAGCTAGCTTCCCTTGGACTCTCTTTTTCGAAAAAAAGAGAATTTGCGGCAAGCGACGTGCTTTATACGAAACATGAACAACGCATTTTTATTGAGATGTTTAACAAAGGGTTGGTCTATCAAAAAAGCGCAACACTGAATTGGTGTAATACCTGCCAAACGGTTCTTGCTAATGAACAAGTAGAAGAGGGATGTTGTTGGCGATGTGATAATCCAGTAGAGCAACGCTTGCTTCCAGGCTACTACCTCAAAATTACCCAATACGCGCAAGAACTTTTGGATGATTGCGAGAAGTTGCGTGCAGGTTGGCCAAATCAAGTTTTAACGATGCAAGAGAATTGGATCGGCAGAAGCGAAGGTTTAGAGTTTTCATTTGAACTTACTGATTCTTCAAAAGCTAAACTTAGCCATCAATTTGACAGTTATAAAGTGTTCACCACACGCCCTGATACCATTTATGGAGTCAGTTACTCAGCGCTTGCGCCTGAGCATCCTATTGTGAATCATTTGATAGCGCATAAATTACTCAGCGAAGATAAAATTGCACAAATCAAAAAAATGCAAAGTGTTGGTGCCAGAGATCGTGCGCAAGCCCCAAAAGAGGGTGTTAGCTTAGAAATAGATGTGATTCACCCACTGACGGGTAAAAATGTACCTGTTTGGGTTGCAAACTTTGTTTTGATTGAATACGGTGGAGGTGCTGTTATGGCGGTTCCTGCACACGATGAGCGCGATTTTGAATTTGCAACCAAATACAATTTAGCCATTATTCAAAGTATTGAAAATGGTACACTCTTTGATGGAAATGCCGCGACCACGGAGTATGGCACACTGGTTAATTCAGGTGAATTTAGCGGGCTTGATTCTAAAAGTGCTCAAAAAGCGATTATTGCTCATTTTGAAGCACAAAAATTGGGTACAAAAGTTATTAATTACAAACTTCGCGATTGGGGCATTAGCCGTCAACGCTATTGGGGTGCACCGATTCCGATGATCCACTGCCCAAAATGTGGACTGGTTCCTGAAAAAATTGAAAATCTCCCTGTTGCGCTTCCTGATGATGTCGAAATCAAAGGAGAGGGAAATCCTCTGGATAAACACCCAACATGGAAATTTACAAAATGCCCTTGTTGTGGGGAAGATGCCATTCGTGAAACCGATACGATGGATACATTCTTCCAGTCCAGCTGGTATTTTTTACGTTATACCACTGATCCATCGTTGTGGAATGATGCACCTTTTGATAAAGCAAGTGCAAACTACTGGATGAATGTTGACCAGTACATTGGTGGCATTGAACACGCAATTCTTCACCTTCTTTATTCACGCTTCTTTACAAAAGTATTACGTGATTTAGGCTATGTGAGTTGCGATGAACCGTTTGCCAATCTTTTAACCCAAGGTATGGTGCTTAAAGATGGCTCTAAAATGAGCAAAAGTAAAGGTAATACCGTTGATCCTGATGCCATTATTAAAACCTATGGTGCGGACACGGCACGTCTTTTCATCCTTTTTGCAGCACCGCCTCAAAAAGAGCTTGAGTGGAATGACAGTGCGGTTGAGGGTGCGTTTAGATTTTTAAAACGTTTTGCACAAAAAAGTGAAAATGCCGTTGCCTGTACATCTCTTCCTAGTATCAATCATGCTTCCCTTTCTAAAGAGTCTAAGTATGCCCGTAAAAAAGTGTATGAAGCGCTTAAAAAGTCAAATGAGATTTATGAAGGAAGTTACACTTTCAATACTTTAATTGCAGCATGTATGGAAGCATTAAATGCTTTGAGTGACCAAAATGATTCAGCGGTTTGGAGTGAAGGGTATTTTATTCTTCTAAACCTCTTAGAACCGATTGTTCCTCATGTCTGTTGGGAAATGAGTGAAACACTTTTTGGATGCAAAAATTTAGTACCTCTTGAAATTAAAGAAGAAGTTTTTGTAGAAGAGAGTATGATTTTAGCCGTAACCGTTAATGGTAAAAAGCGTGCTGAAATTGAAGTAGAAACTTCCATCTCAAAAGAAGAAGCTCTGCATCTTGGAAAAGAGAGTGTTGCAAAGTGGTTAGAAGGGGCTGAACTTGTCAAAGAGATTTATGTTCCCAATAAATTGATTAATTTGGTGGTAAAGTAATATGAAACAACTTTTTCTTGGATTTTTAATTGCCATGATTATCGGCGGATGTGGATATAAGCCATCTTCTTATTATGCAAGGCAGGCATTGGGAGATAAACTGTATGCTGAAGTGACCATCTCAAGGCAAGATCCAAGAAACAGTGTTCTTATTAAAGATGCTGTCAATGAAGCCATTGTTAGCCGTTTTGGTGGAAAATTGGTTACAAAAGAACAAGCGGATAGCGTGTTGCGTGTGAAAATTAAAAGCATCTCTTTTTCTCCAACGGTGTATGATACTTATGGATATGTTATTGCCTATAAAGCAATCGTTATTTTAGCGATGGAATATGAAAATGCTAATCAAAAAATTGAAAAACTAACCGCAACAGGTGAGTATGATTTCTCAATTGCATCTAACAGTGTTATCTCTGATACCAATCGCTTTGAAGCTATCCGTTATGCCGCAAATGATGCTTTAGATGAATTTGTCTCAAAAATTGCGATTAAAGGACTACGCAATGGCGACAACAATCAATGAAATTATAAAAGAGTCGTTAGAGCATATTAAAGCAGAGCATCTCAATTTAACTCCCGATAATTATGCTAAAGTTTTTTGCAAAGTGGCTAAGCAAAAAGGTGTGATAGTTGAAGATTGTCAAAAAGTAGATAAATATACTAAAAAACTTGATCCAAATATCGTAGCGGATATGAAGCGTTTTAATATTAGCAATGTTGATGAACTGCTCTCTTTTTTAGTAGCAAAACTCAATCGTGCCAATGAGGGTGATGCCCTAAAAATGGTCAATACGCTAGCCACATTAACTAAACGCGTTCTTCAAGCCATTACCTTGTTACATGATGCTAAAGCCACAAGCTTAGCCAATGCCTCATTGGAGCGTCTTGATTTTCACCAAAATTTACAGTCTATCGATCTTGTTAAAGAAAAATGGTTTGATTTTATCTCCAATTATGATGACAGTTATCTGAAAAAATTAGATGCTTTTGGACATGTGAGTAAAGATGATCTTGAAGCAATGGTGCGAGATATTATCAAGATTTTAAGTAAAGACAATAGCACCGAACTTTATAAAGCGATTGTTCCGCTCATTATTGCGACACTGGTTCCTTCCATCGCTTCAGGGATGAATGATGAACTTGCCGCCATCAGCCATGAATTGCGTAATTCTCCTGATGCCTTAGGTACGCCAGCACTTCAGCAAGAGATTAAACAGCTTATCTCTAAGCGCATTGAATTGGACAAAACAGAGGTACAAAAGAAAATCTCTGCACTCGATAAAATTCTTGATGAAATCAATAAAAAACTCCTCGAACTCATTCAAAGCAGTAATATCAGCCATGAGCAAGTCAAAGTCATTAAACAAGACTTACAAAATATCAATTTTGAACATGACAGCTTTGAAAATGTTCAGCTTAAGTTGCTCAATATTGCTTCGTCTTTGGAAAATGAAACAAGGTCTCTTAGTGAAAAGATGATGAGCAATCAAGAAACGATTACAAAACTTCAAAATCGTGTAACAAAACTGGAATCTGCTTTGCTCGTAGCTAAACAAGAGGTTAAAGAGGATTATTTAACGCATGTCGCAACCAAACGTGCTCTTGCCAATGAGCTTGGACGTGTTGAAGATGCTTTTATGCGCTATAAAATTGATTATACGCTCTGTTTTATTGATATTGACCATTTTAAAATGGTTAACGATACCTATGGACATGAAGCAGGCGATGTCATTCTCTCTACCGTTGGAAAGATTTTACGAAAATATGTACGCCAAGTCGATTTTGTAGGACGCTATGGTGGTGAAGAATTTTTAGTTATATTACCAAGCACAGATCTTGCACACGCCATTCATTTCGCCGATAAGATTCGCGCTATTGTTGAACAATTTAAATTCCTTTATAAAAATGAGCGCATCAATGTAACGGTAAGTTGTGGTGTCTCTCAACGCTCACAACACAAAACAAAAGATGAAACACTCAGTTCTGCTGATAGCTTCTTGTATAAAGCAAAAGAAGCAGGGCGCAATCAAGTGATGCCAGTGTTGTAATGCAACTGCAAGCTTTCTTAGACACAAAACCGCTTTTTTACGATGAAATTGATTATGCACGTATGCCCAAAGCATATCACAGCATAGCGACACATCTTAAACTTCCAAAAATTATCCATCTCGTTGGAACCAATGGTAAAGGGACTACGGGGCGTTTTTTAGCGCAAATGTTGCGTGCAAATGGATTACATGTAGGTCATTATACGTCTCCTCACATTCTTCACTTTAATGAGCGTATTTGGCTAGATAGTGCGAATGTCGATGATATAACCCTAGAGCAAGCACACGAAATCTTGCTCTCTTGGCTTGAGCCTTTAGTGGCAGAGGCACTCTCTTATTTTGAATACACAACGCTTTTAGCTATGGTTATTTTTTCTAAAACCTGTGATTATGTTGTTCTTGAAGCAGGGCTTGGCGGTGAGTATGACGCAACCAATGTTTTTCCAAAATGTCTCTCTGTTATAACTCCTATTGGATTAGATCATCAAGCATTTTTGGGTGAAAGTATTGAAGAGATTGCTCAAACAAAAATAAATAGCGTGACACATGATCTTATTTTAGCAAAACAGTATGATGCAAAGGTTTATCCTATCGCTTTACAACAAACCCAAAGACTTCACAGCCAGCTTTATAGCATTGAAACTTTTTTTGATGAGGCGATGAGTCAAGCATTATCTGCATATGGTGAAAAGCATGCGTTACAAGACTATTTGCAAGAAAATTTTAAAACAGCCCTTTGCGCATTAAACGTACTTGGATATGATATTGATTTAAAAACCTTTTTCCCCACTGTTTTACAAGGGCGTTGTCAAAAAATACTTCCTAATGTAACGATTGATGTGGGGCATAATGTTATGGCTGCAGAAGCCTTGGCAAAGAGTTTAGGCAAAAAAAAGGTTATATTGGTCTATAATAGTTACAAAGATAAAGATTATAAAACGATTTTGAGTATTTTAAAACCGATTATTGAAGAGATTTTAGTGATTGAGATTGAGAGTCCTCGTGTTGCGAATAAAGCTGATATATATGCGGTTGCACATGATTTGGAACTCCCCATCTCTTCTTTTGTTTCTATTCAAAATGATAAAGAGTATTTAGTCTTTGGCTCTTTTTCTGTCGTCGAAGCATTTTTAAAGGGTTTAAGTGAAAAATAAATTTACCGTCACCATCTCCGATGTGCATGGTTCTAAGCATTTTTTATTGCACCAATTGATTAAAAAGTTTTTGCTCTATTTTACGCTATTTGTCGCCTTGTCTATTCTGATTGGTAGCTTTGTTATTTTATTTTTAATGAAAGAGGTTTCTTCTCTAGAAGCGAAAAAAGAGAGAGCTGTTGCAGAACGGAATGAATTGCTTGTACAAAATGAAGAACTTCAAGCCAAAATTTCTGAAAAAGCGCAAGAGTATGAGAACATTCGCGATAAAATCAGTAATATGGAAGAAATGATGGGTCTTCGTGTCAACGAAGATGAAAATATTGACACAAGACTCGAAGAGATCGACGTTACAGTTATGCAGCAAAAAACCTTTTTCGATAATATCCCAAGTGGTGATGTTATGGCATACAGTGACATCTCTTCAAAATTTGGCTGGAGGGAAAATCCTGTTTTAAGACGCAAAGAGTTTCATACTGGTCTGGATTTGAGAGCACCTGTAGGAACGCCTATTTTAGCACCAGCTGATGGTGTTGTTAAGTTTACTCAGTATAATCAAGGTAGTGGTTACGGTAATGTGGTTTCTTTAGATCATAATTATGGATTTGAGAGTTATTACGCTCATCTTCAAAACAAGCCTGTTGTCAAAGAAGGTCAATTTGTTAAAAAAGGTGATTTGATTGCTTATTCTGGCAACAGTGGTATGTCCACTGGTCCACATTTGCATTATGAGATAAAGTTTATCGGTCGTATTCTTGATCCTGAGCCATTTGTTCATTGGAGAGGATCTAATTTTGCAGAAATCTTTAAAAAGGAGAAGAGAGTCACATGGGAATCTTTAATAAAGCTGATCAATGCTCAGTACCCGCTTCCGAAACAACTATAGTAGCTAGTGGAGCTAAAATTGAGGGTATTTTTAATTGTCAAACACGTTTACATGTGGATGGTGAAATTATCGGAAAAGTGCTCTCTGATAGTATTGTTATTATTGGAAAACAAGGGAAAATTAGCGGTGAAATCAATGCAGAACGTTTAATTATTAATGGTCTGTTTGAGGGAAATGCAAATTGCGATAATGTTGAAGTCTTGGAAGGTGGTAAATTTTTAGGAAAAGTCATTTCTAAAGAGCTTGTTATTGAAGCCAAAGCCATTTTTGAAGGTGAAAGCAAAATTAAAATGGAGAGCGCGGAAGCCCCTTCATACGAAGAGCAAAGGGATTGATTGTTACAAGCTGCGTGTTATGAATTTTTACAGACAAAAAATGACCTCCAACTTTTAGGTGTTAAAGGCGAAAAAGAAGCTTTTTTAGCTTCTGAAGTAGCCCTTTTTCTTGGTAAAAAAAGCTATGTCTTGCCCGATCTTAGAGCCAATATGGGCGATGATTTGCTCTCGTTTCATGAGGAAATGGTAGAGCTTTTACGAGTCCTTCATGCTTTTTATCAAGACCATTCCACTAAAAAAATTTTAATTTCTCCACTGCGTACTCTTTTAACACCACAGCCAAAAGCTGAACTTTTTAGTACCTATGCCATCGAATTTGGAATGCGCTTGCATTTAGAGCGTTTTCGCGAACAGATGTATTATTGGGGGTATCTAGCTGTAGATGTGGTGCAAGGTAAAGGTGAAATATCGATACGTGGCGATATCATCGATATTTTTCCTCCTGATAGTGAAAAAGCCCTTCGTATAGGTCTTTTTGATGATGAAGTCGAGAGTATCCGTTTTTTTGACTGTGAAAGCCAAAAGAGTAGCAAAGATGAACTTGAGTGTTTCACACTTTTCCCTGCACTGTTTGCGTTAGATGAAGAGCGTCATACACTGATGCAAAAGCGTATCGATACACTTAAAAGCGATAGCTTTACCAAAGATATTCACTCTCTTGGACTTTGGGTTTTAGGTGAAAATGGTGCTGATTATACAGAAAGTTTCAAAACCTATTTGAGTGCAGATGCCACAGAAGAACTTGAGGAAATTGCACTTTTTGATGAAGAAGGCGTTAAAAAGTTACGTCATCTCCCTGTGCTTCCTGAGGCTAAAAGTTACCGCGAAGTTGCGCCAAGTAATGTTAAGACATTTATAGAACTTCATCAGAAAAAGAAAATTACTCTCTTGGCTAAAAATGAAGTGCTTTTGCGTATGGTTGAACTTGAGGCGTCTTCTGTCAAATGGATTCAAAGTGAGCGCATCGTCAATATTATGAGTGCTGATGAGGTTATTCTTTCGCTCAATAAGCCTTCCGCTAAAGTCAAACGAAAACGTGCCAATATTGTTCTTGACGAGTTAAAAAATGGCGATTATGTCGTGCATGAAAACTATGGAATTGGTATTTTTAAAGGTTTAACCCAAGCGACTGTTTTAGGGGCTACAAAAGATTTTGTTCTTATTGAATATTTGGGTGATGATAAACTCCTGCTTCCTGTTGAGAACCTGCATGTGATTGATCGCTATATTGGTGAAAGTGGAAGTCTTGTTACCGTAGATCGCCTTGGAAAAGGCAGTTTCCAAAAGCTCAAAGCAAAAACAAAAGAACGACTTTTGGAGATTGCGAGTGAGATTATTGCCATTGCCGCTAAGCGTGAGATGGTCGAAGGGCTTAACATTGGTATGGAAAAAGGCGAAATGGCTCTTTTCCAAAACGATGCAGGGTTTATCTATACCGATGATCAAAAACGTGTAATCCATGACATTTTAAGTGATTTTGAGAGCGGCAAAATGATGGACAGATTGCTCAGTGGTGACGTAGGCTTTGGTAAAACCGAAGTAGCGATGAATGCCATCTTCGCAACGGTTCGAAAAGGCTATCAAGCGCTGCTTATCGCTCCTACGACCCTTTTATGTTCACAACATTTTAAAAGCCTCTCGGCACGTTTTGCCAAATACAACATTAAAGTAGCACAACTTGATCGTTTTACTACCGCTGCCCAAAAACAGGTGATTTTAAAAGAGCTCAAAAGTGGGGCATTGCAGGTGTGTGTAGGCACACACTCACTGTTTGAAGTAGAACTACACAATCCTGCGCTTGTTGTGGTGGATGAAGAGCATAAATTTGGTGTCAAACAAAAAGAAAAACTTAAAAATTTCCGTGAAAACGTGCATATTCTCTCCATGAGTGCTACGCCAATTCCACGAAGCCTTAATATGGCGCTAAGCTCCATTAAGCAATATTCACAGCTCCTAACCCCTCCAAATGATAGAGAAGATGTCAGAACGTTTGTGAAAGAGTATGATGAAAAGGTGATAAAAGAGGCCATTATTCGTGAGATGAGGCGAGGAGGGCAAGTCTTTTTTGTTCACAATCGCATCGCAACCATTGAAGCAAAACGTAAAGAGTTGCTTTCTATGATGCCAAATCTTCGCATCTTAACACTTCACTCAGAAATTAGTGCCGCAGTAACAGAAAAAGAGATGTTGCATTTTGAAGAAAAAGCTTATGATGTCCTCTTAAGTACCTCAATTATCGAATCAGGCATTCACATTCCTAATGTCAATACGATTATCATCGATGCGGCGGATCATTTTGGTATGGCAGACCTTCACCAACTTCGTGGACGTGTAGGGCGTAGTAAACGCCAAGGGTTTTGTTATTTCTTGGTCAAAGATAAGGAAGAACTCTCAGAATCTGCTAAAAAGCGCCTCATAGCGTTAGAGTCAAACTCCTACCTTGGTAGTGGTTCTATCTTAGCGTATCATGACCTTGAGATCAGAGGTGGCGGAAATTTAGTCGGTGAAGCACAAAGTGGGCATATTAAAAACATTGGTTATTCGCTGTATCTTAAAATGCTTGAAGATGCTATTAACTCCCTTCTTGGTAAAACACCAGTGGCTTCAAAAGAGGTTGATATCAAGCTTTCTATTAGCGCATTTATCAACGATAACTATATTACCGAAGATAGAGTACGTTTAGAGCTCTACAGACGTTTAAGTCGCTGTGGAAGCGTGCATGATGTTTTAGAGATCGAAGAAGAAATGGTGGATCGCTTTGGAAAACTAGATGTTTCAACCAAACAATTTTTACAACTCATTGAGATTAAAATTTTAGCAACGAGTCAAAATATTGTACTCATTTCTAACTATGGGCAAAATATTACTATCAAATATGAAGACGAAAAAAAGATCACGCTACAATCACGCAGTCGTGATGATGACGATGTCATTGCTACGGTATTATTGCATTTAAGGAGTAAGGCGTGAGAGTAGGGTTTATCGGCGATATTGTTGGAAAACCTGGTCGCAGCATGTTAGAGCAGTATCTTAAAAAGATACGAAAAGAGCATGAACTTGATTTTGTCATCGCTAATGGTGAAAATGCAAGTCATGGTTTTGGGCTTGGAACTCTTCACGCCAAAGAGCTTTTCTCCTATGGTGCAGATATTCTCACGGGTGGAAATCATTCATGGGATAAAAAAGAGATTATTCCACTTTTAGAGGTCATGCCTATTTTAAGACCTCTTAATTACCCCATAGGCGTTCCTGGTCGAGGAATGAGCATCGTGGATGTTAAAGGTGAGAAGATTGCTATCGTCAATATCATGGGGCATTATGGTATGCCTATGGTCGAAAATCCTTTTTTAACAGCGCAAAAAGTAGTTGATGAGATTCATGCTGAAGATGTAAAGACAATTATCATCGATTTTCATGCTGAAGTAACATCTGAAAAATATGCTATGTTGCATCTTCTAAAAGGTAAAGTGAGTGCCATTTTAGGAACGCATACGCACGTAGGAACAGATGATTTACTGATAGATACTGGAACCTGCTATGTCAGTGATGTTGGACTCAGTGGTGCGCGAGATGGTGTGATTGGTATGGATAAAGATGCCCCTCTGAAACGCTTTCTCACAGGACTTCCAGCTTCCTTAGAAATACCTAAAAAATGTAAAAAGATTTTGCAGATGGTTATTATGGAGATTGAAGAGGGTAAATGTGTTGAAGCGTTTAAATTGCGCATTTTTGATGACCAAGAGCGCTTGATTGCCAAGGCGGTACATGAATAGTAGTTTTGAGCTTTTGGTTGCGCTCAAAAACAAAGGTTATTTAAAAACGAGTAGAGATCCATTATGGTGGCCTCGTTCTGGAACTTTTTGGGTGGTTATAGGTGCTATTTTAACCCAGCAAGCCAAATGGGAAAATGTTGAAAAAAGCATGGAGAATTTAGAGCGTGCTGGCATTGATAGTTTAGAGATGTTATCAGCACTCCCTATAGAACAACTTTCAGAGTATATCCGACCCTCAGGCTTTTACAATACCAAAGCTAAAAATCTTCATTTATTAACCCATGCCATACTCAAAGAGTTTGACTCCTTTGAGGTATTTTGCACTAGAGTGGATAGAGAATGGTTATTGGCACAAAAAGGGATTGGTGCAGAGAGTGCGGATTCTATACTCTGTTATGCGTGCAGGCAAGAGGCTATGGTTGTTGATGCTTATACAGCAAGACTCCTCGCTTCATTTGGTTATAGCTTTGAATCGTATGCAGAACTTCAAGAGTGGGTTGAAGAAGGCTTGCTCAGCAATCTCTCCAAAATCCATGTGCTTTATGGCAAAGAAATGTCTCTAAATGAGTTATATGCACGGTTTCATGGAAAAATTGTGGAGTTTTGTAAAGAAAATAGTAGAGGGAAAACCGTTTCAGTAGAGAGTTTGGGCATTTAAGCCCAAACAGATTTATGAGACCTTTTACAAAATTTAATTTTGCAAAAGGTAAAAGCACCGAAGGTGCGTGGGCACTCTGCCGAAGAGAACCCAGTG
>CAYXNJ010000028.1:0-35351 GCA_964466465.1 uncultured Sulfurospirillum sp.
CCATATTTTTGTTCAATTTATCTCAAAAAAAATTAACTAATATTTTTTATTAATTAATAGAACTCTTTTGAAATAACTTCTGCTAATTGTGTAACACTAATACCAAGTCTCTTTTCAACAAGATGCGTTGCACCGTGTGTAATAAATTCATCTTCATATTCAAATGTTTTAATCTTTACATTTAAAGTATGTTTTTCTTTCAGTGCCATTAATAATGAACCTACGCCACCTACCTTGGCACTATCGCTAAAGACATACCATTTATTATATTCTTGTGATAATGCAATCAACAATGTTTCATCCAATGGCTTCACAAATCTCAAATCAACAATGGCTGCTTCAATACCCTTTTCTTCTAGTAATTTTGAAGTTGCAATAGCTTTGCCAACGCCACTTCCATATCCCAAAAGAAGAATATTACTTGTCCCCTCTTGAAGTAATTGTGCTTTACCATATTCAAATGGCAATGACTCAAAAGCATCGGATTCTAAAAATGCTCCTCTTGGATAACGAATAGCTAATGGTCCTTTATGCAAATATGAATAATGAATAGCTGCATGCATGCCTCTTTCATCGCGTGGAGCCATTAACGTCATATTGGGTATTGCACTGAGGTACGAAATATCAAATGCTCCTTGATGTGTCTCTCCATCTTCACCGACAATTCCTGCGCGATCAATCGCAAAAACAACATCTAAATTCATAATACACGCATCGTGAATCACTTGATCATACGCTCTTTGCAGAAATGTTGAATAAATACTCACATACGGTTTAAATCCCTCTTTGGCCATTGCACACATTGAAGTAACGGCATGTTGTTCAGCAATTGCTACATCCCAAAAACGATTCGGATAGGCTTGAATGAGAGGAGAAAGTCCTGTACCGCTTGGCATTGCAGCAGTAACCCCTACAACGTTATCATGTGTTTTTGCCAATGACATAAGCGCTTCAGAGTACATTGTAGTCGCATTTTTACTCACACCTTGTTTAATGGCTTCACCACTAGCAACATCGAAAGGTCCTACTCCATGCCACTTTTCATAATACCCCTCTGCCATTTCATACCCTTTTCCTTTAAGGGTTTGGGCATGCACTATCACAGGCTTTTTAAGGCTTTTTGCTGATTGAAATGCTTTGATAAGACTTTCTATATCATGTCCATCGATAGGACCGATATAATCAATGCCCAATTCTTCAAATAAAATACCTGGAGTAATCAGTTTAAAACTCTCTTCAAATTTCTTTGCCATATATGTAGCGCTCTCTGGCAAATACTGTAAAATCTGTTCCGTTGTTTTTTTAATTTTCTGGTAGAAACCACCTGCCATTGCGCTGGATAAAAATTTACTAATAGCCCCAATAGGCTTTGCAATACTCATTTTATTGTCATTTAAAATAATCACAACAGGGTATCTACGATCTCCCAGTTCATTGAGAGCTTCATACACCATACCTGCACTTAAAGATCCATCTCCAATGAGTGCAATTGGTACACGCTTATACTGTTCCCCTTTGAGTGCAATGGCTTTAGCAGCACCCACAGCAAGCGAAATAGAGGTTGAGCTATGCCCTGCAACAAAATAATCACAATCTGATTCATCGGGCCTTGTATAGCCACTAATGCCATCTAGTTCTCGTAAAGTCTCAAAGCGCTCCCATCGATCGGTAAGAAGCTTGTGCGTATAGGCTTGATGACTGACATCGAAAATAAAAGGATCATTCTTAACATCAAAAACATAGTGCATCGCTACAATAAGTTCTACCGCACCAACATTACTGCTTAGATGCCCTCCATTTTTACTGACAGTCTGAATGATCTTCTGCCTAATTTGCTCACAATAGTCATTTAATTCTTCAATAGAGTATTCTCGTAATTGTTTCATGTCGTCCAGTGCTTCTTAGTTTTCTTGTAATAAATATTTCACTTTTTCTAAACGCATTGCTAAATTTCCATCTAAATTTCCAACATCACTCAAAATGACAACTCCACCCAGCGTAATAGCATCATCAGAAGTTACTTTGATTTTTTCATCCTCTGCATAAAGCTCTTTGAGTGCTTCTAAGTCTTTTGGATTGACCCTTATTTCAATTTTAATGGCATCTTTTACTTCCTTAAGCAATGCTTTAGAGAGCGAGGCTGCAATCTGAGTACTTGATGTACTCACCTCTTTTTTAATCACCTCTTTGGCTATTTCAAAAGCAGTAACACTCATATCTGTTTCCAGTTTAGCCATTCGATCTTCTATACTTTTATAAAGCGTATCTAAGTGTCCAATTGATTTTAAATAACGTGATTTGATCTCATTGATGGTACCTTCGGCTTCTTCTTTTGCTTTCTGATAACCCTGAGCATAGGCATTTTCTCTCTCACGCGTTAGCTCTTCGGTCAATCTGTTGTTAAAATCTTGTTCTTGCTTTTCAATCTGAATTTGAAGTTTCACGACATTGGTCGTAAGCTCATCCGTTTTTTTCAGAAGCTCTTCAATAAATTGGTTTTGTGTTCCCTCTTCAATGCGCGTAATCGTTACAATTTCATCATTCATTGGCATTGATTCAGGATCATATGAAGCTATTTCTTCATTCGTATGTAAAGGCGAGGAAGCTTCTGATATATTTGAACCTAAAACTTTAAACCGATACGGTTTTACAGAGTGGTCATCAACCTTCTCTTTATCAATAATATTGTCACTCACCATCTTAACCTATCATCTCTTCAGCTTCACCAATTTGGAGAATGCCTTGTTCTGCAAGTTTTTGCACCTCTTCAACAATTCTTCGTTGGGATTCTTCAACATCTTTTACACGCACAGCACCTAAAAAATTCATCTCTTCAACAAATGCTTCTTGTGCACGTTGGGACATGTTATCAAAAAACTTTCGTTTTAAATCATCTGCTGAGCCTTTCAGTGCTACCATCAGATCACGCTTATCGGCAACTTTGAGAATTTCACGCACAGCATTTCCGTCAAGTTTCATAATATCTTCAAATGTAAACATCATATCTTTAATGACAGAAGCGAGTTTCTCATCGGCTTGCTCAATGTAAGCAATCGTTGTCTTAGATGCTTTTTGACCAAGTCTATTAAGGATTTCAGCCACAGCTCTAGGCCCACCCACTTCAACTTTGTAAGAAGTTAATGATTCAAGTTTATTTTCTAAAACTGCTGAGACGCGCTTAACAACAGAAGGTGAAATTTCACCCAAATTTGCCATTCTGATGGTGACTTCACTTCTAAGTTGATCTGGAAAAAAGGAGAGTGTTTCAGCTGCACTGGTTGGATCCATATGCGCTAAAATAAGCGCAACAGTTTGTGGATGCTCGTTCATAATAAAATCACCCAACTGCTGAGGCTTGATTTGAGAAAGATACCCAAAACTCTGTGAATTTTCCATAGATTTTGAAAGCTTATCAAGAATTTTTTGAGCACCCTCAGCTCCAAAGGTACGATATAAAATCTCTTTGGCGTACTCCATACCACCACTTCTGATGTATTGGTTGGATTGCAAAATGACATAAAATTCTTCTAAAACAGCATTGGCTACTGCTTTATCAATGGTTTTAGCGGTTGCAATAAATTTAGAAATATCGGTTACTACATCAATTTCCATATGTGAAAAAAGGTTAGCAGTGGCATCTTCGCCCAGCTGAATAAGTAAAATCGCAGCTTTTTCAGCCATTGTCAGTTCATTATAGAGGGTTTTTTGATCTTCTGTAAGTTTCATTATCCAAGGTCCTTTGGATTATTTTTTTCATAATCACCTTCATTACGAATCATAGACTGCAACAATGCAGCGAACTCTTCACTTTTTTGATCAGCAATATGTTTCAGTTTTTCAAGGAGAACATCGTATTTCAGGGCTTCTTCATTAAAGTCTTGACCAATACCAAGCTGATCTTCCACTTTTTTGCGCGCTTGTCTAAATTTCTCTAATGTATCTTCAGCACCCTCTTCTTCATGCGCAGAAATAGGTTCAATCTCATCTTCAAAATCATCCAACTTTGTCTCAACCATTTTTTGACTAAATGGAATGATGACTTTTTTATAGAAGAAAAAGAGTAAAATCCCCACAATCACATACTTCAATAAAGGTACTAATGGACCAACGTAATTACTGACTTTATCCATCATATCTTTTGTTGGAGCACGTGTTCCATCACTTGAAAGTGGCTTAAACTCAAAATTACTGACGGTAACTTCATCGCCTCGTGCTTGATTATAACCAACAGTTTGACGCACGACATCACGAATAGCATCCATCTGCTCTTTTGAAAGCGCAAAATACTCTAATTCACTCTTTTTCTTACCATCAGCATCCACACCATACTTGTAAACACCATCAACAACTACCGCAGCAGTTAAACGCTTAATTTTGGCAAATTCATCTTTAGAATTCACGACTTTTTTAGAAATTTCATAATTGGTTGTTGTAGAGCTTTTTTGGTACGTCTCACCTTTTTTATTGCTCTCTAAACCTTGTACAGGGCCTATATTGCTAATAGCACCAGGAACGCCTCCCACATCTTGAGGCTCTTTTCCTTCACGTTTTTCTTCAACGCTCTGCTCGCTTCTAGGTACAGAGTTTGGATCGTATATCTCACTGACATAATCTTGCTGTGAAAAATCAAAATCGATGGTTACTTTTGCATTGACTTTATCCACACCACCAATAACAGGGGCTAGAACATTGATAATTTTTTGCTCTACATTATGTTCGTAATCTTTCTTATAGCGTATTTGGCTCTTCACCAATTCGCCTTGGAAAATGTTACTTTGTTCATCACCTAAAGGTTCCCCATCTTGATTAACAATAGAAACATTCTCAGCAGTCAAGTTAGATACAGAAGAGGCAACAAGATTTTTAATACCCACAATCTGTTTGACAGAAAGATTCATACTTGGGCGAATATTTAAAACAATAGAAGCCGTTGGTGCTGCTTGCTTTTGTGCAAATACTGTCTCTTTCGGAATGGCAATATGCACACTAGCATTTGAAATTGGTCCTAAACTCTCAATCGTACGTGCAAGTTCACCTTCAAGTGCTCTAATGTATTTAATTTTTTGCTCAAAATCCGTTGCACCAAACTCTGATTTATCAAAGATTTCAAAACCGACTTTACTATTTTTAGGAATACCTAAGGCCGCTATTGAAATCCTCTGTTTATGTACCACTTCGGTGGGCACAGCAATCGTACCCTCATTGAGTACCTTATAAGGAACTTTTTCTTTTTCAAGTTGCTGAATAATTAGCGCAGAATCACCCGCCGTTGTGTTTTCAAATAAAACACTATACCCACTCCCTTTTGAAGAGGTTGTATTTTTGTAGAGCGTCAGAAACACTAAAAAACCGATAAGAACAACAATCGAAACTGCTGCAACTATCTTTTGACGCAAGGTCAAGTTTTGTATCAGTGTTGCTATTTGATTTAAAAGTGTTCTAAGCTCCATATCTCTTTCTCTTATTGGTAAATTGTTTTAAAGAGTTCAAAAAAGCGTGCATTTTGTTCAGGGGTTCCTATAGTCACACGAATTGCATTCATGCCATAAGAACCTAAATTTCTAACGATTATACCCTTTTCCATTAACTTTTGCGCAATCACACCAGAGTTTTTACTCGCATCAAATTCTAAAACAATGAAGTTTGTATAACTCTCAATAATCTTAAATCCAAGTTCTTTCGCAAATGCTTCATACGATTTCATCTCTTCAAAATTTTCTTTAACAGAAGCATCGACAAACGCTTGATCACTCAGTGCAACAATCGCTGCTTTAAGCGTTAAATTAGTGATGTTAAAGGGTGCTCGAAGTTTTAAAAGTGCCTTAATAATTTCAGGTTGTGCAATGCCATAACCACAACGCATACCACCAAGCCCATACGCTTTTGAGAATGTACCTGAATAGAGTGTATTAGGGTATTTTGCAATGATTTCGCTTGGGACAATTTTTTTCGCAGGATCTTTAAAACGTGCATACTCTTGGTACGCACCATCAATGACAACCAATGTTTCAGGACTGATCTGATCTAAAAAGGTATAGACATCTTTTGTATCTAAACACTCGCCAAGAGGATTGTTTGGTAAGCAAAGAAAAATAACGGAAATGTCTTTGTTTGCTTTGTAAATCTCAAGCATCTCTTTTAAGTTATGCCCAGCCGTAGGCGTTTTCAAAATGGTTGCACCTGTTTGAAGCGCATAAATTTCGTACATTGCAAATGTGATACCAGCCATCAACACTTTTGTATTAGGATTTGCTTTGGCATGTACAGCAAAAGAGATCACTTGATCGCTTCCCGCACCAATAATAATATTTTCCTCTTTTACAGCATACTTTTTAGCTAAAGCCTCTTTGAGCTCATACATACTATCATCAGGGTATAAATTCATTTTAGCAGCTTCTGCACGTACCGCTTCAAGTACTTTAGGACTACATCCTCTTGGGTTTTCATTGCTTGCTAATTTGATAACATCTTTAGCTTCTATGCCATATTCACGAACTACAAGCTCAATAGGCTTACCTGCTTCATAAATTTTTAGTTGATCTAAAACACCGTTAAATTGCATCTCTCATCCTCCACAAATATAGCTACCGAGCCATTTAATATCATATCTTTCTTTATTCTCTTCGATGACTTTTTGAACATTTTCATCATCAATGTGTCCTTCAAAATCCATATAGAAAATGGATTGAAACCCTTTCTCTTTTGTTGGACGTGACTCAATTTTTGTAAGATTCACTTTTTGATCTTGGAAGGTCTGTAGGAACTCTACAAGACCACCTGGTTTATCATCGGTTTTTGCCAAAATTGAGGTTTTATTATGCACACCTTTTTTATTTTTAAAATCACTCAAAATTAAAAAGCGTGTTTGATTTGCCATATTGTCTTCAATTTTTCCAAACAAAATAGGCAAGTTTGATAATTTAGCGGCAATATGCGAACAAATGGCTGCAGACTCAGTATCTTCGCTAGCTTTTTTTGCTGCTTCCGCGGTCGATTTGGTGGGGATAAACTCAACGCCTAAAAGCATATGTTCTTCTAAAAATCTTCGACACTGATTGTATCCTTGCGGATGCGAATAGATGCGTTTGATCTTTTTAATATCTTCACATACGGTGGCAAAAGAGTGATGAATATCCATATAGAGTTCTGCCACAATTTTAGAACTAAACTTTCCTAAACAATCAAGCGTTGTGCCTACTGCACCTGCGGTATTATTTTCAACTGGAACGACACCATACTTGGCTTCTCCATTTTCCAATACATGAAAAACAGCCTCAATCGAACTGACCTCAATGTAACTTCCCATCGCACCAAAACGACTCTCAGCAGCTTGGTGAGTATAGCTACCCTCAGGCCCCATAAAGGCAATTTTTTCAGGAAATTCAAGATTACGGCTTACTGCAAAAATTTCTAAATAGATTGCATCAATTGCTTTATTATTTAATGCACCATTATTTTGTTCTTTTAAACGATCCAAAATTTCTTTTTCACGTTCTGGTCGATAAATAGCTGTTCCACTAGTCTGTTTTGCACGACCAATTTCTTTCACCAATTCCATACGATCATTGAGTAATTTCAAAATCTGATCGTCTATATGATCAATTTTTTTTCTATATTTTTCTATCTCTTGCATTTATGTGCCTTTACCATGCCCCATAGTTTAATAGAATGAATCAGCCAAAGCATTATAAATACTCTTTTTCCAAGGCAATGACATCATCAAAATTTTCACGTCTGCGAATCAAACGATCTGTTCCATTTTCAATTGCAACTTCTGCCACACGTGAACGGGTATTGTAATTGCTACTCATCGTAAACCCATAAGCACCTGCACTTTTGACCACCAAAAGATCATCATGTGCAAGAGCAGGTAATTCGATATTTTTGGCAAAAAAGTCTCCACTCTCGCAAATAGGACCAACCACATCGCATAGTGTGGTTTCTTGCTCCTCTTTACCTTCTACCTCAATAGCGTGGTACGCATGATAAAGACTTGGGCGGATAAGGTCATTCATCGCACCATCTACGATCACAAAGCGTTTAAAGCCATTATGTTTTTCGTAAAGCACTTTTGTTAAAAAGTACCCACAATCACCTACCAAATAACGACCAGGCTCACATACCAATGTCACATCAAGACCTGTGAGGGCGCCAAAAATGGATTGTGCATAGTCATAAAGCGCCACTGTCGTTTCATCTTTGTACTGAATGCCAATGCCACCGCCTACATCAAAAAATTTAATGTCAATCTTTAAAGCTTTGAGATTGCGTAGTAAGTTTGCCAAAACATGAGCAGCTTCTTTAAAAGGCTCTACCTCAGTAATCTGGCTGCCAATGTGAAAATGAATTCCCACAGGATCAAGAGAAGAACTATTTTTGGCATGAATATACATGCGCTTAGCGCTCTCAATATCAACACCAAATTTATTTTCATGAAGCCCTGTAGAGATATACGGATGTGTTTTAGGATCAATGTTTGGATTGACACGAATACTAATACGTGCAATCACACCCAATCGCTCTGCAATCATCTCAACCCGTTTCATCTCTTCTTCGCTTTCAAGATTGAGCATTAAAATATCGTTTTGTAGGGCTTCTTCAATCTCATCGTCTCGTTTACCTACGCCACTGAAAATAATTTTATATTTAGGAATTCCTGCAACAAGCGCACGTTTCACTTCACCAATAGAAACACAATCGCATCCTGCCCCAAGGCTTGCCATATGTTTTAAAACAGAGAGATTTGAGTTTGATTTTACCGCAAAACAAATAAGTGATTTTCGTGCCTTGAAAACTTCTTTGAGAGCGGAAAACTTGTTGGAGATTGTGTCAAAATCATAAACATATAAAGGAGTGTCATATTTTTGTGCTAAAGCTTGGAATTTCGTCATTTTGAACCTTATTAGAGATAACAATAATCCTCTATTCTATCAAAAAGTTCAACAAAAGATAATTAAATGCGAGTTAACTTAGTGTTTAGCGTAAAAATAGAGTGCAACAAAAAGAAGCACTACAATGGGTAATAAAATGGCAATTTCTGCAAAAACAACTCCATTTGCTGCAAGGCGACTGAGTAAGAAAAGCCCACTCCAAACTATTAACGTCACAAAAGCAAATGAAGAAGCGATCAATGCCATATTAAAATAACGCCCCATTACAGGAGCTTTATAGTACAAAACAACAATCAAAAAAGGAGCGAAAAAAGGGAAAAAGAGCTGATAAAAGAGTGTTGCTTTAATCTTACTCGTATTAACGCCTTGCTCGTTAAAAAAGCGCAATGCGTCAATGCCATCGCTAATAGACAGGGTATATTCACTTTGATACACGTTGTCCATAATTTTAGGTTTAAAATTTTCCATTGTTTGAAGCTTATCGACGCTCTCAATACTGTAACCAGTATCATCTAAAGAGGTAATGCGTGGCTTATGAATGATGTTCACGTTCTCTAAAATCCAATGATTTTGAATAAATGAAGCTACAGAGGCACGAATAATTTTAGTAAGATCGACACTATCGACTTCAAAAATCGTGACATCGTAGCCCACTTGTTTGAGTGGATCAAGTTTTTTAAAGTAGATGTATTGATTGTTATGTTTTAAAAAAAGGTCTTCTGAACTGTTTGAAATACGATTATATTTTTTAAGATTCGAGCTATATTCATACGCATAAGCAAATTCTGTACAATTTAGCCCAATATAAATAATTGTAAGTCCTAAAGCAGTAATAAAAAAAGGTCTTACAAGAGCTCTTTTACTAATACTTGAAGCATACATACAGATAAGTTCATTGGATTTAATCATACTAAAATAAGTCACTACCATCCCAAATACAATGGAGAGAGGCAGTACATAATTGACCGCATTCATACCTTGAAAAAGAGCATACAAAATTTGTAAATTAGCAGAATCTGGAATATTGCTATAATTAGTTAAGAGATCAACACCTACATAAAAAAGATCAAGTGCTATGAAAATAACAAAGAAATTTTTGAGATAATTTTTAACAATATATTTCTCAAAAAGTTTCATACGTTATCCCCACTACACAATGTTTGTTTAAGGGAGTATTGTAGCGAAACTTCTTTTAAATCGTTTGTGAGTAACGCTTTAATGCTTTTTTTAACATGTGTAACGATCTCAGGTAAATGCTCTCTTTGGCATGCTGAGAAATCCGAAAGAACATATTTTGCGACATCACTTTTATGCGTTGGTTTTCCAATACCAATGCGCACACGTATATACTCTGCTCCGATGTGAGCATCGATGGAGCGAAGTCCATTATGACCACCATGGCCACCACCTATTTTAAAACGTAACGTTCCAAAAGGGAGATCCAGATCGTCATGAATAACAATAATTTGATCGGGTTTAAAGTAGTCATCAACTGCACGTACACTCTCTCCAGAGAGATTCATATACGTTGTTGGTTTGAGAAGTAACATAGAAGGTGCTTTAAAAAGTTCACCTTTAAAATTGGCTTTTGTGATTTTTTCGCATGAAGATTGGTCATCGATGATAGCATCGATGACCATAAAACCAACATTATGTCGATTATTTTTGTATTGTAAGTCTGGATTGCCAAGCCCTACGAGGAGTGTCATCTAAGCGTTACTTCGCTTTAATAACTCCGGCAACAGAAACACGTGCTTCATCCATGATTTTAACGTTTGCTGAAACTTGAACATCGCGTACTAGAACTGTATCGCCAACATCAAGATCATTTACATCAACAACAAAGCTGTTTGGTAAATTTTCAGCTGTACATTTAACTGCTAAACGTTTTTTAGATTGGATAAGAACACCCTTGTTTTTTGTACCTTTTGGTGTACCTTCAAGAATAACAGGAACCAAATATTTTGTTAAAACACCTGGAAGTGCAATTCGTAAATCAACATGTAAAAGGTTGCTATTTACTGGATCTCTTTGGTAATCTTGAATTACAACATTGTACTCTTTACCAGATACTTTCACTGGGAAAATAAGAGTATCTTTGCTCTTTGCTGCTTTGATGAATTCGTTTGCTTTAAATGCAGCATTGATGTTTTCTTCACCTTTACCGTAAATATTTGCAATTAGATATCCATCTCTACGAAGTGCTTTGGTAGCCTTTTTTTCGATACTATCTCTAATGATGCCTTCTAACATAGTTTTCCTTTATAAAAAATAAGGGAACAATTGTACAAAATTGAACCTAAAAGCTGTATAAATTGTTATTGTTTCAATCCTAAGATATCTTTATCAATCTCTTTCAGTTCTTTAATACTCACACGAGACTCTTCTTTACGTGTCTCTTTTTGAGTTTTATCTGCATCATAAAAATCAAGTGCCATTGTAATATCATTGCGACTGGTGGACGCTTGAATAGCATTTTCTCGTGAAATTTTACCCTCTGCATAAAGCGCTAAAAGAGCTTGATCGAAAGTTTGCGTTTTATAGACGTCTTTGCCTTCTTTGATTGCATCAGGAATTTCGCCTTCACGCCCTTCTAAAATGAGTGCCTCAATACGCGCATTTTTGACTAGAATCTCCACAGCAGCCGTACGTCCATTATCCACTGTTTTAACAAGACGTTGTGCAATAACACCTTGCAAAACAGATGCTAACGACATTTTGATACGATTTTGCTCCGTACCAGGGAACATACCAATGATGCGTCCTACGGTTTCTTTTGCATCGACAGTATGTAATGTTGAGAGGACTAAGTGCCCTGTTTCTGCTGCGTGCATGGCTGTTTCAATGGTTTCAAGATCTCTCATTTCACCAACTAAGATAACATCTGGATCTTCACGCAATGCCGCACGCAACGCATCAGAGAAGGAGAGTGCATCTTGTCCAATAGCACGTTGGTTGACGACACACAACTCATCTTTATAGATAAACTCTACAGGATCTTCAATCGTGATAATATGCTTTTTTTGCGTCTTATTGATACGATTAATCATTGAAGCCAATGTTGTTGTTTTACCTGAACCTGTTGGTCCTGTTACTAAGATAAGACCACGCGGCAGATCACATAATGAATTAATCACAGAGGGTAAATGCAATGATTCAATGGTTGGAAGTACCATAGGAATGGTTCTAAAAACAGCTGAAACACCATCTACTTGAAAAAACATATTGACACGAAAGCGGTAATCATCGTTGAGTTTGAACGTGAAGTCAATATTTTTCTTTTCAACTAACTCTGGAAAGCGACTTCGCAAGAGTTCTTTCGCTAAAGTAAGTCCATCTTGATACGCAAGAACTTCTTTAGAAAAGGAGACAATTTCACCATTAATACGACCTCTAATGGTTGTCCCTGTTTTAACATGCAAATCGCTTCCTTTGTGTTCAACAAGTTTACTGAGATAAAATCTCAGCTTTTTTGTCATCTCAAAAGTAAGTTCACTAACATTGACTTCAACTGTTGCCATTGTGACATCCTTTGTCTATTTGAGTTCGTTCAAAATCTCAACAAAAGCTTCTTTGAAAGCACTTAAACCTTCATCCATCAGTTCATCGCAGACTACTTTCATATCAACACCATTTGCAGCTAGAGAGTGAAAAAAGTTTTCAATCCAATCAGCTCTTAACTCTACTGGTTTGCACTCTTTAGAAGAAGCGATAAATGCCTTAATGGTTCCAAGAGGTGCTGTATTGATTGAATTTTCTAACAAAAGCTCTTTAATATAATAATCGGGACTAAGCTCATCGCCTTTTACACCTGTGCTTGCAAAAAGAGCTCTGACATTTGGTAGTTGAGCTTTTTGAATCAACGCATAGGCACGCATTGCGTTCATGATACCTACTCGAGCCGTCACAAAATCTACTTTTTTTAGTTGCTCATCCAATTTGCGGTCAAACCTACTTACAAAAATACTAATCACCACTTGAGGAAGTTTTTTAAATCCTTTTTGCATCAACGTTTCATTGGCTCTTGCAAACGCTTCCAAACAACCTTTTGTCTGAGCATCTGAAAAAATCAATGTCGCATTGACATTAATACCTTCACTTAAGAGTGCTTCCATCGCCATGTAACCCTCTTCTGTTGCTGGCACTTTAATCATGACATTAGGATAGCCAATGGCTTTAAATAATCGCTTTCCTTCTTCAAGGGTTGCTTCTGCATCATCACATAAAAAAGGATCAACTTCGATACTGATAAATCCATCATCCCCTTTTTCATAAGAAGGCAAAAGCTTTTTTGCAGCAAGCTGAATATCTGAGATTGCAAGTGCTTCATAAATCTCTTTGGCTGATTTTCCTTGAAGTTTTGCTTTATCTTCTGCATAAGCAGATGAGCCTAAAAATGCAGACTTAAAAATAGACGGGTTACTGGTTGCTGCATTAACAATATTTTTGCTAATAAGTTCACCAAATTCACCTTCAAGGAAGCTTCTTTCAACAAAATCACACCATAACGAAAATTTTAAATCATTGTTATACATTAGTTTACTCTTTTAAATAAATTGGAGAAGATTGCGCATGTCTTTCTCATCGATCACGACATTCGCTGCATTTTTCAAAATTGGTTTTGCACAAAATGCCACTTTTTTTGCTGCACATTCAAACATAGAGATATCATTGGCACCATCACCTACAGCAATTGTATTATCGTAACTAATATTTAAGAGATTTTGCACACGTCTTAACATATCACCTTTGGAAAAACCAAACATCATATCGCCACCCACAAGCCCACTTAAGTGACCATCTCTGGCATGCAACACATTGGCAAAATCAACATCAAACCCTAAAATCGCTTTAGCAGGGGTTGTTGCGATCCGAAATCCTCCACTAAAGACAACGACGGTATAACCTTTTGCTTTAAGTCCAGCAATGGCTTCTTTAGCTCCATTCATCAAAGGAAGTGCTTGACAAATCTCTTCTGCTTTTCTCGCGTTCATCCCTTTTAAAAGCCCTACACGGGTTGTCAAACTTTCAAAAAAATCAAGTTCCCCGCGCATTGCCGCTTCCGTAATCATAGAGACTTCTTTTTCAACCCCATGTTCTTTTGCTAAAAAATCGATTGTTTCACCATCCATGAGTGTTGAATCAAAATCAAATACACACAACTTCATTCAAACCGCTCCTTCATTACTATTAAAAATCTCATTATAGCAATATCTTGCTTAGGCTATAAAACGCTTTAGAACGAATAGGATAAAAAGAAAGACTAGCATGTTTTTATGCGTTTAAGTTATAATACGACAAAGTTCACTCTATGGGAAAACAATGATCGAAACCTTTATTGAAAAACTCAAACACGATTCCTTTTTAACGCTTGAAACCACGCCAATGCACGAGCCCACATTTGAGCCGCTCATTGAGAAAATAGCCACACTTGGACTTGATGCAAAAGTCGATGGTTTTAGTACCACAGACAATCCACTCGCACGTCTTAAATTTAATGCTCTCTTTGGTGCACTAAATCTCCAAACCAAATTTGCAAAACCTGTTATCGCAACAATGAGTATGAGAGATCGCAATAAAGTTGCGCTTCAATCTGATCTTTTAGGAGCGAACCAATACGATCTACGAACCATTTTATGTCTCACTGGTGATCCTGCAAGTGCAAGTGATCAACCAGCCGTTAAAGGTGTTTTTGAGGGAAATAGCACCCTTCTTTTAGACATTATTCAATGCTTTAATGCTGGCATTGACTATTCTGGTAAACCCTTTAAAACGCAACCGAAACCGATTTATCCGTTTTCTGTCTGCAATGCCCATGCCAATACACCCAAAAACTTAATGAAAAAAATGGCAACGAAAATTGAGCATGGCGCAGTAGGCATTATCACCCAACCTGTTTACAGCGTTGAAAATGCTACGATGCTTTTGGAACTTTTAAAAGATGCTAAAACAGAACTTAGAAAAGAACAGAGCCAAACACAGCTTGTTTTAGGATTTTTTCCTATTGTCAAACTTCGTACCGCTCAGTTTTTAGCAGCCCATGTTCCAGGTATTCATGTGCCAGCCGTTTGGATGGACAAATTAACGAAAGCAAAAAAGATTAGTGAAGAAGAAGAGAAAAAAGTGGGATTTGAACTCTCTTTAAATGCCTTTTTGGAACTCAAAAAGATACATCCAAAAATTCATATGATGAGTGCCAATAACTTTGAACTTGTTGCAGATTTGTTGAAGTATTAAAGAGAGGTAAGAGTAGTGCCAAGCCTCTTTTGGCTTTGGCACTCTTTTATATTTAGAAGTCGCGTTTTAAAAGTTGCTCAACTTTGAGAATCGTCAAGATATTATCTTCACGCATGCCAATTCCGTAAACCAACCCTTTTTCAGCATGAATCGTTTCAGGTGGTGGTCCAATGCGGCTACTTTTAATACGAATTGCCTCTGTTAGACGATCAATAACAAAACCTGCCGTATTGTTAGCACCCTTCATGACGATATAACGTGTGTCTTCTGTCACTTTTACAGGATCCATTTTGAATTTACTTCTAAGATCAATCAAAGGGATAACACTACCTCTTAGGTTAAAAACACCTAAAATATAGCCAGGAACACTTGGTACTCTTGTGTATTCAATAGGTTTAATAATCTCTTGAATACTCAAAATGGGCACTGCATACTCTTCTTGCCCTATAATAAATCCTACAAGCTGAATAACATCATCCTCTTTTTTGTGCGGCTCGTCAACTTGTTGTTGCTGTTTTTGAAGAATTTGATTGAGTTTATCGTTCATCGCTCTGCCCCACTTATAGTTTTATATTTTTTCTCACCACGCTCTCAAGGTATTCTGGAGAGTATGGTTTGGTGATGTATTCACTCATGCCTGATTCAACGCCTCTGAGTCTGTCTGATTTAGAGGTACGTGATGTCACCGCAATCAATGGAAGGTTTTTATACTTCGAGTATTTACGAATCTCACCTGCTAAGGTATAACCATCCATTCTTGGCATTTCAATATCAATCAGTACCGCATCAATGCTATATTCAGCCGATTTGAGCATATTGAGTGCTTCTTGGCCGTTACTAGCTTCAAGCACTTTCACGCCGATTGGTTCCATTGATTTTTTCATAATATTACGATCCATCGCACTATCATCTACCGCTAGAACAATATAATCGCTTGGCACTGTTTTAGTTTTGACAACTGCTTCTGCACTTGCACGAATATCAACGGTGATACCTTTAGCAAGATTCATCAGTGCGGCAACATCCACAATAAGTGTTACACGTCCATCACCTCGAATCGTCGCACCCGCGATACCTTCAATACCTTGGAGGTAATCACCAAGAGATTTGATAACAATCTCTTCTTGTCCAACCAGTGTATCAACCACAACACCAAGTTTGGACTCTGCAAGGCCAATAACAACAACATAGGTATGTTCGCCACCTTCATAGACTTGCTTAACGCCAAAGATGTCTGAAAGGCGTACAAGTGAAAGAACTTCATCACGAAGTCTAAGAACATTTTTACCTTCAATCGTATAAATCTCATCCAAAGGAATACGAACCGTTTCTAAAACAGATGCCAATGGAATCGCATAGTACTCTTCTTGTGCTCCAACCAATAGCGCTTGAATAATTGCTAATGTAAGAGGAATTTTAAGTTTAATAACCGTACCATGACCTAGTTCACTGTCAACATCAATAATACCATTGAGTTTTTCGATATTGGTTTTAACAACATCCATTCCGACACCACGTCCTGAAACGTTGGTAACGACTTTTGCTGTTGAAAGCGATGGCTTAAAGATAAGTGCAAATGCCTCTTTATCGCTCATAGCATCCGCTTCTCTCTCGGTAATCATCCCTTTTTCAATGGCTTTTGTACGAAGAAGATCGGCATCTAAACCTTTACCATCATCGGTAATCTCAATAACAATGTGGTTACCTTCATTGTACGCTTTAAGCTGAATAAGTCCTGTTTCAGGCTTACCATGTGCTCTTCTTGTTGCACCATCTTCAATACCATGATCACATGAGTTACGAATAATGTGAACCAGAGGATCACCAATCTCTTCAACAATCGATTTATCAAGCTCTGTCTCTTCACCTGAAATTTCAAGCTCAATTTGTTTACCAAGTTCGCGAGAAAGGTCACGAACCATTCTTGGAAATTTGTTGAAAACTTTCGCAATCGGAAGCATTCTGGTTTTCATAACTGCAATTTGAAGATCGGTAGTAACCAATGAAATAGATGAAACCACTTGGTTCAACTCTTCCAAGAATTTCTCACCTTCATAGCGTTCTTCAACATCATCATAGATTTTGAGTAGTCTGTTTTTACCAAGAACAAGCTCACCAATAAGGTTCATCAAGTGATCGAGTCGTTTAACCTCAACACGAATCGTTTGCTCCATAGAACTTGCTGACTCTTTTTTTGCAGGGGCTGTGTTGGAGTTATCGCCTCCTGTGCTGCGTCTTGGTGCAGATTCTACTTTAGGTGCATCATCCTCACTGTCGTTATCGCCATTATCTTTTAAGCTTTCAAACGACGGTGTAGCAACAGCTGCTGCTTTTGGTGCGCTACTTCCTTCTCTTCGCTTACGATCTTCTTCTTTACGCATTTTCAAAAGTCGCTCAATTTCATCTTCGACTTCTTTATCGCTCAGTTTTGAATAGTCAGTATTATCATCTTCTTCTGCTGAAGGAACTGGAGATTCGTCAACTTCTTCTGCAACCACAGCATGTGCAACACTTTCACCATTTGAAATAATGTCTAAACGGCGGCAAATATCGGTAATATCGATACCAACAGAAGTGTCGTTTCCATTATCGCGTATTGCGTGAAGCAAACTTTTCATAAGGTCAATAGATTCCAAAACAACATCCATTACTTCAGGTGTTAGTTTTAAATCACCATGGCGTGCTTTGTTTAAAACATCTTCCATATGATGTGTTAAGCCTGTTAAAACATCAAAATTGAGGAATGATGAAGAACCTTTAATCGTATGCGCAACCCTAAAAATACTATTGAGCAATTCCAAATCATCAGGATTAGATTCGAGCTCCACTAAGTTTTGATCAAGTTGTTCAATAAGTTCGAACGCTTCAACCAAAAAATCTTCTAAAATTTCTTGAATATCTTCCATCGTTCTACCCCTATTGTGCTGTTTTCACGTGCGATTTAATTACTTTAGAAACTTCTTTGTAAAAAATCGACGCATCAAATTTCGTTAAATAGGCCTCACCGCCCGCCTCTTTGCCTCTGATCTCGCTAAAATGGTCACTAATGGAAGAGTTAAAGACGATTGGAATATTTTTAAACCTGACATCCTCTTTTACATTAGCCGCAAAGTGAAAACCGTCCATTTGAGGCATTTCGACATCGCTAATAATAATTTTCACAACATCCGTTAAGCGATCGCTGTACGTATTGTAAAGCTCGTTAAGTCGCTCCAACCCTTCCATACCATCTTTAGCTTCAACAACACGCATGCCCATTTTATTGAGAGCATCACTTACAAGTTTTCGTGCTGTCATACTGTCGTCAAGAATTAAAGCTACACCATCTACTTTAAGGATTTGGTCATCATTTATATCCATCTTTGGCTGATAAATTCCAAGTGCTTGTACAACACTCTCAAGATCCAAGATCAAAAGAACATCATCATTCTCAATACGTGTGACACCTGTGATCTGACTTTTATCAAGTGAGCCCATACCTGCAACGAATGACGCTGGCTCGATGTCTTTCCAGCTAATGCGTCTAATACGTTTAGCTTCATGAACGACAAATCCAATCAAAATATCGCTAAATTCTGTAATGATAATTCGCGGCTTAATAGAACCATCGTCTGGTTCTTTAATATTCATCCATTTGGCAAGATTAACAACAGGAATAACAATACCACGAAGATCGAAAATTCCCTCAATGTAATCAGGTACGCCTGGAAGTTCTGTCAAATTAGGAATTTTAATGATTTCACGTACTTTCGCAACGTTTACACCATAAATTCCCTCATAAACACCGTTTTCTTCCTTTTTAAAAATACGGAAGTCCACCAGCTCCATCTCATTGGAGCCTACTTTTAAAATACTTTCTTTAGCCATTGCAGCCCCTTAGTTGCTTTTGCGCAAATTCTGTCTCTGAGGAGGATTGTACACTAAAATAGCTTTGATTGCACGCAAAAGATGAAAAATTTACATAATGCGTTCCAAATACCATAAAATCAACGTTTTGATGGTAATGACCCTCTGCAATAACATCAACTTTAGGATACGAATAGAGCTTCTGTTGCATTAGCGTTGCAAAATTTTCTATTCGCTTACACAATCTTTTTTTCGACTGGTCATTTTGAATCTTTTTAGAGATAGCTCCTTGCATGATTTCATCAAGCAAATTTAACACACATAAAACCGTTCGGTTGCGAATAATTTTTGTATAGAAACGATGAATGAAACTTCCATATTTATCCCCATGCAATAAAAGACAGCTTTTACCATTAGGAAGCTCACATAAAAGAGGTTGCTCTTCAATCGGAATAATCATGACATGTTTAAACAGCTTTGAGAGATCAAAGTCATGATTACCTTCAAAGTAATAGACTTCGCATTTTTTCCCAATCTCATCAATAAGATCAATATAACGCTGGTATTGTTTCACACCGTAAGCAACACTCCCAACAAGCAGATCAAACATATCACCCATTAAAAAGAGCTGGGGTGGAGGATTTTGGTTTACATAGACTAAAAAATCAAAGAAGAACGATCTCTCAGCTGAATCATGCGCATCAGCGATAAATAAAGCGCCTTCTTTGATAATCAGTTTAGGGGACATAGGCGATAATTGGAATTCCTGCGGTCTCTTCAAAACCACACATCAGATTAGCATTGACCACTGCTTGGGAAGATGCACCGCGTAAAAGATTGTCAATCGCCGATGAAACGAAAATGGATTTTCCTTTTTGGCTGACAAAAATATCGCAAAAGTTTGTTCCAGCCGTTGATTTGATGTCAACAGGAACATCTCTGACGCGTACAAAACGTGCCTCTTTATAAAACGCCTTTAAGAGGGCTTTGGCATCAATCACTTCATTGGTTTGTAAGTAAGAACTTACCAACATTCCACGACTTACTGGAAGCAAATGAGGTACAAAATTGACTTCAAAAGCATGCCCACTCACAAGGCGTAGCTTTTCAGCGATTTCTGGCTCATGGCGATGTTTAAGTGGGTTGTACGCAAAGATATTTTCATTGATAGTCACAAAATGTGCTGTCGTTGTTGGTTTTTTGCCCGCTCCTGACACACCACTTTTTGCATCAATGAATATAGGCGCTTCTTTATTTAAGGAATTCAAAAACGGCAAAATGCCTAAAATCGAAGCCGTTGGATAACATCCAGGATTTGCAATTAAACGTGCTGTTTTAATTTTTTCACGGTTAATCTCAGGAAGCCCATAAATAGCCTCTTTAAGATTCTCTTTATCTTCATGCTCACAGTAGTGTTTTTCATACGCTTCAAGTTCCAAACGATAATCTGCTGAGAGATCAACCACTTTAACACCCAGCGCTAAAAGTTCTTTCGTAAAGCCCATGGCTGCTTTATGAGGAAGCGCTAAAAAAGCCAGTTTTGCATATTTTGCTACTTCATGTGCGTCGGCTTTTAAAACATCTTGTTCAAACACACTTACTAAACTTGGATGAAGCTCTGTTGCTTTTACACCACCTTCAGTGGTTGCTATATAGTTTATGTTGAAGTGCGGGTGATTCATCAAAATTTTAATGAGTTCTAAGCCTGTATAACCGCTTGCTCCAATAATAGCTACATCTATTTTTGACATGTTTTATCCCTCAAAATTGATCTCATGGTACGCAATCTCCAAGATTTCGTACTCTTGTTGACCTGATGGTAGTTTAATGGTAACTTCTTCGCCTTCACTTTTTCCCATTAACTGAATCGCCAAAGGTGAATAATACGAGATAAGTCCACGATCAGGATTGCTCTCCGTACTTCCAACAATCGTATAAGTGACCTCTTCATTGGTCTCTAAATTTTCAAGCATAATGGTTGAACCAAAACGCACTTTATCGTGTTCATAAGAGCTTGGGTCGATCACGTGTGTGCGAGAAACAAGATCACTTAATTCCCCAATACGCCCATCGATAAACGCTAAACGCTCTTTTGCTGCATGGTATTCTGCATTCTCTTTTAAATCACCATGACTTCGCGCAATATCAAGTTCGATGACGGTCTCAGGGCGTTGTCTTTTTTTCAAATCGCTTAATTCATGTGTTAATTTTTTATAACCATATTCGGTCATTGGTTCTTTTTGATTACTCATGGTTATCTCCTTATGTATATTTTCATAACGGTTTTTAGGCAAAGCCAAAAAACCTACGTTTGCCACTATGGCGCTGAAGCTTGCCTCTTTTGAGGCAGAAAGTTCTTACAATTTAGTAAGAACTTCAATTATACCTTCATTATGCTTATCATTGCCTCTTGGCTGCCATGGCTTAGCATAGAGCGAAGTTTTTTAGCATGATTAAAAAATGCCTCTTTATCCATCGTCTCATAGGCTTGAAGTAAGTTATCAACCGTAACCTCTTCTTGCAAAAACTCTTGGTGAAGAGGTTCCATTTTTTCAAAATCAAACAGAAGATTGGCAAGGCCAACATGTTTGAGTTTAACAAACTGCCTTGCAATCCAATAATCAATCGCCTTAGCCTTATATGCTAGTACAAAAGGAACTCCTACAAGTGCTGCCTCAAGCGTAGCCGTTCCTGAGCATACAAAAGCAAACTCGCTTTTTTCAAATGCCTCATACGTATCTCGGCAGATTTTAAAGTCATGTATATCACCATAAATCTCTGCAATTTCACGATAATCATAATGTGAAGGAATCACCAAGAGCTTCTCTTTACCTTCAATCTTGGAAGCAAGCTCTTTGTAAATAGGGAAAAGACTGCGTATCTCACTCTTACGACTCCCTGGTAAAAAAGCAATAACACCTGTCTCCTCTGCACGTAGCTTAAAGAGTGGTATTTCATCCAAAAGTGGGTGTCCCACATAGGTCGCTTTCGTGTAAAATTGTTGCTCAAATGGCAGTATAGAAGCCAATACATCACAGTATTTTTCCACTTTAGCCACACGTTTTGGCTTCCATGCCCACACTTGGGGCAAAATATAATAGACAATCTCAACATTCGGGTTAATGGTCTTAATCGCTTTTGCCAAAGGAATGTTAAACGCTGGAGAGTCAATCAACAAAACTTTATCAACAAAAAAACTCATCCGTGCCATAATTTTAATCGCTTTTTTGGCTTTGCGAATTTTAGGTAGCGCATCTAAAAACCCCATAATCGAAAATGCACGACTAGGCATCAATGGCTTTCCAAAGCGCTCATCAAAAATGCCGTAAATTTCACACTGCTCTAGTGCGTTTAAAATAGGTTCTAAGTGCAAATTGGCGGATGGTTCTAGGGCGGAAACGAGTAATTTCAAAATAGTACCTTTTACATTCTTTAACACGAAGTCTATACAAAAATCTCTTAAAAATAGACTTCCTCTTTACGCTAAAAAGGAAGTCAAGTATAAGCCTCTTTCGTTATAATGTTTTAAAAAAATAATAGGCATTTTCATGAAACGCATTTTAATTACCAATGATGATGGCTTTGAGAGCAAAGGTCTTCATGCACTCGCACGTGCACTCCGCCCTTTAGGGCAAGTCACCATCGTAGCGCCTACTTCTGAGAAGTCCGCATGTGGACACTCTCTCACACTTACGCGCCCACTTCGTTTTATTGCGATTGAAGATGATTTCTTCAAGCTCGATGATGGCACACCCACTGATTGCATCTATCTCTCGCTCAACGCTCTTTTTGAGGGTGATAGCAAGCCTGATTTAGTGGTTAGCGGCATCAATAAAGGTTCTAATTTAGGTGAAGACATCACTTACAGCGGCACAGCGAGTGCGGCAATGGAAGCAGCCCTTCATGGTGTTCCTGCCATCGCCATCTCACAAGTTTACACAGGTGGACCGCAAAACATCGAACTCACTCATGGCTATGATCTTGCAGAGCAAACGGTGTATGACCTTGCGAAAAGAGTTTTAGAGGGCAGTTTTCCCCTCGGCGAGCGTCGCTTTTTAAATGTCAATATTCCTCCACTAAGCCCAGATGAATGCAAAGGCTACAAAATCACACGTGCGGGCTATAGAATGTATGGCAATGACGCACACCTTCACCGCAATCCACGAGGCGAAGAGTACTACTGGCTAGGCGTTCACACATTAGAGTGGAAAAAAAGTGAGAAAGCCGACTGCGACCTCAGCGCCATCGATGAAGGGTACGTCTCCATTACGCCGATAAAGCTCGATATGACCGCACACGATGAACTTGAAAATTTAAAACAATGGATACAATAATGGAAGATCGTTATTCACGTGTAAGACGCGTTTTTGGTGAAGACTTCGAAAAACTCCAAAAGGCAAAAGTCCTTCTTTTGGGCATTGGGGGAGTTGGAAGCCCATGTTTGGACGCTATGTATCGCACAGGTATTAGTGACATCACCATTGTTGATTTTGACCGCTACGATGTGACAAATCAAAACAGACAACTAGGCTCTGAAGCCGTGGGTGAAGTCAAAGTCCTCCACATGGCAAACCTGTATAAAGGTGTTACGCCCATCGAGGCAAAAGTCACCCCTGAATGGGTTGAAAACTTTGACTTTGAGCCCTACGACATCGTCATAGATGCCATCGATGATATGGAAGCCAAAATCGCCGTAGCGCACAAAGCTCACACCAAACTGCTAAGTTCGGCTGGTGGGGCTAAAAAAATAGACCCAACCAAAATACGCTACGCCTCTATCTGGGATACGTATGGCGATATGCTCGCCAAAAGCTTTCGTGATGGACTGAAAAGAACAGGCTTTGACGGAAGTTTTTTAACGGTATTTTCCGATGAAAAACCAATTTGTAAAGAGATGGGTAGTTTGATGTGTGTGACTGCTTCATTTGGTTTGACGTTGGCTTCACTGGCGATTCGGAAGATTACGGATAAGATGTAATCTTTTACATGTAAAGATTTTAATTAAAACTTTAGGAGTAAATTTTGGGTATTTTATTAGCAGTTCTTTTTGTCTGCGCTATGATAGTTATCCCTATTATTAAAATTTTACAAGCAAAGTATATAACGTCTCTCGAAAAAATAATCTGGTTTCTATTATCAATTTTAGGAATACCTATCCAATTTTTACTAGATTATCCATATTCACAAGCACTAAAAAATTCTACAAACCATGATGAAGTAATTCAACTTCTTGTTCACTATCGAGCCTCTTCTTTTAATGTTATTTATATATTTTGGGCAGTAATGATTTTTTTAATCTTTAAAATTACATATTCACGAAGACAAGGATTATGGGAAGAAAAACATAAAGAGGATAAATGACTTTTTTCCTCTTACTCTTCCATCGCTATCATCAAAAAGCCTGTAAAAGCGGCATTATCATCGTGGCTTATTTTTTCTCCAACATTGGCTTTCATCGTTTCTAACACGCTCGTGTATGCCACGTAAAATTCATAACTCGGTTTTGGCTTATAAACTAAGCCTTCTATCTCAAAAAAAGTGAGAATATTTTTGGTAGTTGTAGGCTTGATGAAAAACTCTTTGTCTCTGTAAAAATAGTACGGTATAAGCGTTACGATAGACCATTTTGCCAAGCCGTAAAACGAGAGCACTTCGACCATTGTCTCAAAGCCCTCTTTTTTATCGCCATAAAGAAGCTCATACAGACCAATACTGAGCATATCTCTTCGCTCCATTCTCATGGACTTCACCATATCGCGTACTTTTGGCTTTTCAAAGAGGGATATAAGCGTTGACTTTGAGACGATTTTAGCAAAGTTTTCACAGATGACTTCTAGCTGAGAAAAGTTTTCTTTGGCAAAAAGCTCTTGTACAAGTTCGCCTATTTTAGCCGTATTGTGTCGTTTTATAATAGGTTGAAGTCCTATATCTTTAAAACCCTCAGGATAGAGTTCCAAAAAATAGGCTTCTGCATTTTTGAGTTTTTCTAAGTTCATCAGCGTAATTTCCTCATTTTTTCTTTTCCCAACTTATAAATGGATGAGGGCTTATCTTCAAAAAAACCTTTTTGCGTGTACACAATGACATCGGCTTTTTCAAGAGCATAGGCTTCATCAAAGCCTTGACCGCTAGGGTTGGAAGAGGTGGAGTAACTCCAACGAAGTTTTCGTAAAAATTGCAGATGCGCTTCATCTTTCACCACACGAATAGCAAGACCACACGGATAGGCAAATGTTGTTTTTCTGGCGCGACGAATCTGTTGTCTAAAAGCAGTGGGAACACGGGTAAATTGTTGCAAAGTATGTAAAGAATCAACGCTCATCAAAAACGATTTACCGCTAGGGCGATTTTTCGTTTTGACGAGTGCATCTGCATTTTGGGAGAGAAACCCCGCCGTTGTCTCTGTTTGAGCTAGATAAACAAGGTCGGGGTTCATGGTTTTAGTTTAGATAGTCTTGCAAAGCACGTGGTTCAAGCGCACTTTTATCTTGGATGTACTCAATCGCTGTGGTTGCAGCAGCTGCAGCAGCAACGGTTGTAAAGTATGGAATTTTAAAGCGAAGCACCGCTTGGCGGATTTTTTTCGCATCGTCTTTACTTGATTTTGCATCGCTGGTGTTGATGACCAAAGCGATGTCACCGTTTTTGAGTTTATCTTCGATGTTTGGTCTGCCCTCAGAGATTTTATAGACAAACTCTGCATTCACACCAGCGTCTTGAAGGGCTTTATGTGTACCGCCTGTAGCAACCACTTTAAAGCCAAGTGCCTCAAATTTTGTTCCAATCTCTTTAGCAAATGACTTGTCAATGTCAACCAAAGAGATAAAGACTGCTCCACTTTTTGGAAGCACGTTTGCAGATGCGATTTGGCTTTTTGCAAATGAGGCTGGGAAGTTTTTGCTAATGCCCATAACCTCACCTGTCGATTTCATCTCAGGTCCTAAGATAAGGTCTGCACCTTGAAGCTTATTGAATGGGAATACCGCTTCTTTAACCGCAACATGGTTTAGTTTTTTAGGTTTTAAAAGACCATTCTCTTCAGTTACCATATTGAATTTATCGTAGAATTTAAGGGCTTCTCTAAGGTTTCCTTGGAACATCACACGGGTTGCAACTTTTGCCATAGGAATACCTGTCGCTTTACTGACAAACGGAACTGTACGGCTTGCGCGTGGATTGACTTCAATCATATAAACATCGTCTTGATAAATCGCGTACTGAATATTCATCAAACCAACAACACCAAGATTTAGAGCGATTTGTTGTGTCTGTTTTTCAATCTTAGCAAGTATCGTATCACTGAGGCTTACACTTGGCAATGAACACGCGCTATCACCACTGTGGATACCCGCTTCTTCGATGTGTTGCATAATACCACCGATGTAAACATCTTTACCATCACAGATTGCATCGACATCGACTTCAATTGCACGGTCTAGGAACTGATCAATTAATACTGGCGAATTGTGGCTGACACTTACTGCTTCGTTCATATACGTTCTAAGTTCACTTTCATTGTAAACAATACGCATAGCACGACCACCCAAAACATAGCTTGGGCGTACAAGCACAGGATAACCGATCTCTTTTGCTTTTTCGATTGCTTCTTCTTCAGACGTTGCCGTTGCATTGTTCGGTTGTTTGATGTTATTCTCTTTGATAAACTGTGAGAATTTCTCTCTATCTTCTGCCATATCAATAACACGAGCAGTTGTACCGATGATTTTTGCACCAATAACCGTTAAACGCTTTGCGAGTTTAAGAGGTGTTTGTCCACCAAAGTGAACGATAATGCCATCTGGTTGTTCTTTCTCCACAACACTTCTGACGTGTTCAAAGTCAATTGGTTCAAAGTAGAGAATGTCGCTGGTGTCATAGTCAGTTGATACAGTTTCTGGGTTACAGTTGTACATAATCGTTTTAACACCCATATCGTTCAGCGCATACGCTGCATGCACACAACAGTAGTCAAATTCGATACCTTGACCAATTCTGTTTGGTCCACCACCAATAATCATCACTTTTTTCTGGTTATCCTCAACTTTTGGACTCGCAGGAAGTTTAGTCACATTGGTTGTTGAGTAAAGATACGGTGTAAGCGCTTTAAACTCAGCCGCACATGTATCTACTTCATTGTATTCAAAGTCAATACCGAGCTTATTACGTGCAAAATAGATGTCATTTGTTGTTAATTCTAAATTGTCTTCTTTGTTGATAAGTTTTGCGATCATTTTGTCAGAGAAGCCCATCGTTTTAGCTTGACGCAATAGTTTTTCATCATTCAAGATAAACATATCGATTTTTTTCTCAAAGTCGATAATCTCTTTGATTTGATTTAAGAACCATGGATCAATTTTACTAAGATTAAAAACCTCTTCTACACTGTATCCTCTACGGAATGCTTCACCCACATACAGTGCTCTATCGCAGTTTGGACGACGAACCTCATTTTTGAGTTTATCATCATCAACTTTTAAGCTCTCAAAGCCGCTTAAGTTGGTTTCAAGTGAGCACAATGCTTTTTGGAATGACTCTTTAAAGGTACGACCAATTGCCATAACTTCGCCCACACTTTTCATTGAAGTAGTCAGTGTAGAATCTGCTAATGGAAATTTTTCAAACGTAAAACGAGGGATCTTTGTTACGATGTAGTCAATAACAGGCTCAAAACTTGCAGCCGTTCCAGTGATGTCATTTTTAATCTCATCGAGTGTAAAACCAACCGCTAAAAGAGTCGCCACTTTAGCAATCGGATAACCTGTCGCTTTTGAAGCCAGTGCTGAACTTCTACTTACGCGTGGATTCATCTCAATAACAGTCATACGACCGGTATTAGGGCAAATTGAGAATTGTACGTTACTACCACCGGTATCAACACCAATTTCACGAAGAATTGCAAACGAAGCATTACGCATACGTTGATACTCTTTATCAGTAAGTGTTAATGCTGGAGCAATCGTTATACTATCTCCTGTATGAACACCCATTGGGTCAAAGTTTTCGATAGAACAGACGATAATGCAGTTATCAGCACGATCACGAATAACTTCCATCTCGTACTCTTTCCAACCAAGAAGTGACTCTTCAATCAAAATTTCATTAATCGGACTTGCATCAAGTCCTGCCATTGCAAGTTCTTTAAATTCATCAATGTTATAGGCAACACCACTACCACCACCGGCTAGGGTATAAGATGCTCTAATGATTAAAGGAAAGCCAATTTTCTCAGCTGCTGCATACGCCTCTTCTAGATTATACGCATATGCACTGATAGGTAAATCCATACCAATTTTAATCATTGCCTCTTTAAACGCTTGTCTATCTTCACCTTTTTTAATGGCTTCTGGATTGGCGCCTAAGAATTGGATTCCTTTAAGCATTCCTTGCTCGTGCATCGTCATAGCAACATTGAGGGCTGTTTGTCCACCCATCGTTGGAAGAACAGCATCAACGCCCTCTTTTTCAATAATACGTGCAATCACTTCTGGTGTAATAGGTTCAATATAGGTGCGATCTGCAAATTCAGGGTCTGTCATAATGGTTGCTGGATTGGAGTTAACAAGTACAACTCTGTAACCAAGCTCTTTTAAAGTTTTTGCTGCTTGCGTTCCTGAATAGTCAAATTCACATGCCTGTCCGATAACAATAGGGCCTGATCCGATTAATAATATGGTTTTAATATCTTGGCGTTTTGGCATCTTTTTCCTTTAATCTACATGTAGTATTCAACCCAATACCTTTTTAGGCTCTGGGTTCAAGACTAATTTTGCATAATCACGTGCATAAAAGAAGGCACATGTGGTGTCGTATAAGGTTTTACTACAACTGTTTTAGAAGACTCTTCTTCGATCACTTCAGTCACAACACCGACTTTAATTCCCTCAAAAAATATCCCATCAAGTCCACTCGTAATCACTTCATCACCTACCTGAGGCTGAAGCCATTGGGAAATATACTTTACTAAGACCTCTTTGCGATTACCTTGTGCTACCCCTTGCATCTTTTGGTTTCCTACGTAAACAGCAAAAATAGCTTTGGGATCACTAAGAAGTAAACCTTGCGGATGTCCATCGTTTGAAACAACAATACCTGCAGCATAGCCTTGTTGTAATAGACCATAAATTTTACTCTGATTAAACTCATTAAACTTTAACCAAACTTTGCCATAATCATTAAGATTGGTATATCCAATGGATTCAACCATGGCAACACTTGGGTGATACCCTGTGATATTGTGTTCTTTAAGCATATCATTCAACTTACTTGCAAAAGCAATAGAAAGAACGGCTGATTTTTGCAATGTTTGATTTTCTGCTCGTAATCGCTGAATTTCTTCTTGTTGAGAAAGATGCTCATCAATCGTGTCTTGAATACGCATCTTCATATCAACATAAGAGGCAAGAATTTTTGTATTGATGCCACCTATGATATGCCTAGCCTCTGTGCTGTATCGAAACGATACAAACACAAAGATACCAAGCAAAATAATAATTTTAATTTTACTCATTCGACAATTGTTGTAATAGTTCAATCTCTTCGAGTGCTTTACCTGTACCTTTTGCAACGGCAAGAAGTGGCTCGTCTGCAACAAAAACAGGTAACTTTACGATGTCAGAAAGGTATTTATCAAATCCACGAATCAGTGCACCACCACCTGTAAGCACAATGCCGTTTTCAACAATGTCACCCGCAAGATCTGGAGGCATAACTTCAAGGACATCTTTAAGTGCGTCAGCAATCTCTTTGAGTGGTTCTTTAATCGCGTCTCTTACATCTTCACTCGTAAGTTCAATACGACTTAAAAGTCCGCTGACTTGGTCACGTCCTTTAACCATCATAGAGATAGGTTCATCCATAGGCACAGCTGTACCTATAGCAATTTTAATCTCTTCACCTGTTCTCTCACCGATCAATAAGTTATATTTTTTCTTAACGTAATCTACAATCGCCATATCAATTTTATCACCAGCGACACGAATTGATTTGCTGATAACCAAACCGCCAAGTGAAACCACACCGATTTCAGTCGTACCACCACCAATATCAACGACTAAACTACCTTGTGGGTCGCGAACAGGAAGGCCTGCACCAATTGCTGCTGCCATTGGCTCTTCAATGAGGAAAACTTCACGCGCACCAGCACTCATTGCAGATTCGCGTACCGCTTTGCGTTCAACTTGAGTCAATCCATACGGTACACAGATGATAATACGAGGGCGTAAAAAGCTTTTTCTTCTGTGTGCTTTTTCAATGAAATAACGAATCATTTTTTCAGTCATATCAAAATCAGCGATAACGCCATCACGCATTGGACGAATTGCTTCAATATCACCTGGTGTTTTACCCACCATGTTTTTTGCTTCTTTACCGACCGCTAGGATATTTTGTTTACCATAACGGTTACGTTGTACTGCAACAACAGAAGGCTCATTGATAATAATACCTTTACCTTTAACCAATACCAATGTATTGGCAGTTCCAAGGTCGATACTCATATCACTTGAGAAAAATCCTATAACCTTATCCAAAATCATTTCATTAATCCTTTTTTACGCACTTTTTTTATCTTTTTTGATATAAAGTGGTTTTTCACCTTTTAGTACCACATCTTTGGTAATCATAACTTCATAACCATCTAATTCTGGTAATTCATACATGACATCGACCATGATGTCTTCCATAATACTTCTTAAGCCTCTAGCGCCTGTTTTTCGCTTAATCGCAAGCTCCGCTACAGATTCTAGTGCCTCTTTTTCAAAAGAGAGCTCAACATTATCAATCGCAAAGAGTTTTTTATACTGTTTGTAAATTGCATTTTTTGGTTCTGTTAAAATACGAACCATATCATCTTTAGTGATAGGAGCGAGTTTTGCTGTAACATGCAAACGACCGATAAGTTCTGGAATCAAACCATAATGGACTAAATCATCTGGCTCAACCAAATCAAAGAGCCCTTCATCTTGGCTTTTTGTACGTTTTTCTTGCTCAAAACCAAGAACATTTTTACCAATACGTCGTTTGATAATCTCTTCTAAACCATCAAAAGCACCCGCACATACAAATAATATGTTGGTGGTATCGATTTGAATGAAATCTTGGTTAGGATGTTTGCGTCCACCTTTTGGTGGGATATTTACAACGCTTCCCTCAATAATTTTGAGTAATGCTTGCTGGACACCCTCGCCTGAAACATCTCTAGTGATAGAACGATTTTCACTCATACGCGCAATTTTGTCAATTTCATCGATAAAGACAATACCTTGCTCCGCTTTTTTAATATCACCATTGGCGCATTGAAGAAGCTTTGTAAGGATGTTTTCAACATCTTCACCCACATAACCTGCTTCAGTAAGACTTGTTGCATCAGAGATAGCAATTGGTACATCTAAAAAACGTGCCAACGTTTGTGCCATCAACGTCTTACCACTGCCCGTTGGTCCAATGAGTAAAATATTTGATTTGGAAATTTCAGTATCGTCGGCAATAGTACTTTGCTTGAAAATTCGTTTGTAGTGGTTATACACACCAACTGAAAAAATCTTTTTCGCTTGGTCTTGTCCAATCACAAAATCATCGAGTACTTTTTTAAGCTCTTTTGGAGCTAAAAGCTCTTGGTTAAATGGCTCTTCACTACCATTTATGGAAGGCTCTGGAATTTCTCCAAAAAAGATTTTATGGGCTGAGATAACACAATGCTCACAGATAAAAACATCATCGCCTGCAATCAGTCTTGTGTCGCTACTCTCTTTCGTACCACAAAAACTACACTCTCTATTGACCATTATTTTTCCTCTCATACGGAATGCCTCTTGTGGATTCCATAATAAAATTGCACATTTGCAATACTTTTTCGTTCGTTTCGTTCTCTAGCAATTTTGCAGCTGTCTCTTTAATAGGACTTTCGCTTCTAAAAAGTTGCTTGTAGGCACTTTGAATGGCTGTAATATCTTCTCTTTCAAAACGACGTTTTAACCCAACACTATTAAGTCCACGAACCACAGCACGATTGCCTTCAGCAAGACAAAAATCAGGGATGTCTTGACTGACAGCACTTGCGCCACCGATCATAACACCCTCACCGATATGGACAAACTGATGAATCGGTGTCATACCGCCAATCACCGTGAAAGAACCTACATGAACATGACCTGCTAAAGTTGCGTTGTTTGCCATAATGACATTATTGCCTACTTGGCAGTCATGGGCGATATGGCAGTAAATCATAATAAAACAGTTATTGCCAATACGTGTAACACCACCGCCTTTTTTTGTGCCTGCATTAATCGTTACAAATTCGCGAATCATAACATTACGGCCAATCTCAACACGCACATCATCTTCAGGCTTATAACCTGTATCTTGTGGAGGCATACCAATAACAGCATAAGGACAGATTTTTGTATCTTCTGCAATCTTTGTTATGCCATAGATTTGGGCTCCTTGCATCACCTCAACACCACTTTTGAGTGTGGTATCTTTAGATACAAACGCATAAGCACCGATTTTTACATCGTCTGCTAAACTCGCTCCCTCTTCAACAATGGCTGTTGGGTGAATGTTTGGCATGTTATTTGTCCACTATCATAGCTTTAAGTTCGGCTTCTGCGACTAATTTGTCATCAACATACGCCTTAGCATCTAAAACCCAGATATTACCTCTGTGTTTTAGAACACTCAGTTTATAAACCAACTGATCTCCTGGCTTTACAGGATTTCTAAATTTTGCATTGTCGATACTCATAAAATAAACCACTTTTTCTTTTGTATCTTCTTGCTTTTCTTCATCCATGCTCTTAAATGCAAGCACACCACCTGCTTGCGCCATACCCTCAATAATCATAACACCAGGGTAAATTGGATGATCAGGGAAGTGCCCTTGGAAAATCTGCTCACCAATCGTAATATTTTTAAACCCTTCGATAGATTCGCCTGGAGTAAGCGCTGTAATTCTATCAACGAGTAAAAACGGAAAGCGATGGGGAAGTATTTTTTGAATCTCTACAACATCAATTAACATCTTTGAAACCTTCTAACAAAATTCTAATATTTTAGCTAATTAATACTAAATTTTCTCTAATGTCATGGTATGTTTTGCTTTGAAGAAAGAGCTCATATGTTTCTAATTTTACTTCATCCAACACGATTAGAGGCGTTAGTGAAGCAAATAATGCGCCCATAATGCTGTTTCTAAAAGTCATTTCTACTTCAATGCTGGGAGGGTTTTGTAACATCTCTTTTACGGTAGAATAGTGTGTATTGGCCCCTTTATTGAAAGTATTGATGGAGATAAAACGGGCTTCTTCTTTATTTGAAAACCCTACACCTTTTACTATTGCTTCGATTTTTGTTTTCACATACTCTTTTTTACACGTTGAATAAAAGAGAACATAACTAGGAATAATTTCCTTGTTATGGTTTTTAACCCATGCACGAGATAATCTGTAATTTAAAAATTTTTCGCGCACAAGTTTAAAAGGTGTTTTTTCATTTTCAAGTGTCATTACTCTTTCGTAAAGCGCTATACGCTCTTCAATGGATGAAGGTAAAACTTGTGGTCTTAATGGGCAACTTAATTCATCTGCCCATCTGTTTTGTTGTGATCTTTGAGCACTTAATGCAAAAATGCAACCGCAATAATCTTGATGATAAAGCATATCTTGTTTTGCAAGAGCAAATTGTTCTTGAGTACCACCATTTTTTCTAAAATCAGGTGCGACAATATCCAAATGGTATTTATCGGCAATAGCACGTAAAGCTTTTTCTAACTGGTCCAGTGATTTTTTTGGACTTGTTAGTAAGGTAGTTGTTATTACTTTTTCGCCAAGTTCTAGAGCTTTTTTTGCACTTTCTTCTAACCTGTTATCAAAACAGACCGAGCAGCGTTTGCCTTTTTCAGGTTCACATTCTAGCCCACGTACAGCCCCTAACCATCCTTCGTAATTATACGCACCTACATGCAATGGAATACCCAATTTTGCGCAACTACGCTTAACATCTAATAATCTTAATTCATGCTCACTAAAAGGATGAATGTTAGGATCGTAAAAAAAGCCTACAAGTTTTTCGGAGGGATACATTTGTTGTAGTTTTTGCAAAAAAAAGTGGCTATCTACAGAGCAGCAAATATGAACGAGCATGGGATTTCTTTATTAAGTATAAATTTTTTGAAAGTATAACATAGGTAACATATAACTATCCCCGCCTTATAAAACTAATAGTCTTTTTAAATAGAACTTTTGCATTTTGTTGTATAATAAATCAGCCTTAAAAAAGGAGTATGCGATGCTAAAAAAGTATTTTAAAAATATACTGTTTTGGTTGATTTTTTTCCCCTTGCTCTATACTCTAAGCGGTTTTGTCATTCTTCCATGGTGGGCACGTACCCAATTACCTACGCTTCTAAAAGAGAAACTGAGTCTTACTATTTCAATTGAAAAAGTGCTGTTTAACCCTTTTACATTTGAGCTACATCTCAATAATTTTGCACTTAAAGATACGGCAGGAAACAGTGCTGTTTCACTAGAGCATCTTTATGTGAATTATGAATTTTCTTCTCTTTTTAAAAAAGAGTTTTTTGTTAAATCAATATTGATTGAAAAACCATTTGTTGATCTTAAAATGGATGCTAAAGGAAGCCTAAATCTCCTCACGCTTTTGCCCACAACTCCCTCTGTATCTGAGAACAATACAACCACAGATGAGAACCTTGTCATGCCGTTTACAATCGGGCATGTTGAAATCCAAAATGCTAAAGCAAACTTTACCGATGAGAGACCAAATGAGCCTTTTAAACTCGAAATTGGGCCTATGAATTATGTGATCAATAACCTTAGTTTTCATAAAGATGACCTCAGTATTCATGCGCTTAAAATCGCTCTCCAAAACGAAGAAAAAATCACACTTGCAAGCAGTGTTTCCATTGAACCATTAAAATTTTACGGTGAGCTTAATATCACACATCTTCCTCTTCCATCGTTTTGGAAATATACACTCTCAAGTATTCCAGCACAGCTTTCAGAAGGTAATCTTTCTCTTCGTGTTCCTTTTCTAATTGACCTGAGTAAAGAAAAACCTCTTGTCACGTTAGAAAAAGCCTCTGCCTCATTAGAAAATCTTCGCTTTATAGATACAGAGAAAAAAACCATTATCGAAGTTCCTACCTTAACATTAGATACAATTGATTTTGACCTACAAGCTTCAAAAGTTACTATTGAAAAAGCCTCAGTGACTAAACCTTTTATTGATATGCAGTTAGAAAAAAATTATCAACTGAATTTAGTTCGTCTCTTTACTCCTGCAAATACTACTCAGCCAAAACAGCCAACACCCACTAAAGATGCACCACAAAACAATGAATGGAAATTTACACTTAAAACA
>CAYXNJ010000029.1:0-35130 GCA_964466465.1 uncultured Sulfurospirillum sp.
GCATGGGATCGGCGCGGGGCTGAGAGTGGCCGGGAGTTAAGAAGAGGTGCTTTCGCACCTCTTGAAGATTTAGATATCTTGCTCAATCACTTCAGCAAAACGATTAAAATAACGCTCTTTAATAGCATCTACACTTTTTGAAACATCATTACATGTGAAGTTTGCTCCCCCCACCGTTCCGATTTTTGCAACATTTAAACCAATAGTCTTTGCCATTGCTTCAAAGCCAGCTTCGTCATTCACTTCAACGATCGCACGTGAGAAGCTCTCTGCAAAAATATCTTTGGCATCATTAAGTGCAATCTTTACTGTAACGCCTTTTTTGCTTTTTGCTGCCATTTTAGCAAGTGCGATCGCAACACCACCGACGTTAACGTCTTTAGCCGCGTTTAGATATCCTTTTTTATTCGCTTCGATGACAAGTTCCCACAGTTTAAGCTCAGTCTCATACGATAATGGAGCAAGCGTACCTTCTACTTTGCCGAAAAGCTCTTTCATATACAAGCTACCGCCAAAATCACTTTTGGTTTCACCGATAAGATAAACAGAAGCGCCCTCTTTTTGGAAACTTGATGGAAGTGTTTTGTTTGCATCATCGTTTAGTCCTACCATGACGATTGCAGGAGTTGGGAAAACACCAATACCATTGGTCTCATTGTAAAGCGATACGTTACCACTGACAACAGGAGTGTTTAGCTTCGCACATGCCTCTTTGATGCCGTAACATCCCTCAGCAAACTGCCACATAACTTCTGGATTTTCAGGATTGCCGTAGTTTAGGCAGTCTGTAATCGCCAAAGGACGTGCACCACTCATTGCAACGTTTCTTCCACTCTCAGCTACCGCAGCAGCAGCGCCCATTTTAGGGTCGATGTAGTTATAACGTGGGTTACAGTCACTACTCATAGAAAGGGCTTTACCATTCTCTTTAATACGAATGACACTCGCATCTAAACTTCCTGGTGCTTTGATTGTATTGGTTTGGACGGTTGAATCATATTGGTCAAAAATCCATGATTTATCACTGACTTCAACAGAATTTAAAAGTGTGTCAAACGCTTTTTGGTTATCTACTTTTGCAAAATCATTAATCGTTGTATTTTTGATTGTTGCGAGATATGCTGGCTCTTGTGTTGGTCTGTCATAAATTGGTGCTTGCTCACTCACTGGTTGTACTGGCATATCGGCTACTTTCTCACCATGCCAGAAGAGCTCCATATGACCTGTATTGGTTACTTCACCGATGATTTCAGCGTTAAGATCCCATTTTCTAAAGATCTCAACCACTTTATCTTCATACCCTTTTTTCGCACAGATGAGCATTCTCTCTTGAGATTCTGAGAGCATAAATTCAAATGGTTGCATGCCCTCTTCACGTGCTGGAACTTTGTCTAAGTGCATAATCATACCGCTACCGCTACGTCCTGCCATCTCAAATGAACTTGAAGTTAAGCCCGCAGCACCCATATCTTGGATACCCACAATGTAGTCTGTTTTAAAGAGTTCTAAACACGCTTCAAGTAAAAGTTTCTCTGCAAATGGATCACCCACTTGTACGGTTGGGCGTAGGCTTTTGTTCGCTTCTGTAAAGCTATCGCTTGCCATAACCGCACCACCAAGACCATCGCGACCTGTTTTTGAACCAACATAGACAACTGGGTTACCAATACCCTCAGCACGTCCGTAGAAAATTTCATCGCTTTTTGCAAGACCAAGGGTAAACGCATTGACTAAAATATTGCCATTGTAGCTCTCATCAAAGAATGTCTCGCCACCGATGGTTGGAACACCCATACAGTTACCATAACCACCAATACCCGCAACAACGCCACGTACAAGGTAACGTTGGTGATGTGAAGTATCGTCATTATTGGTGACATTACCAAAACGAAGAGAGTTCATGTTTGCAACGGGGCGAGCACCCATGGTAAAGACGTCTCTTAAAATTCCGCCAACACCCGTTGCCGCACCTTGATAAGGCTCGATAAAACTTGGGTGGTTGTGAGATTCCATCTTAAAGACAGCAGCCATGCCGTCCCCTACGTCGATGACACCAGCATTTTCACCAGGACCTTGAATAACCCATGGTGCTTTTGTAGGGAAGCCATTGAGGTATTTTTTACTGGATTTGTAAGAGCAGTGCTCACTCCACATGGATGAGAAGATACCGATCTCTAGCATATTAGGCTCACGTCCTAAAATGTTCAAAATATTTTCATATTCGTCTTTGGTTAACTTATGTTTCTTTAACACTGCGTCTAAATTTTCCATGGATTGTTGCCCTATGTGATGTAATTAAAATGGGCTTATTGTACAAAAAAGGAGCTAAAAGTTAGTTTTGACGAAACGTTTCCTCTAAAACTTCGGCACTAAGAGGTTTTGCGAAAAGATAGCCTTGCATACTATCGCACTTATTTTCAATCAAAAATGCTTTTTGATCTTCTGTTTCAACACCCTCAGCTAATACTTCAAGCTCTAAGGTTTTACCCAACGCAATAATGGCTTTTGAAATTGCTTGATCATCGGTATCATGTGGTAAATCTCGAATGAAAGAGCGATCAATTTTAAGTTTATGCAATGGTAACTGTTTAAGATAGCTCAGAGAGGAATAGCCTGTGCCAAAATCATCAATAGAAATTTTATAACCTAAATTTTCTAATTTTTGTAACGTTTTAGAGACTTGTTCAGGGTTGTTCATAAAACAACTCTCAGTCACTTCTAACTCAATTCGTTGTGCACTAATACCTATTTCTTGGCGGATGACTTCGAGTTTTTCAACAAAATTTTCTTCTTCGATTTGCACACTTGAGATATTAATCGCCATTACACCATCAAAAAAAGCTTGTTCATCCCATTTTTTCATTTGCATTAACGATTTTTTAAAAATTAATAATCCAAGAGGAATAATAAGCCTTGTCTCTTCAGCTCTTGGAATAAAATTATTGGGAGGTATTATCCCTTCAACAGGATGATACCATCTTACAAGTGCTTCTAAGCCTATCATTTGATTGGTACGCAAATTGATCTGTGGCTGATAATAAACGACAAACTCATCATTTTCAATAGCATGCTTGAGTTCATTATCAAGCTTCGACATATTTAGAAGTTGTTCTGTCATGGAAGGAGTATAAAAAACATAATTTTTTTGGAGACTATTTTTAGCTTCATACATTGCAGTATCAGCATTTTTAAAGAGTGTTTCAAAGCTATTTCCGTCTTTTGGAGAGCATGTTACACCCATGCTAGCAGCCACTTTAAATTGCTCATCCCCAATCTCAATAGGTGCTTCCAAACTGGCAATAATCTTCTCACATAAAGATTCAACACCTAAATTTTCACGCGTTAAAATAACAAATTCATCACCACCCACACGTGCAATAAAATCAGACGCTTGCAGTAAAGATTTAAGCCGCTCTGCAACCACTTGAATGACCTTATCGCCCGTTGTGTGTCCATACATATCATTAATGGTTTTAAAACGATCCAAATCTAAAAATAAAAAGCAGAGTTCTGGCTCTTCAATCAGACGTTTTTCAAGCTCTTGCTTTAAATACACACGATTAGGCAACTTCGTTAAAGGATCATTCAGTGCTAAAAAGAGCATCTCTTTTTGTGCGTTTTTACGACTGCTAATATCGCGATGTGTCCCTGCTAATCGTAATGGTGCACCAGTATTTTCATCACGCTCTACTACAGCACCTGAGCCTTCAATCCATACCCAATGCCCATCTGCATGACGCATACGAAACTCAATTACATAGGGCTGATTATTTTGAATGGTATTTTCAACCGCCTCTTGCGCAATCATTCTATCTTCAGGATGAATACGCTCTGACCAATCGGTATCCATTTCATCAATATCACTACGTTGTAACCCTAAAAAAGAGAGCCATCTATCATTAACAACATGTTTGTGATTGACATAGTCCCAATCCCAATATCCAAGATTAGCTCCTTGAATAACATACTCTAAGCGTTGCTCATGCTCTTTAATCTTTTTTTGCATGGAAATAATTTGAAGAATTTTGGCTTTAATCAGCCCATAAAGAAGTAAAGAAGTAATAACAACAAAAAAGAAACCTTTATAGGTTGATAGCGTTGCAAAAAGCGTAACATTATCGACAAAATACTCAACTGCATGATCGGAAAAGAAAATCCACAACGTTGCAAAAAGCGCATAAATTAGAACTATTCGCCATGGACTCACACTAATACGACGCATAACTAAGCTCCCACTTTTGAGTTTTCAGTTGTATTATACTGTACGTTCGTGACATTTATATTATTTTGATAAAAGTTCAGATAAAATCCAACCTTAACTTAACTTCGAGGCGGGACCTTTTATGTTTGGAATGGGAATAGGAGAAATCCTTGTTATAGCCATTATTGCTATTATATTTTTAGGACCAGAAAAGCTTCCTGATGCTATGGTCAAAGGTGCAAAATTTTTCAAATCATTCAAAAACAGTATCAATGACGTCAAAAGTAGCTTTGAGCAAGAAATGAAAATACAAGAACTGAAAGATGAAGCACTGACCTATAAGAAAAAATTGGATGAAGCAGCTAGCAGTGCTCGAAAAGTCATTACATTTGATGAACTGGAAGAGATTAAAAAAACGACACAAGGGGTTAATGACTCCTTAAAAGAGCTAGAAAACAGTGTTAAAGAGAGTGCTTCGCTTGAAACACCAAAACCTGTAACAGCACCTGAACCAATTCAAGTTCAGGTTGTAGAAAAACCAAAAGAGACAAAAAAAGAGGAAAATGTATAATGTTTGATGAGTTAAAGCCCCATTTAGCAGAACTTCGTAAAAGACTTTCTATTTCACTCGTTGTCGTTCTTGTCATGTTTCTTGTCTGTTTCGCTTTCTGGCAACCCATCTTAGCATGGATGATTGCTCCACTCAAAGCCATCTTACCAGAAGGAAGCAATGTTATTTTTACAGGCGTACAAGAGCCTTTCTTTACTGCTATGAAAGTTGCTTTTTTTGCAGGATTTATTCTTGCATTGCCTGTTATTTTTTGGCAATTCTGGCTTTTTGTAGCTCCAGGCCTTTATGATAATGAAAAAAAACTTGTCATTCCTTTTGTTTCAGCTGCTACACTGATGTTTCTGCTTGGTGCATCTTTTTGTTATTATGTCGTTGTTCCACTCGCTTTTGAATTTTTGGTTGCTTTTGGTAGCGCCCTCTTTACGGCACTTCCTAGCATTGGCGAATATGTTGGCTTTTTTACAAAATTTTTAGTAGGCTTTGGACTCTCTTTTGAGATGCCTGTTATCATCTTTTTCTTTGCCAAATTAGGGCTTGTTGATGATAAAGGCTTAAAAGACTTTTTTCGCTATGCCATCGTTATTATCTTCGTTGCTGCGGGTATTTTAACGCCTCCAGATATTCTTTCACAATTTTTAATGGCTGGACCACTGATCCTCTTGTATGGTATTTCTATTCTCGTTGCAAAAGCAGTGAATCCTTATATTCCACCAGTAGAAGATGAAGAAACTACTGAAACAAAAAGTGAGGAATAAACAATAAACCCGCTTTTAAAATCTACCTATGACTATACACTTCCACCAGAGCTTATTGCCACTCATCCCATAGAACCTAGGGATGAGGCGAGGCTTTTGGTGTATGATCGTAAAACTGGTACGATTACCCATACACTTTTTAAAGAACTTTTTCAATTTTTACCCTCAAATATTGCTATTTTACTTAATGACACAAAAGTGGTAAAGGCACGTATTTTTGGGAAAAAAGAGAGCGGTGGAGAAGTCGAAGTGCTGCTCAATGCACCTCTTCAAGACAATCTCTATTCTGTTTACATCAGAGGCAAGGTAAAGCAAGGGATACACCTCTTTTTTGATGAACACTTAGAAGCTAAAGTGATGGAACTCAAAGCTGACGGTACACGCGTGGTTGCTTTTAGCCAAGAAAAAAAAGCACTGCATACCAAAGCTCTTTTTGACGTTTTAGACAAAATTGGACATATACCTCTTCCACCGTACATCAAGCGTGAAGATACCAATGAAGACAGCGTGGATTATCAAACGGTGTTTGCTAAAGAGCAAGGTGCAGTTGCAGCACCAACCGCTTCATTGCATTTTACAGACAGTATGTTTGAGGAACTCAAAAAACGCTATGAGACACATTTTTTAACCCTTCATGTAGGAGCTGGAACCTTTAAGCCTGTCGAAGCAGAACACATTAACGATCATGTGATGCACGCTGAGATTTATGCCATTCCAAACGAGACCTGCAAGCTTATTGAGAGTTCAAAAGATATTTTAGCAGTAGGTACGACGGTGACACGAACAGTGGAGTATTTTGCACGAACAAAAGAGCCACATGGGAAATGTGATCTTTTTTTGCATCCAGAACATTTACCCATAAGAGTCAATCATCTTTTAACCAATTTTCATCTTCCAAAATCAACGTTGATTATGTTAGTAGCATCATTTGTGGGGATTAAGAAAACATTAGAACTCTATGAAGAAGCCGTCAAAGAGAAGTATCGTTTCTTCTCTTACGGCGATGCAATGTTAATTGTCTAATTACGCTTTCATATCAAGTAAAGATCCGAGCATCTCATCTTGCGTTTGAATAGGTTTGGTATTAGCTTCAAAAGCGGTTTCAAGTGCAATTTGATCGGTAAATTCACTTGCTAAATCGGTACTACTTTTTGTTTGGCTGCTTTGTGCAACAACCGTATTATTTTGATTATTAATAGTTGTTTGCGTTGCATTAAATTTCTCAGTATTGACATTTGCGACATTATTGGCGCTGTTATTCATCCAGTTGGACATAGCCGTCATGGCATTAGCATTAATTTGCATGATAGCTCCTTTCTCATATTATGCGAACTATACTCCACTTCGCTTGAAAAAGATATAAAGAAATTTTCTACCTTATTTTATAAGGGTTTTAAGGGTTTCATTCATTGCAGTAATGATTTTTGGATTTGTATCTTTATTAAAAGCGAAGTAGAGATCACTCTCCTTAAGTACATACACAACTTCATAGTCTGAGACATTACATCCCATCTCTTTTAAGAGTGAAAAAGCACCCTCAACACTAAAAGCAATTGCATCAATACGGTTTTCTTTGAGTTTTTTGAATTGTGATAGCACGTTGGCAAAACGATCTAATTCATCGGTGCGAAAACCAAGCGATAAAAGTGCCTTTTCTGAAGCTGTATCAGGTATAGTTGCAATTTTATAACGGTGAAGAACGGAAGGTGTTGCAACACTCAAATGAGTACTTTTTTTCGCAATAATAGCTAACGTCATTTTTCCAATCGGTCCAACCCACTGAAATAATTCCTCACGCTCGGGAGAACGTACCATACTATACAGCATCGTATTTTTTTCATGTAATACTTCATGGTAAGCTCTTGCCCATGGTAAAAGATGAACACTGTTTCCTGCTACTTGATGCCCGCATTGTGTAAACAGTGTTTCAACAAGCGTTGTAGAAGAACCAGACACTTTACCCTGTTCTATATAGTTATACGGAGGATTTTGCTCTGTATAGACTTTAAAAACATCTGCCCACACATTAAGGGTAAGAAGTGTTGCTAGAAATAGAAAATACTTCACTGTCCATTCCTAGGGCGTTGTAGAGATTTCCATGTGTAAATAAACATGTCAAAATTTTCTAACAAAATATCGGTAATGACAGGATCAAATTGCGTTCCTTTCATCATCACAAAATAGTCTTTTACAACTTTTTCTTCCCATGGCTCTTTATAAACACGCTTATCCAATAAAGAATCAAAAACGTCTGATACTGCGCAGATACGCCCCACCAAAGAGATAGCATCGCCTTTTTTCCCATACGGATATCCTTCTCCATCCCAACGTTCATGATGTTCTAAAGCAATGGTTGCAGCTAAACGCATGAGTTCAAATTCAGAGTCAATGAGCATTTCGTACCCCATGATAGAGTGTTGTTTCATGACTTTCCACTCTTCTTCATTCAGCTTTGCTGGCTTATTGAGAATATCATCGCTAATACCCACTTTCCCAATATCATGCAGCACCGACGCCATTTTAATTTTTTCACATTCGGCTTCATCTTTACCTAAAAATTTGCAAAGGAGATAGCAAAACTCAGCCACTCTTCTTAAATGTTGCCCTGTTTCTTTGGATTTCAACTCAGCAATTGAAGCAGAAAGATAGGTCATTTCATGGTTTAATTTACGAATCTCTTCTGTTTGACTATCCACCTGAGCTTGCAAATTGGATTGAAGTTGAAATAATGCGATATGAGTCTTCACCCTCGCTTTCAAAAGACTCGCATGAAAAGGTTTAGATATAAAGTCAACAGCACCTAAATTAAACCCTATTTCCTCATAGTCACTTCCATCATTAGCGGTTAAAAAGATGACAGGAATCGTGCGTACTTTGTCCATTTGTTTGAGTCTTCTGCATACTTCATATCCCGTCATCAGAGGCATATTAATATCGAGTAAAATAAGATCTGGCTGAACACTTTCTGCTAAAAGAAGCCCTTTTTTTCCCTCTTTCGCAGCATACACTTCGTATTCACTCAAAATAGAACTCAGCATTTCAATATATTCAGGAGTATCATCAATTACTAAAATTTTAGCCATGCTTAACATCCTCACTTAAACGCTCAACATTCTCTAAAGCTGTATCAAAATCAAAATTTTTACATGCAAGCAACACTGCTTTAAATGCTTCATGTTCACGAAGTGCTTCATGTGAAGCTAGCTGTTCTAAAAGAACATTTACTTTTGAGACATTTGAGAATTCAAGGGCTGTTTTAAGTTCTTGCAATACATCAGTTTTTAGTGGTTCTTTTGCACTATTGTTATCTCTTTGAGCGGCAGTATTGAGTTGCTCATACTCATTTTTGAGTACACTTTGAAGAGCCTCATACTCTGTATGAACATCTGCTAATGGAAGCTCCTGAAATGTTTCGCGTTCTTTTAAAAATTGCTCAAGATCGCTTAAATGTTGTTCTAAACGTAAAAGACCTACTGTTCCGCACAACCCTTTAACCGTATGCACATAATCAATCAGAAGCGTTAACTCTTTTTTCTCAACCAACTCTTTTAGTTTTTGAGGCATTTGCAAATACGTTTCATAGAAGCTACTAAAGAGTTTTTGCCACAATGCAACATTTCCGCCCAATTTTTTTACCGCTTCTTTTTTTGCAAAAGAGGCTTTGGTACGTTTTTTTGCAGCAGTATGTTGTTTTGGAGCCATCGTAAGGCTTACATGCAAGACTTCCAAAAGAGTTCCATAAAAATCTTCCACTTCAAACGGTTTGCCAATATGTGCATCCATGCCCGCAGCAAGGCATTTCTCAATATCTTGCACCATAACATTGGCAGTCATTGCTACAATAGGCGTTAAAATATTGAGCTCTTTTCGGATAATACGTGTTGCTTCATAGCCATCCATTAATGGCATTTGAACATCCATCAAAATCAAATCGAAGGGATGCACTTGCTCTTGAATGATTTCAACGGCTTCTAGTCCATTACGTGCGATTTCGACTTTGGCATGCGTCTCTTTTAGCAGATAGGTTGCGACTTCAAGGTTAATGTCATTATCTTCAACAACCAAAATACGTTTAGAAGAAAGATCAATTTTAGAAGGATCAAACAGTGGCGTTTGTGCACTGATAGCACATAAAGAAACCAACTCATCATAAAGCATTGAAGGATTGATCGGTTTTTTGAGTAAAGACTTGATGCCTGCTGTTAAAATACGACTTTTCAGTTCAGCATCATCATTCGAAGAAATCATTAAAAAAGGAGGTAAAATCTCCTCGGCTACGTTTTGCGCAAGTTTAGTATAAAAATCAACACCATTCAACCCTTTTGCCAGTTCATAATCTAAAATAACCATATGATAAGGCTTCATTGCATTGTTGATTTTCTCTGAAATTGCTTCATTACTTTTATGCGCTGTAACAAAAAAGCCAAAAGATTTTATGAACTCACAGAGTGAATCGCTCACTTTTTTCTGATCTTCAATGAGTAAGATACGTAAAGGCTCATAAGCTCCCATGCTATTTTCATGTTGAATATCTAATCCTTTAACAATAGGAAGCGTTAACGTTAAACTAAAAAGGCTTCCTCTGCCCTCTTCACTCTCAACACTAATGCGCCCTTGCATCATTGAAGCCAGTTGCGTACAGATAAAAAGTCCAAGCCCTGTCCCGCCATGTTTTCGTGTGATAGATGCGTCAAGTTGTCCAAATGCTTTAAAAAGCAGTGATTGTTTCTCTTTAGGAATACCCATACCACTGTCTTTAACATTGAACGTTAGGGTTGAAGTCTGTTCTTCTTCATGGACCTCTTCTGCAACACTTAAAATAACAGCGCCCTCTTTGGTAAATTTAATCGCATTACTTAAAAAGTTATTGACAATTTGCATAATCTTGCAGGGATCACCTTTAAAAAAGCGATTGGTTTCCACAAAATCACATTGAAAGTCAATTCCCTTTTCTTTCGCAAGAACAGAGAAGATAGAACAACTTTTTTTCAGCTCTTTGTGCAAATCAAAAGCGATGGTTTCGATCTCCATCTTACCCGCTTCAATTTTTGAAAAATCTAAAATATCATTGATAATGCGAAGTAATACAGACGATGCTTCTTTGATTTTTCCCACATAACTGGCTTGGGTACTGTTCATTGCTGTTTTACTCAGCAAATGCGACATACCCATGATGGCATTCATTGGTGTGCGAATCTCATGACTCATATTGGCTAAAAATTCTGATTTATAACGGCTTGCGTCTTCAAGCTCTTTGGTGCGCTGTTTAACCTTCTCATCCAAAAGCTCATTTTCGTGTTTGAGCGTATCAAAAAAACCTTTGAGTTTCATGCGAGTTTTATCTAAAGCCAATCCAAGTGTGCCAATTTCATCGTTTTCATCCCAATGAAAAGGCTCATCCAATTTTTGCTGTGCCAAGAGATTTGAATGCCCAACCAAACGCCTAATAGGACGAATGATTTTATAATAGTATATCCATGAAATTACAAGGACTAAAAAGAGGACTTGAAAAAAGAGCATCGTTCCAAAAAGTGTCAAATCTGACATGACTGAATCCATCAGATCTTGACGTTTAAAACCCATCTCCAATGACCCTACAACAACGTTGTCTTTTTCCAATGTTTTATTTAAAAAGAGTGTATCGTCATTATTGGCTTTTCTTTCTTTATTTTCCCAACCTAAAAAGAGTTTATCATCACTGTCTTTCACATAAACAAATTGCACATTAGGGTCTAAAAGAAGCTGATCGAGCATCTTTTGACCCAATTCTGGGTAAAAATTCCATAAAGATTCTACAAAAACAGCAGAAGAGAGGTTAAATTTTTTGGTGTTGAGCGTTGTAAAGGCTTCTTGTTTGTTTTTGTAGGTGCTATTGACATAGGTTAACATCAAAAGTGGCAAAGGCAACAATAATGAAATAATAATCATCACGGCCAAAGCTTGTAGTAACGATACACGGTATAACATTGCTCTAATCATTTTCTAGGACTCTTTCTAAAGCTATTTTAACAAAAACCCGCCATACGGCATTGAAGCTTATAGACCCTATTAGGAAGTAATAAACTAAGTTAAAATAAACTATAACATTTTCAAATTAAAATTACAATTTTACAGGTAAATCGACTCCGCTTTCTTGACAATATGAACCTTACTCTCAACATTTTCTTTCAAATAAGCTTTAAAAAGCTCTAATTTGTCTAACTCACCATGAATCAAATAAATCGTATTGAGCCCTTTGATCTGTTTTACCCAAGAGAGCATATCGGCGCGATCGGCATGGGCTGAGAGACCATTGATGGTATAAAGTCTTGCACGCACTTTAATGTCTTCACCATAGATACGGATAAATTGCTCCCCATCGATAATATCACGTCCTAAGGTTCCTTTAACTTGAAACCCTACAAAAATAATCGCATTTTTAGGATTCCAAATACGTTGTTTAAGATGGTGTAAAACCCTGCCACCAGTACACATACCGCTTCCTGCGATGATAATAGCACGTTTTTCAACCTCATTGATCTCCATAGAGTCTTTTTTACGAGGCGTATAGTGAAGCTCAGGAAATGAGAAAGGATCATCACCTAGGCTTACACGCAATCCCAAAGTTTGATTGAGTTGCGCAGGATATTTTTGGTAAATCTTCGTTGCTTCAATGGCTAAAGGACTGTCTAAAAAAACATGACAGTTACGCAGTTCTCCAGCTTGGTGCATCTGATGGAGTAGCCACAAAATCTCTTGTGTTCGCTCCAAGGCAAAAGAAGGAATCACAACATTTCCACCCTCCGCAAGTGTTTGCATCACTGCCTCTTTGAACTCTTTAATACTCTCATCCAATGCCCTGTGTTCTCGGTCTCCATAGGTTGACTCGATAAAAAGTGTATCCGCATGTTTAATGCTGCTTAAAGGGTTGAGTAATAAACGGTTTTTACTTCCAAGGTCACCTGAAAAAACAGCTGTTTTATGCAGAGTGTCTTCTTCATAATTCACTTCAATAAACGCACTTCCCATAATATGCCCTGCATTATGGAAACGAAGTTTCAAATAAGGTGCAATTTTAATGGTTTCATCGTATTTCACACGACGTATCTTTTTTGTAAAAACCTGTTCTACATGCTCTTTCGTATAAAGAGGTTCTTGCACACTGTTTTCTTCACCCCGACGAAGCGCTTTTCTAAGCTGTGTTTCATACTCTTCTTGAAGTAAGCCCGCACTATCTAAAAGCATTATATAGGCAATATCAAGCGTTGCATCGGTAGCGAGAATCTCGCCACGAAAGCCTTCTTTAACCAACTTAGGAACCCTGCCAATATGGTCAATATGGGCATGCGTTAAAATTAAATAATCAAGGGAAGCCACATCAAAAGGAAATGGCTCGTAGTTACTCCTCCAAAGCTCACCTTGAATCATTCCACAATCAATTAAAATTTTGATAGATCGAATTTCTAACAAGTGACAAGAACCTGTAACCATGGAAGCAGCACCATACGATGTGACTTTTGCCATAATAGCCCCCTTAATGAATAAATTTGTCGATAATCTCTTTGTATTTTTTCTCTATTACATGGCGTTTTTTCTTAAATGTATTGGTCAGCTCTTCGCCAACTGTGAACTCTTTTTCTAAAAAGTGAATATTTTGCAATTTTTCAAACGGTTTAAACCCTTGCCCTTGATGTAAAAGGTCATTCATTTCACTTTTAATTTTTGCGACAATTTGTTTATCTTCCATCACTTGCTCAATGTTATGAACAGCTTTATTGAAATGCTCAGCAACATACTCTTTGAGCTTTTCAAAATCTGGAACAATGAGTGCGCCAAGCCCTTTTTTGGTGTGTCCGACAAGAATTGCATCGGTGATAAATGGCAACATTGATATGGTAGATTCGATGCGGCTTGGATCTACATTTTCACCACTGGCAAGCACAATAATCTCTTTAGATCGTCCTGTAATAACAAGCTCTCCTTTAAGAGTCAGTTTGCCAAGATCACCCGTTTTAAAAAAGCCATCGTCACTGAAACTTTTAGCGTTCTCTTCTGGATTTGCGTAGTAGCCTTTAAACACTTGCTCACCCTTGACCCATATCTCGCCTATTTCACCAGCCCCTACTTGATCGCCCTCTTTGTTGACGATTTTAAGCGTTGTACCACTCACTGGAAGCCCTAAGGTTGAAAATGTATTGCACTGAAGTGCTCGTCCTGCAATCGTTGGCGCACACTCTGTCATGCCATACGCATTGACAATACGAATACCAATGGCATCAATCCATGCGTCTAAAAAGTCAGGTAAAGCACCGCCGCCACTTACTGCAAGGCGTAATCTTCCTCCAAATTTTTCTTGCACAAGAGAGAGTTTTTTCTTAGCAATCGCATTTAAAGGGCTTAGTAATAAACGTTGCATAAAGGCTATTGCTTTTTGAGAATTTCTCACAATAAATGGTCTTTTTTCAAAACAAGGAAGTTCATCTTTTATAATGCGATCTGCCCTATTATAGGCTGCTGAGATAGCAACCAACTTATGAAATAGTTTTGCTTTTTTAGGGTCTTTTTTCTCTAATGTTGTTGTGATTTTCGTGTACATGGATTCCCAGAGTCTAGGAACGGTTGCGACAATAGTTGGTTTATACGTTTCTAAGTCATTGGCAAAGGTTTTAATGGTCGAATAGACCGTGCAGCTACCTTGTGAAAGCGCTACATATTCAGCTGCACGCTCAAAAATATGCCATGATGGAAGAATTGAAACCCATACATCATTGCTTTGAAGTGCAATAAGCGGAGGAAGTTCGCGTACATTGTACATAATGTTTCTATGGCTTAGCGGGACACCTTTAGGTGTACCTGTTGTGCCTGAGGTATAAATAATCGTAACAACATCTTCTTCATCTAAAAGATCTTTCGTTGCTATAAACGTTTCTACTTCATCAAAATGAATCATGCGATCTTTTAAAATATCTTTATAGGAGTAAAGATTGCTTAAGAGAGAATGCACTTTAGGTGCTTCAACAATAAAAACAGCTTTGAGTTTTAAATGCTCTAACATCTTCTCATGGCGAATATAGATATGCTCATCTTCAACAATGAGAAACTCAGCTCCCGAATGGGAAAGGATAAATTCAAGCTCTTGTGTAGGGGTGTCGCAACCTCTTGGAATACTAATAGCTCCCAAAGAGATAAGCGCTAAATCTGTGACCATCCACTCGTAGCGATTGTCACATAAAAACATGACTTTTGAGCCTTTCTCAATCTTTTTAGCCTTAAAGGCACGAGAAAGGATCAAAACATCTTCAAATAATTTTTCATAACTTACTTCAAACTCTTTATCTGCAACCTTATAGATAAAGGCTTTTCTCTCTTTATGCTGCTCATACGTCTTGATAAACATATGAAACAACGTGTTTTCTTCACGATGCAAGCACAATCCTTAACAATTCAAATTAGCTTTATTGTAATCTTTATTCCTGAAAGAGAAGCTTATCTGGTGCGAAATGCTTTAAAAATGCAGTAAATAATTACGATTTGAACAATTAAAAGTCCTACATGCAAGTAATACACTTGGCTCTGTTTATCAACAATACCAAAAAACTCAATCATTTTATAAAAAAGATAGGAGATAACCATGCCTGCAAGATAACCTTGTTGTTTGATGACATCGGCAAACGAGAGTAAAACTGTTCTCTTGAGTGCCAGTGTTTCCATGCGCATCAGATAGTTTCCAAAAACAAAAGTGAGCTGATAAGAAATATAGATAAAAAGAACATTGCTATAGCTGTACTGAAATACAAGAAAACTTATCACAATAAGCAGTGCTAAGAGTTCCACCAAAAGCGTTATGCGGTAAAAGACGAGAAGATTCATCATCTTCTCGTACATTTTTGCTACCAACAATAATCCTACGGCTAACCCAATGCCTCCTAGTGAAAACACCGAAGGCTCAAGCGGTGTATAAAGCACAAACACGCTTCCTACCGCAAGCCCAAAAAAGAGGGAATTGAGTAGCTTATACCAAAGGTATGGACGTAGGGTTAATTGCATTAAAATCTCGCATTAAAGCCAACAAGAAACGTTCGCTCAAAATTGACAGGATAAACACCCAATGACGTACCATCATCAGCAAACAAAGCATTTTTCTCATCAAAGAGGTTATTTACTTTTGCAAAAAATTCATAGTTTTTATACGTATATGTTGCTGAAAGATCCGTCACATGGTAACTTTCCATTTTGCCAAAACTGCCATCAAAATCATCAATTGCATACGCTTTTGACTTATACGTCTGAGTAAGAAGCAAGGTTACTGGTTTGACAGGATTATAGCCTATCGCTATCTTGACATTATGCGGTGAAACGCCAGGCACTTCTCTACCATTGTAAAGTCCCCCTAAACCATCATCTGTAATCTCTGTGTTAAGATATGTGTAATTGATGGTTGTAAAAAGATTAGAGAGAATTTGATACCTTTCAGATAACTCAAAACCTCTTTTTTCCGTCTCTTTAAGATTGGTATTGGTAAATGTCGCTGCGTTGTAGTAGATCTCGTTGTCAATCAGAGCATAAAAAAGTGTTGCTTTTAACGTATGAGGATAGCTCATATAGTTAAACCCGACATTGAAAGTATCGACTTTCATAGGATCAATAAAACCATTGAATGTATCGGTAAACGCATTAAAGAAACGATCAATATCAGGCGCTTGATACGAACGATTGTAATTGGTAAAAAATGACATTTTGGATGTTATTTTGTAGTTATAACCAACATCATACGCATTAAATGAAGATTTTTCACTCAAATTAACAGAATTTTTGTGGTATGTGTACTCAACACTTTCATTACGTGCACCCATTGAGAAGGTATTGTTATCAAGAGCGTAATCAGCTTTTGCATAAACGGCTAAATTTTCTTTGGTTGTATTGGTCGTCGTACCTTTTCTTTCACCATCAAAGGCTTGAAGACCTAAAAGCGTTTTCATATTTCCTTCATTGTAGCTTACTTTTGTCTCATAGCTTTTATAGTCGTAGTCATTTCGAGAATTGTAAGTAATAAATTTAGAAACTTTATCTTCATCAAATGCTTGTGCTTCGATTGCAATTTTCTCATTGATTTTATATTTAAATCCATACTCAAGAACATTAGAGCTAAAGTATTGCTCTGTGTAATTTGTTCCCCAAGAAGGCGCTGGTACAGTGTAAGCTGAATTTTTGTATTCACTTAAAGTAAGAGCATTAGGATAGTTGACGTGCATTTTTGAAAATGTCTTGCCCACATTAAAGGTTAAATCTTCAATAGGTGTGAATGTAGCTTTAATAGATTTATTACGACTCCAACTTCCATCTTCTGTACCACTACTATCAATCTCTTTAAAACCATCATGGCTATAGTCATCAACATAACCCGAAATTGAAAATTTTTCCTCTTTTACGCCCACACCAAGAGAACCAAACCATAGTCCATTATCGCCCATATAACTTCTAATCACAGCGCCTTCGTAATCTTTGGTAATAATATTAATCACACCAGCATTCGCGCCATCACCGTATTCAACAGAACCACTCCCTTTAATAATCTCTATTTTTTCAATACTATCTAAAGGAATGGTAGAGAGGAGCTGTGGAACCATATCGATGTTGTTGAGGCGTCTGCCATTGACACTGACAACGACATTTTCATAACCATCACCTAAACCATATCCGCGCATATCAATTTTTTGCGTGAATGGGTTGGCAGACATTGGCATTGTTGAAACGGAGGTTTGAGTGTTTAAAAATTCGTAGATATCTTTGGAGTGAGATTGTTGTATCTCTTTTTTCGTATAAACTTCAGATGCAAATGGCGCACCAACTTCACTAACCTTGATCTTCTTTGAGATCACCACAACAGGGGCAGCACTTTCTTCAAGCACTTCTGTTGTTTCAGAGGATGCTTCAGCTTTTGGAGCATACAGTTGCTTTTCATTATCTACGACACTTTGACCTTCACTGGCAAGGGCAATCGTAGCATTTAAAGCAAGTATTGCCGCTAGGCTAAAATACTTCCCTCTAAATCCTTTCAGATTTTTCATTCGTTCTCCTTAAAATTTGGGAGAATTATTTTATCCTAAAAGTAACCATTTTGATAACTTTTTGATACATTCTGACTTATAATATAAGCAAATTTTCATGAGGATTGCCGTTGTTTCATTACTCTAGCTATACCTTTTCAACGCTTCTTTTGCTTGGACTTATCACGAGCATTAGCTTACTTTTTTATGACTCACTAGAGCTCATCAACATAGCACTCATTCATTTTATACCGATTATTGTCATTGCACTTGAAGGTAACTATATAAAAACAACGTTTGTTGCCTCTTTGAGTGTTTTGCTCTTTAATTATCTGTATGTCCCACCCGTATTTACGTTTAACGTTTACGATATGATTCATGTGTGGACGTTTGGTATTTTTCTCTTTTTTGGTTATATCATTACGTGGCAGGCAAAGAAAATCAAACAAAATGAGATTAAAGAGATTTTGCTAAACACCATTTCACATGACCTTAAAACACCACTTTCCTCTATTTTAGGCTCCATTACCCTTCTTTTGGAAGACCAAAAGCTCAGTCAAGAGACCCAAAAAACACTCTTAAATGACATTAAAAATAGCTCCGATAGAATGCACCGCCTTATCAATAATCTTTTAGACAATGCCAGATTGAAAGACAAAAAGCTAGACTTAAAAATGGAATGGTGCGATTTGGAAGATTTGCTAGGTGTTGCCCTTAAAGACTTTGATGATGCGCATGTCAAACGCTCTTTGCATATTTTTATCGACCCGACACTGCCACTTTATTGGGGTGATTATAATCTGCTTGGAAGACTTTTTGCCAATTTGTTGGATAATGCTTTTAAATACTCTAACCAAAATCGACAGATTTTTATTAAAATCAAACAAGAAGAGAACACCATACACATTCTCTTTTTTAATGAAAGTAACCCTTTAAATGAGCAGAGTCTTTCAACACTTTTTGAGAAGTTTTACAGAGCAGAAAACAATCAAGAAATTTCAGGCAGTGGCATTGGTCTGTTTATCTGCCAAAGCATAGTCAAAGCACATCAAGGTAGTATCAAAGCGTACAATAAAGACAATGGCGTCTGTTTTGAGATTCGCCTACCCATTCTGAGACATCCAACGCAACTACAAAAAGAGGCTGAATGGAACTGATTTTAATTATAGAAGATGATGAAGCCATCGCTAAACTCTTAACCATCTCTTTGCAAGAGTATGGGTTTAAAACCAAACACGCATATGACCTAGCTACTGCTAAACGCGATGTTTTAAGTTACAACCCTGTATTAATCATTTTAGATTTAGGCTTACCCGATGGCGATGGAAAAAGTTTAATTACGAAAGTACGAAAACAGAGTAAAACGCCCATCATTGTGCTCTCAGCCAGAAACGATGAAAAAGAAATTATTGCCGCACTAGACTTAGGTGCGGATGACTATGTTACAAAGCCTTTTTCAACCAGTGAGTTACTGGCAAGAATACGCTCAACCTTACGCCGTATTCAAACAACCACAACGCATGAAATTCTAACGTGCCAAGACCTTACCATTGACTTCACAAAAAAAGAAGTTACACTTGATAATGCACTGTTAAAACTTACCCCCACCGAATACAACCTTTTACGCTACCTTATGCAAAACGCCAACAAAGTACTTCCGCATCAACAAATTTTAAAAGAGGTGTGGGGTGTGGGGTATCAAAACGAGATGCAATACTTAAGAACGTATATCAACTCTTTGCGTAAAAAAATTGAAAAAAGTTCTACACGACCAGAGTACATTACAACAGAATCAAGCATTGGGTACCGTTTCTCATGCCATGATGAACACAACAAAGGAAATGAATGAATCAAAAAACCTTACGGATTATCTTTTTTAGCTACCTGACGGTCATTTTTATTGGTGCTATCATACTGATGTTACCTGTCTCGCATGTAGGTAAACTCGCTTTCATTGATGCACTCTTTACCTCCACATCAGCGACATGTGTAACTGGGCTTATTGTTAAAAGCACTTCTGAGCATTTTACATTGTTTGGACAAGGGGTCATTGTACTGCTTATGCAAGTTGGTGGTGTAGGATACATGAGTATTGTGACTCTTTTCTTCTTGTTTATGAAAAAAAACCTTAATATCCACGAAAAAAATATGGCAAAAGATTCACTCAATTATGCGCACAATCTTGACATTCAAAACTTTCTTCAAAAAGTCTTTTTATTTACATTTGTGATCGAAGGTATTGGCATTGCCATCTTAACAGCACGTTTTAGCGCGGATATGCCCTTTAATAAAGCACTATGGCAAGCTGTTTTTCATGCAGTTTCTGCTTTTAACAATGCAGGTTTTTCACTTTTTACCGATAGCTTTGTAAGCTACAACCACGATATCACAATTATTGGTACCATAGGGCTTCTGATTATTTGTGGAGGTATTGGCTATCTTGTTTTGGTTGAACTTCATGCCAAAGCAATGCACAAACGCTTTATGCTTTCTGCTCACACCAAAATTACTCTTACAGGAACACTCATTTTAATTATCTCAGGGATGATTCTTTTCTTAGCAATTGAATGGGACAACAAAGGTGTTTTTGCCACAATGTCGTTCTATCACAAACTTCTCAATAGTTTTTTCCTTTCGGTAAATTTTAGAACATCTGGCTTTAATAGCATTGATTTATCGTATCTTAGTGATGCTTCACTTTTTTGCTCAACGATTTACATGATGATCGGTGGAGGTGCAGGCAGTACCGCAGGTGGCATTAAGATCACTACGGTTGCCGTGCTTATCATCGCAACCATGCACACGATTAAAATCAGCAACCAAGCGCCACACGCTTTTAAACGGACTATTACACAAGAAATCATCAATCGCTCATCAGCTATTATTTTAGTCGCTTCGTTTATTACTATATCATCAACTGTCATTTTAGTTGAAACTCAACATACCAATTTTATGAAAACACTGTTTGAAGTGGTCTCTGCCTTTTGTACGGTGGGTGTTTCCGTTGGTAATGGCGATATACTAAGCCTCTCAGACAAATTTAGCCCCTTTGGAAAATCCATCATCATTGCTCTTATGCTTATAGGTCGTATGGGCATTTTTGCATTTGGATTTCTCATCATAGGTAGAGAAAAAATTAAACATATACAATACCCAGAAGGAAGGATTTTATTATGAAAACATATGCGGTTATAGGACTAGGAAAGTTTGGCTTTCATATCGCAAAAGGACTCGCTGAACAAGGCATGGATATCATCGCCATCGACAATGACCCTCACAAAATTCAAGTCATTAGCGAATACATTGAAGATGCCATCATTTTAGACAGTACCGATATCAAGGCACTTCAAGAAGCGGGTGTTGTAGGGCTTGATACGGTTATTATTAGCATTGGTGAAAACATTGAAGCGAGTATTTTAACACTCATGGCACTAAAAGAACTTGACAATAAAACCATTATCGCTAAAGCGATTACACTGACACATGGCGAAATTTTAGCGCGTTTGGGCGCGTTTAAAGTCATCTACCCAGAGAGAGAATCGGCTAAGAAATTGGTGGAAAACCTTGTTGGAAACGTTGTTATTGACCAAGTTGATTTTAGCAGTACGATTAAAATCGCCAAGTTTTCGGTCACGCAATCGCTCATTGGCAAACAAGTCAAAGACATTGAAGCGATGTTTGAAAATGAAATCCATCTTATTGCATGTAAAACCCGTGATAACTGGACATTTGATGTTGAAAAAACCTATAAAATCCGTGAAAATGATATGCTTGCCTTTATCGGCAAAAAAGCCTTTATTGAGAAATTAAGAAACCTTACCAAATCTGAGAGTTAATCTCAAAGTCTAAAGCCTCTTTTAATGAAAAACTGTTATAAATCATTGTAAAAAGAGGCTTTTTTACTCTCTTTCAAAACCTTCTTGCCTTTTTTTTCACCATTCCATAAGGAAATGCTATGAAGTTAAATACTCTCACCCCTGAAGAAGAGCGTGTTATCGTACATAAAGGCACAGAGATGCCCTATTCTGGGGCATATAATAGCTTTTATGAAAAAGGGATATACCATTGTAAACGCTGTCATGCACCACTCTATACATCACATGACAAGTTCAATTCAGGCTGTGGCTGGCCGAGTTTTGATGATGAGATACAAGGAGCCATTAAACGTGAAACTGACCGCGATGGCAGACGCACTGAAATCCTCTGCAATACCTGTGGTGCGCACTTGGGGCATGTGTTTGAAGGAGAAGGATTTACGCCTAAAAATACTCGTCATTGTGTTAATTCCATCTCACTGATTTTCATCCCTGAAAAAGGGTAGTTTCTGGTTTATGCTATAATACTTCCACAAATTATTTTAAAGGAATTCTGTATGACCCAAAGCGAACCGGACTCGTGTAGCTTTAACTCTGCTCAAACCATAGGGGAAAGCCTATGACACTGTTGATTACGTATCTTTCCATCGCACTTTTAATCTCATTTCTCTGTTCTGTTCTTGAAGCTGTTTTGCTCTCAAGTACACACTCTTACATAGAGACACTGCCTAAAGAAGCCAATGAAAATGCTATTGCCCTCCTCAAAGATTTAAAATCAAACATCGATAAACCGATCTCTTCGATTTTAACGTTCAATACTTTTGCACACACTATGGGTGCAGCAGGTGTCGGTGCACAAGCACAAATCTTATTTGGTGAAGAGTGGCAAACGGCTGTTGCTTTTGTTGTAACACTCTTAATTTTATATGTGTCTGAGATTATCCCAAAAACGATTGGAGCACTTTACTGGAAAAAATTGTTGATTCCATCGGCGTATATGATCTCTTTTTTAGTTACTATTACAACACCATTTACGTGGGTTTCATCACTTCTAACCAATTATATTTCAAAAAATAAAAAACATCACACCAACTTCTCACGTGATGAGATCATGGCAGTCGTTGCCATGGGTGAAAAAGAGGGAACCATTCTTAGTAAAGAGAGTGACCTCATTGAAAATCTTTTAAAACTGAAAAACATTAAAGCCAAAGATATTATGACCCCTCGTAGTGTTGTCTTTGCCTTACCTGCGACTACAACCATTGAAGATGCGATTGAAGATGACCGTATGTATATTCACTCGCGTATTCCTATTTTTGGCGAAACGTTAGATGATGTTGTGGGCATTGTCTTTAACCAACGTATTCTTGAAGAGAGTGTAGAAGACCACGATAAAATTACACTCGAAAAAATCGCGCATGAAGTGCATATGGTTTCCGAAAACCTTCCTGTGCCAAACCTCATCGACCAATTCGTCAAACGTAAAACACACCTTTTTATCGTGTTTGATAGTTACGGACAAACCGCAGGTGTTGTGACCCTTGAAGATGCCATTGAAACGCTTCTAGGCGTTGAAATTGTGGACGAGATGGACGAAGTCGAAGATATGCAGATGTTTGCAAAAGATAGAAGTAAAAAGTTTCAAGACCGTATGAAAGTCGAGCGTAAAAAGCTCGAAAAAGCAAAAGTAAATTAAACGCATCACCCTAAAGAGGCTTGAAAAAAAGCCTCTTTAAAAAACCCTCTCACAACTCCACTGCATCGTTTCAGGATCTAATGTTAATGCGTTGACACACGCATATGGCTGTTCAATACGCAACATATCATTGATTGAAATACCCAATATATCGGCAAGGATTGTTCTATTGACTCCTGCATGAGCAACGATGAGTATAGAACCTTGTGCATGCCTTACAATAGCACCAAAAGCATACTTTGCTCGTTCAGCCACATCGTGAAAACTCTCACCATGTGGTGGGGTAAAATACTCCAAATTCTCCCCTCTTTGGGCATACAACTCTGGATAGGTTGATTGTATCTCTGCCATAGGTACATTTTCCCACTCTCCCATATTGATCTCTGCAAACGCCTCTACTGTCTCGTAATGAAGCTGTTTATCTTCACATACTATTCTAGTGGTTTGCAAACAACGTTTCAAAGGGCTTGTAAAAACAGCATCAAGGGGAATCGTTTGAAAATACTCACGCAAAGTTTTAGCTTGCGCTATCCCAATTGAATCTAAAGAGATGTCGGTACGACCAAGATATTTCTTTTCGCTTCCATTATCTATATGTCCATGACGCACTAGATAAACTCTCTCAACCATAATGAAACACTTTTCCTGTTAGATTTTCTATTTTTTTAATAATCATTTTAGTCGCATTCAATCGCTTCATAATATTTTTTTGCGCATCAAAATTTCCTGCGCACTTTAGAAACGCCTTCTCAAAGCGCTTTTCAAAACCACACGCTTCATCTTCACTCACCAATTTATCGGCGAGGAAAAGCAGTTCATTCTCATTCAGTGGTGCATTTACATTGACCTCAATATCCATATGCGTCGCAATGATTGTACCTATAGCTTCATAGCCCATCGCTTTTAGTTTTAAAGCACCCACATCAGCGTGATTTTTCTCTTTGCGCGCGATGTCATGCAGTAATGCTGCAGACAAAAGCGCATCTTCATCCAATAAAACATTGGCACAAGAGAGCTCCAAAAGAATGATCTGCACCATTTTTTCAACTGCTTGACAATGCGCAATGATATGCTCGTCCACACCATTTTCGTACATCAAAGCCAAACACTCTTTCTCTGTTGGAGCCGTTCTTCTTTCATACGCACAGAGTGTCCCATAATCTTCTTGAGTATCCATATCCATCAATACGGCTTGATCACTTACAGAAACATAGTATGCATCCTCATTAAAGGCTTCTAAAACTCTTTTGAGTCCACCTTCTCCATCGCTTGAGAGTATATGCTCTTTATACTTCATATCAATGAGTGGAGGATGTCCTTTACGCCCTAAAAAAGTAGGGTAAGTCACCCCTTTTTTTTCCTTTACATACGCTTCAAACAAACACTCTAAACTATCTACTGTAATGAGCGGTATATCCACAGGATTCATATAAAATGCACGCACATGCTCATCGATAGCACCAAGCCCTTTTTGAATGGAGCTAAACATCCCTTTATCATACGCTTCGTTATAAACGACTGTCACATGCTCATCTTTTAAAACTTCTTCGATCTCTTCATGACGATGCCCAACCACCACATAGATATGTCCTAAACCATGCGCATTATACGTCTCTATCAGTCTTTGTAAGGCACTGGTTTTGCCTAAAGGTAAAAGAGGCTTAAAATCATTCATCCGTGAAGAATACCCTGCAGCGATGATAAGAACAGCGATGTCGCTCTTTTGCATGGGTTAACTTCTTCGTGCTTTGATAAGCTCTGCTGCGATGCTAATCGCAATCTCTTCTGGCGTTTGAGCATTAATTGAAACACCAATAGGACAACATACTGCATCCAAATCTTTTTGATCAAATCCCTCATTCAGAAGCAAGTTGTACACATAATTGCGTTTCGTTTTACTACCGATCATACCAATGTATTTGGCTTTCATAGTGAGTGCTTGTTCTAAAACGATTTTATCGACACCTCGCGTAACGATGACAATATAGCTGTTTTTAGGGATATGTACTGTTTGTTGCAAATTCTCATAGGTTGAAGAGACAACATGTACCTCATCGGCACTTGGGAAACGCTCTTTGTTTGCAAAAGCATCTCTGTCATCAATGATAACGGTATAAAAGCCTAACGTTTTGGTTAGTGCTGCTATTTGTTGAGAAACATGCCCTGCACCAACGATGTAAAGCCTTTGAGTATCGTAAAAAGGCTCAATCATGTAGCGCTGTTTGCCCAAATAGAGATGAAATTTTATATGATTAAAGTTGTCTCGAAGCTCTTGTGCAATGCGCTGAACTTCTTTATCATCTTCGCCAAAGAGATCATCTTCGGTACAAATCCATTTATGCTTACCCGTAATACGCTTGCTAGCATCTGATACCTTTGTTATCATCACAAAATCGGTTTCAGTGGCTTTAAGCTCTTTAGCTTTATGGTAGGTGTTGAGCTGAGGAATATCAAGAGCATCTAAGTACTCTAAAAGAACACTCACTTCACCACCGCATACCATACCCGCAGCCCTCGCGTCATCATCGGTCAACTCTATATCTTCGATAGAACACTTTTTCGTTTTAAAGATTTCAGGCGCTAACTGCATCGCCATCGCTTCTAGTGTTCCTCCACCAATCGTACCCTCAATGGAACCATCTTTGCGAATCACCATCTTTGCACCCGCTTCTCTAGGCGCTGAACCGCTTTTTTGCACTATCGTAGCGGTCACAATCTCATTTTGTTCATTTAAACTATCGACAATATGTTCAATGATAGTTTTCATCGCTTATCTCCTCTGTCATCTCGTAATTTTCGTTTAATCATGCTATTGGTAATTTTTGGAGAATAGTCATCTTCCACATTCTCCAAAGAGAGTGTAAATCCAAAAGAAAAACGCTCTCGTATGCGTCTTATCATCTCTTTTTCAATGTTGTGATACGCCTCTTTGTTAGACACAATGCACGTTAAATGCACAATATCATTCTCACCAATACTGAGCGTATAGTCCACAATAGGCGCATACTGTAAAAGAATTTCATCAAAATCTCTTAAATAGATCTCGTTTCCATGAAGCTGTACTTTATTTTCAATGCGACCACGCACTTTCTCCATGGTTCGTAAAAACGTCCCACATGCACAAGGTTTTGTGAGAAAACGCGCTATATCACCTGTTCGGTAGCGAATGAGTGGCATTGCTTGACGGTTAAACGTTGTAAAAACAACCTCGCCATACTCGCCATCACTTACACATTCACCAGTGATGGGGTTAATAATCTCAAAATAGAGATGATTCTCTCTTACGTGGTAACCATGAAGACACTCGCACTCAACACCCCCACCATAGCCCATCTCTGTCATACCATAATGGTTATAGACTTTGCACGCCCCATTCTTTGAGAGTGCCTCTACTAGGGTATCAGGCACATAGTCCGTACTTAAAAGCACTTTTTTGATGTGCGTGTAAAAAAGCTCTGGCTTGAGCTTGCTTAAGTAAAGTACCTGCATAGGAATACCCACGATACAGGTAATCTTATGCTCTTCAATACACTGTGCGGTTTTTTCCACATCATTGAGCAATCCATACACAACACACTTGATGTTTGAGCGTGAAAGTGCTTGTTTGAGCAAGTCCCCAATGCTTGCTTGCGCTACGCCTGGGAGCAGTACCATGACCTTATCGCTCTCATCCACCAAGCAGTTCATTCCATACTGAAAAAAATCTATCGTCGCTTCCAAATCTTCATGGGTAAAAAAGAGACGTTTTTCATCGCCTGTGGTGCCTGAGGTATTGAGCGTTACGATGCGTTCGATGTCGCTGCTTGGGACACAGACAAAATCATGGGCACTTTGCTTAATATCCTCAGGCGTTGTAAATGGAATCCGCTCAAAATCTTTCAGTGTTTGAATGGCATTAAGATCAATATCACTGAGCGCGCTTTGGTAAAACCGACTCTTCTCTTTCGCATACATAAGCGTTTTTTGAATTTCTCCAAGTTGATAGGCTTGCAATGTCTCTTGACTTGGTCTCTTTAGTTCTGTGCGTTCAATGATCCAGCGCTGTAGGGGTGTTGTTTTCATCATAACCTCTTTGAACCTCTATAAAGAGATTCTCCTTCATTATTGGTAAGGTTGTAAGCACAAAAAGGGATCAACTTCCCTTCCAATGTCGAGACATGAATACAACAATCCTTTATACGTTCTAAATTGACATTCCACGCATCCTGAAACGCCATACCTGAAATGCTAAACGCATTGTTGTGAATAGTGCTTAGTATGGCATCCCAATCAGAGAGCTTTGCATCGGGTGCTTGTTTTTCATACGACCAGTTTCGAGCCACAAAGGCTTTGGCTTTTTCTGCACCCACTTCTGCTTTTTCACTACCATTTGAACAACAAGAGCGTTTGGTAACAGGCTTTAACACACCCTCTTCTATGAGGTAATTACCATGAAACGAACAAAGCGCATTTTCACATCCTGGGGGTTGCATACTCTCTAAAGAGACCATACCATCCGTTTGTACGCAAACATGCTCCATCACCTCAGGCAAGGTGATACGCTCCTCATCCTTAGGCGCTTTTGGAATGCGTCCAAAGTAACTCACTGGCTGAAAATGCACCCCTCTTACCGTAGGAGAGTGATCGATGCCAAAACGGATGATTTCACCGATGCTACAAACATTGACATGGGGTACGATGGTAGGAACAAGCACCACACCAATGCCGAATTTTCGGCAATTCTCAATCGCTTGGCATTTAACATCCAACAGCGCTTTTCCACGTAAATGTTCATAAATCGCATCATCGACTCCATCAAATTGTAAAAAGATTGAGTTAAGACCTGCCTCTTTTAGGGCTTTTACATAGGCTTCATCTTTAGCCATGCGAATGCCATTGGTATTGACCTGAATGAAAGGAAAGCCAAGCTCCACACCCATACGCACAATCTGGGGTAAGTCATCACGCACTGTTGGCTCACCGCCTGAGAGCTGAATGTTGCATTTTCCAGATACCTTTAAAATACTCTCAAACTGAAACCGTAACTGTTTTAATTTAGGATCTTTATTTTTACCTTCCATCGCATCAGCAAAACAGAAACGACAGTTCAAGTTACAACGGCTGGTAACCTCTATAAGTGCGGTACACGTATGTTGTCTATGTTCACTGCAAAGCCCACAATCATAGGGGCAGCCTTGATCTATGTGTGTGATGGGATTTTTGATGTAAGCCCTCTGTTTGGTACGTATCCACTCGCGTATGGATGTTTTACTGCGCCATACGACCGTTTCAAATGTGCCATGTACCAGACACGTCTTAATCATCAACGCCCTATCATCGTCTTCGACAATAGATGCCTCAAGAACGCGTAAACAGATAGGACATAAACTTTGGGTTTGCATCACAGGAGCCACCATATCACTTACTCTCTATTGCCATATTCATAGCCGTGTGCTTGCAAAATCTCATAGACTTTGACATACGCTTTTTGAATCATTCCCGCACAGATAGGCTTAAAGCTCTGATCACCACTTTGAAAATCTCTCTCTTCAATGAGTGAGACACATTTAGTTGATCCAAACTCCTCTTTAAACCACGCATGGTACTCTTGTATCATCTGCAAAAAATCATCTTTACAAGCTTCATTTTCATTGCCTTTAGCACCATAAAGCCCCAAAACACCAATACCTCCTGTGATAATGCCACAGGTTTTTTGGGTATCGGCGATACCTCTGCACAGCCCTTGTGCGGCGCGTATCAGATCATCGTTTCGCGAGCCTTCATCTTCAAGAGCGAGCTTATACATAATTTGCGCACAACAAAAACCCTCCGATGAGAGTTTAAATAAACGTAGTGATAAATCATCCATTGGTATTGCCTCCTTTTTTAGCAATCATCATAAAATAACCTGGTTTACATTGTTTGATACGACTATCAAAAGAACAACATGTCTGAGTAGCGGCCCCTTCGATAGTTTTGCTCCAAAAATCACTCATTGAGCCATGCGAGAAGATGATCTTAACCATCAACTCTTTCAGTAAAGAAGAGCAATCTTCAAAGAACATTATTTCAAAACCAACTGTTTCCAATACCTCTTTTAAGGAGAGTAAATCATGCATTCCACGCATACACGAGCTGATAGAATAAATGTCCATCTCACTTAGTGCCTCAGGGTTTTTCGCATAGACATCGTTTATGACAAACCAACCGCCTTTTTCTAAAACTCTATACACCTCTTGTAACGTAGCAGGTAAATGACTCATCAAAGAGAGTGTACACTCTGCTAGCACGCACTCAAAATGTTCATCTTCAAACGGAAGCAAATCACCTGTTCCTTTTACAAATGTTGCAAAAGGATTTTTTGCTTTGGCAATGCTAAGCAGCTTATCGGAAGGATCAATGCCTACGAGTTTCATTCCATAGTTGTGGTAAAGATACGAGGCCGTTGCACCCATACCACACCCAAGATCTAGGATGGTGGAATGCTTTTGTAACGCACAAAAATCAACAGCTTGCTCAGTCAGCTTGAACCCACCTGGACGTAGGGTTTCTCCTGTCATTTCTTGCATGCAACAGCTCTCATATACATTGACCATCTTATTTATCCTCAAGCCCTTTTTCGACTTCGAGCATCTTGCCCATTGCTAGCTCATCGCTGATGAAAACCATTTTGCAGGTTGGGCATTTTAAAAGCTCGACCTCAAAACTTCCCTCAAGATAACGAACTCTTACTTTTTCGACTACGAGCGCTTCATGGCACTTGTCACACATCCATTGTGCTTCTTTTGATTGATTTTCCATTGTTATTTTTCCACCACTTCCATTCTATGGCTATAGACATCTTTGACGATGATGTCACTGCCCTCTTCTTCATACTTCACCCAAAACGTCACATTTTGAACTCTAAGACGCGCAAGGTAATCCGATGTTTGGGGATTGAAAAAACGCTCTTTATGTGTGAGAGAATTTTCAACCACTTTTTCAATGTCACTTTGCAGTATAAAACGCTTTTCCATCAGCGAAACAACTGCATCAGGAATGTGCAACGTAAAGTTATACGATGGATTCATATCGCTCTCCTCCTCATTCCATATCTCTTTAAGAAGCTTGTACTTCAGATGTTTTCGATTGTTTTGTCGCTCTGAGAGTGTTGGCATTTTTTGAGGTGTTTCTTGGTTTACTTCATTGCCATAAATGATGTCTAAGATGTGATAGGTTCTTTGACTTCCCTTCACTAGGGCATCTTTACACATCGCACAATAGACCAAAACATCGTGTTCACTCTCTTCTATACGGTCTTTCACAAAGTCTTCTGCTTGTTCAGGATTGGCATTGGACACCAAACCGCCATAACCACAGCATTTTGCTTTCTCTTTAGAGTACTCCAATTCATGAACATTGTAACCTAAGGTTTTAACGATGTTTCGTACACTCGTATGCAGTTCTGCATTGTGTCTCGTCGCACACGCATCGTGGATGCAAAGCTCACGTTTGCCTTTTTTAATGTCCACCTCTGGAAGACCATAGGTGTCAAAGACTTCCCACAACGAGATGGTCTTAATCATCGGCAAGTACTTCTCAAACGTTGCCGCACAACTGGAACATGCTAAGATGAACGTAGGCTCGCCCATCTCTTGCCATGTTTGGCGTATTTTTTCGATACTCTCAGGCATCAAATCATCTCGTCCTGCCCAATCCGCAGGAGCGCCACAACAGCCCAAATAAAGCCCTACATCATTCTCCGCATCTTTGTCTTTTATCGCTCCTACTAAATGCTTATAAATATCTCCGATATACTCTGTATGCGTAGAACTAAGCTGACATCCTGGATAAAAGAGATATCCTGTTTTCCCAGAGCCTTTGTAAAGCCCTCTCGCATACGCTGAAAAGGCAATCACAGGGTAATAAAAGAGATTTTTAGACGCTTCTTTGCTCGGTTGGGCGCGAATCAGCGAAAAAGCATCGCTGTTGCAAAATTGCATATCTTTCAGCGCAAAATCATGCGCAGAAATAGGCATTTTTACTTTTTCGACCATACTTCGTCGTGTTTCATGGATGATGTCTGCCATACCAATTCCTACAGGGCATACCGCTTTGCACAAACCACACTCCGTACAGGAGTTGATCATTTTGTTCGCATGGTGTGTGCCTAGGATGATGCGTTCATTTTGATTGATGGTTCTTATGTAACTATCTGGTGTAATGTTAAAGCGTTGCAAATGCACACACGCATTTTTGCACTCATTGCATTGGCATTTAAGGCATCGTTTTGCCTCTGCTATCGCCTCATTTTCATCATACCTATCCGCATGTTTTATCGTAGCTTCAAGAGGTTCTACTTTTTCAATGTTAAATTCTAATTTGGTGTTGAAAATGCCTTCACGCTCTCTGGAAGCGAGCATGGAGGTTTTGGTAATATAACGATCTATCGAAACGACTGCGCGTTTAGCTGAACTAATCGCTTCAATAACAGAAGTGTTTTTTGTTTGAATTTTTCCTCCGATAAACAAAGAGGAGTCATTGGCTTGGAATGTATGAGGATTGATCTCATAAATGTTATCCCAACTACCTGCGCCTAAGTAGAGCGCATCATACTTTTCACGGTAATTTTTTAGATCTTCGTCTGATATTTCGGCATTGTACTGCACCAAAATACCTCTTTTTTCTACCGTTGAGAGTTCTTCTTCGAGAATGGTAACCTCAAGCTCTTTTCCTGCATACGACCAAAGGCTTCCGCCCAAACGGTCTGTTTTTTCAAAAATAGTAACTTTATAGCCCTTTTTATCGAGCTCCGTTGCGGCAACAATGCCACTGAGTCCCCCTCCAATGACTGCAACAGAACCTTTATTTTTAGGTAAAAGCAGTGGTTTTTTGGGTGGCATATAGCCTAAATCAATAACGGTTTTTTCAAGTTCGCTGATGCGAATCGTTCCACCACATTCTTGTCGCACACAAGCATGCTCACACGGGTGGTCACAAATTTTGCCAATAAGTCTTGCAAAAGGGATTCTATTTTCCATGATTTTGTACGCTTTAGCAAAATCACCTTTTTCTATTTCAGACACAAAGGCTATCACATCCATATGTACTGGACAGGACGCCACACATGTGGGAGGTTCTGAATGAATACACTGATTGCCAATTTCCAATAATTTATCTAAATCCATTCTTTCTCTCCTCATTTATTAAAGGATGAGTGAGACACCCTCATATCTCACCCATCACTACATTATGGCTATTTAGTTAACGCTGCTAAAACTTTCTCAGGACGTGCTGGCAAGTGAGTCACTCTTGCACCACACGCATTGTAAATCGCGTTAATAATCGCCGCATGAGGCGCTGCCAAAGGCATCTCCCCAGCACCAGAAGCACCATAGAAGTTATTTGCTCTTGGTGTTTCTGTGTAAATGAGGTTAAGCGCATCTGGTACATCTTTGATTTTTGGAATACCACAACCTGTGAGTGTTGTATGTTTTTTCAAATCATCAAAGTCTTCGCTGAGCGCTAAACCAATACCTTGAACCAAACCACCATACATTTGACCATCAGCTGCAAGTCTGTTAATGATAGTTCCGATGTCTGAAGCGAGTGTCATTTTTTCAACTTGTGTTTTACCAGTTTTGACATCCACCTCAACCTCAGCCACACATACACCGTACATATAACCTGCAAATGGATTACCTTGACCGCCTGTTGGAGGTGTGTCTGTACATGGAGCTGTCCATTTACCCATGTATTTCACTTCTCTACCTTCTGCAACCATCTCTTCATAAGTACGGTATGTGCCATCTGCTTTTTTCAAGCCCTCAAGAAGATTTTTACACGCAACGGTAATCGCATTACCTGTCACTAAGTTTTGACGGCTACCACCTGATGGTCCACTGTTTGGTGTTTTGGTCATATCGTTCATCACTAAATCAATTTGATCGATAGTGAGTTTTAGAGGTCTAAGTGTCTCATGTGCATACGTTAATGTACCGATGTCTGCACCTTGTCCGTGATCTTCCCATGATGTACCAATTGCAACACCTTTTGGTGTGATCTCTGCCCATGCTTCTGAAGTATCTGGACCATCCAAACCACAACCGTAGATGTTCACTGAAACACCAACACCATACTTTTTAGTACCGTCACTTGCTGCATTTTTTGCTGCTGCTGTTTTTTTAGCAAGATCATAGACTGGGCGTGATTTATCGAAGAGTCCTTCTAAACAGTACGCATCTGGTGCACAACCTGTTGGAGTGGTAGATCCTTCACGATAGATGTTTTTGTATCTGAAATCAAATGGATCCATTCCCACTTTTTCTGCAAGTTCATCGATAAGCACTTCAGAAGGGAACATGATCTCAGGAGCACCGTATCCACGGAAAGCTGAACCCCAACCATGGTTGGTACAAACAGTACGTCCATTACCACGAATATTAGGAATGTTATAACCAGCTCCACCAAATTGGAAACCACGTTGTGTAAGAAGATCACCAAATTCAGAATATGGTCCATGGTCAACACTCCAATCAGACTCAAGCGCTAATATTTTTCCCTCTTTATCAGCAGCCATTTTCATGGTTGTCCAGAATGGTGAGCGTTTACCTGTATAGGTGATTTGTTGGAACATGTTAAACTCAAGGTAAACTGGTCTGCCAGTCGCCAACGTGGCAACACCTAAAAGTCCTTCCATCGTTGGGCTAAATTTATAACCAAATGTCGCACCAATGTTGTTTTGAACGATGAAAACATCTTCTGCTTTCATGCCAAGACCTTCAGCGATCATCAACGCATGGAAGTGAAGTGCGATACTTTTAGAATGAATAATGAGTTTTCCTTCATCATTAACATACGCAAAACCAACATCTGGCTCGAGTGGTAAGTGTGGTTGTCTTTGAGTATAGAAGCTATCTTCTGCTACGTATGGAGCACTTTTCATGATAGCATCTGTCTCATTACCTTTAGCAATGTAGTTTGTAAAGTAAACGTTAGGAGTACCTGGGTGAATCTCAATCGCATCTTCTGCCATCGCATCTGGTGCATTCATATACGCTGGTAACTCTTCAATCTCTACTTTAACTTTATCAACACCAGCGTGTGCTGCTTTTTCATTTTCTGCCAAAACAATCGCGATTGCATCACCAAATTGGAAGATTTTTTTATCATTTAAGATTGGTCTATCTAAACCATCACCTTTATTAGAAGGGAACGCCAAACCATTAATGCGGTTTGTTCCTTTAACATCTTTATAGGTAAGTACCGCAACAACACCAGGGACTTTTTTAGCCTCTTCCGTGTCGATAGAGAGAATGTTCGCATGTGAAACTTTTGCTTGAACGATTTTTGCATGAAGTGTGTTAGAAGGAAGTTTTAGACCAAGATCCGCACCAAAGTCCCATGTTCCCATAACTTTAGCCATTGCAGATGGGCGCACAAGTTTTGAACCAATGAGTGAAGCACCCTCAGGAATGGTTTTCCAGAAGTCTTTTACACTGAGTTCTCCACGAATGATTTTTGCTGCATCCATAACCGCATCAACGAGAGGTTTATACCCTGTACAACGACAAAGGTTTTTATTTTTTTGGAACCAGTCACGTACTTCTTCACGTGTTGGGTTGTTATTTGCTTCTAAAAGTGCTTTTGATGAAACAATAAAACCTGGGGTACAGAAACCACACTGCGCGCCACCATGTACCATCCAAGCAATTTGTACAGGATGAAGGTTGTCTTTTGTACCAACGCCTTCAACAGTAACAATTTCATCATTGTCTTCAATTTTTTTCATCTTTGTAATACACGCACGAATAAGCTTACCATTATGAATCACTGTACACGTACCACATTCACCACTACCGCAACCTACTTTTGTGCCTGTAAGACCCAACTGTTTTCTAAGCACATCCGATAACTTTTCTTCTGCATCCGCAACCAATGTTGTTTTTGCACCATTGATGATGATTGTTCTTTTTAACATGTTTGTACCTCGTAAATATAGTTTTGCAAACATTAATATGCAAAAAAAGCATATTAACGGTCATAAGCTTTTTGAAAATCTCACTATTATATTAACTACAAGTAATATGCTTTTTTTGCATATCTATA
>CAYXNJ010000030.1:0-14868 GCA_964466465.1 uncultured Sulfurospirillum sp.
TCAAAGCAAAATTTTTATACATATCTCACATTAAATATCACAGTAGTTATTAGAATTAAGGCAGGTATAAAAAACCATTTCAAAAAGGAGTTCTACAATGAGTCAAGAGACAATGTCAAGACGTGACGCTCTTAAGTTCGGTATGATGGGTGCTAGTGCAGCGATGCTTGCTGCATCAAATGCAATGGCAGCGGCCCCTACAGAGAAAGATGTTAAGTTTGATGAAGAGTATGATGTTATCGTAATCGGTACAGGCTTCGCAGGTTTGGCTGCAGCAGCAAAAGCAGCTGAGCGTGGCTATAAAGTGCTTATTTTAGAAAAAATGGGTCGTGTTGGTGGTAACTCTGTTATCAATGGTGGTGGTATGGCGGTTCCTATGAACAAATACCAAAAGAAACATGGTATTGAAGATTCAGGTGAGAAGTTTATTGCAGATTGTTTAAAAGCAGGACTTGGCATTAACCATGTTGAATTACTAGAGACGATTGTTAAACGCTCAAACGATGCACTAGAATTTGCCCTTAAATGCGGTGCTAAATTTCAAGATGTTAAACCTGCATGGTTTGGTGGTCACTCCGTTGCTAGAACACTTGTTACAGAAAACATGAGCGGTTCAGGCATTATTCAGCCAATGGCAGCGTTCGTTGAGAAACTTCCAGGTTGTAAAATTATGACACGTACTAAAATGGATGATTTTGTCATGAGCAATGATGGTGTGAGCGTTCTTGGTGTCACTGCACGTATTAACTACCGTTTCGATAACAAACTTCTCAGCGACGATATGGAAAATAAATCAGGTGAGAAGAAAGTCTATCGTGCTAAAAAAGGCGTCATTTTAGCATCAGGTGGTTTCTCTATGGATAAAGTCTATAGACAACTCCAAGATCCACGTATTGTTCCTGATCAAGATGCAACCAACCATGATGGTGCAACAGCGGGCGCACTTCTTAAAGCATTCCAAATTGGAGCACTTCCTGTACATATCGACTGGATTCAACAAGGACCATGGGCAAGCCCAGATGAGAGAGGTTTTGGTGTAGCACCACTTCTTACTCAACAAGGTCTTTTTGTACATGGTATTGCAGTTGACGTTAGAAACGGTAAACGTTTTATGAACGAAATGGCAGATAGAAAAACAAGAGCGGACGCTGAATATGTCATCTTAAGAGAAGCCCCAAAAATGTATCCAGTAGCCATTGGTACTTACAATACCTTTGGAGAGCAAATTTATCCTCAAATTGAAAAAGGTCTTCAAGGTGGCGTTATGAAGAAATTTGACACCATCGATGCTCTTGCTGCTAACTACAAAATTCCAGCGGATGCGCTTAAAGAGACCATCAAAGTTTACAATGAAACAGCATTAGCAGGTAAAGAAGATCAGTTTAAAAAACAAACCCTCAAAGATCTTAAAGCTGCTCCGATTGATATGAAAGGACCTTTCTACGCGATTCGCTTGATGCCAAAACCTCACCATACAATGGGTGGTTTACAAATCAACACAAAAGCACAAGTTATCTCAGGCAATACTGGTAAACCAATTCCAGGTCTTTTTGCAGCGGGCGAGGTAACTGGAGGAACACATGGTGCGAGTCGTTTAGGAACAGTTGCGGTCACTGATTGTCTCACATTTGGTTTGATTGCGGGAGAAACTGTTTAATCATGCGTAGCAAAAAAACTCTTTTAGCATTAGGGTTTTTTCTGATTTTTAGTGTGATATCTTTAGTGGGGAGTGAAGTGAAAGCTTCTTCCCCAGAGATTAAGATAACGCCTGAAATGAAAGAAAAATTTCCCATTAAGCCTCATCATGAGAAGTTATCATTTAAATGTGTTGACTGTCATGAGGGACAAGGGGATGACCCAGAAAATTTCAAGGCAATAGACGACAAAGGGTGTTTGTCATGCCATAAAACAAAACAGTACTTGGCAGATAGACTTAAATTTATGGATAACTTACATACTAATCCACACAACTCCATTCACGATGGTCCTAAACTTTATTGTGACGAGTGTCACTTTGAACACAAAAAGTCTGACAATATGTGTTTGAGCTGTCACAGCAATGATGTGAAACTCTGGATGAGGCCGACACCATGATGAAGAAAATCTTTGAGATGATTAAGAATAATATTCTTTTGACAGGGTTAGTAGGCATCTTCATTGGTTTGCTTTGTTCATGGATACTCTATGAAGGTTTACACCGTACCAGCGATGATAAGTTTTGTGTAGTGTGCCATGAGATGAAACCTATGGTTGCAGCCTATCACAATGACGTTCATGGTGGAAATGGCAAAATTGGTATTAAAGTGACCTGTGTTACCTGTCACTTACCACACGATAATGTGTTTGCGTATATCTTCACAAAAGCACGCAATGGTGTTATGGAAGGGGCTATTCACTTCTTTGGTAATCCAGATGCGATTGATTGGCAAGCAAATCGTGCAAATAGAGCACATTTTGTTAAAGATGAAGCGTGTTATGGTTGTCATACCAACTATAAAACCAATGAAGCCATCAGTGAACAAGGTCGTAAAATGCACGCGCATTACGACAGTTTAAAAGATACAAGTAAAGCAATTAGCTGTGCTTCATGTCACGTAGAAGTAGGGCATAAAGGGCTTAGAAGTATGCTTAATTACTATAAACCTGAGTATGACTATTACAAAGGTAAGTTAGATAAGAAAAAAGAAGAGGCTGAGAAAAAATTGGCCGAAGAGTTGAAAAAATAAGGGCAATATGAGACCCCCGTTTTAAGTGTGCGGATACGTAAGGCGGGAGAAACACTCAAATCTTTTTTGCATCAATACAAAAAAGATTTTTAATGACGAAAGGAAGAAAGATGAAACTCGTTAAATTATCTTTAGTCGCCTTAATGACACTAAGTAGTACCGTCTATGCAGCAGATACACTAGCGGATGCCTTTAAAAATGGTAAAGTCACGGGCGATTTGAGATTTGTTTACACAGCAGGTAGCAAGACAGATGCAGATGTTCAAACAGCACCTGTAAACAATGTCAATGTTGGCTCAATCGCAGCGGAACTTCGTTATGTAACTGACAGTCTGCAAGGATTTAAACTTGGTTTTGGTTTTCAATCAGCGCATGACTTAGGTTTTCATAAAAATGATTATGCTGGTGCACCAGCATATCAACCAAATAGCGAAGATGATGAGCGTAACTCAGTAAGTACAACTTTACTCTCAGAAGCATACATCCAATACAATTTCTTAAAATCAAATATCATGATTGGTCGTCAAAAAATTAAAACACCACTTATTATGACCAGTTCAGCGTTTGCACTTGAAGACTCATTTGATGCAGCTGTCTTAACACTCAATGAGATCCCAGATACCATGGTGAGGTTGATGTATATTAAAGAGTGGCAAATGCGTTATGGTGATGATGCTAGAAAAAATGCTGCAGGTGTTATAACAGCAACACAGGCAGATGAGCATTATGAAAAAGGTATTTACTCTATTTTCTTTAAAAATAAAAGCATCCAAGGTTTAACCATTGATGGACAATACCTTAAAACCAATGAAAATAAGAGATTTTATGACGCCCCTGTTTTCATAGAAGCTGGTGGTTATGATGAATATTATATTCAAGCGGAGTATAAGCTCCCTATCAGTCATCCACTCTCTTTTGCGATGACTTATGCAGGTGCAGATTATGATAAAAATGTTATGGTAAGCCCTAATGGGGGTATATTAGGTGGCGATGAAGCGCGTTTGTATGGTTTTAAAGTTGCAACTGAAGTTTCAAGTGTAAAACTCAATGCTGCCTACACAACAATGGATGATGAAGCAAATTTCCCTGGTACGTTAGGTCATGTTCCTGATACGATTGCTTATACCGATATGCTTACTAACAATGCCATTTTTGCAGGTGTTGACGCTTATTCTATCGAAGCGATTTATGGCTTTGGTATTCCTGGATTTGAAGCAGGATTGAAATATGCACATTACGATCAAAGTACTAAAGGTATTGCTAATGCAGGAATGAATCTTGATGGTTCCGATGAAATTAACCTCGACCTCAAATACGCCTTTACTGGGGCATTAAAAGGTTTCCAAACCCGTCTATGGGTAGGTTATGGCACGTATGACAATCCTACAAAAAGTGCAGCTAATACAAGTACTAGCCTAGATGATGATTTCTTGTACGGTCGTTTCTATTTACATTATAAATTCTAAGTCTCTTAGGATGGAAGAGGCTTGTATAGGCCTCTTTCTTAACAAAATACAGGCGTGTTATATAGATACATGTCTTAATCAGTGCCGTTTAAAAATAGGCGTTAAAAAAGTACAAACTGAACAAGAACTGTTTGATGAAGAACCTTATGTGAATGATTACTTCATGTTTGTCCTTAATCTTGAAATCCCGCCGATACTCACATCATAGCCTTAATTAGAACACTGAATGTAAATGGTGATCAGCTTGTGCATTGAGTGTCCAAGTGAATCTCCAATACACTTTAAAACTATTCTATATTTCCTAAAAAGCACTCAAAAAACAACCTTTAAATACCATTTACTTACATTATTATAGGTTTTTTCAGGTTTGAGATGTTAAACTGACGAATAAATAAAGAAAAAAAATTAAATTTACTGTCCAAAACTAATGAAAAAGGAGTAAAGTGAAAGTTTTTCTTCTTGAACCTGATGGAGAGTTTGCTGAGAGTATCGACATATGCTTAAATAGTTTGCGTCTAAAAATGAAGATAAAAAAGGTAAAAAACGAAGAAGCTATCTTAGAAGAAGATGTATCTCTTTTGCCTACGTATTCTTTGTTTATTCTCAATCTTAAAAACCCTATTGATCCCACTATGATGCACTATCTTCGAGAAAATGGGGTGGATGTGCCTATTATGCTTATTATTGAGCCTAGTTTTGATCCTAAACATTTTAAAACACTCTATTATCTCTCATATGACGATATGATTGTTAAACCTTTTACGCCACCAGAGATAGCATTTCGGATCTATAAATTATGCGATATTTGGAATGATGATACGTTTTTTGTCACCAAAGAGATTTATTTTGATTTTAAACATGCAAAGTTTGTCAATCATGATGAAGAGGTTATTTTAGGCAGAAAAGAGGCATTATTGCTCAAATTACTCTTTATGAAGTCTCATCATGTTGTCTCTTCCCATGAAATTGAGTACTATGTTTACCAAGATGAAGCAGTGAGTGAAGAGCGTATCAGGTCATTAGTGCGACAGCTACGGGCTAAACTATTGCCATTTCATTTTATCGAAACGGTTAAAGGGGAGGGCTATAGAATCATCGACACTAAAATAGAAGATCTTTCTTGCGTTCAAGAGGTCAGCCGTAGTGCTATTATGAGTGGTTTATGCTTACCATGGGTGCCTTTAGCTGATTGTAGTCTTCTTCTCATATAAATACTCCATCTTTTTTATTTCAACTATGCCTGTTTTAGGGCATAGTTGAAGAGAATAGCCTCTTTTTTCACCTTTTCACTTTTTTTTGAAAACCTTCTATAGCTTGTGACGCAAACTGTGACGCCTTTGTGTTACAATGACTTGCTTTCAAAAGCGATAAAAAATATTCAAAATTAAAGTTTTTTGTCTTTTTTTGAAAATTTATCTTATGACAATTGATTGATGAAGATGCGTAAAATAGAGCTTAAGGTCTTAGTAGATTTTTGTTAGAAACAAGAATGAACGGTTTTAGCCTTATAATCCTCATCTTGTCTTGTAGTTGAAAAAAGAATATGATACAATGAGTCCAAAGAGTAGATATAGTCGTATCGCTTTAAGATTCAACGAAGGAGGAGATCATGAATCTCACAAAAATATTATCGTTGGCGGTCATCAGTCTTCCAGTAGTTGCTTTCTCTTTGACATTAGAGGAAGGCGCAAAAACAATTCTCTCCTCAAGTCCAAAAGTCAAAGAGAGTGTAGAGAATTTTAATGGTGTCAAAAAAGAATACAACATCGCAGAAAATGGGTATCTTCCTACGCTGGATTTAGTAAGCTCTTATGGTCCTGAGACAATTAAAAATCCAGGTTCTAGTAAGATTTCCAGTACGATGGATGAAACTTCCTTGGTTTTAAATCAAAACCTTTTTAATGGTTTTGCGACAGAAAATGCCATTAAACAACAAAAAAGCAGACTCGAGGCAGCATCGTTTGGTGTTACTGAAAAATCAGACAGAACACTATTGTCTTTTACCAATGCTTATGTTATGTTGTTAAAACACAAAGAATTGCTTGTTTTAGCACAAGAAAATGTTAAAACACATGAAGCAATCTACAAACAGATCAAAGAGCGTTCAGATTCTGGTTTTGGACGTCTTTCTGAGACACAACAAGCGGGAAGTAGATTTACCCTTGCGCGCTCAAATCTCATAGCACAAGAAAATAACTACAGAGATGCTATTTCAACCTTTGAAAAGCTTTATGGTCAAAAAGTGGATGCAGATGAGTTAGTCAAACCAGACTTTACAACAATCATTCCTTCAAATTTTGAAAAAATTAATGCAAAAAGCTTTACATGTAACCCTTCCATCAAGGTACAAGAGGCAAATGTAAGACTGGCTAGTGCATTATATGAAGGATCTAAATCGGCTTTTTATCCTAAGATAGATTTTGAGCTTGCTGGAACTGTTGGGCATGATGTAGATGGTGTTGATGGACGAACAGAAAGTACTTCAGCACTTTTAAAACTTCGCTATAACCTTTACAATAAAGGTGCTGATATGCTCAACAAAGAGAAGTATGCTATCTTGATGATTAAAGAGAAAGAAACATTAGGAACATTAGAGCGTGATCTTAAAGAGAGTGTGAAATTTTCATGGGAAAGTTATGAATCAACGCAAAAACGCATAGAGTTTCTTAAAGAGCATAGAGAGTTTAGTAAAGAGACACTTACTGCTTATCAACAAGAGTTTGCTATTGGTAAGCGTGATCTGATCAATCTTTTGGACGCAGAAGGTGAGTACTACTCAGCAAGACAAGCGCTCGTAGAGGCAGAGGCAACCTTAATGTATGCGAGGTACAGACTTTTAGATAACATGGGTGTTTTAACAGATTACTTTGATTCTTCTTTTGCTCAAATGTATGATGTTCAGTCATGTTCTCATAAAAGTGTATCCTTTTAATGAGCATCCTTTAGGAATGTGGCTTAAGCCATTGTAAAATAGATGCGTAGGAAACTCTTTTTACTCATAGTCAGTATTGTTTTAACACTCTATGCTGGACAAGAGTTTTTTACGCATGAAGTACTCAAAAAAGTAGAAACAAAATATGGAGGGCAGGCGAAGAAAAGAGTTGAAGCGCTTAATGGGCTGATGCTATCACTTCAAACGTCTCAAGAGTCTGAAAAACTTGAAAGAGTCAATGCCTTTTTCAATCAAATGCAGTTTGTCTCTGATGAAGTGCTATGGAAACAAAAGGACTATTGGGCAACTCGTATGGAGTTTATTGGCAAAGGTGCTGGCGATTGTGAAGATTTTGTTATTGCAAAATACTTTACATTAAAGCAACTGGGAATTCCCACGGACAAACTTTTCTTTACGTATGTTAAAGCGGTTAAGTTTCAACAAGCTCATATGGTTTTGACGTATTTTGAGACACCAACTTCCGTTCCTCTGGTTTTGGATAATATCAATTTTAAAATTTTACCTGCAACACAAAGGGGTGATCTTATCCCTGTTTATAGTTTTAATGGTGATGCGTTGTATCTGGCAAAACAGCAAGGTTTAGGGCAAATCGTACCTTCTGGGATGCAAAAAAATAAAAAATGGTTTGAGTTGGTAGATAAGATTAGGAGAGAAGAGTTATGACACTTTTTAAACAGATAATTATTGTTTTATCCATTTTTCAGACATTGATCTTTGGTGCTGTTATGTGGTTTAACTTTAACAGTTCAAACGAATATGTCAAACAACAAGCCTATACGGATGCGTTGCATACAGCAAATTCACTTGGACTTTCCATTAGCTCTGTTGCATCAGAAGAAGATACTTCTATGGCTGAAACAATGATTAGTTCCGTATTTGACAGTGGTTATTATGAAAAAATTATTTTAGAAGATATGAAAAAAGAGGTCTTGGTTGAGAAAATACAAGAGGTAATTGTTGCGGATGTTCCCGATTGGTTTGTTAAACATATCAAAGTAGAAACGCCTATAGCAACGTCACAAATCATGCTGGGATGGACACCTTATGGTGTGATTTCTGTACAACTCAACAGTGGGCATGCGTATCGTCAGTTGTGGACGATTTTTAAAGAAGTTTTAGCAGTATTTATCGTTGTTTCTGTGATTGGTTTTTTCTGTTTGCAACTCATCTTATCCATCGTGTTAAAGCCTCTCAAACGGGTAAAAGAGCAAGCAGAAGCTATTTTGGAAAGCGATTTTATTCTTCAGCACGATATTCCTTTTACCAAAGAGCTTAAAAATGTTGTCTTTGCGATGAACAGTATGGTTAAAAAAGTCAAAGAGATTTTTGAAAAAGAGGCTGATGCTGTGCGTCGTTACCATGAGCTTTTGTATCAAGATACTGTCACCAAAATGTATAATCGACGTTACTTTAACATTAAGCTTCAAGAGTATCTCTCCAGTGAAGCGAAAAATGCGCAAGGTGCGCTTATCTTAGTTTCTCTCAATGATTTTGAGCGACTTAAAAGTAAACTTGGCTACCAAAAAAGTGAAGCGTTTATCAAAGAGATGGCAGAATGTATTACAAGAGCGATTGACAACCAAAAAGAGTATGTCAGTGCTAAACTCAATGATACCGACTTTGCTATTTTGGCTCCTGCTTCTTCACAAGCATCGTTTGATCTTTTATGTGAAGAGATCAATGCCATGGTCAAAAACCTAGCAAAAAATTATGAGCTCAATGAAAAAGAGCATTTTATTAACATCGGTTATGCAAAATACTATGCGAAATCAGACTCTAAAGAACTCTTCTCAAAAGCAGACTTTGCATTGACATCTTCTAAAGCCAAAGGGGCATTTAGTATCAACAGCTTTGTCGAGCAAGAAGGTGATAATCAGCTCGTTCTTGGTAAAGAAGCGTGGACACAAGAGCTTAAAAGCGCGATGGATCAAAAACGGTTTAAACTTGCTTATCAAAATGTCGTTGCAATCAATAGCGTGGCTGAGGTCTTTCATAGTGAGCTTTTCTTAAGACTGCAAGATTATAACGGGCATCTTCATAATGCAGGTTATTTTATGCCAATGGTGATGGAGTTAAAACTAAGTGCGCTCCTAGATCATTATGTGATTGCAAGAAGCATTGAAGTTTTAAAAGAACAACTCTTTGTTTCCAATGCCTTATGTATCAACCTTGGTAAAGATATTTTTATGCAAAGTAATGATTGGGCATGGTTGGAAGATAGTGTGGAGGGCTTTAAAAAAATTGGACTCAAAGAGCTTTATTTTGAAATGCCGAGCTCTGTCGATATGCCTATTGAAATTCTTGTCAAATTTTCAAAATACTTGCGTAATTTTGGTTATGGTTTTGGTATTGATAATTTTGCAATTAACAGTGAGAGTCTTCTTGCAATTCAGCAGATCAATCCTGATTATATTAAAATCCAAGCCTCTTATATGATTGATCTTTTTGGAGAAAATGGCATGGATGCTCCAAATCGAAGTCTTGGTATTATCACCGATAGCATGGAGATAAAAGTTATCGCAACCAATGTAGAAAATAGTGAGCAAAAAGAGAAACTGCAAAAAATGGGTGTTAAGTATATTCAAGGCAGTTTTATTGCAGAACCTAAGATTATAGGATAGTTATGGAATCAGAAATCGAAGTAAAACATACCTATAAACAAGATCCTTTATTGTCGTGTTTAGTGCTTTTTACAAAACTGCACAACGTTCCTTATAGCGCAGAAGCGCTCATTGCAGGTTTGCCTATTGAAAAAGGGTTTAGTTCTGTAGAACTCTTCTCCCTTAAAGGCGGCTCTAAATCACTTTTTTCTCGTGCTGCAAAGCGTGCAGGTTTTCTTACCAAACTAGTACAAAAAGATCTTGTTGATCTCTCGCCACTTGTTTTGCCGTGTATTTTAATGCTCAAAAATCGTGGTGCTGTGATTTTAGAGAGTTTTGATGAGACACATAAAAAAGCGAAAATCATTCATCCTGATATGGGAGAGGGTGAAAACTGGGTTGACTTAGAAACTTTGGAACAGCAATACTTGGGCTTTTGTTTTCTCCTTAAAAAAGAGTTTGTTTCTCAAGAAGGTCGAGATAAAGTTTTGGATAATGCTGGAAGCAGTTGGTTTTGGGGAACATTAGCACGTTCTAAAGAAATCTATTTTGATGTTATTTTAGCTTCGTTAGTAGTAAATCTTTTTGTGCTTGCAAGTCCACTGTTTACAATGAATGTGTATGACAGAGTCATTCCCAATAATGCAACAGAGACCTTATGGGTGCTCTCTTTAGGTCTTTTTGTTGTCTATATTTTGGACATTGTTTTAAAGTTTGTGCGTTCGTATTTTCTTGAAATTGCAGGCAAAAAAAGTGATGTTATTATGTCATCGATCCTCTTTGAAAAGGTGATGGATCTCAAAATGGCGGCACGTCCAAAATCGGTGGGTGCATTTGCGAGTAACTTACGTGATTTTGACTCAATTCGCAATTTTTTTACTTCTTCAACACTCAGTGCCATTATTGACCTTCCTTTTGCGATTATTTTTTTAATTATGGTTCATTTTATTGCAGGTCCTTTGGTAATTGTCCCTCTAGCATTGATGTTTTTAATTTTAGTCTATACCTTTATAGTAAAAAATCCATTGCAACAAAGTATTCAAAGTACCTATATGGCTTCGGCGATTAAAAATGGTATTTTGATTGAGAGTCTTAATGCGATAGAGACCATTAAAACACTCTCTGCAGGCGGTCATGCACAATGGAAGTGGGAAGAGGCGAGTGGTGAGATCGCGAATCGTGGTTTGAAATCTAAAATTTTATCCAACTCGATTACAACGATTACCTCTTTTTTAGTTCAGCTTGATACGGTCATTGTTATTTTAATTGGCGTTTATATGATTAAAGAAGTGGAATTAACCATGGGTGGACTTATCGCCGCTGTGATTTTATCTTCGCGTGCCATTGCTCCTATGGGACAAGTCGCAGCACTCATCGCTAATTTTGAGCAGACGCGAACAGCCTATAAAGCGCTGGATGATATTATGAAACTCCCCGTAGAACGACCTGAAGGAAAGAAATTTGTTAGGCGTGAGCGTTTTGCTGGGCGTATTGAATTTAAAAATGTTTCGTTTGCGTATCCTGAGAGCAATAAACATGCTTTGGAAAATATCTCATTTAAAATCAATGCGGGAGAAAAAGTGGGTATTTTAGGGCGTAATGGTTCAGGTAAAACAACCGTCGAAAAGTTGATTTTAGGGCTTTATGCACCTGATAGTGGCTCTGTTTTGATTGATGGTATCGATATTAACCAGATTGACCCTGTTGATTTGCGTAAAAATATCGGCTATGTGCCACAAGATGTTGTATTGTTTCATGGAACGGTGCGTGAAAATATTGTCTATAAGGCACCGTATGTGGACGATGAGACAATATTAAAAGCGGCAAAAATTGGTGGTGTCGATGAGTTTATTGATGGTCATCCTTTAGGGTTTGATATGCCTGTACTTGAAAGAGGCGATGGCGTCTCTGGGGGGCAGAGACAAAGTATTGCTATTGCAAGGGCTTTTTTGGTAGATGCACCTATTATGCTTTTGGATGAGCCAACAAACTCGCTGGATAACACGTCTGAGGGACGTATTAAACATCTTTTGCATGAAGCGATTAAAGATAAAACCGCTATTTTGGTTACTCATAAGATGTCACTCTTAGACTTAGTTGATCGTTTAATTGTCATAGACAATGGGCAAATCCTCTTAGATGGTAAAAAAGAGGATGTTTTAGCGAAACTAGGTGGAGCGAAACAACCATGAAAAAGTATTATGATGAAAACGATTTAGAGTTTATGTCAAGCCTCAGTGAGGCAGTGTTGCAAAAAGCACCCAGTTCTTCTCGTAAAATTCTCTGGGTCATAGCGATTTCCATATTTTGGATTATTTTATGGGCAAGCGTTGCGGAAATTGATGAATTAACCAGAGGTGAGGGAAAAGTTATTCCTTCTCAACAATTGCAGGTTATTCAGAACCTAGAAGGTGGCATTGTTTCAGAGATTTTGGTTAAAGAGGGTGATCATGTTCAAAAAGGACAGGTTCTTCTTAAAATTGATGATAAGAATTTTGCAAGTTCGTATGGTGAGAGCAGGTTAAGATACGTTGAGCTTAAAGCAAAATCGATGAGGCTTGAAGCAGAAGCTAACGCTCAGCCTTTTGAAATCGCTTTAGAAATGAATGAAGAGATGCAAAAGCAGATTGTTTATGAAAAGAGTTTGTATGATTCTAATCAGGAGCAACTTAGCAAAACGTTTCAAATTCTCAATGAGCAGATTAAGCAAAAAGAAAATGAACTCACTGAACTTGAGTCTAAAGTTTCACAACTCCAAAATAGTTATAACTTAGTTAAAAAAGAAGTGGAAATCATGGAGCCTTTAGTAAAAAAAGGGCTTGTCTCTGAGATCGAATTTTTACAATTAAAACGCCAAACCAATAATATTCAAGGTGAGCTTCAAACGACACGATTAGCTATTCCTAGGGTTCAATCTGCAATTTTAGAAGTTAAAAGTAAGCGCGGTGAGGCAGAGTTGAATTTTAAAAATAGAGCAAAAAAAGAGCTCAATGAAACAGTGGCGGAGATGTCACGTTTACATGAAGTTCATACCAGTTTAGAAGATCGTGTTCAAAGAACACTTGTTCGTGCTCCTGTGGATGGTACCATTAAGCAGTTACTGGTTAACACTGTTTCGGGTGTTGTAAGACCAGGTATGGATATTTTAGAAATTGTTCCAACAGAAGATACCTTACTGGTTGAAGCAAAAATTAAGCCTTCTGATGTGGCATTTTTAAGGCTTGGACTTGATGCAACAGTGAAATTTACAGCATATGATTTTTCAATCTATGGTGGACTTAAAGGTAAGCTAGTTTTTATTAGTGCAGATACCATTACCAATGATAGAGGGGAGAGTTATTATTTGGTGCATATTAAAACCGATAAAAATCATCTCGGAACGCCTGAAAAACCACTTGCACTTATGGTCGGTATGACAACAACTGTTGATATTTTAACAGGTAAGAAAACCGTTTTAGACTATCTGCTTAAACCGATTTTAAAAGCAAAACAAAACGCATTAAGGGAGCGTTAATATGGTGATTCTCTACTCTTCGCATACTGAAGTGATTCAAGCATGGCAGAGTGCTTTCACATCAGAAGAGATTCATATATGTCATCATGAAAAAGCACTGTTGGCACTTTTAGATACATTGAAGTCAAATGTTGTTTTATTGCTTGAAGAACGACATTATGATGATGATGGTATCGAAGGTTTTTTAGATCTTTTGCAAACAGAATATCCCTATGTAAAAACGATGGTTTTTAGTCAAAAACCAAACTTTACGCAAGGTTCTCTTTTGTTGAAATTTGGCATAAAAGCTTATGGCAACACTCATATGGCGCCTATTCACCTTAAAGAGGCGTTACATGTTGTAAAGAATGGTGACATTTGGCTCTATCCAGATTTTATCCAGACGATGATTCAGACACTTTCTTCTCAAAAAACATCTCGACATATTAGGCATGATTTGCTTGAAAAACTCTCTCATAAAGAACGTGAAGTGGCTCTTTTGATTAAAGAAGGGTTAAGTAACAAAGAGATTGCAACACGAGAAGGGACTACCGAGCGCACGGTTAAGGCACATTTGAGTTCAATTTATGAAAAAATTGGTGTTAAAGATCGTTTAGCGCTTGCGTTGCTTCTCTAGCAACTAATAATATAAATTTATATTTTCATAAGATTTTATTACCCATTGGTACAATAGACGGCTTTTTGCTTTTGTGTTAGTATGGTTACTATAACAATAAAAGGAGGCAATTATGGCACTCTCTATAGGAACAATTAAACAAATGAGTGGACTTGTGATGGCAAAAAATTCACAAGGGGATGAGCGTGTTTTAAAAGTGGGAGATACGGTTTTTTTTGAAGATAATATTCGCACCATTGGTGGAGGATCGCATATTGTTCTAGCCCTTAACGATGGGCAGGAAATCGTTTTAGATGGAAACGATGCTCTTTTCCTCGATAAAAGTGTTTATGTCTCAGAGGCATTTGGTGAGGAAGCCGTTGTTGCAGGCAAAACAATGGATAATGTCGTCTCTGGCAAAAGTGTGGAAGAACTACAAGCGGCTTTATTAGCAGGTAAAGATATTAATGAACTTCAACCAACTGCAGCGGGTGAAGGTGGTGCTCCTATTGGTGGAGAAATGTCAACGAATGCAATGGCACGTTATGTCACGGGTGGTAATGAAAGTAATGTAACTGCAGATTATCGTACGCTAGGAGCCACAGGAGGTAGTGATGTAACCTATACTGCTCCAACAGGCGTTGTTGCTCCAACCGTAGTTACTGTAAATAGTGCCCCTTTAGGGAGTGATTTAGAAGTCAGTACCAATGAAGATCAAAGCATTGTAGGGACGTTGCCTATAGCAATTGATGCTGATAACGACAGTGTGACATATGTTCTTGGCGATGGGACGACCAATGGTAGTGTCGTGGTCAACCCCGATGGCACCTATACCTATATTCCAAATGAAAACTACAATGGACCTGATAGCTTTACCTATACGATTAGTGATGGAAATGGTGGAGAAAATACTTATACCGTTTTTATTAATGTAGTTCCTGTAAATGACCCTGCGATCTTAAGCAGTGCCACTGAAACTCTCCATGAGACCAATGACGTTCTAAGCACAGGAGG
>CAYXNJ010000030.1:14968-19357 GCA_964466465.1 uncultured Sulfurospirillum sp.
TACCATCAGTGATACCTTTAATGTCACCAGTGTGGATGGTACACCAAGCAGTGTCCAAGTGACCATTATCGGAACGAATGATGCCGCAATTCTAAGCAGTGCCACTGAAACTCTCCATGAGACCAATGACGTTCTAAGCACAGGAGGAATCCTGAGTGTGGCAGATGTAGATGAAGGTGAAGCAGCGTATGTACCGCAAACCAATGTTTCAGGAACGTATGGTACCTTCTCAATTGGGGCAGATGGAACATGGAGCTATGTTGCCCATGAAAGCTATGACTCGCTTAACGCAGGCGATACCATCAGTGATACCTTTAATGTCACCAGTGTGGATGGTACACCAAGCAGTGTCACTGTCAATATTATTGGTACAAACGATGGTCCAATGGCGGAGTCAAAAGTCTTTACGACCGCTGAAGATACGGCCATTACGATTACTGATGCACAGCTTCTTGCAAATGCCACAGATATCGACTCTCACGATATTTTAAGCGTGAATAATGTGACATTAGTCGATAATGCTAATGGCACACTGATTGATAATCACAATGGAACCTATACGTTTGTTCCTAGTGCAAATTATAGTGGTAGTGCCATTGAGCTTATGTTTACGGTGACAGATAGTGCTGGCATGACCGATACACAAGATGTTACGATCAACGTCACGCCTGTAGCCGATGCTCCGCTTTTAGATGTGAGTATTGCGCAAGGCGATGTGACCATTAGCCCTGAATACCCAGCTCCTGTTTTCAACGGGCATCTTAATGCTGGTAGTACCACGGGTAATATCGTCTTTGATGGTTATACTAAAACAGCGGCTATTGATATTAAGAGTTATAAAACGGATGTTGATGATGGGCGTATTGTATTCCTCAGAGATGGCATTGTCGTGAAAGAGGTACTCATTGATACACTCTTACCTGATGCAAATAATACTCCTGTGCATTTGGAACTCAGCGCGGATGAGTACTTCAATACGGTTCGTATCGATAATTTCGCAACCAGTAGCGATAAAAATGCTGAATTTAAGATCGATAGTGTGAGCTTGATTTCAGATATTGCGGTTGAGTATAACATCAATATTGCTGCAGCGTTAACAGATAGTAGTGAAACATTGAGTCAAGTATTGATTGATCAATCAACCTTACCAATGGATGCTGTCGTGTATGAAAATGGTGTGATCCAAAGTGCAACCGATGGATACTATAGCGTTGATCCTGATGCGACAGTGACCTTTACAACAGACCATTACATGAGCGTAGATGAGATCAATGCGGTTACAAGTAGTGTTACATCGCAGGATGGAACTGATTATGCAACAACAACACAAACAGCATTGAATGAAATCAGTGGAACAACAGGCGATGATGGGCTTTATGGCTCAACGGGAGATGATTTGATGGATGGTGACTCTGGTAATGACGCGCTTTATGGGGATAGTGGAGATGACTATTTAGATGGTGGGATAGGCACAGATTCACTCTATGGTGAAGCTGATAATGATACGTTGACCTATGATGGTGACGATAATATCGCAGATGGCGGTAGTGGAACCGATACGTTGCTTATCCAAGATGCAACGATGGATTTTAGTGCTATTGATGATGCCAAAATTGAAAACATTGAAGTGTTGGATCTCACAAAATCGAATGTTTCAATAAGCAATCTCAATCCAAATGATGTCTTTGATATAACTGATGATGCCAATACTGTTTTAAGGATTGTTGGTGAAAGCAATGATAGTGTAGCCAGTACTTTTGTTGCAGGTGAATCTCCATGGGAAGCACTTGTTGATCAGACAGGTGTCGATGATGGCTTTACACGTTATGAAGGTACTTTGGATGATGGTGTTACGAAGGTTATGGTTGATATTCAAAATACGATTGTTCATACGGATTTTGATTAAAGAAGGAGGGATTTTCCCTCCTTTTGTCTTTTTTTATTCTGCAATTTAAGCATATTGTACCAAAGTACAATAGAAACTTTGTCACAATTTTGTTATCATCTCCCATCAAACAAAACGAGGGGATGGTATGGCACTTTCGGTTGGAACAATCAAACAAATCAGTGGTATCGTTATAGCAAGAAACGGCGCAGGACAAGAGAGAATTTTAAAAGTTGGTGATATGATCAGCTTTGAAGATACAATCAGTACTGTAGGGGGAGGTTCGCACGCATTACTGGCACTAGCCGATGGTCGTGAGATATTCGTAGGTGGTAACGATGTGGTTGTTCTCGATAAAAGTGTGTATGCTTCTGAAGAAGGTTTTGGTCATGAAGCCATTATAGCTAGTACAACCGTTAATGCTATTAACTCGGGAACAAGTGTTACAGATATACAAGAAGCGCTATTACGTGGTGAAGACATCTCCAATCTTGAATCAACCGCTGCAGGTGGAGATGCAGGTGGTGCAGGTGGCGGAAGTTTGATCTCAGGATTTGCTACAGCTCAATATGCTACGGGTGGTAATGAAACCAATGTAACAGCAGGTACTCGTTCCCTTGCCGACAATCAAGATGCAACAACACTATTTACACCTATTAATGCCAATAGTGCTGCAGATGTAGATGTCAATAATATCCCAACCGCAAGCGATATAAGCCTTAGCCTGAATGAAGATGAAGTTATCGTTGGTACTCTTCCTCTTGCAACCGATAGCGATGGTGATACGGTTGTCTATACATTAGGTTCAGATGCAACGAATGGTGTTGTTGTAGTTAATGCTGATGGCACCTATACCTATACTCCAAATGAAAACTACAATGGAACTGATAGTTTTACCTATACAGTAACTGATAGCAATGGCGGTAGTAGCACTTATACGGTTTCCATCGATGTGAGCCCAATGAATGATGCACCAACTGCAAGCGATACGACCATTAACCTCAATGAAGATGCTATTTATACAGGTACATTACCAAGTGCCAATGATGTTGATAATGATACAGTTACTTATTCCCTTATAACAGGAACAACCCATGGTGGCGTTGTCGTCAATGCCGATGGTACTTACACCTATACACCAAATGCAAACTACAATGGTGCCGATAGCTTTACTTATACGGTGACTGATGGAAATGGTGGAAGTAATACCTATAGTGTTTCAATTGAGATCAATCCAGTCAATGACCAACCTGTGGTAACCAACATCGATGCAAATACTAATACAGGTGTTTCAGGAGATGTTGAGTATAGCAATACAACATCGACCTATATTGCAGATGTTACTACCACAACGTCCACCATTACGATTACAGATTCGGGGACAATTGAAGATATCAATGTTCAGATCAACTTAACACATACATGGGACTCAGACTTAGATATTTATCTTGTTGCTCCTGATGGAACCGTGATTGAACTCACATCTGATAATGGCGGTAGCGGTGATAATTACACCAATACCATTTTTGATGATGACGCAGCAACGTCTATTGTAAATGGAGGAGCTCCTTTTACGGGTACATTTAGACCTGAAGGCGATTTAAGTCTCTTGGAAGGAATGGATATTTCTGGAACATGGACACTTCGTATTGTTGATGACCTTGGTGCGGATGTTGGAACATTGATCTCATGGTCTATTGCTACAACCATCGATGGTACAAATACGATCTATGAATCTTCTGAGACACTAGGCGCATTATCCGATGTTGTGACGACTTTTGGTGGTTCTCTTGCAACTGCAACCGATAATGATGCAGGCGATACCCATACGTATGCTCAATATGGCGATGTCTCTTTAACTTCCACAGATATAGACACTACTTTAATTACAGATGTTGGCGTTGTTATTGACCCTGTAACAGGACAATATACACTCAGTGGAAACTTCAATGCTCTTGGCGCAGGGGAGAGTGTTACGATTACTTTCCAATACACCGCAAATGATGGGCATGGATTTACTGGCAGTGATGGTGTCAACGAAAGTTCAATCAGCCAGCCAGCAACAGTTACTTTAGTTATTACAGGAACAAATGATAAACCTGTCATCCAATCTGTCAGTATCTCTACGACTGAAGCTGATAGTGGCAATAATACTGTGTCTGGAATGCTCTCTGAAATTACGGATGCAGATGCTAATGATACCCATACCTATGAAATCAATCAAAGCAGTATTAGTTCATCAAATAATGCTGTAACAGGATTAACCGTAACTTTAGTAGATGCTGCAACAGGCGAATTTAGAGTGGATGGTGATTTTAATGCACTCGGTGCAGGCGAAACAGCAACAATTACATTCCAATACCGTGTAGATGATGGCAGTGCGCCTTCATTACATAATGAATCACATTATTCTGATTATCAAACAGTAACTTTAACCGTAAATGGTGTTAACGATGCACCAGTAGCAACCAATGCAACCTTGGTAGTCGATGAAGATTCAGGTA
>CAYXNJ010000030.1:19457-34896 GCA_964466465.1 uncultured Sulfurospirillum sp.
TACACCGTTGACATTACCGTCGCTCCTCAAAACGATGCACCAGTAGCAACCAATGCAACCTTGGTAGTCGATGAAGATTCAGGTACAACCAATGCGACACTTCCACATGCTACAGATGCTGATAACGATACCGTCACCTATGCCCTTACAACAGGCACAACCAATGGTGTTGTTGTGGTTAACGTTGATGGTACTTATACCTATACTCCAAATGCAAACTACAATGGTGCCGATAGCTTTACCTATACCATTAGTGATGGAAAAGGTGGTGAAAACAGTTACACCGTTGACATTACCGTCGCTCCTCAAAACGATGCACCAGTAGCAACCAATGATTCAATTAATCTTAATGAAGATACTCTCTATACACTTTCACTTAGTGATTTTGGCTCTTATAGTGATGAAGAGAGTAGTAGTTTGGCTTCTATTCGTATTGATTCACTACCAACCAATGGAACACTGTACCTTAACGGTGTTGCTATTAATGCTAGGGCAGAAATTTCAGTAGCAGATATTAACAGTGGTAACTTGACGTTTGATCCAATAGACAACTCTGATGCAGATAGCTCTTTAAGTTTTAGCGTGAGCGATGGAACAGACTGGAGTGCGAATTCATATACTACAGCGATTACCCTTGACGCGGTTGCAGATGCTCCAACACTAAGCGCGAATGTTGACTCTAGCGCAACGACAACAATGGTTGTGAGTTATGGAAGTACAGAACTCTTTAGTGTAGATAATAGCGGTACGATTACTCCAATTATCAGCAATGCAAATGTAATTAATCAAACCTACAATAGTGGCAATTTGAATGGTACCAGTACAACATCTGATTTTATTACTATTTTAGGCGATATTGATAGTAATCAAATCCATAGTATTAACGGTTCGGATGGTGTTGGTACTTACGATGTTGTTTATTTAGGTAAAAACTCATCACACTATACATTTACCAATATCAATGACCATAATAATGTCAATTCTGGTATGGATGGAACGTTAATTGACAATGATACGGGTGCTTCAGTCTCTTTCAACAATATCGAAGGATTTGTTTTTGCAGATGGTTCTGTTTATGGACAAAGTGCATTTACGACAACAACATTTACAAACTACACTCTTGATTTGAGTTCTAGCCTTATAGATAGAGATGCTAGTGAAACATTAAGTCTTGTAATTTCAGGCATACCTTCGGGTGTAACACTGAGTGAAGGCACATTGCAATCGGATGGTACGTGGATTATTAATACTAATAATCTCGACTATACACAAGCATTAATGATAAGCGTACCTTCTTCGGTGACAAGTGACTTCACAATAACTATTAACGCGACTTCAACAGAGGCAAATGGAGGAGATAACGCTACAACAACGACCACCGTATCTATTAGTGTAAATGATGCCCCAACAGCCAGTAATACGACTCTTACAACAAGTGAAGATCATGCTATTACAGGAGTATTACCAATTGCAAGTGATGCAGATGGTGATACCATTACCTATACACTTGATACGACAGCATCGCATGGAACAGTTGTAATAACTTCAACGGGGGTTTATACTTATACGCCAAGTAGTAATTACAGTGGTAATGATAGTTTTACATATACGGTAAATGATAGCAAAGGTGGAGAAAATACCTATACTGTTACTGTAAATGTGACGCCAGTAGCAGATGCACCAACGTTGACACTTACATCGCATAGCTATACAGCTTCTACGAACTTGGAAGAGGTCTATACGAGTGCAACAGGTGCTCATTCTGTCGATGTTTCATCTCTTACTGGAGGGGTGTGGAAAACAGACAATAGTGGGGGAACTGTAGAAGTCAGCAGTTCTAGTAAAGTAACATATGGCGTTACAACTTCTTCAGGTGCTTCCACAACAGTGATTGAACTGGAAAGAGATCCTGGTGATGCCTCTAATCTTTATACAACAATGGCCGTGGAAAAAGGTGAGGTTTATACGCTCTCGTTTGATTATGCAAATCGTACAGGGGATAATTCTACTATTAGTATTTATTGGAATGGGCAGTTGGTTGCTACTGTTGCTCCTTCAAGTACAACATTGACTAATATGACACTGTCTTTGATTTCTGATATAACAGGTTCTGGTAAATTAGAGTTTGTTGCCAATGATACGAGCAGTGTTGGTGTAGTTCTTGATAACATCTCTTTAACACTCAATCAAAATACAGGCTATGCTGGTTATCTGACTGATTTGCCTGATATTGCTGCGAGTTTGACTGATAACTCAGAAACGCTTTCATATTCAGTGAGCAGTATTCCTGTTGGTTATACATTGACCGACGGTACACATACTTTTACCGCAACTACAGGTTCAACCATTGCAACGATTACAGATTGGGACTTGGGTGCGATATCTTTGGTATCACCAAGCAATACAAGTACAAGCAGTGTTACGTTAACAGTCACAGCAACATCGACTGAAAGCGATGGAAGTAATGCTAGTACATCTCAAAATGTAACAATTTCAATCCTTGCTGATAGTACAGGATACATCGGTACAGTAGGCGATGATCCAATAACAGGTAATAATAGTGCAAATACTATTTGGGGGCTTGACGGTAATGATACACTCTCTGGTTCAGGTGGTAATGATACATTATTAGGTGGAAATGGTAATGATAGACTCACTGGTGGCTCAGGTAATGATATCTTAGATGGCGGTTCAGGCAATGATACATTGATCTATGATAGTTCAGATACCTTTAATGGTGGAGAGGGACTAGACACTTTATTGATCAGCTCTGGTGGAACAATTAATTTCAATAATATTGCTAATGGAACCATCCAAAATATTGAAGTGATAGACCTTACACAAGCTTCAGTAAAACTAACCAATTTGAACGTTGATGATGTTATTAGTATGACAGACAGTGATCATACAATTAAAATTTCAGGTTCAAGCAACGATACGGTGGCAAGTTCAAGTTCAGCTAATTGGGCAGTTTCAAGTGATCAGAGCAGTGTTGATGCTGGCTATACACGTTATGAAGGAATTGCAAACGATGGTACAAAAGCGTATGTAGATCTTCAAAATACCATTGTACACACTGACTTTTAATGGCATTTTTTAAAGTCTTTTGTTTTTTTGCCCTTTTACATGTCAGTCTTTTAGGAGGGGAGTTTCGGCTCTCTTCCTCTTATCTCTCTTCTCAAACTTCTTCCAAATCCAAAGCTATCCTCAAGGACTATGAACGTTTTATGAATGAAACGAGCTTAAAGCCATTGCCCATCAAGCTTGAAGCAGTCAATTTTTATGTCAATGCTTTTGTCGGTGCGTATGATGAACAAACCTATAAGCAGGATGAATACTGGGCAAGCCGTGGAGAGTTTTTAAGCCATGGTGGTGGGGACTGCGAAGATTATGTGATAACAAAGTTTTACACGCTTAAAGACTTAGGCGTTGATGCCAAGAAGATGGGACTGTGCGTGGTAAAAGACAACGACCGTGGTCTTTGGCATATGGTTTTACTTGTGTTTACGAATGCTAAAGAAGAGCCCTTTGTGCTTGATAATCTGAGTTTTAAAGTTTTACCCCTGAGTAAGCGTTATGATATTGCTATTAAGGAGTGCATGAATGAAGAGGGGAGTGTCAAGCTTCACAATAATACGTTTGTCCCCGATACATCGCGTAAGCCCTTTAAAGCGTTTAACGCGATGATGGAACGAAGTAAAAAAGAGTTATTGTGGCAACGTTAATTTTACGATGCGAAATGCCACTGCATTTTGAAAAATGAGCGGATAGTCGTATTTACACGAAATAATCCCTTCACACGGTGAAATGATGGTTTGCAAAAGAGAACCATCCAGTGCATTGTAGATGCGAGCTAAAGGTTGTCCGTGTACCACGTGTTCACCAATGGGTGCAAGCGCATCAAAAAGCCCTGCTGAATTGCTTTTGACCACTTCCATATCTTCGCTAGTGATGATGTTTCCAACAGCGCCCTCAAAAGCGCTATAGTCTATCATTCCTTTTTTAGCCAAAAAGCGAATGAGAGCATCAAATACTTTGGTTGACTCGATTTTTCTAAGCGTACCTTTTTTACCTGATATGATGGAAAAAGACTTTGCATTCCAGATTTGCCAGTTGTAGTTTAATGAAACCGTATCGCTTGGGGTTGGATCTTTGTAATGGATAAACTCTAACCCAAACGCTTGTGCTTCATGCACATCTTCATACCCTGTACGAAGCACTTTAACATAAGGAATGCACTCCACACGATCTTTTCTCGCTTCAAGGAGTATGGCATACTCAAAATGGTTGATTTTCTCAAACAGTTTCGCTGCAATGCGCTGTGTTGTTTCGCCTTTGTCGTAGCCTGGGAACATTGCATCGATGTCGGTGTTATCAAGAGGCCAGAAGGTTTTTCCCATGTTAAACGAGTAAGGATTGACCGCTGGAACAACGAGAATTTCGCCTTTGATGAAAGCGGGGTTTTCAAGCTCTTGTTGACGTAAAAAGCGTACCAGTCTGGAGGCAACCCAGAGTTGGTCTATGGCAGTCCCTGTAAGCGGACCTACGATGACACAGCTTGGTTTGCTACTTGGAATACCAAAGCGAAACCCTTTGATGCGCAGTGGCTCACGACTGAGGGACGTGAGCTCGCATAGTATCTCTTCTCTCATTCATTCACCTCAAATGGATTTTCTAAAATGCGCGCAAGCAAAGAGCCTTCATACACGACAGGGTATTCTCGTATGGTAAACAAAAGTCCATCACAAGGGCTTAGCAGGCTCTCTTTAATGATGCCTTCTAATGGGTCTATAATCTCTCCTAATTTGTCACCTTTTTTCACCATGACATTATGCTCTAGTGTGGGTATAAAGATACCTGCTTCTGAAGCATTGATAAAATAGACCTCAGAGTTTTGGGTTGAGATGGAGGTTTTACAAGGATGCACTGGCTCATCGATGATACCCACATGTGCCATAAAATTCAGCAATCCATTGGCAAGATTTTGCCCATACTCTTTGGTAATGCGCATACCAACACCCATCTCCACCACAAGGGTTTTCGTCCTTACGGAGTTCATAGCATGTGAAAAGGTGGACTCTAAAACAGTCACTGCATCATGCACCCAAATAAAATCAATGCCAATTTTCTCAGCCAATGGAACAAGCTCGTCTGCATTTGAGCGGCTAATGCGCACTTGAGGCAGTTCACGTAAAAAAATGTTGCTCGCATGAATATCGATGGCAAAGTCGCTACCCTTGACCGTTTCTACAATGGCATTGGCGACTTGTGCAGGTAAAAAGTCCGCCGTATGCCCAGGGAAGGTGCGGTTTAAATCAACATCGTAAAAAGGGAAAAGGCGGTTGATGCTATCGATGCCCATAGGATTCATAGCAGGGTAAATATCCACAATGCCTTTTATCTTTTTTGGGTTTTCCCTCAGCCATTTGATGAGCAGATAACAAACATACTGCCCCTCAAGCTCATCGCCATGCGTTCCTGTGATGATGGAAATGCGTTTGGTTGACTTAGTGATGTCAGGTGGATTGAAACGGTTTCGTTTGAGTTTTAAGGTCTCATCCACAGGAAGTTTGACACTAAAAACCTCTTCTATCATTGTTCATCCCTTGCAACCGTAACGTTAACGTATAAGTTTTGTTGGCTCTTTCCTATAAAGACTCCACGGTTGAGGCGGCAGTCCATAAAGTCCCTTCCATGGGCTATTTTGATGTACGGTTGATGCTCTAGCATAATGCCATTGGTCGGGTCAAACCCTCTCCAATAGCCATCAATAAACGCTTCAACCCATGCGTGGCTTTCTCCCTCACCATCGATAAATCCTGCAACATAACGTGCAGGAATACCACTTAATCGAAGCAATGCAATGAGCAAATGACTAAAGTCTTGACAGACACCTTGATTGCGCAAAAGTAGGGCATCGGCGTCACACGTCGTGGTTGAAACTCCCGCTAAATACTCGAAGTTTTGGAAAATGGTTTGGTTAAGCATCTTTGCTAAACTAAGAGGTGATTGAGGAAGCATCAACGTCTCCAAATAATCACGCGCAAGAGGTGAAAAAGGTGTGAGTGTGGTTGGATGCAAGTACAACGCAGTATTTTCACCATCTTTGTACTGATAACTTCCATGAAATGCCACACTGCCTTTGAGCACTGCTTCAAAATTGCGGTGAGACTTCTCGATGGTACCGAAGATCAAATCATTGCCAAAGCCATCACGGCTTACGTAAAAAGGAACATCGTTGTTGATATGAAGTTCCCAATCCAGTAGGGTTTGCACGCCATTGCTGATGGGAAGCATGCGCAAACAAAAGGCATGCTTGCGTACGGCTTCTTTGAAGTTGAGCGTAAATGCGTATGAAAAATTAACTTTCAGAGACATAGGCAAGTGTTCCGTAAACAGAATTTATTTTTTCTAATATTTTATACTTATTGCTTGATGAAAGCGCAACATGCTTATGGTTTGGTCGAACCTTCTCTGCGATGATGTTGAGCTTTTCTACATCCAAAAGGGCTGCTTCGATGCTGTCATACATACGAATATTCAGATCCATTCTCTCTACAATTTTTCCAAGTTGAATCAGCGGAGACTCTTTGGCTTCGACTAAGGAAAGCTCTAAATTTCCCCAAATGGCATCAAGTTCTTTAAGCGTTGACTCTAACCAAAAAAGTGAAACCACTCTTTCATCTTGTGCCTTTTGATAGGCAAGATAGAGAGCATTGATACGGCTAAACATACGGTTTGAGAGGTGAGAACGTGTTAAAATCGCATTTTCTCTTGCATACTGAATGACAGAGATAAGACTGGCATGTTCTACCTCAAAAACGCTTTGTCTTAAAAATGCTTGCGATGAGTCATAATGAAGGGCAATTCCAAGCCTTGCATAGAAATTCTTTGCATCTTCAAAATCTTCATCTAAGATTTTATCGAAAAGGGAGATCACAAGACGTGTCATGGTTTCTGCTCTTTGGATATAACGCCCCATCCAGTAAAGGTTTTCGGCTGTTTTAGGTGAGATAAGTATCATTTGCTCTCCTTTAATATCCATGTGTCTTTAAACCCGCCACCTTGTGAAGAGTTGACGATGTAACTGCTCGGATCCATCGCAAAGCGTGTGAGTCCGCCTGGCCAGACAAAAATGTCCTCTCCATAGATGGAAAACATACGCAAATCAGCCTTGCGAGGAGAAAGAGCCCCATTTTCATCAAGGCATTCGATGTCGTAAAATTCTATCACTTCTTGCGCGATAAAGCGGCGAGGCTCAGCGATAATAGCGCTTTTAAGTTTTTCACGCTCACTTTTGGTCAGTTTTGAGCCAAAGACAACGCCATATCCGCCTGCTTCTGCAACATCTTTGATGACAAGATTTCGCATATTTTGCAAGATATGGTTGCGATCTTTCTCAAAAAATGCAAGGTAGGTTGGTGCATTTTGTAAAATCGGTTCTTCTTTCATGTAGTAGCGAATCATCTCAGGTACAAAGTAGTAGATGCCCTTATCATCGGCGATGCCGTTTCCTATGCTGTTCATGATCGCTACATTGCCCGAGCGATACACTTGCGTAATGTTTGAAACACCAATGAGTGAGTCTGGATTGAACTCGATAGGATCAAGTGCTTCATCATCAAGTCTTCGATAAACTGCCCCAACACGGGCTTTTTTGCCACTGTATGTTTTAAGGTAGAGTTTGTCTTTTTCCACGACTAAGTCATCGCCTGATGCTAAAATAGCGCCACTCTCTTTAGCAAGATATGAGTGTTCGTAAAAAGCAGAGTTATAACGCCCTGGTGTTAAGATGACATTGATGCCGCCGCGATTGACATACTCCATCGCTTTCTCCAAACGTTTTGGGTAATCATGCACACTTTGAATAGGCAGTTTTTCAAAAAATTCAGGAAACACTTTGCGTGTCAGCATACGTAAAGAGAGCGGATAACTGACACCACTAGGCACTCTGAGGTTATCTTCTAAAACGACCCAACCATCGCCAACACTGTTTTTGACAAGGTCAATGCCACTGATGTGTACACGAATGTTTTTTGCCACAGGTGTGTTCGCAAAAGTGGGTAAGTAAGCTTTGGATGAGAAGACAAATTCACTAGGAATGATGCCATCTTTGAGAATTTTTTGCGCTCCATAAATGTCTTCTAAAAAGAGATTGAGTGCGTAAATGCGTTGCTGGATTCCTTTTTCAAGGTATGCAAACTCCTCAGGAGGAACGATACGAGGAATAATGTCGAATGGAAATTTACGCTCAATAAAAGCGTTGTTTTTGAAAAGGTTGAAGTTGATCGCTTCGGTGTTCATGTAAGCGAGTAGCTCTTGGACGCGTTCTGTATCGATGGTATTTAAAATGCTTTTAAAAGCATCATAATGTGGACTGTGTGACTCAATCATAACCTGTACCTTTGCCCTTTTTTACTCAATCTTGACACGCTTTTAAAGCAAAGCTTTAAAAACTACGCTAACACTAAGTTTTCTTCAAAAGATCGCCCGCGCACCTTTGGTGCTTTTCCTTCTTGTCGAACGAAGTTTGAATGTTATAAGAGCAGTTTAGCACAAAATTAAGCAGAGAAAGTGGGTTGAAAGGCAGTTTTTTGCTTATTTTTTAAGCAGGTTATTTTGAAACACACGTGTACTCGTAGAGGCAATGATTAGATTGATTTAACCTCCAATGAAAACGTTACTGCATCCTGTAGTTATTGTACCACCATGTGCAGTAGCTTCACCTTTACGTGCAGCAGCTTTTCCACAGATAAAAACGCTTGATGAACCTTGTATAATGGTATCGATAGGCCCGACACAAATACATTGGTCACCTACTGTATCATAGCGCATATGAAGTGTTTCGTCAGTTTGAATGTTCATCGAAACCCTTTTGTGAGATTTTGCTCTATTGTACCTTATTTTATTGGAAGAGAAACCCCTCAAATGAGGGGCTAGTTATTTGTGTGTTAAGACACGTGTCGCGTTAAGAACGGCAATGAGTGCAACGCCCACATCGCCAAAAACCGCTTCCCACATGGTGGCAACACCAAACGCTCCCATGATAAGAATAGCTCCTTTAACACCAAGGGCAAAAATGATATTTTGCCATACGATGACGTGAGTTTTTCGAGCGATTTTAAGTGCAGTTGCCACTTTTGAAATCTCATCGGTCATGATGACCACATCGGCTGCTTCGATGGCAGCATCAGAACCTACGCCACCCATAGCGATACCGATGTCAGAGCGTGCCAAAACAGGTGCGTCATTGATGCCATCGCCCACAAAGACGGTTTTACCTTTGCCACTTTTTCGCACCATAATTTCTTCAAGCTTTTCGACTTTTTGATGCGGTAACAGTTCTGCTTCAACGTGGGTAATGCCAAGCTCTTGTGCGACTTTTTGTGCGGCTGCTTTATTATCACCCGTAAGCATGATGATCTCTTTGATGCCAAGGGCTTTAAGCGCTAAGATAGCTCTTTGGCTGTCCTCTTTTGGCTCATCCGCGATGGTAAGGTAACCCGCTAAAACACCCTCAACAACGACATAAACGACAGTATCGGGTGTTGAGAGTTTTTCATGTGCGATGTTTTGCTCTACAAGGAGTTTGTCATTGCCTGCTAGAACGGTTTGATCGTCTATAATAGCTCTGACGCCATAGCCTGCGAGTTCTTCATACGAGCTTACCACAGCTTCTAAAGGCTCCGTGTAAGCACGTTTGATAGAAAGCGCTATAGGGTGGTTTGAGTGCATCTCCGCTAGTGCCGCAAGACGTAGCACTTCTGCTTCACTATGCCCTTTGAGCGCTGTGATGGAGGTAACGCTAAAGATGCCCTTCGTTAGGGTTCCTGTTTTATCGAAAACGACGGTATCGACACTGTTAAGTGCTTCAAGGAAGTTTCCACCTTTGACTAAGATACCATTTTTAGAAGCCCCACCGATGCCTCCAAAGAAGCTAAGCGGAATGGATACGACAAGCGCACATGGGCAGGAGACAACAAGGAAAACCAAAGAGCGTCTAAACCAGTCGCTTAAAAGTGCATCTTGCATCAAAAGCGGTGGCAAGAAAGCGAGCAGGGCGGCGGAGATAACCACAAATGGCGTATAGTACTTCGCAAACTGCGTGATGAACTGCTCCGTTTTAGCCTTTTTTGAACTTGCATTTTGAACAAGATCTAAGATTTTTGAAACCGTGGACTCCGAGAAAAGTTTGGTCGTTTTGATGATGAGTACACCTGTCTTATTGATAGTTCCTGAGAGCACTTCATCGTTTTGATTGACCTCTTTTGGAAGAGATTCACCCGTAAGTGCTGATGTGTCAAGCGTCGAGCGACCCTCTAGGATGATGCCATCAAGTGGGATTTTCTCACCTGGTCTTACGATGATGCGACTGCCCACACTGACCTCATTTGGACTGACTTTTTCTTCACCATTTGCCGTTTGTAGGTTGGCAAAATCAGGGCGAATGTCCATGAGTTTCGTGATGGACTTGCGAGAGCGATCAACTGCTAAGTCTTGGAAAAACTCACCAATGCGGAAAAAGAGCATTACCGAAACACCTTCTGGGTATTCACCGATGCTAAACGCACCCACTGTTGCAAGACCCATCAAAAAGTTCTCATCAAACAGATGTCCCTTAAAAAGGTTGGTCAGAGCCATATATAAGATTTCGCCACCGACTAGGAAAAAACTAATGAGATATGTCCAAAACATCAAAGGATTGCTCTCATCCATGAGTAAGGCAGTGACAAAGAGCACCGCACCGATACAAAACGTGATGAAATGCCACGATTTAAGCATCTCCATCAAACTCGAATCACCTAATCCGTGGTGATGATGGTCGTCATGCTCATGGTGGTGGTCGTGATCATGATCGTGTGGAATGGCAGGTTTGCACCGTGTACAACAGCTTTCTGTTGTGGTGACGCACACTTCTGGTTCGGGCGCGGTTTTATGAAATTGCATACTCATATCCTCGTGGTTCTAATATATGTTCTAAGCCTTGGTTAAAAATGTTTTTGATGTGTTCATCATCTAAAGAGTAAAAAACAATTTTGCCTTCTTTACGGTGTTTCACAAGCCTTGCTTGACGAAGGACACGAAGTTGATGCGAGATGGCAGACTGTGTCATGTGTAAAAGTTCTGCGATGTCACAGACACACATTTCCGCTTCAAAAAGTGCTGATATAATTTTTACACGTGTGGTGTCACCAAAGACTTTGAAGAGTTCAGCGAGGTCGTACAGCTTCTCCTCTTGGGGCATTTTTTGTCTGACTATTTCGATGATGTTATCATGCACAATGTCAAAACTGCAAAATTCATCGCCCATTTTTCGTCCTTTATAGTTTATATAAATGTTCATATGAACAATTGCTCATATATTAAAACAATTCAAGTTAGAGAAAGCTTAAAATGATAGCAAAACTCAAAAAAAGATTTGGCGGTCTTAGAGAGCAGGAAAAGTTAAAAGTAAAACACCTCTTTTTTTGCCTATCTTGTGTATTTATTGCATATTATTTATTTGAGTTAATATATGATAATATGAAAGTAAAGTATTTCTCTCTTATTTTAGGAGTATTCATGAATAAATTGATGAAAGTTTTATTGATTGTTGTGTTTTTGGTGTATGTAATAGACTTAGTAACATCACCTGATAGTATTAAAGTTGAAAATGTACAAAGAACAAATATTTCATCCAAGGTTGCTTCTATTTGTAGTGGAACACGTACAATTGACATCAGTGATATTTCCGAAGATGGATCGGTTATTGTTGGAGAATGTAGAAAAAAAGAAGCATCTAATGATCAGCAAGTCTTTATTTATTCTCCTAGCGGCGTTAAAAGTCTTGAAAGTATTGAAAAACAGAGTTTAAAACATCTACATATCTCTGGTGATGGGTCAGTTATCTGGGGAACTTTTTATGTTGAAAATGAAGGTAGCCATATTTTTCGTTATACGCAATTAGATGGTTTTAAAGATCTCGGTACAATGGGAAAGAAACATATATCTATTGGTGGTGTTTCGGCTGATGGTTCGATTATTGTAGGGTATTTTTATAATTCATCTAATGATAATTCTCTAGCTTATCGTGCATTCAGATATTCTCAAACATTGGGCTTTGAAGACCTTGGTGACATGAGTGCTGAAAATACTTTCGCACGAGGCGTCTCTGCTGATGGCTTATGGCTTGTGGGCAGTACTGATATTGGAAGCAGTAGTAAAAGTACTCTGCGATGGATTAGCACTCATGCTTTTCGATATTCTCATGCAGATGGAATGAAAGATTTAGGAACAATGGGTGACGCAGCTTTTGCTACAGGAATTTCTAATGATGGCTCTGTCATTGTTGGTAGTGGAAGCATATATCATACTATTTTTTTTATAGCTGAGATTTCTCATAAAAGCTTTGTATTTGTTTATACAGATAAAAGTGGTATACAAAAGCTGGATGGAATAGGTGAAGAGCAATATATGACTATCAAAATATCGGCAGATGGAACAAGACTTGTTGGTAGTTATCGTGACAAAAAACGTGAATCGTACGTCTATACGGCAAACCTTTTTTTGCGGTAACTCAAGAAATAAAATATAGATTCTTAGGAAGCGAGTTTTAATCTCTCTTTTTTCTCTTCAACTATTAATGTAGAACTCTCGTGATGTAAAAATTTAGAAAGCAACTTTGTAAGCGTATGTGAAATCTCAAAAAGCTCTTCTGCCACATTAGAAACCGCTTGACCGTTGCCTCGGTTTGTGACACTCAGGGCTAGTGTTTCTTGCATTTGCGTAATGAGCGTATTGACATTGTGTGAAACGGAGTGAGAGAGCGAAACAGCTTGGTTTGCAACACTAAGCGAGTGGGTAATTTCATTTTGTGTACTCGTTGCGATTTTCCCCAAAGATGCCATGCGTTTGCTAGTATCTTCCATTAAAATGCTTACGTGGTCGAGTCGTTTTGTATTTTTGACAACCCCTTCGATAATATGTTTTACAATCACATCGATGTTTCCTAAGCTCTCTTGCGTACGTTCTGCAAGTTTTCTCACTTCATCGGCAACGACGGCAAAACCACGTCCATGCTCTCCTGCACGCGCTGCTTCAATGGCGGCATTTAAGGCTAAAAGATTGGTCTGTTCGGCTATCTCATCGATGAGGTTAAAGACATTTTTCATTTCATCGACTTGTTTGGTGAGTTCTCTCATCTGCTGATTGACTGCGTTTTGCTCACTTTGACTCTCTTGAACATCGGTATGTAAGGCTTCCAAGTCCTTCATAAAATGCCCCATAACGCTCATGTTTTGTTTCAACACATCTCTGGTTTGCTCGCTTACACCTTCGGATTCACTGAGGGTTTGTTTCAGCGTTGCAATGGGTTTTCTCATCGTCTCAATGCTACTTTCTTGCGCATGAATCGTGCCTAAAAGTGTTTGAGACGTTTTTTGCAAGCTTTGCGCCGAATTATGGGCATGATGCCCGATGTCACAGATACGAATAATCGTCTGCTCAACATTGGTAAATACGGAGCTAATGACGCGTGCAATGCCATCTAATTCGTCTTTATTTTCTGCAACCGTTTTGATTTTTTGGCGCAAATCAATATGGTTAGAATCTTCAATGACCGTTTGCAAATAGCCTCGCATTTGCAGGGTTTCTACAACGATGAGGCGAATAGCAAAGAGTAATAGAAGCAAGGTCAGTATAAAAATAAGCGCTGCGATGCTTAAGTAAACTGTGTAAGTATGATTTGCATCATGCAGTGCAAGCAATGATTGGTTACTTTTTTCAAGTGCATTGGTGTCACGTGTGAGATTGGCATTGAGATGGGTAAGGTTGGTTTTAACGCCTGCCATGGCGTTTTGTGTTTTTTCATTAAAGGCAAGTGCTTCCTCGATAATTTTGCCCGTAATATCTTCAATCACCAAAGCAATATCTCGTACGGCATCTTCGCTAGGATTGGTACGCATGCGTTCTGCTAAAATAGTAAATTGCCCTGCATAAGGCGCTATAAAGGGGTGTTTTCCCGCAGTCGTGCTTTGCCATGCGACAAGGTCATCCATAAGGCGCTCAAGTTTGCGTTGTTGTGAGGGTTTAAAATTGAGTGTAGAGAGGTCATTGCGAATATTGCGCAAGGTTGAGAGGTCATTATAGAGTTGTCCGACTTCTTTTGCTTGTGTTTCGAGTGTAGAGAAATCTTGGATGGTTTTTGCATTGACATCGGTTGTCTCTTTAAGATTGGTTTTGAGTGTTTGTGCCTGTTCAATCTGCTCATCAAAAAAGCTCTGCGTATGAAAATAGCTTACACCATAAATAAGCCCCATAATGAGAAATGAGACAAAAATCGTTAAAAATCCAAGGTAAAAACGCTGTGCAATAGAGATTTTTTTAAGAGAGTCAACAAAAATATTTGGCATACATAGCTCCAAAACGAAAATTAAGAGGAAGTTTAAATAAAATTGATTGCAAAATTATTACTAAAGTCATTTATTGGTCATTAATTGGTCATTTTTGCAACGCATTTACAACGATTTATCGCTATACTTGATCATAGAATTTCACTTTAAAGGAGTGTATATGTCGTTTAAATCCAAAATCATCGTGACTATCTCAGTGTTGATGTTTTTAAGTTTGAGCATCTTTAGTATGGTAAGTTATTTGGATACTAAAAAGAACAGTGTGATTCAGATTGAAGCGAGCTTAAAGATGGCATCACGCGCATTGACAGATTACATTGATGTTTGGGCGGCAGGTAAGAAAAGTGGTATGGAGAGTGCAGCGCGTTATTTGACAGACCTTCACTCTTTAGATAGGGCGCAAGTCAAAGCCATTTTAAGTGAAACAACTAAAACATTAGGCGGTTTTGATACTACCATTGGGTTAGAAGATGGAACGGCTTATACAGGTAGTGGAACACCTATGCCAGCAGGGTATGACCCACGTGTGAGAGGTTGGTATAAAACTGTCAAAGCCTCTGGAAAAGCGGGTGTAACCGATGCGTATGTGGATGCAACAACCAACAAGCTTATCGTCTCTTTTATGGCGCCTATTATTAAAAATGGTACATTTTTAGGTGCGGCTGTTATGGATATAGCCCTTGACACCTTGGTTAAAGCCACGGCGGATGTCAATTTTAACGGTGGCTATGGCGTCTTGTTCGATACCAAACAAGTCATTATTGCACATCCAAATAAAGACCTCTTAGGAAAAGAGTTACCTTCTGTTTTACCAGAACTTAGCAAAAAGCTTGAAGGTAAAAAAGAGGGATTGATCGAGTATGATTATCAAGGGAAGGGTAAAATTTTTGCATTTAAGGTTTCAACGGAGACAGGTTGGACGCCAAGTATAACCTTTGATAGAGCAGTAGCATATAGCTTCCTCACTGATCAAATCAGAGAGCTTATGATCGTAGGTCTTGTGATGCTCATTCTCTCCATCTTGGTGATGATCGTGCTCATTAAAGCCC
>CAYXNJ010000031.1:0-34520 GCA_964466465.1 uncultured Sulfurospirillum sp.
AGGTACAGGAAATTTTTCTGTCACAAAAAATCAGATGATTTTATCTATACAAGAACAAATTATCTTAATCCTTGTTGCAATAGTATTGTTTATGATAGTTGATTCAACTTTTATAAAAAACCATCAGGAATATAAAATATTTGTTGAAGCATTATTAATAGGAACATTTATTTATGCATTAAGAATTTTATATGATACCGCAAAAAGTGTATTTGTGATTTTAGATTATTAAATACAAAGACAGAATAAAATAAGAACAGGCAACTTAAAATGATCAGTGACATACCAATATCCAATATCCTTATTTACCAAAGTGAAGATGGCAAAACTAAGATAGAAACAAGGCTTGAAAATGAGACGGTTTGGCTTAATATTGAGCAAATGGCGGAGCTATTTCAAAGAGATAGAACGGTCATATCCAAACATATTAAAAATATTTTTCAAGAGGGAGAACTTGATAAAACTGTGGTGTGTGCACAATGTGCACATACCACTAAACACGGTGCGATAGAAAACAAAACGCAGATTTCTTACACAAAATATTACAACCTCGATGTCATTATCTCCGTAGGCTATCGTGTGAAGTCATTGCAAGGCACGAAGTTTCGCCAATGGGCAACGGCAAGGCTCAAAGAGTACATCGTCAAAGGCTTTACCATGAACGATGAGTTGCTAAAGCTTGCAGGTGGTGGAAATTACTTTGAAGAGCTTTTAGCGCGCATTCGTGATATACGAAGCAGTGAGAAGATTTTTTGGCGTAAAGTGTTAGACATCTATGCAACGAGCATAGACTATGATGCAAAGGCGGAGCAAAGTGTGCTCTTTTTTCAAACGGTACAAAACAAAATGCACTGGGCAGTCCATGGCAATACGGCGGCGGAACTTGTCTATGAAAGGGCAGATAGCGCCAAGCCACACATGGGGCTTACCCATTTCAAAGGCACGCACCCAACGAGGCAAGACATCGGTGTTGCCAAAAATTATCTTAGCGAAGATGAACTCAACCTTTTAAATCGTATGGTGACAGCGTACATCGAACTTGCCGAAATCCAAGCGATGAGCAAAACACCTATGTATATGAGCGATTGGATAGCACGATTGGATGATTTTTTGAAAATGACAGGCAAAGATATACTCGAACATGCAGGCAAAATTAGCCACGACACAGCGATGCACAAAGCATACGATGAATATGAAAAATACAAAGAACAAACGAAAAATGAACTCTCACGGGTTGAGGAAGATTTTATAGCCTATATCGATACAACGGCGAAGATGCTGAAAAAAGCTAAAAAGTAAGTAAGGCTTAAAAACCTTACTTACTTCGGTCGTTTATCCACCACTCTCACTGCTTTTCCCTCACTTCTCTGCAAAGATTTTGGAGCAACGAGTTTGACTTCAACATTGATGTAGAGGTTATTTAAAAGAGCATGTTCAAGGTTTTTCTTGAGACTTCCTAAGTAACTTACATCATCGCTGATTAAGTGTTCATCAAGTTCGATGTCGATTTCGAGTTTATCGAGGTAGCCTTTTTTATCGGCGATGATTTGGTAGTTGAGCGTAATACCTTCTTGTGTGGAAAGCACATGTTCTATCTGCGATGGGAAAACGTTGACACCGTTGATGAGGAGCATATCGTCACTTCTGCCTACGATACTCTCAATGCGACCGATGGTTCTACCACAACGGCATGGAATGCGTGTAAGGGAAGTGATGTCACCTGTGCGGTAGCGAATGATCGGCAAGCCTTGTTTGGTTAGCGTAGTAATGACTAGCTCGCCACGTGTGCCCTCAGGTAGGACTTCGCCTGTTTCGGGGTTGATGATCTCAGGGTAGAAGTGGTCTTCGTGAATGTGCAGCAGGTTTGAGTGCTTGCAGTTACACGCCACACCTGGTCCTATGATCTCGGAGAGCCCATAAATCTCATGGTAGTCTATGCCCCAAATATGGGCTATCTCGTTTTTAAGTCCTTCGCTGGTTGGCTCAGCTCCGAAAAATCCCACACGTAGTTTGAAATCTTTTTGGATGTCATACCCCTCAGCTTTTGCCACTTCTGCCATATGTAGCGCAAACGAAGGCGTTGCAGTCAGCACCGTTGCGCCAAAGTCTTTGAGGAGTAGAAGCTGACGAGAGGTAAAGCCTGTGGAGCTTGGAATGACGGCGATTTTCATGCGCTCAGCGGCATTGTGAAAGCCAAGACCGCCCGTAAAAAGCCCATAACCATGCGAGTTTTGCATGATGTCTTGACAGGTCACACCACCCATCGTAAAGGCTCTTCCCATCACTTCCGCCCAAATGTCCATATCATGCTCAGTGTAGCCCACAACGGTGGGCTTTCCTGTTGTTCCACTACTGCTGTGGATGCGGACGATTTGGTCCATATCGACCGAGAACATCCCAAACGGGTAGTTGTCACGCAAGTCTTTTTTCTTTGTGAAAGGAAGTTTAGCAAGGTCTTCTAAACTCTTCACATCCTGCGGTAAAACGCCGTGCTCGTCAAACTTTTTTTTGTAAAAAGGGACGAGATGATAGACCCTAAGGAGTGTTTCTTTGAGATGTTTGAGTTGCCACGCTTGAAGCTCATCACGGCACAAGCTTTCATTTTTACTAAATGTCATGACTTACTCGTAAAAATGTTTAGCTTGAACGATCTCAATGTTTTTGGCTTTCAATGCAGCAATGGCATCGTTGAAGCGATCTTTGTCAACACTGAAGATAAAAATACCCGTGCTTGCTTCATAAAAACTATAGGTATAAAGGATGTTAATGCCTTCATTTGAGAGGGCACTCACGGCTTTGTCAAAGCTTCCTACTACGTCTTCGATTTTGACACCGAAAACATCGGTAAAGCGCACGCTAAAGCCTTCATCTTCCAGTACGGCTTTTGCTTTTTCAGGATTGTCAACGATGGTTCTAACCAAACCAAAATCGGTTGAATCTGCAAGTAAAATAGACTTGATTGAGATGCTATTTTTAGAAAGAATGTGGGTTAAAACTGAGAGTTCACCCGCCTTATTTTCCAAAAAAATTGTCAGTTGTTTGATGTTGCATTTCATTAAAGACTCCTTTTATCGATGACACGCACGGCTTTGCCGATACTGCGTTCTATAGTTCTTGGCTCAACAAGTTTGATCTCTGCGTTAATGTAGAGGTTATTGAGCAGTTCATGTTGAATTTTTTTCTTTAACATTTCAAGCTGTCCGATACTGTCTAATGGCATATCTTCGGTGACTTCTACCATGATTTCGAGTTTATCGAGGTAGCCTTTTTTATCGGCGATGATTTGGTAGTTCAGGGTAATGCCTTCGATGTTGGAGAGGACGTGTTCCACTTGCGATGGGAAGACATTGACACCATTGACGATGAGCATGTCATCTACGCGTCCCATGACACTTTTCATGCGCACATGCGTTCTACCGCACTTACATGGTGTTCTATCCAAAGAGGTGATGTCACCTGTGCGGTAGCGGATGATTGGAAAGGCTTGTTTAGTAAGGCTGGTGATGACAAGCTCACCTTTTTCGCCATATGGCAGAACTTCAAGTGTTTTAGGGTCGATGATCTCAGGGTAGAAGTGATCTTCAAAGATATGAAGGTCTTTACTCTCAAAACAGTTTGCAGAAACACCAGGGCCTATGATCTCAGAAAGTCCATAAATCTCACAGTAGTGAATGCCCCAAACACGGGCTACTTCTTCTTTGAGTCCTAGACTGGTTGGCTCAGCGCCAAAGATACCACATTTGAGTTTGAAATCGTTTTGGATGTCATAACCCTCAGAGATAGCCGCTTCTGCCATATGAAGTGCGAAAGAAGGTGTAGAAGTTAAAACAGTTGCTTCAAAGTCTTTCATAAGCATCAGTTGTCGAGAGGTAAAACCACCTGAACTTGGTACAACCGTAGCGCCTACCGTTTCAGCACCATAGTGAAGCCCTAGACCACCTGTAAAAAGACCGTAGCCGTAGGCATTGTGCGATGTATCTTCACTGGTAACACCTGCCATCGTAAAGACACGTGCCATAACTTCATTCCATGTGTCAAGATCGGCTTTAGTGTAACCTACAACGGTTGGTTTGCCTGTCGTTCCGCTACTGCTATGCACACGTACAACCGCATCTTTTTTCACCGCAAAGAGTCCAAAAGGGTAGTTGTCACGTAAGTCTTGTTTTTTGGTAAACGGCAGTTTTGCGATGTCATCGATGGATGTAATATCTGAAGGTGTGATGCCAAGTTCTGCAAATTTCTTTTGATAAAATGGTACATTGGCATAGACACGTGCAACGGTGTCTTGAAGCCTTTGCGTTTGAAGTTCGCTTAGTTTATGACGAGGTAATGTCTCTTCTTTTGACCAGATCATTTTCCAGCCTTTGCATCGTTAATGCCTTGATGAAGTACCGCGATATTTTGCTCCGCTACTTTAGCGTTCATCATGGTAATCGCCTCTTCAATCTCTTTTTCAGAAAACGGAAAGTGAGGATCAAGCGCGAGCGTAGCTCCTAGCATATAGACGTTTAGCGCATCTATAGGAAACTCTTTGGCTTTTGCTTTTTTGAAAGCATCGATGGTGTGTGTTTCAAAGTCAACTTTTGGAAATTTTTTAGTTGCGTTAACAACAATCGTTCCTTTGTCTTTACCCAAGTACTGAATGTTACGAAGCGCCTCGTTGCCCTCTAATGCGATGAGAAGATCTGCTTGTCCTTCATCGATGGCAGGAGCGTAAAAATCGCCAATTTTGACATAACATGAAACGGAACCACCACGTTGACTCATGCCGTGATTTTCTGTACCTAAACATTTTTGGTTTTTAATAGCAGAGGCAATACTCAAAACTTTAACCAAAAAAACAGCACCTTGCCCGCCGATACCTGCGATAACGATTTGATATTTCATGGTTATTTCTCCTCTTTTTTGACAAATGCGTCGGTCGGACAGACAACATCAAGACAAGCGCTACAGCCTGCACATAAGAAGAGGTCAATTTCCATTTTACCCGCTTCGTTGTAGTGCATTGGCGGACATTTGTAGTTGGTTATACACGAATCACATGCAACACATTTCTCTTCGTCAACTTCTACGCTCACTTTGCCAAGACGTCCTTTTGCGTTTTCTTTATCTAAAACACAAAACTCACGTACAACAGCAACAACAGGTGCATTAGCCGTTTTATAGGCTTCTTGAAGCGATTTCATGAAGTCAACGGTTTTGTTTAGGTCTGGCTCATAGATGTACTCATGACAGGTCAGTCCACATCCTTCAACGATGCGCTTGATGTCGATTTGATGAGGATTTGTACGCTCAGGTGTCGTTTGACGTCCTGTCATCGCAGTGGTTGAGTTATCTAAGATGACCAAAATAAATTTGTGATTTTGGTAAGCTGCATTGATGAGTGGTGCAACACCAGAGTGCATAAAGGTACTATCGCCGATGGTCGCTACAACGGTTTTGTCTGGGTCTGAAATGCTAAAACCACTCGCCATAGAAACACTCGCACCCATACATAAGATGGTGTCAATCGCCGCTTGATTGAGTCCAAGTGTGTAACAGCCGATGTCAGAAGTATAGATAGACTTTTTCTTTTTAAACACTTTTGTAATGGCATAGTGAACATCACGGTGTGGACAGCCTGGACACATATTTGGCGGGCGTTTTGGAAGTTCTTCTGTGTATTTTTCACTTTTATAAGCATGACTTTGAGCAATGACACCTGCATTTGCAAAAGCAGTGACAACTTTATCTTTTGAAAATTCGTCAATTTGGTGGAGGTATTTTGTCAGTTTTCCATACAGTTTTGGAGAGCTTAGTTGCTCTTCGATACAAGGGTAACTCTCTTCAAAAACGATGACTTTGTCATAGTTGGTAAAGAGCTCTTCAATTTTTTCTTTTGGAAGAGGGTATGGCATGTCGAGTTTTAAAATATCGGCTTTGATGTTTAACTCTTCTACGGCTTCTCGTACATAACCATCGCCTGTACCACTGGTAAGACAAAGCACATTTTCACCTTTAAAGGCATGCGTTTTTGGCTTGATGAGATGATCCCAGTTCCACATCTTAATCGCTTCTAAACGATCCAGTTGCTCTAAGCCTTGTCGAAACCTTCCAGCAGGAGGTACAGCGCCCCAACGGGGGATGTTGCGTTCAAAATCACCTTTATTGGCAGTTACTTTGATCTCATCATCAACATCACAAATCTCTCTTGCATGGCTGACACGCATAACAGGGCGTAACATAACAACGGATTCAAATTCGTGGGAGAGTTCAACACCTAGTTTTACCATATCGTAAGCTTCTTGAGGCGTACTAGGATCAAGTACAGGAATACGTGCAAATTTTGCGAAGCTGCGGCTATCTTGTTCAGTTTGAGACGAATAGAAACCAGGATCATCACAGGAGATAAGGAGCATTGCGCCTTTAAGACCAATGTATGAGGCACTCATTAAAGCGTCACTCGCGACATTAAGCCCCACTTGTTTCATCGTAGCACAGGTGCGTTTACCCGAAATCGCTCCAGCATATGCTACTTCAAAACCTACTTTTTCATTAGTAGCCCATTGTGCATAGGCTTCAAGTTTGTTTTTATCTCGAAATTTTTGGAAATTTCCCAAAATTTCACTTGAAGGCGTTCCTGGGTAGCCTGAAACCATATCAACCCCTGCGTGAATCAAACCAAGGGCGATGGCATCATTTCCCATCAAAATCTGTTTCATATCGTTGTGCTCCGTTGCTGATAGATAGTAATGGTTTAAAGGGTATTGAAACTTACTTTATAAAATACTTATCTAAGCATACGTGTCAAAAGTGTTACACACAAAGTGGGCATTTTTGAAACTTCATCATTTTTTTATAATCGATTAAGGATGTAACTAAAGTTTCGTTAAAGCTTTTTATATTACTTTTAAGGAACTTTTAAAAGGAAGGTAGTTGTATGGGAACATTTGATCTAGGGGTTGGCTCAGCGTTTTGGTTGATGAATGCAAGTGCTCTATTGTGTGTTATTTACGGCGTCATCAACTGGGATAAAGACAAAGAGGAAAAGGTGCTTGAACGCAAGACGTGGGATAGAAATGAAGCTAAAATCAATGAGGATTTATGATGAATTTAATTGAAAATATTGTCATTATTCTCTATCTTGCTGTGCTTGCATATTTGGGTTATGTTGGGTACAAACAGACAAAAAGCTCCGCAGATTACTTAATTGCAGGTGGAAATACCCATCCTTTTGTGATGGCATTAAGCTATGGTGCTACATTTATTTCCACAGCTGCCATCGTTGGTTTTGGTGGTGTTGCCGCATGGCTTGGAAATTCGCTTCTTTGGCTTACATTTTGTAACATCTTTATAGGGGTGTTTATTGCCTTTGTTTTTTTGGGCAATCCTACCCGTAAAATGGGCATTCGCCTCAATGCGCATACGTTTCCTGAACTTTTAGGACGACGTTTTAATTCTAAGTTTATTCAGATGTTTGGTGGTGTTCTCATCACGATTTTTATGCCGTTATACACTTCTGCGGTTTTAATCGGTGGTACAGAATTTTTAGTAGCATACTTTAAAGTGGACTATCATCTTGCTCTTTTGGTCATGTCAGTCATCGTCACAGGTTATGTACTTGCAGGTGGACTCAAAGGTGTTATGCTCACCGATGCGCTTCAAGGTGTCATCATGTTTTTTGCGATGATTATTCTGTTAGTAATGGTTGTTAACGCTGTGGGAGGCGTTGATGTAGGGTTTACTAAACTTGAAACTGTTTGGAATGAAACCGTAGCTTCGCTTGGAAGCATGAATATTAAAGAGCTTAAAGCAGGAAGTCCTGATTTTCTGATGAAACTCTCTATGAATTGGGGTTTTCAAGGCTGGAATAAGATGCCAGTATTCCTCTCTGAGGGATGGCTCTTTGTGATTACAACTATTACCATGGGCGTAGGTGTGGGTGTTTTAGCACAACCACAACTCGTTGTTCGCTTTATGACCGTGAAAAGTAAAAATGAACTCAATCGTGCGGTGCTTATTGGAGGTGTATTTATCATTGCGATGACGGGTATTATCTTTATTGTAGGAGCTCTTAGCAATGTTTGGTATTATGAGTTCAATGAAGGAAAAAATGCACTGCAAAGTGCAGGGGGTGTTGGTAAAGTCATTCCTCATTTTATCAATGCCGCAATGCCAAAATGGTTTGCATTTATCTTTTTATTTGCACTTATTTCTGCAGCGATGAGTACACTCTCAAGTCAATTTCATGCAATGGGTACAGCCATAGGACGTGATGTTTTTGAACAAATTGCGGGAAAACATACCCAAAATTCACTGCTCATTACACGTACAGGCATCATTGTTATGATCGTCATATCGGTCTCTTTAGCCTATGTGTTTGATAAACAACCCGCTATCATCGCGCGTAGCACGGCTATCTTTTTTGCACTGTGTGCAAGTATCTTTTTACCAACCTATTTTGGTGGACTTTTTTGGAAACGTATGACTAAAAAAGGTGCGATTGCCTCAATGGTAGTAGGTACGGTTGTAACGACATTTTGGTTACTATTTGTTCATTTTCAAGAGGCAAAAGAGCTAGGTATTTGTAAGATGCTCTTTGGAGTCAATACGCTTTTGAGTGGCAAAGTCACCTTTGTAGATGCGATGATTGTAGCATTACCGCTTTCAGCATTAACAGCGATTATTGTGTCATTGATGACAAAACCAGAGAGTCCAACGCTTATTAAAAAGTGTTTTGAGGATTAAAAGAAGAGGGTAGAAATTACCCTCTGTATTCTTGTAAGTATTTTTCTGTTGATGTGTCAACAAAGTTACGTGTTTTTTTAAGTTTTTGCATAGCAACAAACGTGCTTGCTTTTTCTTTTTCCATAATCACTAAAGCTTCTTGTATGAGTGCACAAACAGTTTGTGCTTCTTCAAGAGTTTCAAATTGAGGTATGTTATCGATCAGTTCACCAATATAGGTATGATTTTCTTCTACAATGGCTATGGTAAAATTTTCAATCCACGACATAGTCAGTTTCATCTTTCCACGCTTGTAAAAGTTCTCGTGCAACATTGATAACTTCATCTAGTTTTGTAGTGTCATTGTGTTGATTGGCTTCTGTAAGTAGTCTTAACTGATGCGTATATAAACCACGTAAATAATAGGCAATTTGTCCACCATCATAATTGAGTGAATTAATAAGTTCTGCAAAAATAGCAGACGTACGATTGATCCAATAAGTACGTTTTTCAATATTTTGATCTTCAATGGCTTTTTTTGCTTGTGAAGCAAAACGCAAAACGCCTTCGTATAGCATTTTGATCAACTTTTCAGAAGATTCGATAGAGACATTGTTTTGTGAGTAAGTTGAGTATGCTAAATTGGTGTACATGATGGATTCCTTTTAAATTAATTCTTACTATTGGTACTTGCTTGGATAAGATACGATAATGACTGGAATTGCGTGGTCAGTGTGCTGATAATTTTATCATAAGCCGCAAATCGCTTTGCCATAGTTTCGTATTTACTATCAAGTTTAGAAACGATATTCTCTTTTTGGTTTGTTAAAGACTTTTTTTCATCGGTTAAATAATTAGAATAGAGTGGCAAAATACCTGTTTTACTAGTCGTGTATTCTTTCAACAAAGAGTTTAAGTTAGTAAACATACCATCTTGTGTAGTACTATGTGCATAGGTTGTTGATGCTTTTAGCCCTAATGTGGAAAGTACACTGCTATCTCCTGTAATGGCAATGTCTTCTCCTGATGAGCTTTTAAGGACAATATTGTTGTTTTCACCTACAGTAGCACTTACACCTGAAATGCCTGCTTTATTAATAGCAGTTTGGAACGAAAGTGCGTTATCTGCCGCAGTTGCACTTGCATTCGTTGTAAAACGGATATTGGTGCCGTTGATATACACACCTTTATAGGTAATGTTAAGCGCACCAGCAGGAACAGATGTTCCAGTGTAGGTTGTTGTATTGTATTGTGTTGAGCCAACAAAAAAGTCTTTAATATCGCTTGGATTGCTCTCAATTTTTGCGTTAAAATCTGTTTCATCAAATTCTAATGATCCAGAATCATTTAAAGAGATACCATAATCAACGAGGCTTCTGCCTTCTTCATCCGTAGCTAAAAATTGTTTACGAAGAGCAGCGCTAAAGGTTGTTAATTGTGTGACACCTTGAAAGACACCTGCTTTTTTTTCTTCACTATTGTATGATGTAGCGTCACTAAGATTGGTCATTAAATTGTTGTATGCGGTGACGAGATTATTGAGTTGCTCTTTAACATCGCTCCAATCTTGCTTAATAGAAACAGCGGTACTTTCTGTGATTTCTTGGACTTTATTGAGTTTAATGGTCACCCCAATAATAAGATCATCAATACTATTGGATGAACGCTTAATGCTAACACCATTAAATAAAAACTGAGCATCAGTTGCTGTTTGTAGATGATTACTTACATTATCGTAACCTAAGTTTGATAATGTTGAAGCATTACCTGAAGTCATTGTAATAGCGTTATCTGCTCCTGTTTCGCTAGACTTGATAATCAAACGATAAGGATTTGTGCCACCTGTATTTAAAATAGAAGCAGTCACTTTTCCACCGAGCTTATCATTGATCATATTAGAAAGATCATTTAATGTCGTCGTTGAAGTAACAGCAAAATCATAACTTTTACCATTAATTTGCAAAGTGAGTGTGTCATTTGTTGTTGCAAATGTACTGGTTTTAGATGCAAAACCTGTACTTTGATAAATATCTTGTTTTGCTAATGTGTCAACACGTAACGTAAAATCTTGAATATTAGTTCCACCCTCTGCTGTTACAGCGACGGCATCATTTGAAACTGTTGTCGTACGTTGAAGATAAGAGGTTTCGTCTGCCAAGGCACTAGTCGTTGATTTTAGTGTCGATGCTAATGATGTAATTGTCGATAAATCCGTTTGCTTTGTAGCATTGGTTGTTATTTTTGTATCAATAGGATCAACTTGGTTCGACTCGTCAACTTTACGTAATTTATCAATAGTGTCATAGCTTAAAACACCATCACTACCAAGTCCGAGTGAACTTAGACTAGAAGTAGTTGCCATTGTCTATCCTTTTTTATCGAAGATCATTCCTACGATCTCTTTCATTTTGGCAGAAAGATCCATCGCTTCTTCAGTAGGAATTTTGCGAATACTTCTGCCTGTACTTTTTTCCATTACGTTAACATACATGAGACTGATTTTATCATTAAAGCCAAATGAAACATTGGTATCTAACATGTCCATTTGCTCGTTAAGTTCTTTAACGGTTTGTGTTAAAGCCTTAGCGGTTTCACTTTGGTTCTCTTGATTTACTTTTGCTGATTCATTAGATTCACTGACTTGTCTGGTTTGAGCCGTAGATGCGACCTTTGGAGTGGTTGCAGTTTCGACTTGTTTGCTCGTTGCGCTGAATACGTCCATAATTGCCCTCCTTGACATTATCTAAATTTTCTATAAACCAAATCGACACATCTTTTTTTTTGTTTAATCTCTGAGCAATATTTATAGCAAATATAGAAAGAGGATTAAGATTTAGTGTGTTACTATTTCACTTACCACATAGAGAGGAAAAAGATGAAAATAGCGTTAGTGTGTCAATCATTACTGTTAAGCCGTGCACTTAAAAGTTTTTTAGGAGAGATGGTTGTTCCTTATAAACAGTGTGATTTTGTCATTAGCGATAAAAAAATTGAACTTGACAAACCTATTTTCTATATCTCTTCTAATGAAGGAAATTTAGTTATTCCATTTTCTAAATCCTCACTTCTGATCGAACTCGATAAGTTTTTTCAGCATCTTGTCCTCAGACAAGGTAGTATGGATGACATAATGACAAATGCTAAAAGTACGCATGCTTTGGAAGAAAAAATTACAGCACTTACAGAAAAATTTAGAGCTGAGTTGATTCAAACGATTCGGGGATATTATGGCAATTAAGCCTTTTTTTACAATCATTAGTGCAGGCAAATATAAAGGTAAAAAGTTATCGCTTCCTTCACTAGAAAGTACACGAAGTACAAAAGCCATTCTCAAAGGTTCTCTTTTTGATAGCCTTCAATATGATATTGTCGATGAAGTTTTCGTAGAAGTCTTTGGTGGTAGTGGTTCTATGGGGCTTGAAGCATTGAGCCGTGGAGCCAAACATGCTTATTTTATTGAAAAAGATAAAGCGGCGTATCAAACACTGAAAAGTAACTGCAAAATGATTGATGAGATACACTCAACACCGCTTCAAGGCGATAGCTTTGTTCTCTTCCCAACACTGCTATCCAAACTTTCATCTAAAGCTTATTTTTATTTTGATCCTCCTTTTTCGATTCGTGAGGGCATGGAAGACATCTACCAAAAAGTGATTGATCTTATTGCTTCGATTCCTGCTGAAAAAGCTCATTTGATTGTTATTGAACATATGAGCACGTTGATACTACCTGAACAGATTGGTGTTTATGCCCTGCAAAAAACAAAAAAATTTGGAAATAGCTCTTTAAGCTATTATCTATAGAAACAATGGAAAATAATACATTTGTCAGTGATATTTCGGGTAAGATTTTCCCTCTTTCTGAACGTGTTTCTTCCAAATCTATTCGTCATTCTATTTTAGCTTACATTCAAGAAGGTAATCCTTCGTTTACGCAAAATAGCTATTTAGCCAATAGTGAACTTAATGTTTTTCGCGAAAAATACATAACAGATTACTTAACCAAAGAACTGGGTGAACTTTCTGAGTTAGAGAAAAGGGTTCTTGATTCATTCCAAAATCATACAATACTAACGGATAAATTGGAGTGTGATGATAGAAGTGCTTTAAGTTTTGGGCAAAGAATTGCGGATAAAGTGGCTTCTTTTGGAGGCAGTTGGACATTCATCCTCTCGTTTTGTTTTTTTCTTTTTTTATGGATTATGATCAATATTTTTTGGTTTCATAATCAAGGATTTGATCCTTATCCTTATATTTTACTCAATTTGATTTTATCCTGTATTGCAGCTTTACAAGCACCTATCATTATGATGAGCCAAAATAGGCAAGAAGAGAAAGATAGGGCACGCTCTAAAAGTGATTACATGATTAATTTAAAATCTGAACTTGAAATTCGTATGCTTCATGAAAAAATAGATCATCTTATTATGCATCAACAAGAAGAACTCCTTGAAATACAAAAAGTTCAAATCGATATGATGCAGGATATTTTACAACGCGTTAATCAAAAAGAATTGTTGGAACATTAATTGCTTTAAATTGGCAAGAACGCTAAATTTAAAGGGAATTGATGAAGATTGTTAAACTCTCTTTCGTATTGCTTGCAACACTCAGCTCACTGTATGGTCAGCGCCTAGGTGATATTACCAATGTGATTGGCGTTAGGGAAAACCAACTGATCGGTTACGGTTTGGTAGTAGGTCTTAATGGTACAGGTGATGGTTCATCCTCAGAATTTACATTACGATCACTTTCAAATCTTTTACAAACCGTAAACGTTAAAATTGATCCTGCAGATATTAAATCTAAAAATATCGCAGCCGTTGTGGTTACAGCCAAGCTTCCAGCTTTTGCACGACAAGGTGATAAACTCGATGTTTCGGTTTCTTCTATTGGTGATGCAAAATCATTGCAAGGTGGCAATTTGCTATTAACACCACTTAAAGGTGTGGATGGAAAAATTTACTCTTTAGCACAAGGTTCACTTACTATTGGTGGTATGAATGGTAAAGAAAAAGGCCAACTTAATCATCCAGCATCTGCAAATATTTTTGGTGGTGCTTTAGTGGAGCGTGAGATTGAGTACGATTTGCATGAACAAGAATTTGTCAATCTTTCACTCAAAGAAGCCAACTTTAATACCGCGGTTTCTGTACAAAATGAACTCAATAGAAAATTTGGTAGAAAAATAGCCGTTGCAACAGATTCAAGAACCATTCGTCTTATGCGACCAGAAGGGCACTCTACGGTTGAGTTTTTAGCGAAAACACTGGATGTGGATGTCCAATATGAAAGAGAAGAAAAAATTGTCATTGATGAGCGTACAGGAACCATTGTTTCAGGTGTTAATGTACGCGTGGATCCTGTTGTGGTAACTCATGGTGATATTACCATTAAGATCGAAGCATCCGATGCTCCTGCTGATGAAAAAAATGTTGATATTGGCGGTGATGTTAAAATTGCAGGTGCTGAAAATCGCATTAAGATTAAAGAAGAGAGTATGACGGTCGCAAACGTTGCACGTGCGCTTAATAAGCTGGGTGCAAAGCCTAAAGATATTATTTCGATTTTAGAGAACATTAAACGCTCAGGTGCGATTACAGCTAAATTGGAGATCATCTAATGCAAATGGATAACAGTGTAGCACTTTTAAATGCAAACTATAACAGTTCTATTAAAGCCGATACAAAAAGTCAGAATGATGCTATTTTAAAAGAACAAACTGATAAATTTGAAGCTTTTTTCCTTAAACAGGTTCTTGATATTGCATTAAATAGTGAAGAAGAAAATACTTTATTTGAAAAAGATGCTGGTGATAAAATTTATAAATCAATGTATAACGACACAATGAGTAGTGCACTCAGTGGAAATTTAGGTTTAAGTGAGATGTTATTTAACTATTTAAAAGAGGGGCGTTAAAGTTTTATCATTTTGGACGATATGGTTGTAAACAATTACAACTAAACGTAAAGGGTTTAAAATGATTTCAAAAGTTCAAACGTCCAATGTGGCGTATTTACAACAGAGTGCTCCTAAAGATGATACATCTAAAGGTGTCTCAAAAACAGAAAAAAGTGAAGGGATAGACAAAGTCTCCGCACTCAAAGAGCAGATCGCAAATGGAACCTATAAAGTCGATCTTGCAAAAACTGCCAATGCAGTTGCGGAAGAGTTGCTCTAAGTCCTTATATTTATAAAGGATGACAAGATGTTAACGCACTACTTGCATAATGCTATTAAAGATATAGAAAACCTTATTGAGCAGACACAGAAAGATATAGCAGATATTAAAGTTGCAAAACACAGTGAGGTTTTTGAGAGAGCAAAAATTAAAGATGATTTAATTCACTCCTTTGAAGCTAAAAAATCTCTTTTAGACCATGAATTGATGAAAATGCTTAAAGAAGGTGGTCAAAAATCTCTTGAAGAGATAATGAACACTGAACAAAAAGAGCTTTTGGCGCACATGAAGGAAAAGCTTTCTGAACTCAAAGTATGCAATAAAGAATATGCAAAATACGTTGTTACCATCAGCCAGTTTTACAATACACTTTTAGATAGCATTTTCCCTCGTGATATGGAAGGGTACAAAATGTCTAATCATAAACCTGCTTCCCTATTAAAAGTAAGAGTATAGCTATGAGTCTTTTTAGCACACTTAATACTGGTACGTCAGCACTTAATGCTTCACAAATTTCTGTAGCAACAACCAGCCAAAATATTGCAAATGTTGACAATCCTTTTTATACCAGACAGAGAGTTTCTTTGTCGGCACGAACAGCGTTAAATACGCAAGGGATGAGTATTGGTACAGGTGTTACTATCACGTCTATTGTGCGTATTCATGATGAGTTTGTTTATTCAAAATTGAGAAAAGCTTCAACAGATTTAACCTATGATACATATGCGACAAAAACGTTACAAGAAGTCGCTCAATATTTTCCTGATTTAGCAGAATCAGGTGTTTCTCAAGATTTACAGAATTATTTTACTGCATGGAATGATCTTGCTTCTAATGCTTCTGCAGGATCTCAAAAAATTGCTTTGGTGCAGTCTGCAGTAACATTGTCATCGGATATAAAATCAACACGAAATAATTTACGCTCATTACAAGATTCTGTTAATAGCCAATTAAAAACGTCTATTGATGAAATTAATAGTCTTGGTCAACGTATGGTTGATTTAAACAAACAAATTAGTAGTATTGAATTTGAAGAAGGTAATTATGCGAATGACCTTCGTGACCAACGCGATGAATTAGAGATAGCACTAGCCAATCTTATTGGTTTTTCTGTTTCAAAAGGTCAAATAAGCAGTGATACCACCATCGATGCAAATATGACAGATTCTGGAAAGGATTATTATTTGAATATTTCTGGAGTTTCTTTTGTAGATGGTACAACGTTTCATCCTCTTGTCATCGATAATACCTCTAATGAAAGTAGTTATTATTCAATCTACTCAGAATCCCAAGACGGAACGCGCTACAATCTGACAGAGCAATTATCAGGCGGAAAAGTAGGTGCAATGCTTGATTTAAGAGGTCGTGTAATTGATACAACGATAAATGGTGGCTATCCTCAAGATGGAACCATTCAGAAATATATTGATGATTTGGATAGTTTAGCCCAAACGATCATTACTGAGACCAATAACATTTATGCACAAAGTGCACAAAAAAATATGCAAAGTCCCATACTTGACCTAAATGGTAAGACAGCTTTACAAAATGCCTATAATAATATTGAAAATGGCTCTTTTGATATTATTATTTACAATACTGCAGGTGTTGAAGTTGCTCGTAAGACTATTACTGTTGATAGTGCAACCAGTATGACGGACGATACATTTTCAACCAGTATTATTACGCAAATCAATACGAATAAAGATGACAATGCTGATAATAATGCCCTCAATGATGTTGATGATTATTTTACGGCAACGTTTATGGATAATGGTACGTTTTCTCTTTTCCCAAAAACAGCAAGTAATGGTTATAGTATTGCAATTCAAGATAATGGTACCAATTTTGCAGGTGCCATTGGTGTGAGTCAATTTTTTATGGGCACAGATGCTTCAACTATTGATGTCGCTACCCAGTACAAAAAAGATCCTTCTTCATTGCAAGGGTATAGCGCTCCTATTACTGGAAATAATAAAGTTGCAAATGCAATGGTCCAATTACAATACAATACTCTTAGTTTTTATTCCGAAAATAATAAAATCGTCAAAGGAACCATTGAAGGTTTTTACAATTCTCTGACAACAACCATTGCAACGGACGCTTCTGCTGCAAAAAGTAGTTACAGTACTAATGAAGCTTTATACACAACCATTAACGCACAATACCAGTCTATCAGTGGTGTTAATAAAGATGAAGAACTCGCTAATTTAATGCAGTTTCAAAGTTCATACAGTGCAGCAGCTAAGATTATTACAACCATTGATGAAATGTTACAAACACTTTTAGGCATTAAATCCTAGTGAAACGATTTCCTTTTATGAGCATCACTCTGTTGGTGCTCATTTTCTGCTTTTGTTTTATAATCCCTTATTTCTATCATGGCTCTGCATATGATTTGAATCCATCTGCAATTTTATTACCACCAAGTTTTGAGCATTTATTAGGAACCGATAGACTAGGGCGTGATTTGTTTGTTCGCCTGATGATTGGTGGTCAAGTTTCTCTTCTTATTGGTATTTTAAGTGCGTTAATTTCAAGTATTGTAGGGCTTATGATAGGTATTAGTGCAGGGTTCTTTCACAAGGGAGTCGATAAATTTATAATTGTACTGATCGATTTGTTTCTGACATTTCCAACATTCTTTCTTTTATTGGCTCTTATTAGCTACATGAGTGCATCTGTGTGGGTATTGATTTTTATCATTTCTGTGACAGGTTGGATGGGTATGGCTCGTATGATACGTAGTGAGAGTTTTGCTATCTCAAATGCTCCATTTATTAAAATTCTCAAACTCTCTAACGTTGGTACATTTAAAATTATTTTTAAGTACTTTGCACCTCTTTTAACGCCTATTTTTTTCATTAGTTTTACCTTTGGCGTTAGTGGTGCTATTTTGGCAGAAAGTGGGCTTAGCTTTTTAGGCATTGGTATTACACCTCCTCAAATCAGTTGGGGTGTGATTATTAGTGAAGGGAAAGAAGTCATTGATATTGCATGGTGGTTAAGTTTTTTCCCTGGTTTTCTTATCTTTTTAGTAACATTTTCACTGATCAATCTTTCTGATTACCTTCAAAGTAAAAGTAATGAAAAAGATGTCTTAAATGACATTTGAGGTACTTGCAAAACGTTTAAACGAAGAGGCTCATAAACGTAATCACACAGATGAGATTAGCGCAGAGCGCCCAGATCCTCTTTTAATTGCATCTCGTCATAACGATGAATTCATCGCCCTCATATGTGCACTTTTTGCGTATGGGAATGTTTCGGCGATTATCCAGTTTTTGGAGAGTTTAGATTTTACTCTTTTAAATGCAGATGAAAGTAAGATTGAACAAGCCTTAGAACACCATTATTACCGTTTTCAAAATGCCCACGATATTCAAGCACTTTTTATAACACTCTCTCGTCTTAAAAAAGAGATAGGTTCGTTAGAGTCTGTTTTCCTTCCTGCTTATCAAAAACACTCTCATGTGATGGATGGTTTACACGCATTAATCGAAACGTTGTATGATATTAATCCGTACCGTTCACGTGGTTATCAGTTTTTATTAGGTACAATACCCCAAGCAAACCCACACTCTCCTTATAAACGATGGCATATGTATCTTAGATGGATGGTACGTAAAGATCATCTTGACCTTGGTCTTTGGCATGGTGTTGATACCAAAGATTTACTGATACCACTTGATACCCATACCTTCGCATTGGGGAAAAAATTGGGCTTGATTCAGCGAAAATCGTATGATTTTAAGGCTGTGTTAGAGTTGAGCCAAGCGCTCCAAAAGATTGATCCAAGTGATCCTGTCAAATACGATTTTGCACTCTATCGCTTAGGACAAGAGAAAATTCTTCTTTAAGGTTCACAATGAATGTGAAGTATTGGCTCCCAAGGAGCTTTACGATTTGGAAGGAAGGGTATGATCTTGCAAAATTATCATCTGATATTGTAGCAGGTTCTACAGTTGCGATTATCGCTTTACCTTTAGCTATGGCATTTGCCATTGCCAGTGGTGTAAGCCCTGAAAAAGGGCTGTTTACAGCAATTGTTGCTGGGTTTCTTATCTCCCTTTTAGGTGGGAGTAGGTATCAGATTGGAGGTCCTACAGGGGCTTTTGTTGTGGTACTCTATGCGGTTATTTTAAAACATGGATACGATGGTTTAGTGATAGCTACGTTTTTAGCTGGAATTATGCTGTTTTTGATGGGTGTTTTCAAATTAGGAAATATCATCAAATTTATTCCTTATCCTGTAACGGTTGGTTTTACGACGGGTATTGCACTTATTATCTTTTCATCACAAATTAAAGATTTTTTAGGCTTACCTATTGCAAAAATGCCAGCAGAATTTACAGATCAATGGCTTTTGTATTCTAAAGAAATTTTGCATGTCAATTACTATGCCCTAGCTATAGGACTTATTAGCATTATACTGCTTATAAAATTACGTCATAAATTTCCACGCATTCCTGCACCTATGATTGTTATTGTTTTATCTTCCATTGTCGTTTGGGTGTTTCATTTACCTGTTGAAACGATAGGCTCAAAGTTTGGCTCTTTGCCATCAACATTGCCTACGCCAACATTGCCACCTTTATCATTTGAGAAGATACGTGCCGTTTTTCCTGATGCGATTACCATTGCGATTTTAGGGGCTATTGAGTCACTCCTTTCATGTGTGGTTGCTGATGGTATGACAGGTGATCGTCATCACTCCAATAAAGAGCTTATGGCACAAGGTTTTGCCAATATTGGCTCTGTTTTATTTGGTGGTATTGCAGCAACAGGTGCCATCGCTAGAACCGCGACCAATATCAAGTCTGGCGCATACAGTCCATTATCTGGAATGATTCATGCTTTAATGTTGCTGGTTTTTATGTTTTTGTTCTCAAAATGGATCATTTTGATTCCATTAGCAGCTCTTGCAGCTATCTTAGTGGTTGTGGCTTGGAATATGAGTGAATTTCACCATTTTAAAGCTATTGCTCTAAAATCTGAGCGTAATGATGTCGTGGTCTTACTCATGACTTTCTTTTTGACGGTATTTATTGATTTAAATACAGGTGTTCAAACAGGTATTATACTTGCAGGTTTGCTCTTCATTAAACGTATGATTGATGTTACAGGTATTATTGATACCAAAGAGACGGTTGTTATGCCTTTTGATGAAGCCGATGAACCTGTGGATGTGGATGATGCACATGCCATTAGTAAAAAGATTGTTCCCCAAGGCGTAGAAGTCTATGAGATTAATGGACCATTCTTTTTTGGTGTGGCAGATCGTCTAAAAAATGTTTTGGGTGAGCTGGAAGATGCACCTAAAGTTTTTATTTTGCGTATGCGTCATGTTCCTATGGTTGATGCAACGGGATTGCACGCTTTGGAGGAATTTTTTGATCTGTGTAAGAGTAATGGAACAATTCTTGTACTTTCAGGTGTAAATGAACGCATTAGGCAAAAAATGCAACGTCTTGGTTTTGAACATAAAGTTGGCAAAGAAAATATTGCAGATCATATTGACACTGCATTAATGCGAGCCAATCAACTTTTAGACAAGGAATAAATATGCCTTATGTAAACATCAAAATCACCAAAGAGGGTGCAACAAAAGAGCAAAAAGCCGAACTTATTGAGGGTGTTACAAACCTTTTAGTGAGTGTTCTTGGTAAAAATCCAGCCACAACCGTTGTCACTATTGACGAGGTTGATATGGATAATTGGGGTATTGGTGGGCAACAGGTAAGCGAACTTCGCAAAAAACCGAAGCCTTAATGAACTATTAAATGATTTATAGATACAATCACGCAAAATTAATTAACGAAGGAAATGTGTAATGGGCGAAATGTTTACATTTTTAGGTCTTATTAATCACTCCCATGACTTCATCTTTGTATCCCATATTGTTTTAGTTGGCGTTATCAGTTTTGTTTTGGCAAAACTTGCAACATCTAAAATGCAATTGGTACCAAGTGGTGTTCAAAATGTTATGGAAGCGTACCTTGAGAGTGTCGTCTCTATGGGTAAAGATGTTATTGGTGAAGAGTTAGCACGTAAGTACTTACCATTGGTAGCAACACTTGGTTTGATGGTGTTTCTTGCAAACGTTATTGGTATAATACCTGGTTTTGAAGCTCCTTCAAGCAACCTAAACATGACTTTGGCGCTAGCGCTTATGGTATTTGTGTATTATAATTTTGAAGGTATCCGTGTAAACGGTGTTGTTCATTACTTTGCACACTTTATGGGACCATTGAAAGTTTTAGCACCTCTTATGTTCCCAATCGAGATCGTTTCACATCTTTCTCGTATCGTTTCTTTGTCATTCCGACTTTTCGGTAACATCAAAGGTGACGATCTTTTCTTAGCAGTTGTTTTGATGCTTGCTCCTTGGGTAGCACCACTTCCTGCGTATGCACTTTTAACATTCTCTGCATTCTTGCAGACCTTTATTTTTATGATCTTAACATACGTTTATCTTGCGGGTGCTGTTTTAATTAGCGAAGAGCACTAAAAACTACTTTCTCGTTGAAACATCAACACATGCGTTTTGAAAAACTTCTCAGCTTTTTGCAAGGAGCCTCTTGGGCTCTTGCAATAGCTGGAGGATTTTACACTTTCTTACTTTTTCTCCCTTTTGGTTTTATCATTGCATCCATTGTGGCTCTTTTTATTTTTTTAAGCGGTTGTTTCTTTGCCATTTTATTTGTAATGGCACAAATACAATCTGATAAGCTTGAAGAGCTGAAAAAGCAGACACAACTTTTGGAAAAACTTTCACACAATGATCAAACGTTATCTCATTACTGATCCTTCATTTTATACATCTGATCCTGCAAAATTTGTGGATAAACTTTTGTCTATTAAGGCAAAACATACACCTGATTATATGTGTTTGCGTGATAAACAAACAGCAGACTATAAAACACTGGCACAAGCTGTTGTAAAGGCTGGCATTCAAGATCAACACACAAAACTCTATTTGCATACGGATTTTGAACTAGCTCATGAACTAAGATGTGATGGTGTACATTTACCTTCACACGCTCTTGATAAAATTGAAATGGCTAAGGCTTTAGGTTTAGAAGTGATCGTGAGTACTCATACATTTTCGGATATAGAAGAAGCACAAAAAAGAGGTGCTGATGCCATTACGTTTAGTCCTATTTTTGCGACGCCAAATAAGGGCGAACCGCTTGGTTTAGAGAAGTTAAAAGAAATAAATGATAGAATCCACATTAAATGTTTCGCGCTTGGTGGCATCATCAACACGGATCAAGTCAACGCTTGTGAAGATGTTGGAGTATATGGTTTTGCCTCAATTCGCTTTTTTTTAGATTAATCCCAAAGGCTATTTATGCAATTTGAAGTTGTGATTGGACTTGAGGTTCATGCTCAGTTAAATACAAAAACCAAGATTTTTTGCAGTTGTCCAACCAGTTTTGGAGATGAACCTAACACCAATGTCTGTGAAGTTTGTCTAGGTCTTCCTGGCGCACTTCCTGTTTTAAACAAAGAAGTTGTTAAAAAAGCTATTGCGCTTGGAACAGCGATTAATGCCACAATCAATCAAAAATCTATTTTTAACCGTAAAAATTACTTCTATCCAGATCTTCCAAAAGGCTACCAGATCAGTCAATTTGAGATTCCTGTTGTTGAAAATGGTGAGATTGTTATCGATTTTGAAGATGGCACAAAAAAGCGTATTGGTGTGACGCGTGCGCATCTTGAAGAAGATGCGGGTAAAAACATCCATCATGGTAATGTCTCTCATGTGGACTTGAACCGTGCTGGAACGCCACTTCTTGAGATCGTGAGTGAACCTGATATGAGAAGCAGCGAAGAGGCAGTATTGTACCTCAAGAAATTGCACGCTATTTTGCGCTATCTTGACATCAGTGACGCGAATATGCAAGAGGGAAGTTTCCGTTGTGACGCGAACGTCTCTATTCGTCCAAAAGGTGATACAAAGCTTTATACTAGAGCTGAGATTAAAAACCTAAACTCATTCAAATTTATTCAAAAAGCGATTGATTACGAAGTGGAGCGCCAAATAGAAGCATGGGAAGATGGCGTGTATGAAAGAGAAGTGGTTCAAGAAACAAGGCTTTACGATACCGAAAAAAATGAAACACGAAGTATGAGAGGTAAAGAAGATAGTGCGGAGTACCGTTATTTTCCAGATCCTGACTTGCTTCCTGTCTTAATTCCAGATGATATGCTCGCAGAGTGTGTTCAAATCCCAGAACTCCCAGATCAAAAACGTGATCGTTTCTTAAAAGAGTATGGCATTAAAGAGTACGATGCCAATGTCATTACTTCCAGTGTTGAAATGGCGCATTTTTACGAGACCATGATACGTGAGGGTGCTGGAGCTAAAAACGCTGTAACATGGCTTACCGTTGAATTGCTTGCACGTCTTAATAATGGTATGACACTTCTTACCTCTCCTGTTGATGCGATTAAATTAGCAGCAATTGTTAAGAGAATTGAAGATGGAACCATTAGTGGTAAAGCGGCAAAAGAGGTACTTGATTATTTGATGGAAAATGTGATCAGTGTTGATGAAACCATTGAAAAACTAGGTCTTAAACAAGTAAGTGATGATGGAGCTATCTTAGCCATTATTGATGCCATTATCGCGGCGAATACTGATAAAGTGGCAGAATATAAAAGTGGTAAAGATAAACTCTTTGGCTTCTTTGTCGGACAAACCATGAAAGAGAGTAAAGGAACCGCAAATCCTGCTAAAGTCAATGAACTTTTAAAATCCAGACTTGATGCGTAAGTTGGCTGGCGTGAGTATAGCAGTCATTGGAGCAGGTAAATGGGGACAAGCCCTTCAGTTTGCCATTTCTCGTAATTTCCCTTGTAAGATTACGTCACGCCAATTCAAAGATATTGAAAATTTTGTCAGTCTTGAAGAAGCTTTAAAGTGTGAATATCTCATCTTTGCACTTCCTGCTCAAGTCGTACGAGGCTGGTTAGAAGAGCATTTTACATTTAGTGGACAAAAAATTCTTGTGGCGGCTAAAGGTATAGAGCAGGGCAGTGGATCTTTTCTTAATGAGATTTTTGCGAAGCATATTCCAGAAGATCATTTAAGCTTCTTATCGGGACCTTCTTTTGCAAGTGAGGTCATGCAAGGACTACCAACAGCTGTCGTTATTAATTCAACCAATGAAACGCTCTCAAAAGAGTTCGCCGCTTTTTTCCCTTCCTTTATGAAAACCTATACGTCACAAGACGTGATTGGTGCAGAAGTATGTGGTGCGTATAAAAACGTTCTTGCCATTGCCAGTGGTATCTGCGATGGGCTAAAACTAGGCAATAATGCAAGAGCGAGTCTCATTGCACGTGGGCTTGTGGAAATGCGTCGTTTTGGAAAGTTTTTTGGAGCCCATGATGAGACCTTTTTAGGCTTAAGTGGTGCGGGTGATCTTTTCTTAACAGCGTCCAGTACACTTTCTCGTAATTACCGTGTCGGACTTTTCTTGGCAGAAGGTAAAAAACTTGAAGATATTTTAAATACACTTGGTGAAGTGGCTGAGGGCGTCTTTACCTCTGAAGCAATTTTTGAGCTTTCTTCTAAATACAATATTTACACGCCAATCGCACATGAAATAGCGCTTATTTTAAAAGGCAAAGAGCCAAGAGTAAGCGTGAAAGATTTGTTGGCTGATTGACAATGCTAAAGCTTCTTTTCTCCTGCTTATTTGTTTTTTCGACTTTGGTTCATGCAAAAACTCCTTCATTAGAAGAGATGATTGCGCAGATGGTTATTATCGGTTTTGATGGAACAAAAGAGGGCGATAAATGGGTTGAACAGATCGCAAAAGATATTAAGCGTGAAAAGATCGGTGGTGTTTTTTTAAGTGAAAAAAATATTCAAAATATAACACAACTCAAAAAGCTCAATGAATATCTTAAATCCAATGCCCCTAAAGAGCTTCCGCTCATTGTTGCAGTTGAGCATGAAGGTGGTGATAAGAGTATATTTGATGCAAAAAAAGGTTTCACTGAAGTTGCATCTGCTTATGAACTAGCCAAACATAAAGATATTGTTGAAACAGAAGCACTCTATCAAAAATTAAGCACTGAACTATCAAAAAGCGGTGTAAATGTTAATTTCGCTCCTGTACTTGATTTGCAACCTAAAAAAGATGTCTATGAAAGTTCAAAATTACAACGCAGCTATTCGAGTTATGAAGAAATTGTCACAACCTATGCGATGCTCTTTATCAATGCCTTGTATGCGGAAGGTGTGATGCCTGTCGTGAAGTATTTTCCAACAGCAGGAGCCAATCTTTGGAATAACTTCTCCAGTGAAGAAGATGTCACCAAAACATGGCGCTTTGAACAATTAAAGCCATATTATGACTTGATTGCTTTTGGTAAGATGGATGCTGTTTTGATGTCGCATGTGATGCACAAAGAGATTGATCCCAAAAATCCAACCCTGTTTTCGAAATTAGTGATTCAAGGGCTGCTCCGAGATAAAATGCACTTTGAAGGTGTTGTGTTTGCAGATAATTTACGCACCAATTCTATTGCAAGCAGTGTTGATTTTAAACAACGCGTTATTCGCTCTATTGATGCAGGAGCTGATATATTGGTATTTACAAACTATTTTGCAGATAACGCAAGTATGCCTTTTACGATTCATAAAATTATTACCGATGCTATTAAGAATGGAGAGTTAAAAGAGGAACGTATAGCGCTTTCGTATGAGCGTATTGTTAAGTTTAAACAAAAATTATCAAAGAGGGGAAGCCATGTTAATTAAAAATGCTTTAGTGTCAACACTTAAAGGAGTTGTGAGTCAAGATGTCTTGATTGATGAGGGTAAAATAGTTGCAATCTCAGAGCATCTCGACGCATCTAATCATGAAGTCATTGATGCACAAGGGCTCTACTTGCTTCCAGGTCTCATTGACCTTAATGTGCGCTTTTCCAATAGCTGTCTTAATCAAGAACATATTGATAAACTTTCAAACAGTTGTCTTAAAGGCGGTGTTACCACAGCGGTTGTTATGTCTGACTTTATGCCAAGACTTGATAGCGCTACGCTCTTAGAACTTGTTAAATTTAAAATTGACCAAGCAAAAATAAATCTTCAAATCAGTACACCCCTTGCTGATGAAAAAGAAGACCAACTCAATAATATCGCGACACTTCTTAACAATGGCGCAGCCGCAATTTTGGCTGATTCTCATCGCAATGCCAATCTACTTAGACGTGGTATGCAATATGCAACAATGAAGCAAAAACCACTCTTTGTGCAGTGTTATGAACCAAACTTGGATGATAATGGGTTGATGAATGATGGCGTGATTGCCTCAAAGTTAGGACTTTCAGGAATTTCAAAAATCTCAGAAACGGCTGAAGTTGCTAAGGTTTCTGAGTTGGCTTATTTCTATGGGGCCACTGTTGTTTTAAAAGCGCTTTCAACCAAACGCTCTTTAGAGATTGCAAAAGCCCATAAAGCACTTAATGGTGAGCTTTATACAGAGGTTTCCATTCATCACCTTTGTAAAAATGACAGTAGCTGTGATGGTTTTAATACCTATGCAAAGCTCATGCCACCATTGCGTGAAGAAGAAGAGCGTAAGGCTTTGGTGCGTGCGATTCAAGAAGGCGATGTTGACATCCTTACTTCAGCACATTCCCCAAAATCAATTTTATATAAAGATGTGGCATTTGAAGATGCGGCCTTTGGTATTGGCTCTATTGAAGAGTTCTTAACACTAGCCCATACATTTTTAGTGAAAAACGAAGTCATTGATCTTAACACTTTAATACGTATGTGTTGTGAAAATCCTGCAAAAGTACTAGGCCTTAGTTCCAAAGGAAGTATAGCGGTGGGTTACGATGCGGATTTAGTACTCTTTGATCCTAAAGAAAGTTATGAAGTGACCAATACACATTCTCTCTATTGTGGTGAGACACTGCATGGAAAAGTGAAAAAAGTAATTGTTGGTGGCAAGTTACTTTAAATTAATAAAAAACACGTGAAAGATAAAGTCCACACGCTGGAATCAGTGTTGTGGATACTTTCATTTTACGATCTCTCTGTGCGATGAGATCATCATAGCTTAGTGTTCCATCACACACTTTCAGTAAACTTCCACACATCATACGCACTTGTGAACGTAAAAAGGCATCTCCTAAAAAATAGACGATAATAAGATGTTTATGACGATACGCTCCTGCTTTAAAAATAGTGCGCTCATCTTTAGTGGTTCCACCACCAAGCTTTTTAAAATACTCAAAGTTATAAAAACCAACAAATGCTTGGGCATACTGATTGAGTTTTGAAACATCAAGTGCTTCTACGTGTAGCGCATAATTGGCTAAAAAAGGCTGATAGACTCCATCATAGAGCACATAACGATACAGTCTTTTTTTTGCATCAAATCGTGCATGAAAAGAAGGTGCAACAGGTGTGATATTTTGAATAAAAACAGATGGGTGTAAAAAGCCATTCAGATGTGATTTTAGCTTTTCAAGATCGCACCAAAAAGGGGGTAAGTCAACATGTATAACTTGATGTGTGGCATGGACACCTGCATCAGTACGTCCACTACCAACAACAGTTGCCTCCACATTGACACGTTTAAGCGCACAGATAAGTGCTCCTGCAACACTTTGTGAAGTTTTTGTTTCATTTTTTTGGACTTGGAAGCCATGAAATGCGCTTCCATCATAACTTAGAGTAATTTTAACACGCATAAGAGTTTAGAACATAGCACGAATGCGCTTTTGATAAATTTGATACGCAATCAAAAATGTTGCGATAAAGACAATAATCGGGGCACTTTGAGGATGCCATGTTGATACAAGCGTTGTGAGCGTTAGATAAATCGCAATCGTTGAAAACATCGCAATATAAATGCCACCTTTATTATAACGATACGTAACAATCCCAATGCTAAGAGCAATGAGTGTTGAAGCAACTGGGAAAAGGGCAATTAGCAAGAAAAATGAGAGATCATACGCGCGTCTTTTATCAGTATATACACCGTTCCAATACTCTTCAATACTTTGAATAGCGCCTACAGGTGTTTTCGGTCTTGAGTTAATGTGCATGCGTTCAAAATCAGTCTGTTGAATATCTTCTTTTGTAAATTCAAAAATCTTTCCTTGATCAAGATTGAGTCTAAGGGTTCCTTTTTCATTATCGATAACCGCATTGGTAGCAACAATAAGCTTTTCATCCTCTTTTTTGGTTGGTGCTTGATAGAGTGTAATGCCACTATAGATTTTATTGTTATCACTGTGTTCGATATAGACAAGCCAGTCAGAGAATTTTTGTCCAAACTCATTGGCTTTAATGTTAAATTTTGCTTCGGCTTTTTTATACTCAATAAAATTGGTGTTGAGCTGCTTTGAGATAGGAATAAGTACAAAAATATCGATGATAAGAACCAAGGAAAGCACGCTAGCTAAGGTTAAAAAGAGTTGTGCTATTTTTTTAGGATTGTAGCCAAGGGTGAAGAGAACAATGGTCTCATTTTCTTTGGAAAGGTTAAAAAGCGTAATACAAAGCGCAATAAAAAAGGTCAAAGGAAGTGTGTAGATAAGTGTGCGCGGTAACAAATAGATGTAGAGTGTACCAAGCTCTAAAAAGTTCATCTTGATGATGGCTGTCATCGCCGTCAATTTGATGAAAAAAACCACAGAGGTGATAAAGAAGAGAATAAAAAATAAAGAGCTAAAGAGCTCACTGAAATGTTTTAAAAGATAACGACTTACTCTATTCATAGATTAATTCCATTATGTGTAAAATTGGTGTTTCAAAAAGCCATGTTACTAATAGTCCAAGAGCTAAAAAAGGGATAAAAGGGAGTTCATATCCTCTCTTTTTGAGAACCATGAAAACAACTAGCGCTATCACAGCACTGATGTAAATTGCAACCAGCCCAAGTTTAATGCCTAAAAGTGCTCCTATAATACCCGCTATAATGATGTCCGCTTCTCCCATCACTTCTTTTTTAGCAAGCGCTGAGACAAAAAAGCGTAAGAAAGTAAAAGCTCCCATAAGTAAAAGACCATTTTGTAATGATACGAGAGGTTCACCTGTACAAAAGGCAAGGATGAGCGCAGGCAGACTGAGCGCATCTGGTACTGCTTTATAGCGCAGGTCAATAATGCTCAGTGCTAAGAGTAGCGCAAATACAGAAGCAATCAGAAGTGCTTGCATAAGCGTGCCTAACTGCAAATAGATCAAACCATAGATAAGCGCAGTACTTAGCTCCACTAAAGGATACTGAAAAGAGATGTGACTCGCACAAAAAGCACATTTACCTCTTAAAAAAATCCATGAGAAAAGAGGAATGTTATGATACCACGCTAAAGGATGTAGGCAAATAGGGCAGTGTGATGCAGGTAGATTAATACTTTCATTTTTTGGTAAACGCATAATCGCAACATTAAGAAACGATCCTATACATAAACCAAAGAGTGTTACTAAAACGCCTTCCATAACTCTTTAACCCTTCACATCTAGTACCAAATCACTCAAATCAAAAAGAGGTTTGATCTCTTTTTGCAGAGTAAGGTGTGTAATCATACCCAATTTAGGGCTTTCTTTTTGTAAATAGTAGAAACTTTTTTCATACATAATAGCGATTTGAAGCTCTGATGCACTCATAATACCCCAAAGTGGTCCTAAATGTTCAGATGCAATGTAAAAATGAAGTGAGGCATCGGCTTGTTTTTGAAATTGCACCATCACTTTTTTCTCTTGATGAAGCAAAGGAAGATGAATTGTTGCTTTTGAGAGTGCTAAGAGCATATAGGCATAGGTTTTAAAGGACTCTTTTGAGAGCTGTTCATAGCTTAGTTGTTTGAGTAAAAAATCTCTATAGTCACTGTAACTAAAGCTACTTTCATCAAGTAGTTGCTCCAATGAAAGAGGCAAAAAGTAAGCTTCATCTTCAAAGAGCCCAGGTTGTCGGTAAAGATTGGAAATCGTTAAAACACCACCTTTGCCTTCTGAAAAGTTGGCCCAATACTTCTGTCCTTCAGCAAGATTTTTACTGCTTTTTGTGGTAAGTTCTTTTCGTCCAATTTTTAAGCGATAACGTGCAGCATCGATGCGTTTGAGTACTTCAATCGTAACAGGCAAATTGGCATTAAAATTGATACTTGAACTGCTTGTATGTCCAATATCAGAACCTATTCCTGCTAATTTTTGAAGTGTAGAAATCATAGGTGCGAACATTGCTCCACAATGTGTTCTGCTATCTCAAATTTACCAGCAAGACTAAATTTTTGCACCGAAGCATTGGTAATAAAATGAATTTCGTTTTTACTGCTTCCAAAACTATTTTGCTCTTTGAGAACATTAAGGCACACAGCATCAAGATTTTTAACGATAAGCATTTTACCTGCATTTTCCAATGCTTTTTTCTCATCCATTTCTGCTTTAAAACCGATCATTTTAAAGCCTTTCTTTGGGAGTGATGAAAGAACATCAACATTGCGTTTAAGCTCTAAGCTATAGGCTTCTCCTAACTCTTCTTTTTTGAGTTTTCCCTCATGTGTTATAACAGGCACATAATCACTCACTGCCGCTGCCATGAGCAGATATGGGGTTTTATCGTTTTTGGTGATGTATTGCATTTGTGAAAGAAGTGCTGCTTGCAGTTCTACTGTACTCTTAACATGCAACGTATTGATAGCATGGATGTTAGGTGTCTCACCACTACTGATAAGGGTGACATTCGCTCCTCTTAAATAAAACGCTAATGCTAAAGCAGACGCTTGTTTTCCACTTGAAAAATTTGTAAGGCATCTGACATCATCGATTTTTTCCATTGTGCCGCCACCTGTGATGATGACTTCACGTTCACTCCAAAATGGCTCTTTAAGCAATAAGCGAGCACAGGTATAGAAAATTTGTTCAATATCAGCAAGCGCACCTACTCCTTCATCATTGCATGCAAGTAATTTGGACTGCGGAGCAACGATCTCATAGCCTAAAGAAGAGAGTTTGCTAAGGCTCTCTTGCGTGATGGCATTTAACATCATATTGGTATTGGCTGAAGGCGCTAAAACAATGGTTTTAGTAAACGCAATCGCTGTTTGCGTCATAAGGTTATCTGCAATGCCATGAGAGAGCTTGTTGATGGTATTGACCGATGCAGGTGCGATGACAAAGAGATCAGCCCATTTGCCTGTGTGAATATGGCTTAGCCCTTCACTCCAACTTTCTGTATCTGCATGTAAAACTTTGTTTTGGCTAATGGTTTCAAAGGTCAGTGGAGTGATAAAGCGCTTTGCATCTTCGCTCATCAGTACCTTGACTTCAGCACCTGCTTTGATGAAAAGACGAATCAGCTCTAGTGCTTTGTAAATGGCAATACTTCCTGTGACGCCTACGAGAATTTTTTTCCCTGCAAGTTGATTATTTCGCATCTTTTTTCCCGAAGAATTTGTAGAAGAAGCCCTCAATGATTTTAAGAGGTTCTCTATTGATAGCAAGTGCACCCTTTGGAATGTCTTTGGTCACCGTTGTTCCTGAAGCGATGAGAACGTCATCGGCAATCGTAACAGGAGCAACGAGTTGAGTGTCACTTCCCACGAAAACATTTTTACCAATGATCGTTTTGTATTTAGCTTTACCATCATAATTGCAGGTAATGGTACCGCAACCGATGTTGGTTCCCTCATCGATGCTCGCATCGCCCAAATAACTGAGGTGTCCTGCTTTAACACCTTTGAGGGTAGATTTTTTGATCTCAACAAAGTTTCCAATATGCGTATCTTCGATGAGAGAATCAGGTCGAATACGCGCCATTGGCCCAATGTCTGAGTTTTTAATACTACTTTTTTCAATAACCGAATGTGCCTTAATATGGGCATTCTCTAAACGTGTTCCTTTAAGCAGTGTTACACCATTCTCCAGTTTGCATTCACCTTTGATTTCTACATCTGCTTCGATGTAGATCGTGTGCGGTAAACGCATACTCACACCTTGTTCCATAAAACGCCGTTTAATGCGATTTTGCATCAGTTCTTCTGCTTGAGAAAGGTGGTATTTGGAGTTGACACCCATGAAGGTAGCTTCATCGACAAAAAGTGCTTTAACCGTTTTGTTCTCTGCGTTAGCAAGTGCTATAAGATCAGTGATGTAGTACTCTTTTTGACTGTTATTATTGGAAAGTTTTGGAAGGTTTTCTTTTAAAAAATCGGTCTTGAAAAGATAAACGCCTGCATTGACTGCAGTCACTTTTTTTTCTTCAACACTTGCGTCTTTCTCTTCCACAATTTTTTCAACATTATAGTGAGTATCCATAATGACACGACCATAACCAAAGGGTTCTTTACACGTAAAAGCGCTCATCACAACATCAGCGTCCAAATGTGTAAAATTTTGCATATTTTCTGCTTCGAGAAGCGGCATATCGCCATTGAGTACGAGTAAATGGTCGTATTTTGGGCTTATTCCACGAATAGCACCGCCTGTGCCTGGGAAGTTTTGATGGTCTTGGATGATATAGTGAATGTTGGAAAAATAACGATTCATCCTCTCTTGAACAAGGTCTGCTTGGTGGTATAAGATGACATGAATGTCATCGCTGATTTTTTGTGCTTCATTGATAATGTGGTATAACATCTCAAAACCGCTAATCTCATGAAGTACCTTTGGAAGAGTGGACTTCATACGCGTACCCAGTCCTGCAGCCATAATTGCAATCGAAATATTCATAAATAGTGTTCCTAAGCGTCAGATGAAATCTATTTTAACGAAAAGTTGTTTAAAGATTAAAACGTTTTTAACGCAAAACCAACTAAAATCATGCAATATATTATGAGGACTCCATTTGAAGAACCTAAAGAGAATTTTACTTTTATTACTGTTGTGCATGACACCGATGGCTTTTGGTGCCGATACTATTCCAACGGTCAACCTCTCTTTAAGTGCCCCAAATTCTCCGCAACAACTGGTAACCAGTATGAATTTAGTACTGGTGTTAACCATTTTAGTATTAGCACCTTCACTCGTCTTTATGATGACCAGTTTTTTACGCCTTCTTATTGTGTTTTCTTTTCTTCGTCAGGCACTTGGAACACAGCAAATGCCTCCGTCTCAGGTGATGGTTTCTTTGGCAATGATTTTGACGTTTTTCATTATGGAACCAGTGATGAAAGAGTCGTATGAAGTAGCCATAAAGCCTTATTTAGCAGAAAAGATGAGTTACCAAGATGCTTTTGAAAAAGGAGCTGCTCCTTTTAAAGCCTTTATGATTCGCAATACCCGTGAAAAAGACTTAGCACTGTTTTTTCGTATTCGTAACCTCGAAAACCCTAAAAATATTGAAGATGTCCCTTTAACGGTGGCTATGCCTGCATTTATGATCAGTGAGTTAAAGACGGCTTTCGAGATAGGCTTTTTGCTCTATCTTCCTTTTCTTGTCGTTGACATGGTGGTTAGCTCTGTTTTGATGGCAATGGGTATGATGATGTTACCACCTGTTATGATCTCTTTACCGTTTAAGTTGCTTATTTTTGTACTCGTCGATGGATGGAATTTATTAGTGCAAAAACTTGTGGAGAGCTTCCATTAACGCTCAGTACATAACAATTACCGAGATAGGCTTTGAACTTCATCATCCTCTTTTTGACGCCATCATCCTAAAACAAGGCGCTCAACTCATCCATTTTCAGTCAAAAGGTGGATTACCACTTTTGTGGAGCGCTTCTCTTTCTACGTTTGAAAAAGGTAAGGCGTTTCGTGGAGGCATTCCTTTGTGTTGGCCTTGGTTTGGAAAAGCTGATAATCCCTCGCATGGTTTCGCACGTCTTTTAGAGTGGGAAATGGTGCACTATACGGAAGGTGAAGAAAGTATAGCACTGGCGTTTGAACTGCGTGATTCTTCTATGACACGCTCTTTATGGCCTTATACGTTTACCACGCGACTTGAAATGAACTTGGGAGATGATGTAACGCTTTCGTTACACGTTGATGCACAAAGTGAAAGTACGGCGGCATTGCATACGTACTTTGCGTGTCAAAAGATAGAAGATGTTAAGGTCTTTGGGCTTGGTAGTGCTTACAATGATACCTTGAAAAATGGCATATCGTGTGAGAGTAAGAGTAAAACGTTGTGCATTGATCAAGCAATCGATCGCATTTATACCCAACCAGAAGCTAAAACGAGTTTTCAAGAAAACAACCGTACAATTACTATTTCTCACGTAAATCATAGCGATGTTGTGGTGTGGAACCCTTCGAAAGAGGGCGCAGAAAAACTTGCTGATATGCAACAAAATGATTATAAAAAGATGCTCTGCATCGAGACAGCTCGAATCTCAAAACCTCTTAGCACGCATGATCATTTAGAAGTAACAATAACCATTTCCTAAAATCACATTTTGTTAGAGAGTTTAGGCTCGCATACAGCTCCTTCGCTGAGTGTACCGCATGTTTTAACGTAGTCAATACCCCAGTCAAACATCTCATTGAAAACAGGACGTAGTTTTTCTCCAATAGGGGTTAATGAATAAACAACTTTTGGAGGAATCTCAGGGAAAACTTCACGCGCAATAATCCCTTTTTCTTCAAGTTCTCGTAATTTGACAGTGAGTGTTTTTTGGGTGATTTCGCACACTTCTTCAAACAATTCTTT
>CAYXNJ010000032.1:0-33862 GCA_964466465.1 uncultured Sulfurospirillum sp.
CTTGCAAAAAATGATTCTAACGAGAGTATAGAATTTCAAAAACAAATTCAAGAACTCAAAACGCAAAATGAACATCTAAAAAAAGATCTTGAAGTTGCAACAAAAAATTTTGAGTTACTTGAAAATAAGATTACTTATAAATCTGACAAATTAGATGATCTAGCAAAACAAATTAAAATCAATGAAGAAAATTTTAATAAAACATTTAATTTATATTTCTGGATGCTATTCGTTAGTTTTATATTTCTAATAGGTTTTGGTATCTATAAAGGATACAAAATTTGGAAGATTAAAGATGAATTAGACGAGTATAAGAAAGATACTTTCAATCCTGCGTCTGAAAGTATTAAAAGTGCACAAGAGATACTTACATCAAGTACAAAAACCTTAACAACTGAAATAATGGACTATAAAAATAAAATATCCCAGTTATATAAAAATGTTGAAAACGATAAAAATGACCTACTAAAACCATTAGAAGAAAAAATTTTATCTCTTGAAGATAGAATATTAAAATATGAAAAAGAACATAGCACTGAAGAGAACTGTCAGTCAATAGATGCAAGCCATCAGATAGGGAGTAATGACACTCAGCTACCACAAAAATCAGCAAATGACTTATTGGAGTAATTATGCAACCTATTATAAAAGAAATGATCAATATCAATCCAACACAAAATGATAATTCATTTATTAAAGAATACGCTGGTTTTGTAAATTTTAAAGATATTAAACCTTATCTAAGATTTACAAGTCGAAATCTTGATATAGAAAAACAAGACAATAAAAACCAAAACAATACACTCTATCAAAGGATACTTGACGAATCACGAGTAAACCAAATTTACAAATTTTTAAATGAACATTACAATAATGAAGATGCAAATAAAATTCTACCATTTCCAACACCTGTGACTTTATCTATCGAATCTGAGTTTATTGATGAAGACCCAGAACAATATTTTAAAAATAATAGTGCCGTTGATAGTGTCATTTACAACAATCAGCTTTATATTAACCCTAATAGAAAAGATAAGATTTTTTTCATTGTTGATGGACAACACAGGCTAGCAGGTATTAAAGAATTTACAAAAATAAATCTTTTTTCCGCTAGCAAACAAGAAATTTCTATCTATTTGACATTGCTTGTCAATTATGATTTATCAATGCAAGCACAAGTTTTTGCAAATATTAACTTCAAAGTCAAACCCGTTAATAAATCGCTTTATTACGATATTTTTGGTTCTTTACCTGATGAATATAATGAACTTACATTTGCGCATATGCTTGTCAAACGTATTAATAAAGATTCAGAAATTGGTGGTTTAATTAAAATGTTAGGGACTGGTTCAGGAACAGTATCTTTAGCATTTATGGTTGAAACTATTGTTGATGAGTTAATTAATAAAAAAAGTCACGAAAAACCATCATTGTATGATATTTGTCAACTGTATATGAAAGACCAAGAAAAATTTAAAGAAAAATACGGAAAATTAGGCAAATTATTTGTTGAATATTTTAAAATCATCAAAGAAGAATTACCAAATACTTTTCCTAAAAAAGAATCTAACGGAGAGTATAAATCTTCCTCTTATGACTCTATTCTAATGAAAACTACGGGAGTTTTTAGTTTACTCAAGCTATTAAATCACATAGATATTAAGGGTATTTTGGAACAAAATCAAACAGATGATGAAATGAAAAAAAGCTTTGTTGAAAAATTACGCCCCATTTTAACTGTTTTAAAAGAAAATGAAAAAGTTTTCTTTTCTAAAGAAGAGAGTGAATATGCGAGTGGTGGTAGTAGATCGCTACAGCAAAAATTGTATAAAGCTATTGAAGGAAAATTGCAACTAACGTAAAAATTATTTTTTATTCTTTCTTTTTATACAATCAATTAAAAAAAGTGGAATGATAAGCTTGAAATAAATGGTATATTTGCCTTGGTGATATTAGCTCATTTTTCATCTTATCTACACCCATTTTCTACCCAAAAACAAATATGTCAATTTTACACATCACTTATACCATTTTTATTTTGTCACACTTATTTAAGGGCTTTATTGCATTGCATGTGTTAGGTTAAATCATATAACTTTACAAGGAGGCAGGATGCTTTTAAAAGTTTTTACATCAACACTGGTGGTATGTAGTTTCATGTTTGGCGCAGAATGTACGGAGCGTTATGGGAAAGGTGCGATGGAGTTAAAATTAGCCACTGGAAGCCCAGGAGAGTTGGGGCTGGTTAAAGCCTTAGCTGAAGAGTTTGCAAAATCAAATGCCATCACGCTTTGCTGGATAAAAGCAGGCTCAGGAGAGTCGCTCTCACTGCTTAAAAAGAAAGAGGTTGACCTCATCATGGTACACGCACCCAAAGCTGAGAAAGAGGCTTTGAAAGAAGGTTGGGCGAGTGATAGAGCGCTCATTGGCTCCAATGAGTTTTACATCACTGGTCCTAAAAAAGACCCTGCACTTATCAAAGATTCTATCAATGTGGTAGAGGCGTATTCACGCATTGCGGCTAAAAAAGTACTCTTTTACACAAGAGCTGATAACTCTGGAACGCATAAAAAAGAGCTAGAGATCTGGAAAAAAGCCAATATCACCCCTGAGGGAAAATGGTACGAAGCAAACAAAGACTTCATGTTAGCGACCTTGAAAAAAGCCGATACGACGGGGGCTTACTTTATGACCGATAGCAGTACATGGGTAGCTGCTAAAAAAGAGCTCAAACATCAAAGCATCCTTTTTAGAGGTGACATCTTCTTGGTCAATACCTACAATGCTCTCAAACAAAATGGCGATGATACCGAGCAAAAGAAAATGAGTGCGAAGTTCATCGAATTTGTCACAAAAGGTGAAGGTCAAAACATCATCCGAAGTTTTGGCAAAGAACTCTACGGCGAAGCCATCTACAACGATGCTGAGTACGCCAAAAAATACGACAGATAATTGTCTCTTTTTTAAAAGAGAGTAAATTTATCTCATTTTTTGACACAGATCAATCCTTTATTTTTCCGTATGAAGTAGAATGCGAATTCTATTTCATACAGGAGAACAATAATGAAATCTCTATTTCTTAGAATGAGAGTTATACACATTGCAGCTTTTTTGATACTCCCACTCAATGCTTTCTTTTTTACCACCAACACACTTGGTGCTATCATCCAGTACGCCATTGCTATTATTCTCATCATTCATGATGTGGATGAAAAAAAATGGGGTGTTGATCTAAGCGTTAAAATCAACCAAGCTTTAGCATCTATGGATCTTACAAAAGAGATTAAGATTGATACAAGCTTTAACGCTGAATCATCCAAGATGCTTGACTCTGTTGTCTTTTTCAAAGAGAAGATAAGACATGCGATCTTAGGTTTCCAAGCCCATGCCACAACACACAGCCAAATCTCGGCACAATTGCAACAAATCGCCTCTTTTTTCCATACTCAAACACAAAAAGAGAAGCGTATCATCGATGAGAGCACAAAACATGTCACAAATATGCAAGTCGTGTTTGATGACATCAGCAACAATGCACACACCAGCAAAGAGGAGATGCAACAAATCGGACATTACCTTAGCGATACTCAAAAAAACATCATCGAATTAGGTGAAAAGATTGCGCAAAGTGTTCAAAAAGAGAACCTTCTCGTCACACAACTCAATGCGTTAAGTAAAGATACACAAGAGACCAAAAATATTCTGAGTGTTATAGATGACATTGCCGATCAGACCAACCTACTCGCGCTTAATGCTGCCATTGAAGCAGCGCGTGCAGGCGAACATGGACGTGGTTTTGCCGTTGTTGCCGATGAAGTAAGACTTTTGGCGGAGAAGACACAAAAAAGTCTTGAAGAGATCAATGGAACTATCACCGGCATCGTAAGCTCTATCACGTCTATCAGCCAACAGATGAAACAGAACGCTTCAGAGATCAACATTTTACAAGATGTTTCAACCAATGCCAACGCTGTGTTAAACCAACTGGTTCATGTAGCCGATAAGAACATAACGCTCTCTAGTGCTATTGCTGCAAAATCGATCAATCTAAAACATGAAACAGAACAAATCAAAGAGGCTTCACACACAATAGAGAGTATCTTTCATGCCAATTACACCAAAAGTGAAGAGATTATGGAGATAACAACCGTACTCGATAATTGGGGTGTTGCGCTTCATGAAAAACTGAATGAATTTAAGGTCTAAAAGAAGAGAGTTTTTTCTCTCTTCTTCCTTTTTAGGAGAGTGCCTTTAAATACTCCGCGATGAAGGGCACATTATCTTTTCTGCACACCAAGCACGTCACATCACACGCATTTTGAGGCAATTTTGTAAGCTTCAAACTCTTCTCATAACCAAATTTATCAATGATTTTTTTTGAAAGATAGGCCTTGCCCATCCCCGCTTTCACACATCCAAGCATCACTTCATAGTTTTCTAAGATCATCGTTTTATAGTGGGTATTGCCCTGCTCTTCCTCATACGTTTTCAAAAAATCAAAATGGGTACTTTTTTCTCTATACCCAATGAGCGTGTTCGGGTATGCCCTATTTTTGGGCTCTATCATGTATAAGTCATCATCAAATTGATTCAATACCATAATGTCTTTGTGCGCTGGATCGCCCGTAATAAACGCGATGTCTAGCTTGTAGTTTAAAAGCTGATCAAGCACAAGCGGTGTGCCGTTTGCATAAAGCTCAAAGTGGATCTCAGGAAAGTCCTGTTGCAGTTTTTCGATAAACGGCAACAAACGAATGGTCGCATTAGCCTGACTTGTACCAATGCGAAGAAGGCGTTGATGGGTGCTGTTTTTCATCTGAATAATGGCATTTTCAACTTTTTGAACAATTTCCTCAGCCATCGGTAAAAGCGTAACACCTGCTTCTGTGAGGATGACTCCTTTTGGCACACGATGAAATAGGTCATACCCTAGTGTTTTTTCTAACTGTTTGATGCGAAGCGTGACGTTGGATTGCGTAAAACCAAGCGTTTGTGCCGCAAGAGAGATACTTTTTTGTTTGGCGACAGCCACAAAAACTTTGAGAAGATTTGAGTCCACATTATCCTCCATTATATTGTCTATGATTATACATTATTTGCTTTTATATAATTATTTATCATACAATCGTCTAAAATTATTTCAAGGAGATGCAATGCATGCCATTGAAAAACTGCTAGCAAAAAAAGCAGGCAAGACGCATGTCACTACAGGGGAAATTCTCAACTGTGAGATAGACCTTGCAGGCATTAACGACCTTTACCTTCAAACACTGCGTTCGTTTTATGAGATGGGTGGAACGAAAGTACATTCACCAGACAAAGTCATGATGTTTTTAGACCACTACGCCCCAGCTTCAAGCATTCTGCAAGCACAAAACCAAAAAGAGTTTCGCGAGTTTTGTTGGGATCAAGGCATTGAGATGCTCATGGACATCGACCAAGGCGTATGCCATCAAGTCGTTGCAGACAAAGGGTTAGCGCATCCTGGTGAGATCATCATCATCACCGATTCACACACAACCACCCATGGAGCTTTTGGTGCCTTTGGAACGGGCGTGGGTGCAACAGACCTTGCCATCATTTTAGCGACGGGAAAACTGTGGCTAAGAGTACCTGAAATCATCAAAATCACCTTTGAGGGAAAACCACCGCATGGGGTCTATGCAAAAGATATGATTTTACATGCCATTGGTGAGCTTGGAGCTGACTTTGCTGTGTACAAAGCCGTTGAGTTTAGTGGTTCTACCTTGCAATACCTGAGTATTTCTGAGCGCATGGCTTTATGTAACATGAGTACTGAGATGGGCGCAAAAACAAGCTACATTCAACCAGATGCCATTACGATGGCATATTTGAATGAAAAAGTCACCCGTCCGTATGAAATCTACCATACAGATGATGACTTTAGCTATGCCGCAGAGATAAGCTTTGATGTCACCCATCTTAGCCCAAAACTTGCCGCACCTTCCAGTGTTGACAATGTCTATGATGTTACCAAGTTTATAGGTACACCAATTGATCAAGCTTATCTTGGTTCTTGTACGGGTGGGCGTGCTGAGGACATCGGTATCGCCGCTGGTATCTTAAAAGGTAAACACATCGCCCCTCGTACACGCTTTGTCATCGTCCCTGCATCCAAAGGTGTTTTTTTAGAAGCCATGAGTAAAAGCTACGTCCAAAGCCTTGTGGAAGCGGGGGCAACCTTTGTAACACCTGGGTGCGCGGCGTGTTTGGGTACTCATGAGGGTATGATCGCTTCTGGTGAAACCTGCATCACCACAACCAACCGTAACTTCCCAGGGCGCATGGGACACACAGAAGCGCGCATTTTTCTAGGCTCGCCTGCCGCAGTTGCAGCAGCTGCACTGGAAGGCAAAATTGTTGACCCAACAGCATACATCGTAAAGGAGAATGGATGAAGACCTTTATTAAAGGACGTGCGTTTGTCTTTGGAAATAACATCGACACAGACCAAATCTATCCTGGTCGTTTTGTCGAGTACACCAATGTTGAAGATGTTGCGAAGTATGCCATGTTTGGGGCAGACCCTGAATTTGTCAAAGAAGTACAAACAGGTGACATCATCGTTGCTGGAACAAACTTTGGATGTGGCAGTAGTCGTGAACACGCCGCTATCACACTTAAAGCAGTAGGTGTTGGCGCCATCATTGCGGAGTCATTCGCGCGCATTTTTTACCGAAATGCCATCAATCTAGGCTTACCGCTTATCGTCGCTCCTCGCATTTTAAAACTCGTCGAGCCAGGAGAGAACATTAGTTTAGATTTGAGTAGTGGTATCATAGGGAATGAAAAAGGTATCATCAAAACAGCAGAGCCACTTTCTGAGTATGTGCTGAAAATCTTAGAGAGTGGTGGCATTAAACCACTCATTAGGGAACAACTTTTACTAGAACAAGGACTACATCATGGCGCTTAAAGGGTATTTTGAGGGATTTGAGCAACGAAGCATTGAAGTAGAAAAAGGCATCTTCATCAACACGTTTGTTGGTGGTAGTGGTGATGAAGCAATTTTACTGTTACATGGGCATCCTGAGACCTATCTCATCTGGAGAGACATCGCTCCAGAGCTTGCAAAACACTACCGTGTCGTGGCAACCGACCTTAGAGGTTATGGCGATAGCTCTAAACCAAAAGGTTTGGAAGACCACTCCAACTACTCCAAGCGCGTTATGGCACGCGACCAAGTCAGCGTCATGGAACATCTGGGTATCAAAAAATTTCACGTTGTTGGACACGATAGAGGAGCGCGTGTCGCTCACAGACTCATACTAGACTACCCCGAAAAAGCACTCACCTGTACCATGATGGACATCTTGCCAACGTATGACATGTACGAACAAACCAATCGTGAATTTGCCACCAAATACTGGCACTGGTTTTTTTACATCCAAAAGTACCCTTTTCCAGAGCAAGCACTAGGGGCTGACCCTGCCTTTTTTATACGTTTTAATCTTCTCAATAAAGTAGGTCCCGAAGCCAAAGAACGTTTTCCTGAAGAGGTCTTAAATGAATACATCCGCTGTTACTCTGACCCTGCCTGTGTGCATGGCATCTGCGAAGATTACCGAGCAGCAGCAACCATCGACTTAGAGCATGACGAAGTCGATAGAACACGTCCTATCAAAACACCTCTTTTAGCACTTTGGGGAGCGAATGGTGTCGTTGGAAAACTGTGGGATGTTTTGAAAGGTTGGAAACAGTTTGCAGAAGATGTGCAAGGCTTTGGTGTGCCTAATTGTGGGCATTTTGTCCCTGAAGAAAAACCTGAAATATGCTTAGAAGCGATGATGAAATTTTTTGATGAAAAACGAAAAAAATAAGGAGAGAGCTTAAGCTCTCTTCTTGCTACTACAAAGAGCCTATCTCTCTCTCCTCAAATATGCGTTAATACGTGACTGATAAAAAACGTTTTGTTCACGTGCTTTTTTCTTAAAATAATTGTTGAAAAAAAGTTAAAAGTTTAAAACTAAAATTTTTATCTCTTCTTTAGTGTAAACTACTTACAATGATTTTTAATCACATGTTTATTGATAGCATTAAATCTCTATAACAAAGCGAGGGAAGCAATGGATCAGGATTTTCACTATTATGGGACTTACTATGCTGCAAAAAAGAGTGGCTTTAGCAAGGACGATGCAACACTCATCGCAAAGGCTGCCAACTTCATTGATTTTTTTACCAATGAATCGTATGCAGCGTATTGGAAATTAGTAAGCGATACACAAAAGAGCAGTCATTACACCATTGTGGCAAGCCTTGATTTTCCACGTTATACCTTCCAAGGCACGATGAGTACAGGTTTTGCTCCAGAAGATGGACTATGGTGTTCCTACCACTTTGCTCCTGGAAATTATGCTGACCCAGCCAATACCTATAGCCGAGAAAACGTACATGGTAACGAGGTTGCACGCTATTTGCCCCAATTTCAAATACGAGATACCAATGGGGGCAAAAAGATATTGGAAAATCCTCTCTTTTATGGCTTGACAACACGCAAATACAAAGAGGAGCTAAAATACGGTCATATGCTCAATCGCCCTCAAAGTGCCCTCTCTCGCCACATCATTATGGATGCCATCCAATGCGCAACCAACAATGCCAGATTAGAAGCCATTCTTAGCTATGCCACGGGTGGAGAGTACCTTCTTCAACACAACAAAGAAGAGAATCTTCGACGCTTTAAACTGATTTTACTCGGCGTGAGAGCCCATGTGATTGCCGATACATGGGCACATCAAGATTTTTGTGGTCTCAATAACGTTCTTAATACCTACTGGGATGTCAAATACACAGGCGATTTTTTTGGAGGATGGAGAGAGCAGTCCATCGAGTATGACGATGGCACAACGAATGGTTGGAAAAGGCAAGTGCTCAGTAAAGCGGAAGCTGAGATAGATCAATTATTTCGTAAAGTTGGAGTTAAATTAGGTCTTTTAAGCAAAAATCTTGAAGCTGTTCCTAATGGTATTTCATATGCAGGGCATGGTTGGATGGGGCATTTACCCGACTTTAGTTTTGCAAAATTCCAGTACAAACCTTGCTGGGCAGATCCTAAAAATGTAACACTACGTGATAATCCACAAGAATACGAATACGCATGGGTAGAGTTGGTAAGTTTATTTACCCAAGCCAAAGGTACTGGACACTTAAAACTAGATGCAAACTTTCAAACAGATCTTAATAAAGCCATCAGCGCCATCAAAAGTGCTTGTAAATTAGAAGATACTGCAACAGGCAGAAAAACCTCAGCCAATGCGTGGCAAAAAGCGTTTGGAGAGATTCCATCTACCACAATAGATGTTGATCTGGAACCTGACGCAAATGCTATTTTAGAAGGAATGGTTGAAAAAACCAATCGTCTTGATCGCTATGGCACGGATTATGTGACAATTAACAGTGATTTGTATTTGTTTCAAATTGCGGCGGACTACCATTTTTGGTTTGTAAAGTCCTATTTGGAGCAACAAAATCTCTACCGATATAAAGGCTCATGGTCTCAGCAAATTAGTGCCTTATCGCCTAAGGTTTTAACACTCTTTGATGAGCACCACAGTAAAAATGCCTACCTCTCACACATGGCATTCCAAACGGGAACGGCGTTGCATGAAACAGACGATACCATTACGTTTGTCCTAGCCTCAAACAATGACCTCTTCGCAATCAAAAAATCCCATACAGGCACACACACGACAGAAGTGCATGTGCTATCTGCTGCAAGCAACTATCAACGCTTTAGCTTGCAAACAGGCACGGCATTGCACGAAACAGACGATACCTTTGAATTTCTCCTAGCTCAAAATAAAGACCTGTATGTCATCAAGAAGAGCAATACAGGCTCTCATACCACAGAAGTTCATGTCTTATCCGCCTCGAGCAATTATCAGCAGTTTAGCTTACACACGGCAACTGCACTGCATGAGACAGATGCAACTTCTTCGTTTGCATTAGCTCCAAATAATGATTTGTTTGTAATACGAAAAAGCGACACGGGCACACATTCCACAGAGGTTCATGTCTTGTCCGCCTCAAGTAATTATCAGCAATTCATCTTACAAACAGGGACAGCGTTGCATGAGACAGACATCACCTTTGAGTTTGCTATAGACCAAAATCGTGATCTTTTCGCTATCAAGAAAAGTGGTACAGAGTCATGCACTACAGAGGTTCATGTGCTATCTGCTTCAAGCAACTATCAACACTTTAGCGTGCACACAGGCACTGCACTGCACGAAACAGACCACGCTTTTGCCTTTGCTATAACACACGCTAGAGAATTATTTGCGATAAAGAAGCGAAACACAGGTACACACTCCACAGAGATACACATCGTAACGCTTTCATGACTCACACCTAGCCCCTTGGTAAAAACGAGGGGTTAGACTAAACATAAACAAGTCTATAGAAAATTTCAGTGAGTTTTTTGTAAAAAGTTAAAAGTCGAGGTTTGACTTTTACACGAAATGAACAAGAAGAAGAGAGCTTAAGCTCTCTTCTTATCTCACGCAGTCAAAGAAGTAATCGGTTTTTGCGATGTCTTTTGTCTCTTCATCCAATGCGTCAAGGACGGCGTTGGTAATCCACGTTAAAAGGTTTAACGCACCTTCGTATCCGCTGATAGAGTATCTATGTAGATGATGTCTATCGAAAATTGGGAAACCAATTCTGATGAGTGGAATGCCCGTATCACGGTACAACTCTTTACCATACACGTTACCGATCATAAAATCAACGGGTTCTGTGAAAAGCAAGCTTCTAAGAGCCCAAAGATCTTTACCCGCCCAGATATGGCAATCCTCTTTAAATGTACATTTATCAAGGATGGCTTGCATCTCTTTTTCCCAGTTTTTACGTGGAGCATTGTGGCACACAACGTGTACTGGCACTGCGCCCATCTCAACTAAGAATGAAACCACGCCTAACAAGAAGTCAGGGTCACCCCAGATAGCAAACTTTTTACCGTGCATATACGGGTAGCTGTCTTGCATCGCATCGACCAGTTGTGCTCTTAGTTTTGTAAGCTCTGCTGGTACTGCTTTACCTGTAAGCTCACTTAACTTCATCACAAACGCGTCTGTTCCACCAAGACCGATTGGGTTACATGTAATATACTCTTGTTTCCAGTCGTTTTTGATGTACTTACCTGTGGTTGGTGTACTGTACTTTTGAAGTGAAATAGTCGCTTTAGCGCCTTTTGATGCTTTAGCTACTTCAATTGGTGTACCACCAGCGTAGAGTTTATACTCTCCAGCACCTGTGTTCCATTGCTCTTCATGATCACCAAGCATCACGATCTTATCGCTAAACATTGCTGCCATTTTTTTCACTTCTTTAAGACTACCTAAGTATGTCTCAAAACCAGGAATGATGTTGATGCGCTCTTCATCTTTAGCTACATCTTCTTCAGGTGTAAGCGTTTTTAAGATCGCTTCCATCATGTTATCATACCCTGTGATGTGGCTACCTTTGAATGATGGTGTGTGTGCTGCTGGGATTGGAGTATTGTCGAGTTCTCCCTCAGCTTCAGCACGAGCACCTTTAACGAACGCATCTAAGTCATCACCGATAACTTCTGCCATACATGTCGTAGAAACAGCGATCATCTCAGGTTTGTAGAGTGCTTTACAGTTACGTAAACCCTCTTTCATGTTTGAAAGACCACCAAATACCGCCGCACTTTCACTCATAGAGTCACTGACACAAGGAGTTGGCTCTTTAAAGTGACGTGTGAAGTAACTTCTAAAGTAAGCAACACAACCATGACTTCCATGAACATATGGCATCGTGTTTTCAAAGCCAAGAGCTGCCATAACCGCACCTAAAGGTTGACACGCTTTAGCTGGGTTGATGGTAATGTGCTCTCTTGCTAGGTTCTTTTCACGGTATTCCCATGAAGTCATCCAATTAGCAATCTCTTTGACTTTCTCAGGATTGGTAGCACCTGCGTGACCTTCGAATTGTTTTTTATTTTTAAAAACCTCTTGATATTCAGGTTTTAAAAAGAGTTTTTGTCCGTTGACAATGTTTTCTACGTCTTGCATGATGCCCTCCTTAGTTTGCGTCCCATGGTGCTTTAGTGTGAGCCCATACTGGAGAGTTCATCGCTAAATCCATGTCTTTTGCGAAAATCGCGAATGCGTCGTATCCGTGGTACGGACCACTGTAATCCCATGAGTGCATTTGTCTAAATGGTAAACCCATTTTTTGGAACACATACTTCTCTTTAACACCACTTGCAACGAGGTCTGGTTTGAGTTTTTTAACAAAGTGTTCCAACTCGTACTCATTGACGTCATCGTAGATAAGCGTTGTACGAGCCAACTCTTCTTTGGTACGTTTGTAGTCATCACCGTGTCCAAACTCATATCCTGTACCGATGACTTCCATACCAAGGTCTTCATACGCACCGATAACGTGGCGAGGACGTAAACCACCTACGTAAAGCATCACTTTTTTACCTTCTAATTTTGGACGGTATTTTGCGATAACTTTATCGGTCATTGCGGTGTATTTTGCGATGACTTCTTCGGTTTTTGCTTGAATGCTCTCATCAAAGAAAGCGGCAATTTTGCGTAAGCTCTCCGTTGTTTTGCTTGGTCCAAAGAAGTTATACTCCATCCAAGGCACGCCAAACTCTTGCTCCATATGACGAACAACATAGTTCATACTTCGGTAGCAGTGAAGAAGGTTGATCTTTGCTTTTGGAGCAATGGTCATCTCTTTATAGGTAGCATCACCACTCCATTGAGCGATAACTCTAAGACCCATCTCTTCAAGGAGGATTCTTGAACTCCAAGCATCTCCACCGATGTTATAGTCACCTACGATAGCAACATCGTATGGTGTACTTTCAAAGTCTTTTTTGTATGAATTATCTGTCAAGACCTCATCACGAAGCATATCGTTTGCGATGTGGTGACCCAAACTCTGGCTTACACCACGGAAACCTTCACACGAAACCGCAACGGTTGGTTTACCTGACTCTTTTTTATACGCTTTTGCAACCGCTTGAATGTCATCACCGATCAAACCGATAGGACATTCACTCTGAATAGAGATACCATTGTTCAGTGGGAAAAGCTCATCGATTTCTGCCATTGCAGCTTTGAGTTTTTTATCGCCACCGAAAACGATGTCTTTTTCTTGGTAATCGGTTGAAAAGTTCATCGTAACAAAGGTATCAACACCTGTTGTTCCGATATAATAGTTTCTTCTACCTGCACGTGAGTACTGTCCACAACCGATAGGACCGTGGCTGATATGAATCATATCTTTAACAGGTCCCCAAACAACACCTTTACTTCCTGCATACGCACAGCCACGCTGAGACATGACACCTGGAACGGTTTGTTTGTTGCTTTTTGTACTATCGCATGCACCTTTAACACCATCAGGCGTATCAACGCCGAGGTGTTTAGCTCTACTTTTTTTTGCTTTTTCAGGATAAGCTTCAAGCACTTCCGCGATTGCGGCTTGTTGCTGGCTTAACAATGTTTCTGCTGTCATGGCTCTTTCCTTAATGTTTTTAGACGCTGATTAAGCGACTTTAACCCTATAAAGTAACATATCGTCGAGTTTTTTGCACACAGCTGCTGTAGCGCCACCATCGACTGCTTTTGAAACTTCACTCATTTGATATTTGTTGGTGTAATAAATCATTTTATATTCACCTTCGATGTCTGATTTTTTGTAGTAATCAGCCAATGCAGTGAAAAGGAATGATCCTTTTTCAACTTTAAGGTCTTCTTGTTTAACACCATCACGGTTTTCAGAGATAAGAATTGCATAGCTCACATCTGAAAGATCGCCAGCTTCTGCTGTAACTCTCTCAACGACTTGCTCATGACTGATTTTATTTCCCAAAGATGCTGGGAAGTGGTATCCACAAATAAACATAATGTACTCCTTATACCTAGTGTAATTAAGCGGTTGCTTTTTTGCCGATAGCGTCTGCTTCGACTTCTTCTTCTAAACCAAATTCCATCAATAACGCTTCAAGATCGTCCATCTCAAGTGGTTTAGGGATCACTTTAAGATCATTTGCAATGATTTTACGAGCAAGCTCTCTGTACTCAAACGCTTGGTCAGATTTGTCTGCAAACTCAACAACCGTCATACGGCGAAGCTCAGCACGTTGTACGTGGTTACTTCTTGGTACGAAGTGAATCATTTGTGTTCCGATTTGCTCAGCTAAGTGTTTTGCAAGGTCGTACTCACGGTCTGTCATACGTGCATTACAGATAAGTCCTGCAAGTCTTACACCACCAGTGTTTGCGTATTTCAAAATACCTTTAGAGATGTTGTTCGCCGCATACATCGCCATCATTTCACCTGACATAACGATGTAGATCTCTTGTGCTTTACCTTCACGAATTGGCATCGCAAATCCACCACAAACAACATCCCCTAGAACGTCATAAGATACGAAATCTAACTCATCATCATACGCGCCCTCTTCCTCAAGGAAGTTAATCGCTGTAATAACACCACGACCTGCACAACCAACTCCTGGCTCTGGTCCGCCTGATTCTGTACACATGATGTAACCCTCTGTGATCGTTGTATCATCTGGGTGGAACTCAGCCGCACCTGGTTTACATACATCTTCAAGCTCTAAGTCTTCAACGGTTCCAACCTCACTTGCTAGTTGCATAATGGTACATTGTGCTTTTTCATGCAAGATAAGACGTGTAGAGTCTGCTTTAGGGTCACATCCAACGATAAGAATTTTTTTACCGAAGTAGTGCGCCATAGCCGCTAGTGTGTTTTGTGAAGTGGTAGATTTACCAATTCCGCCTTTGCCATAAAAAGCAATTTGTCGAAGCTCAGACATTTTGTTCTCCTTGTGTAAGTTTTTACTTCGCTCTACATTTTGCATATAGTGTTCCGTAGAAAAATACTTTTGAAAAAAAATTTCAACAAAAAGCAAAATAGTGAAAAGTATTTTTCTACGGAACACTATATGCAATCGGTTGTAGTAAATCACTATAAATATAGAAAGGAGAAAAAATACAGGCAAATAGAGGCTATTGGAAGTTGTAGATTTTTCTTAAGGGGTTATGTTCGCAGGTTAATAAGTTACGTGAAGTTACGAATCAATTTTCATCTAAAATAGTTTAAATAATGGTACCTAAGATGCTATTTATCGCTCTTTGTTAACTTTTTCTACAATCCATGATTTTTTATTATGCCTTTATCATAGGAAGATTACTTTTAAGTAAATCTTCAATATTTAAGTTATAGCATGAAGAGTATGGGAGCATATTTCTCATAATTCTAATATTTGTTATAACGTGTCACACATCCAATAGAAAGGAGTTTTTATGTCAATGAATAATAAAGGAGCGCACCATGATATTTAGGTCGATTCAAACGAAGATTGTTTTGATAGCTGGGCTTTGTCTGGCTTCAGCCGTTGTCTTATTGGTAGGGTATGGTTTGTTTTCATCGAAAAGCACACAAGATGTCGTTTCTTCGGAGGTTTCTTCTTTGTTGACAGAGCTCAACATGGAAAGATTACAAAATTTAGCTGGCGAACAAAGTGGTACCATTCAGTCCGAGTTGGAGTTGGCTTTGGATGCTGCTCGTACGATGGCGAATACCTTTGAAGTGAGTAAACTAAAACCTAAAGATGGTAAAGAAGCTTTGGATATTGGCCGCGATCAGCTCAATGCTGTGCTTCTTAATGTATTGAAACATAACAAGAGCTTTAATGGTACCTACTCCTGTTGGGAGCCAAATGCCATCGATGGGGCTGATGCCAACTTCCGTGTGGACAAAGACGGTAACAATCCGACGACTGGGCGCTTTACCCCTTACTGGACACGCGATGATAAAGGCAATATTGCTGTTCAACCTTTAGTAGAGTACGACACCTACGACAAGCATCCTAACGGGGTTCTTAAAGGTGGATGGTACATTACCCCACGTGAACAGAATAAAGAGAGTGTGCTTGGACCATTGCCTTACATCGTACAAGGTAAGCAAGTATTCCTCGCAACGATGTCTGTGCCAATTCATGTCAATGGTAAATTTTATGGTGTTGCAGGGGCTGACTATAACTTAGATTTTGTTCAGCAACTTGCCAAAAAAGTTGATGCTGAATTGTTTAAAGCGCATGGACAAGTTTCCATCATTGCAGACAATGGTCTTTTGGTAGCCCAAAGCGAGAATCCTTCCATGATAGGAGGTCATTTTAAACAAGTGATGCCTAAAGGTTGGGAAAAAATGTATGAAGCGATTCAAGCAGGTAAGGCATTAGTTCGTATCAACGATGATAGTGGCATGATAGAAACGGTTGCCCCAATCCAGCTTGGAGAGACGGGTAAACCTTGGGCAGTTTTGATTCAAGTACCACGAGACATTATCTTGGCGAAAGCGTTGGAGCTTGATAAAAATATGAGCGATCGACTTTACAGCAACGCTACATTGCAAGTTGTCGCTGGTTTTATCGTTGCTTTACTGGCTATTATTGCCATCTATTTTCTTGCCGCCAGTATTATTGCCAAACCTCTTTTAAATCTTAAAGAAACTGCGCATGATTTGGCAACGGGTGATGGTGATTTAACCAAAAAATTAGCTATTAAAAATCAAGATGAAATTGGTGATGCTTCCCATGAGATTAACCAATTTATCGATAAAGTTCAGTCAACCATCAAATTAGCAAAAGAGACCAGTTCTGAAAATGCATCGATTGCGCATGAGCTCTCAGCGACAACCCTGCAAGTGGGTAAACGCGTGGAAGACTCTTCAATCATCATTTCTCAAGCCACACACATGTCAAGCGAGACCAAACAAGAAATTGTCTCTTCCGTCAATGAAGCAAAAGCTTCAAAAGAAGAGATTGTTAAGGCAAATAATGAACTCCAAAGTGCTCGTAAGTTCCTTCAAAAACTAGGAGAGCGTGTTCAAGAGAGCGCGCAAACAGAGCAAGAACTTGCACAAAAAATTCAACAACTTAACTCTGATGCAGACCAAGTTAAAAATGTTCTTACCGTCATCGGCGATATTGCTGATCAAACAAACCTTCTAGCACTCAATGCTGCCATCGAAGCTGCACGTGCAGGAGAGCATGGAAGAGGCTTTGCAGTCGTTGCCGATGAAGTACGCACCTTAGCAGAGCGCACCCAAAAAAGTTTGGTTGAAATCAACACAACCATTAATGTCATAGTTCAAGCTATCACGGACAGCTCAGAGAGAATGAATGTTAATTCAGCACAAATCCAAGAATTAAACGTGCTCGCGGGGGATGTGGAAAGCAAACTCGATAACACTGTTTCTATGATGAATGTTGCAACCAAACTCAATGAAAAAACGGTTAACGACTACATCCAAACAGGTGAAAAAATCGATACCATCGTTTCCAAAATCGAAGAGATCAATACGTTAGCAACGCAAAATACCAGAAGTGTGGAAGAAATCGCAGGGGCAAGTGAGCACCTCAATACCCTTACCGAAAAACTCAACACTATTCTCAATCAATTTAGAACATAAGTTAAAGCCCTATTTTAGGGCTTTAATCACTTGATTTTCGTGCCTCGTAATCCATCCGTTTTGTTGAAACAAAGCGTTTGAGCCATGTGCCATTCGGCACTGGCTACTTTTTAAATTTTTCACTTTACATGTAAAGATTTAATTGCTTAATTTCATTAAAGTAGCCTGTCACCTTTATTCCTATAAATATATCTCTTCATCACTTAGAATTCAATCGATCTTGTGTTTCTTTTGTATATGTAACTAATGAACCACCAGGAGAGTCATTATTTACAGAAAATTGACTAATGGCAGTCAATAAAATTTCTTTTTTGAAAGCTATATGAATAGCATCAGCAGTTCCATCGTTAATTCTTTTTGTTAAAGCATCAGGCCATCTATTTGAAAGCTCTTTTGGTTTGTAAATAGTTTCATAGCCTGTATATACACATATTAATGGGATTTTGTATTTATCAACTGCTTGTTCAATCTCATAAGATAGCATGCTGCCAGATTTCCTCGTGTCAGCACTCAAAATGACAAGACAATTTTTGGATGCAGCTAAACGTTCCCTTATCCTGCTCTCTAGTGTACTGCGAAGGCTTGTATCTCTAACAGCTGCAGTTTTATCGTGACTATTAACAAACTTAAAATCAATATTTTTATTTTCACTCCATGCCTGTATCGTAGCATAATACTTGAAATCAGATTCCGTAGGATTCGTCTTGCCAAGACCATCAAATGCTATATACGTTCCAGTTCTATTTGCCATAATATTTACTCCTCTTATATAGTTTTCAAATCAATTCTTTTAAAAATATAAACTCAGATTTTATAGATTTTAAAACCCATTCTCTACCGCTTTTATATCCAATAGATTTATAGAGTCTATTTTATCTTCGTGTATTATAATACTTAACTTTGCTGGGTATTTAAATCGCATTTCACTTATTCTGAATGTCCAAAGCATGATTTTTAAGAGAGTTTCATCACTAATATTTTTATGCTCTTTTATGCGGGTTATTCCTGATCCAAATATAGGTACGGATACATCCTTCTGTGAATACACTCTATTTACATTATCCCAGAAGTTTATCAAAAAACCTAAATATTCTGGCATAGTAAGATTTGCTTGATTTTTGCTATCAAATTTTGAAAAAGCAACCAGAAGATAATCATCCACAATACAAACTGTTCCAAGTTTGTATTTCTTTGACTTTCCCAATCTAGATACATTACTATCAATTAAGTTTTCTTCATCAAATTGGTAGCTATCTATTAAATGGTTTAATTCATCCAAAGACTTATTTGAATACTTATCTATGAAAATACCGTTTAGAGATTTTTTTGAAATAATTTTATTATCTACTTGAGTGTCAAAATATTCATTAAAAGCAATAGCTTTAAGTCCTGACTGTTTAAAAATATCTCCTGTTTTTATTATAACTTTACTTCCTTCTATGAGAAGATTTACATTTTTTAGTCTGTTGTTCCACCACCACAAGCCTAGATACAAACAAACAAAAATAAATGTGACCACCAGTCCTGTACACGTTTTATATTCTTTTGGTATATCAACAAAAATGAAAATTATTGTGAAAAATGCAGATATTATTGAAACTTTCTCTAAAAAATCTTTAAAAACCATTCTATCGGATATTTTAACCTTCACACTAATTACCTTTTATTTAGATTTATTGAACTAGTTTTCATGGCTTTAGACTTTATGACTCTAAGCCAATTTAACACAAACTCCAACTCTCACAAAAAATAATACCTCTTTCATCTTTAAAACCAAACTCTATCTTTTCAAAATCTTTACATGTAAACACCTTCTGCCTACTTATTATGCACCGAGTATCTCCTTAGCTAAGAAACATTAGGATAAAATTGCGTATTATTTTTTTTTGGAGTCTGTAATGAGCAGTATTGTTTTTCTAAACGGTGATTTTTGTAAAGAGGAAGATGCCAAAGTATCGATTTTCGATCGTGGTTATCTTTTTGGTGATGGCATCTACGAAGTTGTACCTGTTATTAATGGCAAAGTGATTGATAAAGAGCCTTTTTATGAGCGTTTCAATGCAAGCATGAGCAAGATAGGTCTTAAAGCACCTTTTTGCAAAGCTGAGATTGAGACCATTTTAGACACATTGATCGCTAAAAATGATTTAAACGAAGGTGGCATTTATATGCAAGTCACACGTGGTGTTGCACCTCGTGAGTTCTACTTCCCTGAAAACACCCCAACAACCTTTATGGCATTTACCTTTAAAAAAGAGATCATCAACCATCCATTAGCAAAAACAGGCATTAAAGTGGTGAGTTGTGAAGACATCAGATGGAAAAGACGTGACATCAAGTCTATCTCACTTTTAGGTCAAGTCTTGGCGAAAGAAGAAGTACACCAAAAAGGCGCATTTGAAGGCTGGATGGTTGAAGATGGCTATGTGACAGAAGGTACTTCATCGGCTGCGTTTATCGTCAAAGATGGTGTTATCATCACACGTCCTCTTTCAAACGCTATCTTGCCAAGTATTCGTAGAAAACTCTTAATGGAATACACAAAAGCACATAACATCAAAGTTGAAGAGCGTTTATTCACCATTGAAGAAGCGTTAAATGCTGATGAAGCGTTTATGGCAAGTGCAACGGTGTTTGTTCTGCCTATCATCGAGATCGATGGTAAGCCTATCGGCAGTGGCAAACCTGGCGAGATGGTTAAAAAACTACGTGAAATGTATGTTGAAGCAGCTCTCAAAGAAGCAGCAAACGCTTAAACCTAATCAAGAGAGGCTTTTACAAGCCTCTCTCTTCTTTTAGACCCTTTCACTCATCTGTCTAATCAATTTAACACTCAAAAGATCCAGCGGTGTTCCTCGTTCACTCAATTTTTCAATCAATAACGCTCTTTTCTCTTCATTGAGGTTTTGCCCCGCTTTGAGTTTACACGAGATAGATGCGGGATGAAGCCTACCAATGGCTATGTTCTCCACCGCTTTTTTATACATAGGATTTGATGGCTCTATGTTCTCATATCCACCCTCTGGTTGAAGCTTTTGCATCAGCGCATTTAAGATATTCGCCTTTTGCATCACATCTTCCACGATTTCAACAGTCCCTATAAAATGCACAGAGATAAACAGCTGTGAGGCTGGGCACGCCGAGCGTGTGTTGCTAAAATAAGACGGCAACAACGAAAGTGGCTTCACCACACTAAAACTCGCTTTTGGATTTTTTGCTATAACTTCCATTTTACGCCCCTCTTTTGAGCCATGAAAACAGATGGTTTCATCATGGCAAACAAAATTAAGTGGAACGGCATAAGGCTCATCGCCATCAACAAGACACAGTGTTCCATACTCACATGTTGCTAATACCTCTTCTATCAGATGTTTATCCGTCACTTCAAATTCAGATCTTCGCACGGTTCTATCCTTATCTCTTTTCATTTTGGCTTATAAACTTGATTACTGTTTTTAAAGATAAACAAGCTAAGATTGTAATACTTTATCACAAAGAAGATGAATGTTTACACTTGCAAAACTCCAGCAGATTGTAGATCTTATCGTTGAGAAGTCTCCCTCAAGCAATAAAAATGAACTCGCTAGACTCAACCACTATGTGTGGGTCGCCTTAATGATTTTACCACTTGCTATGGGGCTTGGCATCTATAATAGCTTAAAGCATGAATTTATCATCGCAGGTGGCATTACGTTTTTTTCATTTTATTTACTAGGGTCACTTCTTCTTATCCCAAAAACAAATAAAACCTATCTTCTCTACTATACAGCCAATCTCATTCTGGTAACTTTGCTGATTTACACCATCTACGCGGACACCGAACAATCGCGCATTTTATGGGCATATTGTTATCCTTTAGGGATTATCTTTTTATTGGGTAACCGTATAGGCTTTATGTGGAGTTGTATATTTCTAACTATGATTATCGGACTTTTTCTCTTTGTCCCGCAGATACATGAGATGTATCCTATCCCTTTTCAAGTGCGCTTTTGTATCTCTTATCTCATGGTCACAACCATTAGCAGTTGGATAGAATATCACCGTTCTCGTTTCCAAGAAGAGTCAACGCAAACCCATGAAGCACTGTGTTTTGAGCAAATTTTATTAAAAGAAGAAATAGACAGACGAAAAGTACTAGAACGAGAATTACAATACCTCGCACAAACCGATCCTCTCACTGGGCTTTATAACCGTGGACACTTTTTAAAAGAAGCCGAAAAAGAACTCTATCGCTCTTTACGTTACAATCAACCTCTTTGTTTTGCGATTCTCGATATTGACCACTTCAAAAATATCAACGACACATTTGGTCACCCTGCAGGTGATGCTGTGCTTCAAGCCATTGCTGATTATTTTAAACATAGCTTGCGCGATACTGACATTGTAGGGCGTCTGGGTGGTGAAGAGTTCGCATTTTTACTTTTGCACATTACGAAAGAACAAGCACAAGCAAAACTAGAAGAATTGTGCCGTGAGTTGAGCGTATTGTCTGTAACACTCCCTAATGGTCAAACACTCAGCTTTACAGTGAGTATTGGCTTTGCGATGAGTGGTATAGAAGTGAAACGATTTGATGAGCTTTACATCCAAGCCGATGAAAAGCTCTACGAAGCAAAAGATGCAGGGCGTAACTGTGTGCGTTAATTAGTTGGAAGCTTTTTTAGCAGCAAGATTCTCTTTTTTCGTACGTCCATTCATATCAAAACCATAACGGTTATATCCGCTTATAAAGATTTTTTGAGCAGGGTCAAAAGTCTCTGAACACGCCTCTTTGTCATACTTTACTACAAATTTTTTACTACCTTCTTCAACGTTTAAGTAGTATTCGACTCCCTTATCGACCATCGCAATTTTAGAGAAATCTTTACACTGCTTTTTAAGATCATCAGGAAGAGTGTGGTACTTGTTCAGCTCATCTAAAATTTGTTTGTACTGTGTGGTGGTTGAGTCAAAAAAGACTTTGTTCTGTTCAGCATGAACTTTGTTGACCACTAAAGAGAGCTCTTTGTGTTTAAAGGTTTGCGGTAAATTGCCCGCTAGACTTTGTGCCATAAACGAGGCGTACATCTCTGGCGTTATGTTAAACGGAAGTGCTAGCTTTGGCGTCTCTGCATAAGCGCAAACACCTAGTGCCAATCCTAAAATCAACCATGCTTTTTTAAGCGTTTTCATTACAAAAATCCTTCTAAATTTTGCGCTATTTTAACGCATTTTGATGAACTAATCGTGAACAGCACTCTTTTTTTCTTGAAAATAGATAAAAAATCCAAGCCCTACAAAGACCAAACTCATTCCAACCCACGCTTGTGCATTGGGAAGTGCTGCGCCTAAAAAGAGCATCTCACCTAAAAGTGCAAAGATAACTTCACTGGCTTGCGTCGCATCAACAGCGGCAAGTTCACTAGATTTGTGAGCACGGTGGCGTGCTCGTAAAAAAAGTGTGGTAGCGACCAGTCCTGAGAGTAACGCTACTAAAGAGGTATTAAAGACTTGCCCTAATGAAGGCATCGGTGGATTAATGAGCAGCACAAGTACTAGCCAAAAAGGCAGTGAACCTAAAGAGAGCAAAAAGACTTTATTGAAGGCGTTGTCTAAAAGCGGTGAGTCGATTTTGGGGAAGTATTGATGCCCATGCTTGGACTCCCACACCAATTGGTTTCCAAACGGATAACAAAACGCTGCTACGAGCACAGGAAAAGCGCCTTTGACAAATTCACCAAAGTGAAACACCGTGATATGCGATGTGTTGATAAGCCCTACGCCTATAACGATGATGGTCGAAAAAACCCAAATACGCTTAGGAAATGTGCGTCCAAAAAGCATCAAAACAAAGAGTGAAGCGATGATGGTAAGCTGCCATGTAGAGGCTATCACCCAAGCAGGAGCATAATCTGCACTAAAACAGAGTAATGCGTAAAAACAGCCAAAACCGATGCTGCCTGCTACCATCCAAAAGAGCCAATGCTGGCAAAAAAGTTTCAATAGCTCTTGAAGTGGCTTTTTACCCTGAAAAAAACGAATGACGATGAGTAAAAAGAGTATCATAAAGACGTAACGAAGCGATGCCGACCAGACCCAATGCCCACCTTCTAAGCTCATCAAACGATTTAAAACAAATGTGGAACTAAAAAAAAGAGCTGAGAGTAAACCAAGAGCGATTAACGCTACCATACACCATCCTTATAAAATTCGTGTGTTATTATAGCGCTAAGTCTGCAAAGAGAGTGCTTGAAAAATAGGCTATTAACCCTTTTATCTAAAAGCTTAATACGTAACCGTAATACTACCTTCCAAATACTCTTTGCACATTCCCGAGATAAAAATGCACTCTTCGCTCACACGACAATAAAGCACTCCTGAGCGTTTTGAAGCTTGCAGTGCTACAAGACTATCTTGACCTAAACGCTTCGCCCAGAATGGTGCAAGTCCTGCATGAATGGAGCCTGTTACGGGGTCTTCTACTCCGCCATTGGCTGGCCAAAAGTAACGCGAAACAAAGTCGTACTCAGCACTTGGAGCTGTTACCACCACATCAAGAGGTGCCAGTGTTTTGAGCTTTTCAAGATCGGGCACGACATTTTTCACATCGTCTTCGTCTTCATACACGGCGAAGTAAGCCTGCTGGTTTTTGTAAAATTCCAAAGGTTTTATGGAAAGCCCTGTACTTAGAGCTTCTGGCACTTCACTTAAAACTTCAGGCGCACGGTTAGGAAAACGCATCTCGATAAGCTCGTTTTCTATAGCATTGACCTCAATGGTACCTACCGCTTTTGCCCAAAAAGTGATGGTGCCTTTTTCGCCAAGATGATTAAAAATGACATAGGCACTTGCCAACGTTGCATGACCACAAAAGTCGATCTCTTTGAGTGGTGAAAACCAACGTATCTCATACACACCTGTATCGTTTCGTACAAAAAAAGCTGTCTCTGAGAGATTGTTCTCAGAGGCAATGCTTTGCATGATGCTTTCAGGTAACCAACTATCTAAGGGTACAACAGCGGCTTGATTGCCTTTGAACAGTTCTTGGGTAAACGCATCGATGACGTAGATGGGGAATTGGGAGAGTTTCATAATTGTCCCTATTTAAAATTAAAGTAGATCACAGTTTAACGAGTTTTAGTTAAATTATAATTTTCTAAAATATTTTACATGTAAAATATAGTTTTATCCAAACAATTCCGAATGTGAACCAAGTCGTATAAGGTTGAGTGTTTGCTCATCAAGAGCGTAGATAACTAGCAAATCACCGCTGATATGAAATTCTCTAAAACCAGACCAATTACCTTCTAGAGCATGATCTAGTGCTTCGGGAGGTAAAGGCTCATTTTGAAGTAGTTTTGCCACATAAACGACAAATTTTGCAAAATGTTTTTCGCTCATTTTTGCATGGGAATAATCTTTACTAAACTGTTTGTGCCTCTTAATGCTGAGCACTTTTGTGACTTTCAAATTCTGATTTTAGCTCTTCAAGTGTTACGGTTTCCATATTGATGCCTAAACGTGCTTCATTCATCGCTTTTGCTGTTGTCTCATTAGGAATTTTAAGCTCAAAAGGAATGCCATTTTCACTTTTCACTTTGGCTAAAAACATATTAATCGCTTGAGAAGTAGAGATACCTAATTGTTTAAAGATAGCTTCTGCGGAATGTTTTAATTCAGCGTCACATCTAGCTCTTATGGTTGCTTCAAGTGCCATTTTTTCTCCTTTATTTATTTTGTAGCCCAATTGTAGCACAATATTGCTACAAAAGTTTTAAATAATTTCTAATACAACTTCCCAAACAGATCCAAATGCGTCAAGTAAAGCCTGACATCAAACTCTAGCTGATGGTAGCTTGACTCCATTTTTTCACACAAGGCATAAAACGCTTTGTTGTGTTCTTTCTCTTTGAGGTGAGCGAGTTCATGCACGCAAATCATCTTTAAAAAAGGCTCGGGAGTGTTTTTAAACACGGTTGCTACGCGGATTTCGCTTTTACTTCGTAGGCGTCCGCCGTGATTTTTGATGGTCACGCGGTGCAAGCCTAAAGCATCATTAATGTCATTGATTTTGCCATCGTAAAGCACTTTGGTGATGGGCTCACTTTTGCGTAAAAACTCAGCTCTTAGCTCCATCACATACGCATACAATGCCTTATCGCTGGTGATGCTATGTGTGGTAGGGTATTTTGCCAGCAGGTATGCGCCTAGTTTTTCGGTTTTAATGAGATGGCGGATTTGCTCTTTTAAGTGTTCTGGGTAATGGGAAATGTATTCTAAATTTGGCACGGGTTATCATCTTTGTTATGGAAATATTGTGTCTAAATGCTCACGCATCTTGACAATGTTCTCTTTGCTCGATTTTTCGATGCAGGCTTGTTTATCGGCTATCAGTTCTTGTTCTAAAAGAGCAATAATGCTCTCTAAACAACTGCTATGTGACGTATTGTAGCGTTTAATACGCTCAATTTGGGTATTTTTATCTTGTACTTTTCCAAAAGCATTCTGCAAAGGTTTGAAACTCTTTGAAAATTGAATAAGTTCAACAGCGTCCGCATTGTAGCGCAGTTTTTTATAGTGAAGTCTAAGCTTATGAAAGCGCTCATTTGGGGCATCAAGATGTAATTTTTTTGAAGCTTTTGCTATCTTTTTAAGGCGTTTTGAAAGGATTTCTTGGATGTATTTGTAGAGTTTTTCTTCTGATTTCGGTAAACAGAGCAATTCATCGTTTTGTATAGCCTGCAGCCTTGCTATAAGTTCATCTTTAAACGCTTGTGTGTATTTCTTCTCAAAAGAGGTGTAGGCTTCTTTTTTTTCTAACATCAGTTTTGCTTCTAAACTTTCAAGCTCATATAAACAAGGTGTCTCGACACGTGTTTTATACGCCTCAATACACTCTAAAAAGACGTCGAGGTCACGCATTTCATTCGTCTCTTTTTGCAAAGATTTGAGGATTTTCTCTAGTATAAATTTGCGTTTTTCTTCCATAAACTCGCTAAATTCCAAGCAAACAGAACGTGCCATACGCACACTCACACGGTACTGGTGCAGACTTTCAGGCTCTTTGGTCTCTAAAAAATCACTCAAATGGGTTGCAATATTTTCTATCATTTTTAAGAGTGTATGTTTGAGCAAAGACTTGACACTGTGACGATCCAATTTGTGCATTTTAGGAGACATTTTAAGCACCTTTATCTATTTTAAACGGGAGTTTTGAGAGGAGACATCATTTTGTATTGACCTTAAAAATTGTAGTCTTTTAAGATTAATCCCACGTTAATATTAACTTCTTGTTAACCATCGGTATAAAAAGAAGCGTTATAATGTGCTAGAAAAACATAGATACACTACAAAGGCTTTTTATGCAAGAAAATATGAACGAAACACTCCAAAATCTAGCCGCTCTGGAAGCACCACAGCGTAACTGCGCTTTGGTTTATCTCAAGCTTATTTTGTTGCCAACATTGGCATATGTCTATTTTTTGCTGGGCTTTTTAGGCATTTTACACTTTAAAGTTGGCATTCACAGTATTGTACTGATTGGGTTTATTTACATTGTGTCACTCATTTTCGCAAAACACAATGGCGAATTTGGTGTGTGCACCTTTAGACGTTACTCCAAAGAGTTTCAAGCAGAACTTCACGAGTATGTCTCAAAAAACCTGATGAGCATCGGTGGAAAGACAAAATCAAACGCTTCATTTGAAAACTTCATCGATACCTATGCTAAGGGCATTCGCAATGACAACTACGCTTCTGTTGCAGCGAGCATCTTCCCAACCATGGGTATTTTGGGTACATTTATCTCCATTGCACTCACACTTCCTGATTTTTCATCGCAAAGTGCAGGTGCGTTGGAAAATGAAATAAGCCTTCTTTTAAGCGGTGTAGGAACCGCGTTTTATGTCTCCATTTACGGTATTTTGCTCTCGTTATGGTGGATCTTTTTTGAAAAAAGAGGACTAAGTCGTTTCGATAGAGAAGTCGCTATCATTCAAAATGCAACAGCATCGCTCTTTTGGACCAAAGAAGAGATAGAACAAGCCTATTTGCAAGAAAATCTCCAAAATTTTGAACGCATTGGCAAGATGTTTGAACGCCTCAGTTCCAACGACTTTTTTGAGAGACTTGGTAAAAGTATTGAGACAAAATTCAAACTCTTTGATGAGATGCTCAACCTAGAAGCTCTTGCCGTCAAACGTGGCGCAGAACACATCAAAGAGGGCATGGAAGCTCTTTCACGTTCCCAAGACAGACAGCGTGATTTAGCCATCATCCATGAAGACATTCTCACAAAACTGACACTGTTCAATGAAAGCACAACCAATTTGCAGATAAAAATTGCTAAAAGCAGCGAAGAGATGGTAAAAACAAACCAAGAACTCCTACGCGCACTCCAAGAAACAGGCAGCATTCAAGGAGACACGCCTCCTAATGCGGAAGTGGAGTCACTCAAAGAGAGCTTGAAGATCATCGATGCTGAAACTGAAGAGATCATCCAAAAAATGGATGCGTTAAAATAATGCGCTACAACCGTTCACGAAGTACAGACCAAAACTTCTGGGTCTCGTATGCTGATTTGATGGCAGGATTGTTGTTTGTTTTTATCTTGCTCATTGGCGCTATCGTCGTAAAATATGTGTATGTACAGACTGATCTTAAGGGCATTAAAAACGATCTTGAAGAGCAAAAGAGAGTGTTACATCTCGCACAAGATGAATTGGCACAAAAACAGCGCGACTTCCTAAGACTGCGCTCTGATATGAACGTCACCAGTGCCTCCTTGCAAATCGCACAAGAATTACTTTCTCAAAAAGAGGCAAGCCTAGAGGAAGCATCTGCCCAATTACAACTGAGTGATAGAGAAATCGAAAATCTTAAAAAACTGTTACTTGACACAGAACTCGCACGTGATGAAGTCAAAGGCGAACTCGTTGCCAGCCAAATGGAGCTAGGAACGACTACGCAAACCCTCAAACTCAAAGAGGGAGAGCTCGCTCTCTTAAGCGCAAAACTTTTGGAGAGTACTGCTTCACACCAACAGTTAGTCGAAGATCTTAATATCACCAAATCACGCATCAAAAACCTTACAGGTATTCGTATCAAAGTGGTGCAAGAGCTTAAAGAAAAACTGGGTAAAAAGATCAACATCGACCCTAACAGTGGAGCGATTAGACTGCCCTCTTCTGTTTTGTTTGATGTAGGCTCTTATGAGTTAAAGCCTGAAGCGCAAAAACAGCTCAAAGAGACGTTACAACCTTATTTGCAAGTGCTTTTAGATGATGCAACCATTCGTGAAAACATCGATCATATCGTGATAGAAGGGCATACAGACTCAGATGGAAGCTATATGCACAACCTAGACCTTTCACAAAAACGTGCGTACTCAGTCATGGCATTTATTTATTCATTGGGGGATGAGAAACGCACGGCAATGCTTCAAAAGTACCTCAGCGCCAATGGTAGGTCATACAGTGATCGTATCTTTAAAAATGGTGTGGAAGATAAAGAAGCATCTCGTCGCATCGAGATTAAGTTTAACCTCTCCAATAAAAAAGCGATTGAAGAGATCGAAACATTTTTAAATCGTAAAGAATAAACGCGTGATCATCTTGCAAATACTCTTTTGCAAGATGATCACATCGTCTATTAATGCCTTCTTCCCTCATACCTGTCGTCATCATCTCTTCTATCACGTCTATCGTCGTGACGGTCATCTCGTTGATCGTAATGTTCGTTATGTTTATAGTGAGGATCTCTGTACACCCTTTGTTGCTCTTGATACACTTGAGGCACATAAATCTCTTCACGTTTGATAATCACACGTCTATCTTCATAACGATCATAACGTCTGCTGTCATAGCGATAATCATCTCTTAGGTCATGACGATGTCTAAGCTCATTAAAATCATTAGACGAAACAATAACACCCACTAAAGAAGCAATCTCTACCCATGACGAGTAGCGATTTTGTCTATAAACACTTAACACATAATCATAAGGTCGTCCTGAAAGTTCTGCTAAACGAAAAATCATATACGCATCAGAAGGTTCGCGTACGCTATCTAAGATAACGATAACACGAGACTCAGGAAGGCGAAAACGATCCGCTAAACCATAGCGATAACCATAAGGGTCTGCATGATAACGGTTGTTAAGGCTCAGTCTCCATTCAAAATCAACACCTGCGCTTAATGGCGCCACAAGAGCACCTAAAGCCAGTAACGCAAATAAACTCTGTTTTAATTTCATTTTTTCTCCTTCTTAACCACAAATACAGTGCGAATCTTACTCTAAAATCCCTTTAGTTTTAAGGGCTTCAACGCTTAACAATTTACGAAGAGGTAACTCATCAGATGAAGGCGTTTGAAGATTGGTAGCAAAAAAATAAACACCTTTACTACCTTCCACATACCCCACATACCATCCATGATGTTCACCTCCATTAGGCACTGCCCATCCTGTTTTTGCACGAATAGTAAAGTTTTTGTCTTGTTCATCCACCATAATCGCTTTTAAAATATCAATGTGTTCTTGGCGAAACGGTACATCATTTTTATAAAGCTTTTTCAAAAAGGCAATTTGCTCATACGCACTGATACGAAGTTCTCCATCAAGCCAAAAACGCTCAACATCCCTGCCTGTTTTTTCATTGCCGTAATGAAGTTTTTGAAGATACGCATTGTACTTCTCAAGCCCTATATGACGAGCAAAAAATTGGTAGCACCACACACACGAACTTTTAAATGCTGAGCTTAAATTTTGGTCTTGATTCCATGCTCTCACACTGCGTTCTACCTTATCCCAAACGATAACAGAATCTAAACGCACAACGCCTTCTTCTAGCGCAATGAGTGTATTGGGAATTTTAAACGTTGAAGCAGGCAAAAGCGGCATATGAGCGCGTTTGTCATTGTAAACATAACGCTCTGTGCCATCGAGTGACTCTATGAGCATCGTGCCTTTTATATTTTCACGTTCAAATAATTGAGCGATGTTTACATCTTCTGCGCAAAGAACAGAGGCAAAACAGAACACCACACAGAGAATTTTAAGCATATGTTTCCTTTGTTTATGACTTTAAAATTTTATCACGTTTTGTATTCTATCTGAGGATGAAATTATGATATGATTATTTACCCTATATAAGGAGGTTTGCTTGGCTATCCTTCAAAAAAATATGTGGATTATTTTTTACATTCTTTTATCGGGTGCCTTTGTTTTCTTGGGCATTGTCTCTTTTAACAAATGGGAAAGTATTCACGAAAAATACACTACAGATCAAGTCAACCTCGTTAAACTTGTTTCCAATGCAACCTACTCTTTGTTTCTTTCACAAGAGATGACACTCAACATTTTAGGCAACCAGATTTTAAAAAATAACGACCCACGCGCTATGGATGATTTGCTCACCCTCAACCCTTCTGTGGTTGCTTTTGGATTCGTGGATCTTGAGGGCAATTACCGTCATGTAAGCTCTAACTTCAATAAAGCAAAACTCCCAAATCTCAGACAACATGAAGCCACGAAAGACTCGTTTGATTACACCATAACACAGGATAAAATGGTGCTAGGACGTACCTATTTCATCGCTGCAAGTGGTCGTTGGGGTATTCCTATTCGTAAAAGTATTTTCAACGAGGAAGGTCAACGTGTGGGTGCCATGACGGCAGGTCTTGCCATCGAGGGAGCGTTTAAGATTTTCACAGAAAACCTCTCACTTGGAGAGTACAACAAAGTCACTCTCATTCGCAACCGCGATCAATTTGTTCAGTACCAATCTTCCAATGATGAAACTCCTAAAGATCTCTATGAAAAGCCTCTTCCTCATCATTTTCTCATGTCCATCTTAGACACAGTGATGCGCAAATACCAAATTTCCATTGATGAAATAAAACAAAAACGAGAAATTTACACTGTAGAAATACCCTCTCTTGATGATAAATACGTTCAAATGGCACTCAAATATGAGCCTCGTTATGAGCTTTGGATACTCTCAGAAATCAATTCTCAAAAAATCATTGATGACTTTGTTGAGAGTTTTATAAGCTATGTGCTTATCTTTATTATTGTGCATGTCATTTTATTTTTGCTCTTTAAAATCATCTCTCATTCGGAAGAAAAACGAAGCAAAGATTTGATATTTCAAGCAACCCATGATGATCTGACCAAGCTGCCTAACCGAAGCTATTTACATCAATCCATCCATAAATGGATTTATGACAAAGCTCCTCCTTTTAGCCTCTATTATCTCGATATGGATCATTTTAAAAACATCAATGACAGCTTTGGTCATCAATTTGGCGATATTCTTTTGGTGGAGTTTGCCAAACGTATCTCAGCCATGGTGCGAAAAGAGAGTGTGGTCATTCGCCAAGGCGGTGATGAATTTGTTATATTGACCTATCGAACGGATGAAGAAGATATACTTTCCCATTCGCAAGCCATTCTCAACGAAATCGCAAAACCATACCACATCAAACAATTTAGTTTTGTTGTGGGCGCAAGCATTGGTATTGCAAAATACCCAGAACACGGCACTTCTTTAGATATGCTCCTTCGTGCAGCGGACATTGCTATGTACGAAGCTAAAAAATACAAAAACAGCGTTCGCCTTTTCGCACCAGCTATGCAATCAGGCTACCTCAACCGTGTCAATGTTGAACAGGCACTCCATAAAGCACTTGATAAGCATGAATTTTATATGGTCTATCAACCTCAAATCGACCATGAAGGGAACGTTTACGGCGTTGAAGCGTTAGTGCGATGGAACAGTGCGGAGATGGGTCTTGTTCCACCCGATCAGTTTATTCCTATTGCTGAGGCTTCAGGTGTTATGCCTCGCCTTGGACAGTTCATTCTTAGTACAACCCTTAAAGAGATGAAAGCCTTACAAAGTGAGCTTGGTCTCTCTTTACAAACCTCCATTAACATCTCCATCAAACAGTTTATGGAAACCCATTTCCTAGACAACCTCACCAAAAAAATCGAACATGAAAAATTCAATCATATTTCTTTGTGTTTGGAGATAACCGAGAGCTTATTTATCGAAGATATAGACTACATTTTACCTCTTTTGCAAAAAGTCCGTGACATGGGGCTGCACATCTCCATGGATGACTTTGGAACAGGCTACTCTTCTTTGAGTATTTTGCGTAAACTGCCTATTGATGAGCTCAAAATTGACAAGAGCTTTGTCGATGCGATTTTAAGTGACATTAATGCAGAGAAGATGGTTCAAAACATCATCACTATTGGTAAAAACTTAGATATGTATATTTTGGCAGAAGGGGTGGAGAAGAAAGAGCAAGAAGAGGTTTTAAAACGCTTAGGGTGTGATCGTTTTCAAGGGTATTTTTATGCCAAACCTCTTGGCTATGATGCACTTAAAACATTTTTCGAAGAACAAAAACACAGTAACTAGAGGCATTGCATTTCGCTTTCATAATTTTGATGAAAAAGGAAACCAAAAATGAAACCGTATATAAGCATGATTAGCTTAGGTGTGAGCGATTTGGCTAAGTCTATTGCGTTTTATCAAAAGGGGCTTGGATTTCCTAGGCTTGAACCTTATGAGGATAACATCGCTTTCTTTTCTCTCAAAGGGACGTGGCTTGCGCTCTATGAAAAAAAAGCACTCGCAGAAGATGCCAATGTTGCGTTTGATGAAAGTACTTTTAAAGGATTTACCCTAGCCCACACACTTGGCAGTGAAGCAGAAGTGGATGCACTCTTTAAAGAAGCCATCAAAGCAGGTGCTAAACCTACAAAAAAACCTCAAAAAGTTTTCTGGGGTGGTTATAGTGGGTACTTCAAAGACCCCGATGGTCATTTGTGGGAAATCGCTCACAACCCTTTTATGACGATAGGACCAGAAGAGTAAAAGTAGCCTCGTCCCCATTTATGTCATTTAACTCTTTGAAAGAATTTTTTACACGTTAAAGATTGTTAGATTTTTGTAATAGATAAAAAGTTAAAAGTCTAGCCTAATCCCATTTTATTAAATTTCTGCATTAACTCATCATTTTCTTCTTGTAGCTTTTTATAATAATCTTCATACTTAGTAAAATATTCATTTTTATATTTGATAGCCTGTAAAAGTAATTCTTTATTTTGAGACTGATCAAGCGTATTATTAGTTATTAAAAAGAATAAGAATGATGAATTATTTATCATTCTTCTTTTATTATCATCGTGATCATGTGTGCATATGTAAAATATCTTCTCAACTGTTGGAAGTAATAAACATAATCTTGTACTGAAACCATCAATATTTTTTTGTGAACCATAACGCAATTCTTGATAGAGCTGTCCAGATTTATCATCAAAAACTTTCGTAAAAGATATAATGTCTTCAGCTTCAAAAATAGAA
>CAYXNJ010000033.1:0-33237 GCA_964466465.1 uncultured Sulfurospirillum sp.
ATAGTAACTAAAAATACACCTTCTTTTGAGACTAATAGACAAGGATATTAAAAGTATGCAAAAATTCAAAAAAATATCATTCTTACATGAAGGATTATTGCTTAAATTACTCATTTTTTCAACGATGTTAGTTTTAGTAACGCTTTTTACTTTTACTCTCTTTTTGGGGCATATTTTAGAAGAACTTATGGAAGAGCAAATAGGTCAACGCGCCCTTGCTATCTCCAAAACCATCTCTTTGATGCCTGAGGTCATTGAATTAGTTGAACAAAAAGATCCTGATGGTAAATTAAGTGCCGTGATTAACTCACTTCAAAAGTCCATTGATGCGCGCTTTATCGTCATTGGTGACAACGATTCTATTAGGCTCACCCACCCCAATCAAGATCTTATTGGGGAGCGCATGATGGGAGATGACAATGACAAAGCCTTAAAAGAGGGGCTTTACTATACATCTAAGGCAACAGGCACGCTTGGACCTTCTATCAGAGGCAAATCTCCTGTATTTGGGAAAAATGGTGACATTGTGGGTATTGTTTCGGTGGGGTATTTGGAAGAGAACGTTCGAAAAATTATTACAGAGCGTCATCAACAGTTTTTGATCTATTTTTATGGCGCCATGATTTTAACAATTATAATGGCGTTTATCCTCTCTCGAAAAATAAAAAATTCTCTTTTAGGGTATGAGCCTCAAGAGATCAGCCGCCTCTTTTTAGAAAAAGAAGCCATTTTAAATGCTGTCAAAGAGGCGATCATCGCGACCAATACCAAAGGAGAAATGACCTTGTGTAATGAGGTGGCAAAAAGTTATTTTCATCTGAGTGAAGAGGCAAAATACCCACCACACGGACTCGAAAAATATCTATCGGATGCAAAGGAGAGGGAGGATGTCTCCATTGAAATTGTGGGTGTTGATTATATCTGTAACCTATCGCCTATCAACCACGAGGGAAATACCATCGGTATGGTGGCAAGTTGTCGTAAAAAAGAGGAGATTGATGCTCTTGTTTGGGAGTTAACGCGTGTAAAACAGTACTCTGAGAGGCTAAGGGAGAAAAAACATGAATTTTCAAATCTTCTTCACCTGATCTCAGGGCATATTCAAATTGGAGAGTATGATAAAGCCATTGCACTTATTTCCGAAGACCATCTTCCTGATGAAAAGATCATCGAGCAATTTCAAAGTGTCATTCATGACCCAGTCGTTGCTTCGATTTTTATAGGAAAGTACTACTTTGCTTTTGAAAAAGGGGTGAAAGTCATTTTAGATGAGAACAGTTTTCTTCAAGAGAGTATTCATCCATCCATCTCTAAACACCTTTTAACGATTTTAGGCAACATCATCAACAATGCCATTGATGCGGCGGTTGTTTCGGAACAAAAAGAGGTCATTTTATTTGCCACCGATATTGGCAATGACCTCATCTTTGAAGTAGAAGATTCAGGTATGGGCATTGACACAATGCTGAGTGAAAAGATTTTTGAAAAAGGCTTTACCACCAAAGGTGAACTGCACAGTGGTTATGGTCTCTTTTTTGTGAAAAGTACCTTAGAATGGCTAGGAGGTTTCATCTCTTTTGGCAAAGGAAATTATGGTACTATTGCGAGCATTCATATCCCTAAAGGCGGACGTCATGATTAAAGTTTTGATTGCTGAGGATGACCCAAGGATTGCCCTTTTACACCAAAACATGGTAGAAAAAATTGCAAACTTTGAAGTCGTTGCCATCGCAAATACCATCGCTGAACTTAAAGAGTACCTTGAACTTATGAAGCCTGATTTGCTGCTTTTAGATGTCTATTTTCCCGATGGAAATGGCATTGACTTTTTGGAGTGGATGCGAAGCCATACGATTTACACCGATGTGATTCTCATCACTGCTGCCAAAGAGATGGCATCCCTTGAAAAATCTCTTCGTTACGGTGTTTTTGACTATCTTATCAAACCCATTATGTTTTATAGATTTTCCGCTTCATTACAAAAATTTTATGACTACAAAGAAAAAGTTACAACTAAAGAGGAGCTTTCTCAAAGCAAAGTTGATGAGTTTTTTAATAAAACCGTGCAAACCAATAAACCTCTACATGTAGGACTTCCTAAAGGGGTTGATGGCATTACCTTAGAGAAAATTCTTACAGCACTGCATCAAAGCAAAGCCTTCTTTTCTGCCAGTGAAATTGCCGAAATGTTAGGCATTAACCGTACAACATCACGCAGATACTTGGAGTATTTGGTCTCGGTAAGTAAAGTAGAAGTAGATTCGTTGTATGGATCAGTGGGCCGTCCTGAGCGCAAGTATAGGCTCAAGACGACAGGATAATACTACGCTTTTTTTCCTAAGGCGTAATGTTTTGCTACCATTTTTGAGAGAATAGGAACAAACAAAATAAAGAGCGTCAATCCCCAAAGAATGTAGTTAATCGTTCCTTGAAATAAAATGCCTACCTCTCCGCCACTCATTGCAAAAGCTCGTCTAAGGTTGTCTTCCATGATTTTACCTAAAACAAATCCTAAAATTACAGGTGCCATAGGGTAGTGAAGCTTACGTAAGAAATAGCCCAAAACACCAAGTATCAGTGAAAGAAGCAGTGCGAATGTACTCATATTAACCGAGTAAACACCCACAAACGCTAACACGATGACCGAAGGTACTAAAAGCCAATACGGTACTTGTAAAATTTTTGTAAAAATACGCACCATTGGAAAGTTAATGACCAATAACATGACATTGCCAATATACATTGAGGCAATAAGTCCCCAAACCAAAAGTGGTTGTTCAACAAATAACATCGGACCTGGGTTGATATTATAAAGCATCAAAGCACCCAAAAGTACCGCTGTGGTACCACTGCCTGGGACACCTAGGGTTAACATCGGTACCAATGCACCCCCTGCACACGCATTGTTCGCTGACTCTGGTGCCGCTACACCTCGTGGATCACCTTTACCAAAAGTACCCTCTTTATCAGAGATTTTTTGTGCGATGGTATAAGAGACCGCACTCGCAATAGACGCACCCGTTCCTGGTAAAACACCCACGATAAAACCGATAATAGAAGAGCGAACCATCGTCCATTTACAGTAAAGAAGTTCTTTCATAGTCACATATACACGGGTGATTTTTGGCATTTCAAAATCTTCACTGCTGTGGTGCTCTAACATCAGCATGATCTCACTGACCGCAAAGAAACCCACAATAACGATTAAGAACTCAAAGCCATCGTACAACTCTGATTCACCAAACGTAAAGCGAAGCACACCTGTGGTTGAGTCAACACCTACCACACCAATAATTAAACCAATCGTTACACCAATAAGGCTTTTTGCTGGGTTTGAACCCATCAACGCACCAATGGTTGCAAAAGCAAAAATCATAAGGACAAAGTACTCCGAAGGTCCAAAATAAATGGCGACACTGGCTAAAAGTGGAGCAAAAAATGTCAATCCTACAATGGCAATGGTTCCACCAATAAACGAAGCAACACCAGAAAGAGCAAGTGCTGGACCTGCTAAACCTTGCTGTGCCATCGGATAACCATCCAAGCAGGTAAAGACTGCACCCGCGTCCCCTGGAACATTGAGCAAAATACTCGAAATTCTTCCACCAAACTCAGCACCATAGTAGATGCCAGCAAGCATAATCAAGGAAGACTCAACAGGTAATCCTAGGGTATAACAAATTGGCAACAAAATCGCCACACCATTAATAGGTCCAAGACCTGGAAGCGCTCCAAAAAGTGTTCCCAATAAACACCCTAAAAAAATAAGGAAAAGATGTGTTGGGGTTAAAACAACAGCAAATCCTGTTGCAAGAGATGATAAAACTTCCATCATGCTGTAACTCCTAAAAGCTTCGCAAAAAGTGTACCGACAGGCAGAGGCACTTCAAGCAAAAAGCTAAAAATAAGATAAACAACCCCACTGACACCCACTCCTGCACCTAAAGCTTGCGGGGTTGTACCTTTAAAAATTTTAGAGATACAAAAAACCAACAACGCAGTGGAAAACAAGAAGCCTAAAACATTAAAACTGAGTTGATACACAAACAAAAGAAGGACAATCAACAGTGTTTTAAGATTGGTATTGAGTCCAGGGAAATGAACTTCTTTAGGTTTCACAATAACAATAACAGAGAGAAGTGCTAAAACTATACCTAAAAAAATAGGAAATGCTGTTGGACCTAGAGGATCATACGAAAAAGGGACTTCTAACGTAAGTCCCCCATACAATACATATAGCCCTAAACAAAGGAGAAAAACTCCAAAGAGTCTGTCGATCATTTGATAAGTCCTGCCTCTTGTGCGAGTGCTTTAAATTTTTTCTCTTCTTCTTGCATAAACGTTTGATATTCTTTACCTATAAGGGTAAATGGATAAAGACCTCTAAGCTCTCTCTCTTTTTCAAATTCTGGAGTTTTCGCCAATTTTTGAATTTTCTCTACCCAATAGTTGTACTGCTCTTCTGTGACATTTGGACCAACATAAAAGCCTCTCCAAATTCTCCATACCGCATCAAAGCCTTGCTCTTTTGCTGTAGGGATGTTTGCCATAACTCCTGGAAGTCTCTCATCAGAAAGAATGGCAAGCACTTTGTATTTACCAGAAGAGAGTTGACCTGAAAACTCTGCAATGTCACCTGGATAAATTTGAATGTGATTGCCTAACAGTGCTGTGAGTGCTTCTCCACCACCTTCAAACGCGACGTATTTCATATCTTTAGGATTGATACCTGCAAGTTTTGCGATGATAGCCGCTTTCATCCAGTCTTGTGAACCGATAGACCCGCCAGAACCTAGAGCAAAGCCTTTTGGGTTGGCTTTAAGGTCTGCGACCATTTCGCTTAATGTGTTCCATTTTGCATCCGCTTTAACAATAACCGCACCATAATCTGCACCTAAAGCAGCAAGCCATTTGACAGAATCAACCGTATAGTTTGCTCCAAATTTACCTTGAGCGATGTTGAGTGCTGAGCCTGTACTAGCGGCTACAATCATCTCAGCATCATTAGAGCGTTGACCGATAACATGGTTATACGCAACGGCACCTACACCACCTGGCATAAAGTTAACAATCATCGGTTTATCGATCACCTTGGTTGCACTGAGTGAGTTTGAGACAAGCCTACATGTAAGGTCAAACCCGCCACCTGGCTTTGCAGGTGCCAAACAGACTGGTTTACTGACTTCAAACGCATTTAAAGCACTGCTAAGTGCAACAATCGCTGCAAAACTTGTTACCAATCGTAACTTCATACTCATAATGACTCCCTTTTTGGTTTATTTGTACACATCCTATCACTTTTTTCTCTCTCTAATCAAGAAAAAAACAGTTAGATGCTTTTTTAGTATTTTGGCTATTTTGTGCACGCTTTTCAATGTTTCTTTTTGTTACATTATACTGCTGATACTATGCTTACTCTAGGATTGACATTCTATCAATTTTCTAACTAGATTTATAAAGAAAAATTTAATAATTATTCAAAAACTATTAAAGAAGATAGCGTTATACTAAACTAAGATAAACGCTAAGGTTTTCTCAATGATGAAAAGATGGTTTTCGCTTTGTATTCTTTTATGTCTTCTATGTTTCCCCACACTCCATCAAGCAGAGCCAATACAACAGACCCTTCGTTACAGCCAAAGCCCATGGGAACCTTTAGTCTTTATAGAAGAACAGCGCATTAGTGGACTCATTGCAGATTATCTAGCACTTTTACAGAAAAAAACACACATCAACTTTACATACTCATTTCAAACATACAACTGGAGTGACGTGTTACAAAACTACAACGCAGGTGCTTTTGATATGATCCCAGGTGTCATTACGAGCGATGTTTCTGCGTATAAGAATATCACCAAGCCCTTTTTTAAATTTAACCTTGTCCTCGCAGGGCTCAAATCCAATAATCTTATTACAGATCTTACTACAGTTGAAAAGAAAAATCTTCTGGTTGCTGTGCGTGCTGATTCATCTGTGCAACACTATTTAGAACGTCATTACCCACTGCTTAAAACGTATGTCGTTCATACCACCCAAGAGGGGCTGATGTCCGTTGAGCACAAAAAAGCTGACCTTTTTTTAGAGATGGCACCTATTGTAGGGTATGCTCTGCAAAATAGTGGACTCTCTAAGGTTAAAATCGTCGGGATTTTACAAGACCAACTTGAGCTTGTCATAGCGCTGAAAGATGCTTCTATACTTCCTTTGATCAACCAAGGCATTGATGCTATTAGTGAAACAGAAAAAGATGCTATCTATAAAAAATACATCAAAGTTGAAATTCAAAGAAAGATTGATTATGTCTTAATTATTCAAATTGTAACCGTTGGTTTTTTGCTTCTAGGTGGTTTTGTCGTATGGCTCATGCTTCTTAAACGAGAAATTCGCAAACGTAAACTTGCAGAAGCTAAAGTCACACTTGCCAATCAACGTCTCCAACGTGCGGCAGAAGAGCTCAAAATCGCCATGGAAAAAACAGCGACTGCGCACCAAGCCAAAAGCCAGTTTTTAGCCAATATGAGCCATGAAATCCGAACACCTATGAATACTATTATCGGCATGACAGAGCTTATTTTACGAAAAGAACTGCCTGAAAAAGAGCGCCATTATCTCACCAAGGTCGATGAAGCCGCGCACCATCTTTTAGGTATTATCAACGATATTTTGGATTTTTCTAAAATTGAAGCCAACAAAATTCAACTAGAAGCCATTCCCTTTCAACTGGAAGAACTTGTTGTAGCCGCCAGTGACCTTGTCAGTATGAAAGCCCAAAAAAAGGGCTTAGAATTACTTATTGACATAGGCAATGTAACGGCACACCGTTACAGAGGTGACCCACTGCGGCTCAAACAAGTACTTATTAACCTTCTTTCCAATGCCATAAAATTTACGCCAAAAGGTGAAGTGGTTATACGACTTCGCGCACTTGAAGAGAACCATGGCATTCAAAAAATTCGCTTTGAAGTCAAAGATACAGGTATCGGCATTACCCCAGAGCAGTTAGAGAGCCTTTTTAACGCCTTCTCACAAGCCGATATGTCCACTACTCGTAATTATGGAGGAACGGGGCTTGGTCTTACCATCGCACAAGGACTTGTTTCAATGATGGGAGGCGAAATCAAGTGTGAGAGTGTTTTTGGACAAGGAAGTACTTTTTGGTTTGAAATTCCCTTGCATATAGATACCACATATAATGCTCCTATTCAAACATTAATGACAAAGGCACTTAAAGTACTCATTGTCGATGATAACGAAACAGCGCTTGAAATTTTCTCTGAAATGCTCTTTCACTTTGGTGTAGAATGTATCACATGTCAAAATGCTAAAGAAGCGCTTGGATTGCTCAATAATGGTTTTGAAGCCGATGTAGCGATTATTGATTGGAAAATGGAAGGCATTGATGGCATTACCCTTTTCCAACTGATAGAACAACGCTATGGAAAACAAATTACTTCGATTATGATGGTAACAGCCTACGATAAAGAAGAATTGATTGCGAAATTAGGGCTCAATCAACCCTATGCCGTACTTACCAAACCCATCACCGCTTCAACGCTTTTTGACACACTCATTGGAATGTATGGGCACAAACGCTTGATTGAGCCTTTAGAGCATGCAACCCAAATGGATGTTATGCAATCATTAGAAGGCATCATTGTTTTACTCGTAGAAGATAATGAAAGCAATCAACTGGTTGCAACAGAGATTCTCAATGAAGTAGGCATCATCGTCTGTATCGCTGACAATGGACAAGAAGCGCTGGATTGGCTAAGAGCAAATCCTCTGCCTGATCTGATTTTAATGGATTGTCAAATGCCAATTTTAGATGGCTTTGAAGCGACACGTCAGATTAGAGAAGAGCTTAAATTGACACTGCCTATCGTTGCGATGACTGCCAATGTTATGAAAGGCGATGAAGAAAAATGCTACGCAGCAGGAATGAATGGCTATATTCCAAAGCCAGTGGACGCACAAAGGCTTCTGCATGAAATTGCACAATTTTGTCATAAAGTAGCACCAACTACCACTTCTAAAACCAATGAAACCTTTGCCCTAGAGGGTATCAATAGCCTTCAAGCCATTACACGCTTAGGAGGCAATGTCAAGCTCTACCGTCAATTACTCAAATCCTTTGCAAAAGAACAAGTACACTTTATCCAAAACTATCGCAATCGTGTCGTTGAAAATGATATTGAGGGTGCAAAACGGTTGTGCCACACGCTTAAAGGCATTTCAGGGACACTTGGAATGGAGGAGCTTAGCGCACTAGCTGCACAAGCAGAACTTTCCCACCACCCCATCGCTAAAGATGCACCTCTACTTGAAGCTATCGATATTAAAATTCGTTCACTCAGCGCTATTATTCAAGCGCTTGTTGAACACATTGAACCTTTAGGAAACATCTCTATTGATCCGAAAATCTTAAAAAACTTAGTGATAAAACTCAAAAGCTCAGATGCAACGGCACTGGATGATGCGATAATTTTAACACAATCTGCCGATGCTAAATTGCTTGAAGCGTTTGAGCAGATTAAAGCTTTTGAATTTGAAAATGCCATCGCTCTCATTGAATCCTTACTTCCTGAAATCTCATCCCAAAAGGCAGACTAACTCTTATGGAAACTATTCTTATTGTCGATGACACACCTGAAAACTTGATCATTTTAAGTGAAATTCTCAAACCTTTCTATAAAGTCAAAGTAGCCAATAATGGGCATAAGGCACTTAACCTTATCGCCGCGGGCGATATGCCTGATCTTATTTTACTCGACATCATGATGCCAGAACTCAGTGGGTATGAAGTGTGCAAAAAACTCAAAAATGACCCTCTTACGCGTAACATCCCTATCATCTTTGTCACAGCGTTGAGCGATTATGAAGATGAAGCTGAAGGACTTGGGCTAGGCGCGGTGGATTATATTACTAAACCTGTACATGCCTCCATCGTTTTAGCACGTGTGAAAACCCAAATGACTCTGCTTCAATATCAGCGTAATTTAGAGCAAAAGCTAGAAGAGCGTACCGAAGAGATTGTCCTCACACGTATGGAAGTCATCCGCCAACTAGGACGTGCGGCTGAGTACAAAGACAATGAAACAGGCACACATATCTTGCGTATGAGCGCTTATACTAAAATCATTTCCAAAAAAATTGGTTTAGATAACGTCAGAGCAGAACTGATCTTCCTCTCAGCCCCTATGCACGATATCGGGAAAATTGGAACGCCCGATCATATTTTACGTAAAAATGGAGAGTTAAGCCCTGAAGAGTGGGAAATTGTTAAAGCCCACCCTTTACAAGGGGCGGAAATCATTGGCAATCACCAATCCGCTCTTTTGCAAACGGCTCGCGTTGTAGCACTCACGCATCATGAAAAATTTGATGGAACAGGCTATCCTTATGGCATCAAAGGGTATGACATTCCTCTAGCAGGGCGTATTGTTGCCATAGCGGATGTTTTTGATGCACTGACATCCCAGCGTCCTTATAAAGAGCCTTGGAATTTAGAACGTGCGGTTGAGTACCTTGTGGCTCAAAAAGGAAAACATTTTGATCCTGAATTGGTGGATGCTTTTTTATCGTGCATGGATGAGATCAAAGAGGTAATGGCAAAATTTAAAGATGAACCAACAACACACCTGTAAAACTATGAACGTAACCTGACTGCAAAGAAAAGCGTTGCAAAAACGGTGAATGTTAGAAGCCCTAAAAAGATATGCCAACCTAAGTAATGGTAAAAAACACCTGGGGCAAAGGTACCAATGGTTCCACCCGCATAGTAAAATGAGAGATAAAGCCCATTCGAGATAGCGCGTTTTTCATGCGCCAGTTTGCTAATAAGCCCCGAAGCAACCGAGTGTATGATAAAAAAGCCCGCACAAAAGACAAACATGCCTCCAAACATCACCATATAGTTGTTAACATGGAAAATTTGCAACCCTATGACATACGTTAAGATGCCAAAGAGAATGGTTTTACGTTCATTTCCAAAGAGGCGAATCATCCACAAGATACGAATCGAAATAATAAATCCGATGATATACCCTGCATACATCATACCTACTTTACCATACCCCATCGTTGAACTAAAGGTTTTGAGTTGAAAAGGAATGAAATTGAGCAGTGCTTGAAACACAAAAAAGATAAAAAACATCATGGCGTAAATGTTAAAAAAAGTCTTATTTTTAAGGACATCCATGACTTGAGACAATTTAGGCTTGACAAAATCAACTTTCACCTCTTCACTTAAAAAGCTAAGAGCGCCAAACATCACAATGAGCGCAATGCCTAAGAGTACAAAAAAGAGTCGCCAACCAAAAAAGTCACTGAGAAGTCCCGAGAGTAAGCGTCCCACAAAACCACCCAAAATGGTCGCACCAATGTAATAACCTATGGCTTGTTGTACTCTGTCCTTAGGAGTAATGAAGCTGATATAACTCATCAAAGAGGTAAGCACCGCAGGGATTAAAAGACCTTGTAATGCGCGAATGGCTAACAAAACAGGATACGTGTCACTCCATGCAAAACAGAGCTCTAAAATACCCAAAATCAAAACAGCATTTCTCAAAAAGAGTTTAGAAGAAAACGTCTCTAAAATGTAACCATAAAAAATCGGCGCAAATCCAAGCGGTAACATAATAACTGTCGTAAAGATAACCGCTTCAAAGCGACTAAGGCTAAACTCTTTTTCAAAAAGGGGTTGAATGGGTTGTACTGCATAAAGCGTACACAGTGTTAAAATCGTGCAGGTGTAAATGATGAGGAGTTGATTATGGGAGAGGAAACGTGCAAGGGAGCTTTCGCCCCCTTGATTACCTGTCTGAATCAATCTGAAAATCCCAGAAAAATTCAATCCACTCTGTTGCTTCACGTGCTGCAAAATCAGGGCGAAGCAATGCTTTTTCTTTGTAAAATACCGAAGCGATTTTAAAATCTGCTTCAGGATATTTTGCTGTCAAAACACGCTGTATTTCAATCATTGTTTCACCACTATCGATAATGTCATCAACGATAACCACGCGTTTTGCTTTGCTTAAATCAGGGATATTAAAAATGTTGATGGTATCAAGCTTACGAGTCTCCTCATAATGAATCGAATTGATAGAGTAAAGTGCTCTCATCTCTAAGGCTTCTGATAAAAAATGACCTAACGTCATACCACCACGCGCTACCGCTAAGATAACATCAGGATTATAGGGCTTGATCTCTTTTGCAAGCGTGTTTACATCTTCTTTAAACTCTTCATAACTATAGTAACGCAAATAAATTCCTTTTAGTTTTATTGAACGATAAATACGATTAAACTAACAAATGTTAAGAATACAATGCCAAAATTAATATCTTTGTACTCTTTTTTAATTAGTTTTACGATCAAATACGAAATTAAACCAAATGCCAAACCATTGGTAATAGAAAAGGTTAAAGGCATCATAATAACAATTAAAAATGTTGAAACAGCAATGGCGGTATCTTTAAAATTAACATGCGAAAGCTCGCTAAACATCAACACGCCAACCATCACTAAAACAGGATAGATGGCATTTTCAGGGATGGCTTTAAACAGTGGCATCATAAAAAGCGTTAAGACAAAGAAAAGCCCTGTTGCAACAGCCGTTAAACCTGTTCTTCCACCCTCTTCTACTCCACTTGCACTCTCAATGAAACTGGTCGTAGTTGAAACACCAACCAGTGCGCCCACCGCTGTTGCAGCTGCATCCACTTCTAAGGTTTTTTGAAGCTCTTTACCATCATCTTTAAAGAGTCCCGCACGGTACCCAACTCCTGCAAGCGTACCAATAGAATCAAACAAATCGGTAATCAAGAAAGTAATGACGACAGGGAATAAAGATAATGTCAATGCTGACGTGATATCAAGTTCTAAAAAAATCGGGCTAATAGAAGCTGGCATAGAGAAAAATTCTGTCGGATATGGCGCTATACCTGATATCCATGCGACAATAGATGTCACAAGTACGGCTAAAATAAACGCCCCTTTAATTTTCCATGAATGAAACGCGAAAACCAAAACAAGTCCTAAAACGCCTACTAAAACTGTAGGATTTTTAAAGTTACCCACCCCTACTAAAACCGCAGGATTGGCGATGATCATTCCCATACTTTTAAGACCAATAAACGCGATAAATGTTCCAATACCAGCACTAATCGCACGCCTAAGATCGGTTGGGACACTACGCATAATCCATACGCGCAACTGCGTAAAAGAAAGCACCACAAATAAAATACCTGAGAGGAACACAACACCCAGTGCTGTTTGCCATGGTACTTTCATACCAAGGACAAGTCCAAATGTAAAGTAAGCATTTAGCCCCATACCCACACTCATCGCAATCGGCGTGTTAGCCCAAAGACCATTGAGAACGGTTGAAAAAATAGTAATCAAAGCGGTTGCTGTGATTAGCGCCTCCATAGGCATACCTGTTTTGCTCATAATGATGGCATTGACAGGTACGATGTACATCATGGTCAAAAATGTCGTAAAACCAGCAGTGACTTCGGTTTTGACATTGGTGCCATTTTTTTCAAGTTTGAAAAAATCCAAGGTTTATCCTTTGTGAAAAATTAAAGCACCAAGGGTGCGTGGGCTTTCTGCCGAAGAAAACCCAGTGTTAACGTAGTTTTCAAAGCTTTGCTTTGAAAGCGTATCAAGAATTTTGCAAAAATTCATCAATATGCCTTGAGTTCGTTGTAGAGACTATCACGTTCCACGGCAGTAAAACCGCTCGTTTCAATGAGTTCTAAAATGCTCTGCAAACCAAGCCCTTTAGCGCTCTTTGCCCCAGCGGCGGACTGAATCGCTTCCGCTTCAATCGTACCATCTAAATCATCCGCGCCATACTCTTGTGCAACCAGTGCTAAATTGATCGTAGATGTTGCCCAGTACGCTTTGATATGGTTGATGTTGTCAAGCATTAAGCGGCTGATAGCATAGGTTTTTAAAATCTCCGTAGAGCTTAAAAAGTCCTCTACTTTGAGGTAGTTGTTATCACGTTGATACACAAGAGGAATGAATGCGTTAAAACCATTCGTGCGGTCTTGCAAGTCACGAAGACGGAGCATATGATCAATGCGATGTTCGCGCTTTTCCACATGCCCAAACAGCATCGTTGCGTTGGACTCACGCCCACGTTTATGCCAAAGTTCATGGATGTGTAACCACTCAGAGGAGCTTACTTTGCCTTTACAGACGTACTCTCGCACACCTTCATCAAAGATCTCAGCACCACCACCAGGCATCGAGTCCACACCATAGGCTATCATCTTATCTATGACCTCATCAAAACTTAAATTGTACTCTGTCGCTAAAAAGTTAATCTCTGCTGCCGTCAATGCTTTGACATGCAGATGAGGGAAACGCTCTTTGATTTTGGAGAAAATCTCCAAGTACCATTCTAGCCCTGTTGCAGGGTTGTGCGCAGAGACAACATGCACTTCAGTGATGTGATTGTTTGCAACTGAATTATCTAAGATTGTTAAAATCTCTTCATGCGTCATAGTATAAGGATTGGGATTTTTACGGTTAGCAGAAAAAGCACAAAATTTGCAGATGTCTTTGCAAATATTGGTAGGATTTATATGGCGATTAACGTTAAAAAAGACTTTATTGCCATGCAGAGCACGACGCCTTTGATTGGCATATTTACCCAGTGTAAAAAGGTCTAAATCGTACAATAAAACGCCATCTTCATAGCTTAGACGTTCATTGTTTTCCAGTTTTTCAATAAGTGTCATGAATTACTTTCAGAAAGAAATAAGAGCAGATTTTAGCAATTTTTTTTATAAAGAGAGGTTAAAAGTTTAAAAGTACCATGGAAGGGAAGAAAAGTACCAAAATGATTCCTTTTCTTCCCCAGTTTTTTATAGATAATCTTCTGGCTTATAATGCTCAACCACAAAATCAATATCTTTATCACCACGACCACTGAGGTTCACTAAGATAGATTCATACGGTTTTTCTTTGGCAAGTTTCATCGCAAATGCCACAGCATGGGCACTCTCAAGAGCAGGAATGATACCCTCATAATGGCTTAGATCGTAAAAGGCTTGAATGGTCTCTTTATCATCAGCAATACCCACTTTAGTACGTCCAATGGAGTTAAGATACGCGTGTTCAGGTCCAACAGAAGGGTAGAGTCTAATCCACTTGCGATAGAGTAAACCTCAGCAGGCTCTCCCGCATCGTTTTTAAGCATAATGGAATTAAAGCCATGCAACATCCCTTCACTTCCATAGGTAAGGCTTGCAGCATGTTCCCCAAGCTTTGTTCCACGTCCTCCTGGTTCAACGCCATACATCTCACACGGATCGTCAATGAACGCCGAGAAAAGTCCCATCGCATTACTACCACCGCCCACGCACGCGACCAAATTATCAGGTAAATTTCCCGTCATCTCAAAAAATTGCTCTCTAGCTTCTATGCCAACCACGCTTTGAAAATCTCTGACCATTTTTGGAAACGGATGAGGACCAACAACCGAACCGATGCAGTAAATGCTATTTTCTGGGTCTTTTAAGTATGCCACAAATGCCGAATCCACGGCTTCTTTAAGAGTACGTGCCCCAAAAGAGACAGGTACTACTTTAGCACCAAGCACACGCATACGCACTACATTTGGATGCTCTTTTGCAATGTCCACTTCACCCATGTGAATTTCACACTCAAGCCCAAAATACGCAGCAGCTGTTGCAAGAGCCACACCATGCTGCCCAGCTCCTGTTTCAGCAATCAACCTCTTTTTGCCCAAATACTTTGCTAAAAGTGCTTCACCCATACAATGGTTCAGTTTATGAGCACCCGTGTGGTTTAAGTCTTCACGTTTGAGGTAAATGCGAGCCCCACCAATATGCTCGCTAAGACGCTTTGCATAATACACAGGTGTTGGGCGTCCTTGGTAATGTTTGCGTATGTCACGAAGTTCGCGGATAAAATTGTGCGAATTACCAATCGTCAAATATGCCTCTTCAATCTTTTTAAACTGCTCTACTAATTCAGGCGGTAAAAAAGCACCACCAAATTTTCCAAAATAACCATTTGCGTCAGGGAAGGCTCTTAGATAAGGCTTTTGCATCATTTTTATCCTTTTGATTTCAAGTGTGTTGGTCACAGCTTCATCACACGTTTTGGTTACAACCAAGCTCTTTTTCTGTATTATATCATATAAGTTTTTTGAGGAATGATGTATGGAAATTGAAGAGATTATCGAAGATTTAATTGATAAAAATGCGGACGATTTTGAAATATCAAAACTGATAAAAGAGCACATTAAACACTATCTTGGCTCACTCAATGAAATATTTGTCGAAAATCAAGGCAAAGATTTCCTCGTCAAACACGCCAAAAAAATTGACCAATTTATCATCCTCATTTACAAATACACCCTGCGCAAATACTTTGGTAACTACATGCCTTTTGTCAACTCAATCCCCGTTGTTCTTGTGGGTATGGGAAGTTACGGAAGAGAAGAGCTGTGTGTTTACTCAGATATTGACCTTATGGTGGTCTATAAAGCAGTTCCTGGATACAACATCGAGCCTATGATTCAATCCATGCTTTATCTTGCATGGGATGCAGGCATAAAACTGGGGCATCGTACCCATAAACTTGAAGAGTTAGTCAGCGCTAGCAATCAAGACCTTACCATTAAAACAGCGATGTTAGAGTCACGCTTCTTGTGCGGTTCCAAACTGTTATGGATGGAGACAGAGAGAGAGCTTCTAAAAATTCAAAAATGGCAAAGAAGAGAGGTCATTGCTCAAATTGTTGCTGCTAATGAAGAAAGAAGAGCAAAGCATCCTATGAGTATGGAACCCAACATCAAAGAAGGCGTGGGAGGGCTCAGAGATGCCAATACCCTTTCATGGATTTGTAAAATTCTCTTTGGAAGCATTCGTATCCGTGACCGTGTCCCTGAAATCATCAATGAGGAAGAATACAAAGAGTTTAGAAGCTCTTTAGAGTTTTTGTACCGTGTACGCTCAGCGCTTCATCTCAGTGCTAAGAAAAAACAAGATGTCCTCAATCTTGAGTTTATTCCTGATGTGGCTCAAAAACTAGGCTTTCAAAATAAAATTCTTAAAAACGCGCAAATGCAACTGGCTTCTCGAACACTCTCTTCCATGCACACCATTGATGTTACGTGCAAAATCTTTATGCGCAAACTCACCGCATCGGTATTGAGTCATCCAACGCGTTTGAATGAGCTGAAAAAAGGACGCATTGAAAAAGGGGTGTATGTTGTTGATAACTGTGTCGTGGCTTCGCTCAAAAAACCAAGCCCAAGTCTTAGCGTTGTGTTAGAACAACTTCAGCACTTTGATGACCCAAAGCTTAGTTTTGACATCAGCTATGTCAACTATATCAAAAACTGTCATTACACATCTCACAACTCTAAAAAAATCTATAAAAAATTCCGAGCACTGCTCTTTCAACCCAATGTCTATGCACTCTTTAGTGTTTTATATGAAGCGTCTTTGTTACATCAACTCATTAAACCGTTTCGCCAGATACTCAATCTTGCACAGTTTGACGGCTACCACAAACTCCCTGTGGACATTCACTCATTGCATACATTGTACCACTTAGAAAACATCAAAGAGCCGTTTATTAAATCATTGTTTGACGATCTTTGCCCTGAAGGACGTGCTTTAATAAAGCTTGTTGCTTTTGTTCATGACATCGGCAAAGGGCGCAAGGGTGACCACAGTGAACTTGGAGCAAAAATCTTTAGAGCGTATGCTATAAAATTAGAATTTTCAGAACAAGCGATTGAGACGGGTATCACTCTGATTAAATACCATACCCTTATGAGCAATACGGCTAATCGTGAAGATATCTATGATGAAAAAGTTGTCCTAGCCTTTATTTCAAAACTTCAAAGCCCGCAGATTTTGAAAATGCTCTACATCCTCACCTATGCCGATACCAATGCCGTTAATGACAACATTTATACGGGCTTTATCTCAAAACTGCTTCGCGAGTTTTACAACTACAGTCTTGAGATGTTTGACAAAGAAGAGCTCATTGATGAGACAACCAAGCGCTTACGAAAAGAGAATAGCCTTAAAAAGACACCTGAATTTTTAGCCCTTCCCAAAATGCTTCAGAAAAAAACGCTCTCTGTGCAATCCAACTTCTTTTTCTTAAAACAAAAACCAAGTGCGATTGTGCAAATTGTCACAGAAGCTGACGAAACACCCGCTGATTCATACCGCTATAAAATTAGCAATGAAGACCATCTCAGCATCACGGTCATTCGTGGTAAGAACTTCAATATCGGGTATCTTTTGGGAAAACTCTCCTACTTAGACCTTGTTCAAATGGATATTTATAAACTGTTTGATGGCAAAAAATATTTCCAAATTGACTTTAATGAAAAAGTCACAGAGAATGATATTGAAATCATTAAAGAACTCATTGACAACTCGTTTGATATGAGCAAAAAGGTAACCCTTAAAAAACCGACCATTCTCAAAGGTGAAATTGACATCAACTGTGAACACTCAAAGTCCTATGCACTCATGCACGTCAACACAAAGAACCAACATGGGCTTATGGCATACTTTATGAGTGTCTTCGATGAACACGGCATTGATATCGCGATGGCAAAGATTCAGACCATTAAGAATAGAACTCGTAACTTGCTTTTAATCGAAAAAACAGTGGGTTTATGTAACAATGGAGAAAATATTTTAGATTATTTTTATTAAAAAGGTAATGTCTATGTGTGGAATTGTTGGCTATATTGGAACCAAAGAAAAACGAAATTTTTTAATCAGTGGGCTCAAAGAACTTGAATACAGAGGGTATGATTCAGCAGGTATTGCGGTACTGAAAGATGGCGACATTACTTCGTTTAAAGCGACAGGAAAACTCTCCAACTTAGACCATAAAGTTGAACATTTTAGCTCATCAGGTTTTGGAGTTGGCATTGGTCACACCAGATGGGCAACACACGGCAAACCAACAGAAGCCAACGCGCATCCACACTGGGGTGAATTCTCTTACATTATCCACAACGGCATCATCGAAAACTACAAAGAGATCAAAGACGAACTCTTAAAAGATGGTATCAAGTTTTTAAGTCAAACCGACACTGAAGTGGCTGTACATCTTTTTGAAAAAAATGTTCGAGAACTGGGTGATTGCTTCAAAGCGTTTGAAAAGACCGTAGCCTCTTTACATGGCGCTTATGCTATTTTACTTATTACAAAAAAAGAGCCAGATGTTATCTTCTTTGCGAAAAATGCTGTGCCATTACTTCTTGGAAAAAGTAGTGAAGGTGAAGTCTTCTTTAGCTCTTCTGATGCCCCACTAATAGGGCTTGTTAAAGAGGTTGTTTACTTAGAAGATGGCGAATACGGTTGGGCAAAAGATAAAGAAATTACACTTTTAAAAAATAGTATTGCACAGCACCTTGATTTTAAACCACTGACACATGATAAACTCTCTGCACAAAAAGATGGTTACCGTTACTTTATGGAAAAAGAGATCTATGAGCAATCTTTAGTCGTTGGAGAAACCCTTATGGGTCGTATCAAAGACAATTCTGTTGTCTTAGATGAACTTGCATCACTCGATTTAAGTACGATTGACGCCATTAAAATTTGTGCCTGTGGTACAAGCTACCACGCAGCACTGAGCGCTTGCTATATGTTTGAGCGTTTAGCGAAAATTCGTACCAACGTTGAAATCGCCAGCGAGTTTCGCTACAAAGAGCCTCTTTTAGATACTAGAACGCTCTTTATCGTCATCTCTCAAAGTGGTGAAACAGCAGACACCCTAGAAGCACTTAAAATGGCAAAACGAGGCGGTATGCAAACCCTTGCGATTTGTAACGTGGACAACTCATCCATCGTGCGAACAGCTGATATGACCATTTTAACGCGCGCAGGCATTGAAAAAGGGGTGGCAAGTACCAAAGCATTCGCAACCCAAGTGATTACATTATGGCTTTTAACGCTCTTTATAGGCGAGCAAAAAGGAAGCATGGATGAGGCAACACTTCAAAGTGAAATTGCAGCACTCTTACACATTCCTCTTGTTTTAAAAGTCAATGAAACAACCCATGAAAAAATTCGCCGCCTCTCCAAGCGTTATCTCCATGGGCATGGCTTCTTCTTTATCGGTCGTGACCTTTTCTATCCACTCGCGTTAGAAGGTGCGCTCAAACTTAAAGAGATCAGCTACCTCCATGCTGAGGGCTACCCAGCAGGAGAGATGAAACATGGACCAATCGCCCTTGCCGATAGTGAACTTTTCACCATTGCTTTAATGCCTAAAAATCTGCTCTACGATAAGATGAAAAGCAACGTCGAAGAACTAGGCGCTCGCGACTCAACCCTCTTAGTGATTAGCCCAGAGTCCTTTGAGTTAGCCGATGATTTTATCAAAACAAAACCACATACCCATATGATGGGTGAGTTTTTTGAGATGATGCTCATCACTCAATTGCTTGCATTAGAGATTTCCATTCGCCTTGGAAACGATGTTGATATGCCACGAAACTTAGCAAAAAGTGTTACTGTAGAATAATTACCCGTAAGGAAACAGGATGCAAAAAAAGCTCTCTTTGGTCATTGTAGGAACGATTTTTATCTCTTTTATGATTCTCATGGTAATTTCAGCTCTTTCTATCCGAAGCATTGGCATCAAAAATGCCGAAGAGAAAGCGCAAATCATTTCAAGTTTGGTAGAAGACGGACTTAGCGCACATATGCTAAGCGGTACAATGAACCAACGAGAGTTTTTTCTTAAAAAAATAAGTGCATCCAAAGGGGTTGAAGCGCTTTGGATTTTTCGCAGCGTTGCGGTTGAAAAACAGTTTGGCAAAGGACTAAGTAACGAGCTCATACGAGATGACATTGATGAAAAAGCCCTAAAAACGGGAGAAGTTCAAAAACAGATTACAGAAAGTACGCACAGCGCGAAACTAAGAGTAACAACACCCTACATTGCAAGAGAGCATGGTGTTCCAAACTGTATGCAATGTCACCAAGCCAAAGAGGGAGAGGTTTTAGGCGCTATTAGCCTTGTGTTTGATATCTCAGACGTACGAACCAATGGCATTTTAACCTCTTTAACGATTTTGGGTGTTTCTATCGTCATTATGATCTTGGTTTTTCTCATTATCAACCATTCTATGAAACCACTCATGGAACTGTTTCACTCCATCAAATTTGTTATGAAAAGAGCACAAGAGGGCGAGTATGTTAGACGTGTACGCTGTTCAAGCAATGATAAAGAGTACCAAGACGTTAAATTTTGGATCAATTCCATTTTAGATAAACTCGAAGACACCTTAAAAGACATCGAAGCAACCGTTAAAAAGTTTTTAGCTCTCTCTCCTAACCATCAGTCTGACCTTTTACTTGAAGCACAAAGCATCGTGCATGAACTCTCAGACATCTATCAGTTTAAACGCACCATTGAGTTTGATGAGAACAAAGAACAGGTCTATCGACGTATCGGTTCTATTTTACAAAATGAATTGAAGCTCAAAGATTTTGTTTTGATTGAATCAGGGAAGAATGCAATTCATCCAACCATTGTCTTTGATGCGTCAAGTCAAAAACGAAGCGTTGATCCAACCTGTAGGGCACTACGCACCAAACAAGCTGTTTATTCAGACCAATTTAGAAATATCTGTGAATCATGCGAGACATGTTCTCATCATCTTTGTATTCCCTATCTTATTAGCAGTGATTTTGAAATCTTGCTGAGTATTTGGACACAAACACCAGAGGAGCTGAAGTTTACGAAAGAGCAACTTCCTAAAATTCAAAATTATATTGATGCAGCCAGACCTGAACTTGTCAGTAAAAACCTTACCGAGATTTTAAAAATTTCCTCAACAACCGATAGTTTAACAGGACTGTTCAACCGAAAATACCTTGATGAATACATTGAAAAAGCCCTCTCTCAAGCTAAACGTAATGGCATTGTGTATGGTATTTTGATGATTGACATCGACTTTTTCAAAATGGTCAATGACACTTATGGACACGATGTAGGCGATAAGGCGATTAAAGTATTAGCACAAGTCCTTAAAGAAAACATTCGTGAATCTGACACCGCGTTTCGCTTTGGAGGAGAAGAATTTTTGGTACTCTTATATCAATGCGAGGAGACAATGGTCACCCAAATTGCTGAGAAAATTCGTTTGGCATTTGAAAAATCTCCTATTCAATCTAACAATGGCTCCACATTCTATAAAACACTGAGTGTTGGTGCATCGATTTTTCCACAAGATTCAGATTCATTGTGGAAATGTATTAAATTTGCAGATATCGCACTTTACAATGCAAAAGACAGCGGTCGTAATTGTGTCAAACGTTTTGATGCTTCTATGGTCGATTCTCAAGAACTCAAAAGCGATTTTTAAAGGTAATGATGAAATTTTACCGCGTGTATATTGAGCTCACTAACATTTGTGGGCTCAAATGCAGTTTTTGTCCTCCTAAGACGCTTCCATCACATACTATGTCACTCTCTTTTTTTGAACAGGTGCTCAATGAACTGACACCCTATACAAAAGAAGTAGCATACCATATGGGCGGAGACCCACTCACACTCTCCAATCTTCAAGCGTATTTGGATGTAACTCTCAAAAAGCACTTTAAAGTGATGCTTACTACCAGTGGGTACTATTTAAGCAAACACGATCTGCGTACCTTATTGCATCCTGCCATTAAACAAGTAAACATCTCACTGAACAGTTATAATAAAAACAGTATGCCTCTCTCTTTTGAAGCTTACATGGAGCCTATTGTAGCGTTATGTCGGCTGAAACTAGAAACGAATCGAGAGCTTTTCATTAACCTTCGTTTATGGAATATGGACGAAAAACAGAGTGAAAAAACCTTCAATGAAATGCTTTTTAATTACCTTGAAAAAACATTTCACATACCATTAGATATTACAAAAATTTATGAAGATAAACCTCGTTCTATTCGGTTGGCAGAAAAAGTATTACTTCATTTTGATAGCTACTTTGAATGGCCATCTCTTGCTTCATCAAGACATACTGATGGTACCTGTTTAGGGCTCTCTTCTCATTTTGGAATTTTATCGAATGGTACTGTTGTGCCATGTTGTTTAGATAAAGACGGTATTATAGCGCTTGGAAATTTACACACCCATACACTAGAACACATTTTAAATGCACCAAGAACCCACGCTATCATCGAAGGCTTTAAACACCATAATGCCATCGAGACGTTATGTCAAAAATGCGAGTATAAACATCGTTTTAAGGAAAATTAATGTCAGAAAAATTGTATGAAAATGACTACTTTTATATCGAGAGAGAAAATGCCATCATCCCTTGGGTAAAAATTTTTTCAAAACGCCCTTACAAGGAGCTCAGCGACTGTGACCCTGAGACACAAGCAGCGATGCTAAAAGCCATGCTGATTGTCGAAGAAACAATGCGTTTTTACTACAACCCTAAAAAGATCAATATTGCGATGTTTGGTAACTATGTTCCGCATCTGCACATCCATGTGATGGCTCGATTTGAAGAAGACTCACATTTTCCTGAGTCCATGTGGGGAATAAAACAGCGCGAAGCCCAGCTTTTGCTTCCAAGTTTTGAGAACTTTGTTACTATTTTACAAAGTAAACTAGCGTCCCTATAACGTTTTTGGGTGAATTTTAATCTCCCTTTTGCTAAGCTTTTTGGAAAAATTTTAAAAAAAGATAAAGACAACGAATGAAAAAAGTGCTCCTTAGTTTCTGTTTTTTACTCTCAACGTATGCGTTTAGCGCTAATTTACACTACTCTCTTATTAAAAAAGAAAGCGGTAAAGAGGGCAGTACGCTTTTAATTGTCGGAGGTATTCACGGCGATGAACCAGGAGGCTACTTTGCTCCTATGCTTTTAGCCCGTTACTATAAAATTGAAAGTGGCAATCTTTGGGTTGTACCAAACCTCAACTTTGACAGCATTGTAAAAAACTCTCGTGGTATCAATGGTGACATGAACCGTAAATTTGCAAAAATTGAGACAAAAGATAAAGATTTTGAGATTGTCTCAGAAATTAAGAAGCTTATTCTTCACCCAAAAGTAGATCTAACACTGAACCTCCATGATGGACAAGGCTTTTACAGAGATCGCCAAATCGATAAAAATTTCAATCCAAAAGCCTGGGGGCAAGCAACCATCATCGATCAGCAACAAATTGCAAGTGCAAAGTATGGCAATCTTGCAGAAATCGCTAAAAAAGTCAACCAAGAGACCAATGTTGACTTGATCGAAGACGTGCATGAATTTAATGTGAAAAACACTAATACAAAAGCACAAGATAAAGCAATGCAACAAAGTTTAACGTACTTTTCGATTACGAACAACAAACCTGCTTTTGCTATTGAAACCAGTAAAAACATCACTGAACTTTCTCATAAAGTCTTTTATCAACTCAAAACTATTGAAAAATTTATGAATGTCATGAACATCAAATATTCTCGTTCTTTTGAACTCAGTGAGGAAAACATTAAAAAACTTCTGAATGATGATGGTATGCTAGAGATTCCTCCCACGAAAATCACCTTAGATCTTGCAACCCTTAAAACCTACATCAAATTCTTTCCAATGAGCAAAGATAAATTGGTCTATAATAGCAACAACCCTCTTGTAGCTGTTATTAAAGACAAAGATGAATACAAAATTATGAATGGCAATATCTTAGTTTCCACACTCAAACCTGATTTTATTGAGTTTGAGCACTCCTTAAATGATATTGGACTCATCATCGACGGCAAAAAAACAACGGCAAAAATTGGCTCGCTCATTAGCGCAAAAAACAGCTTCCAGGTTGATCCAATTAACGGCTATCGTATTAATATTATTGGCTACTCAAAATCAGGTATTGTGAGTGAAGGTGGCATTAGGGTTGAACCAAAAGATTTTATCAAAAGTTACGCGATTGATAAAGATGAAACAACCTATATGGTACAATTTTACAAAGATAAAAAGTTTTGCGGTATGGTCAATATAAAATTTGAAGATGAGAAAAAAAGCAAAAAATAGCGTGTAATATGTCGCAAGAAACAATCAAGGAGCACTGTGTGAGTACCTTTGTGGGGAGACAACCGATTTTTGACAAAGAGGGTGTATGCTTTGGGTATGAGCTCCTATACCGTTCTTGCGAAGCCAATAACGCCGCAACATTCAAAGACAATGCTAAAGCCTCCGCACGTGTGATTGTCAATCTGATTCACAACATTGGTCTAGCGCCTATTATTGGGCATAAAAAAGGCTATATCAATGTTGATGAGAGCATGCTTTTTAGTGATGCCCTACTCCTTCTGCCAAAAGAATATTTTAGTTTTGAAATTTTAGAGCACACCAAAGTTTCCTTGGCTCTTTATGAGCGTATCAAACACTTGCACTCATTAGGCTATCGCTTTTCACTCGATGATTTTGATTGCAGCGATGAGATGATCAAGTATTATGAGCCTCTTTTCCCCTACATCGATATTATCAAAGTTGATATACAGGCTATCGGGACTGTCCATCTTGCAGCATCCATCGATAAACTCAAAAAATACACCATTGCTCTTTTAGCAGAAAAAATTGAAACACATGAAGAGTATGAAATATGCTCGAAACTCGATTTTAAATTTTTTCAAGGTTATTTTTTTGAAAGACCCGTCATTTTAAGCGGAAAAAAGATTGAGCCTAATACATTTAACGCACTCAGACTCATTAACTGCATTCAAGAGAACAATGATGTTTCTTACATCTCACAAAAATTTGCAACCTGCCCTGATCTTGTTTATAATCTTTTACGCCATGTCAATTCAGGTGCCTACCATTTTAAACAAAAAATTACCTCTATTAAACAAATGGTCACACTCTTAGGTCCACAAAAAATTATCTCATGGCTTGGGCTTTTTCTTTATGGAACGCCTGAAAATCGCCCTTTTGGAACTGAGATTTTTAACAATGCCAAATTTCGTGCCAAAGTGATGGAAGAATTAGCACTTATGTGCAATAAACCTGAACTTGCTAACAAAGCGTTTTTAACAGGCAGTATCTCACTTATTGACGCCTATCTGAACATACCAATGTTAGAGTTTTTAAACAATGTGCATTTAGACGATGAAATCAAAACTGCACTCCTGTTTCGTGAAGGCTTCTTAGGGGAACTGCTTTACATCGCCACAGAAATGAATCACTCTGAGGACACTGAAAAAACAATTCAAAAACTTGGGCATTACCCCTGTTTTAGTACTGAACAACTCTATGACGCGTGCATGAAAGCAACTATTTTTGTTGAAGAGACAGAAAGTCATCCAAATTAAGGAGATACTATGAACGTTGTTATTTATTACTGTACACGTTGAGGATATATGCCACGAGCTTTCCGTGTGAAAGATGAAATTTTAATCGCATATCCTAGCGCAAACGTATCGTTAAGCCCAAAAACGGGTGGTTTTTTTGATGTTGTGGTTGATGAAAAAGTTATTTTCTCTAAAACAGAGAAAATTGGCACACCCATTGAACGATTTCCAGAGAGTGGAGAGATTATTTCATTGCTTCAAAAAGCAGGTTATTAACCTTACACCTCACTGTATGACTTTCACATTTTTTTAAAAGGTATATCGTGGGCTATTTTACGAGCTTTTGTGTGCGATTAGCTTATAGTATAGAAGCGTCTTCTCGCTATCATCGCATTAAAGAGTTTTGCAGGACACTCTTAGAGTATCAGCACTCAAGACTCAAATTTTATTTTGATATTTTCATGGTTATTCTGGTTGTCATCAGTGTTTTTTTCTTACTCTATGAAGTTAAAAATCCTGATGGGCACCCTTTTTTAGATGCCTTTGTTCAATTTTCTTTGGTCGTCTTTATCATTGAGTATCTTTTACGCTTTTGGATCTACTCTGATAGTCATAAGATCTTTTTGGAACGCTATGACTATGCTATCAATAATAACCTACCCTTTTCACTACCACGCACACTCCTTGCAATTCTTAAGAAAAAAGGAGAGTATATTGTCTCACCTTTGGCGATTATTGATCTCTTAGCTATTTTACCAAGCTACCGTCCACTACGCTTTTTGCGTATTTTTCTACTTTTTAGGATTTTTAAACTATTTCGTTATGCTAGAAGCATGAAAACCTTTACGGCAATTTTGACAGAAAAGAAATTTGAACTCTTTACTTTGGCTATTTTTGCGAGCTTTGTTATTTTTACAGGAAGTTCAGCTATTTATATTTTTGAAACACATCAAAATCCAAAAATCAATACCCTCTTTGATGCCCTTTACTGGGCGATTGTGACGATGGGAACCGTAGGATACGGTGACATCGTTCCTGTGACAACTGAGGGTATGATTGTTTCGATGGTCTTAATTATTTTAGGCGTCGCAACACTCGCTTTTTTGACCTCCATTATCGTTTCTTCTTTTCAAAATAAGCTAATAGAGCTTAAAGAGAGTCGTCTCTTTGCCGAAGTTGATCGACTGGAAAATTACATTGTTATTTGCGGCTATGGTCGTGTGGGTGAAGTAGTCGCTAAAATGCTACATGAAGATGGCTATAAATTGGTGATTATCGATAATGATGAAGCAAAAATCAAGCTAGCCCAAGAACGTGGGCTCATCGGTATTGTTGCGGATGCTTCACGTAGCCGCATTTTAGGCGAACTTGGTATTGGGAAACGTGCATCACAGATTATTTGTGCGACTAACAGTGATGAACTCAATGTTTTCATTACACTTACTGCACGAAGCCTGAGCAAACAGATTATCATCATTGCACGTGTCATTAAAAATACACATAAGCGTAAGTACTTTTTAGCAGGTGCAAACTACGCATTTAGTGCAGATGAAACCATAGGGCTTATGGGTGCACAGTACATTACACAACCGATTTCGTATGCAGCGCTCGATGAAATGCTCACAGAAAATACAGGTGTTATCTTCGATATGCTTCCTATCCATGAACACGCTTTCTTTGTCAACCAGCCTCTTGAAGCATTGGAGCTTAGAGAAAAACGACTTATGCTTTTTGGCATCTTAAGAAAAGAGAGTTCACCGAACTTTTTGTTCAATCCAAAGTCAGATTTTGTGCTTCAGCCGCATGATATATTGATTATTATGGGGCGTAAACATCACATCAATGCGCTTCGTAAGCTCAATGACAAAGGAACTATATGATGAGAGAAAGTAAAATTCTCCTCTTTGGCTTTAGCCGTTCTGCTATTGAGATTGGAGCGAGATTACAAGCGCAAGGATTACCTTTTACCTGCATCGATAATGACGCAAATCTTTTACCTAAAGCCAAAAAATTGGGTTTCGATTTACGAATTGCCGACTACAGCGATGATGAAACGCTCCTCAATTTGGGTATTGGAGAGGATGTTGGATTTGTCTTTACTCTTTTTGATGAAGATGTCCAAAATGTTTTTTTAACACTCTCCATTCGCTCTTTAGATCCTAAAGTGCAAATTGTCTCGACCACACACACCAAAGATGCCATTCATAAACTCGAGATTGCAGGGGCTAGTACCATACTAGATCCTTATCAAATCTGTGGAAAGCGCATCTATAAACTGATTACGCAACCTGAAATTATGCAAGTGATTGACGCAACGATTTTCGGCGAAGAAGATATCAATATGGAGCAGATCACCATCACTGCGCACTCTTCGCTCAATGGTTCATTGCTCAGTGAATGCTACCCCACAGAGAATTACAATATGCTTCTCGTTGGCATCCACGATAAAGAACTTAAAAAAGAGTTCATTTTTATCACCGAAGGACGCAACCATAAATTAGATCATGGCGATATTTTGGTTGTGATTGGTAAAAGTGCTGAGATAGAACGCTTTAAAATGGATTTTAGTCTATAACAGAGGAACGATTAAAAAGAGTGTTCCCACACAAGCCAATGTTTCAAGCGTTGTGATGGATGCCATTAAAGAGACATCTCCCCCAAGCTCCCGTGCCAATATATGTGAAGACGTTGCTGTTGGCATGGATGCAAAGATAATTGCAATGCTTAAACTCATTCCCGCAAGCCCAAAAATATGCGATAAACCATACGCTACCATAGGAAATAAAACTAATTTTGCAACGGTTGATACCACTAACTCTTTTTTGGCATGTTTGAGATACTTAAGTTCCAACCCTACACCAACTGACAAAAGTCCCATAGGAAGTGCTGCATGACTCACAATGGAAATACTTTTTAAGATAAATATCGGCATTTCAATACCACTGACATTAATCAGTCCACCAATAGCACATGCCCCAATTAAAGGATTTGTAATGATGGTTTTAAAAAATGCACGGAGTGAAAAGTTTCCATCACGCAAGTAAATAGCAAAGACAGAGATGCAAAGGATGTTAATGAAAGGAATAGCAAACGCCATCACGATGGCCGCTAAGACTAAGCCTTTATCGCCGTAAACCGCATTGACAAGGGCTAAAAGAACATACGTATTGAAACGAATGCCTCCTTGAACGATGGAGGTAAAGGCTCTGTTTTCAAAGTGTAGAATGAAATTGAGTAAAATGAGAATGACTAAAATGGTGAAGATACCACCAAGAGATGTTGCAACAAGATTGACCGTGTGCGTCAAATCAATTTTAGCAACAGCAAGTTCATAGATTAAAAGGCACGGCATTAAGACGTAATACGTAAACTTATCCATCTTTGGCCAGAAATCAACAGAGGGAAATTTAGCATGCTTAAACGCATAACCCGTAAAAATAATGAAACAAATTGGCAAAAGCGCATTAAGAACATAATTCATACTTATCCCTTAAATCGGTATTCTAAAGCCCCTAAAATCATTTTGAGTTTTTCGCGACACTCGCCTTGAAACTCCATCCACTCCTCTTTGCACGTCCCACCACTGCCAAGCTTTTTTTTGACCAAAGAGCAAAGAGATGTAAGCGCCTCTTTTTCCAAAAAGAAAGGGCCTACGATTGAGACGGGTTTACCTTGGCGTTTTTCCATCTTTAACACCAAAAAGTGCTTAGAAGGGAGTTTAATCTCGACTGCTTTAGAGGAAGATTTCTCTTCCTCTAACTGCCAGCCGCTATCTTTATCCAGTGCAGAACCAAGCGTAAAAGGGGCTTTTTTATCTGCCATAGGTCTCTCTAAAGGCTTCATAATCGCCTTTAAAATCAATCACAGAACCGTCTGGATGTAATTCGATGATACGATTTGCAAACGCATCAATGAGCTCTCTATCGTGGGTTACACAGATGACATTACCAGGGAATTTATACAATCCCTCGCCTAAAGCAATAATCGCTTCAAGATCAAGGTGGTTATCAGGCTCATCCAACACCAAGAAGTTACCTTTTTGAAGCATCATTTTAGAGAGCATCATACGGTGTTTTTCTCCACCGCTTAGTTGGTTAACACTTTTCTTTTGCTCTTCACCTGAGAACAGCATACGACCTAAACACTTTCTGATTTCGTCCAAATCTTTTTTCTCATCGTACTGTTGCAACCACTCAAAGAGTTGTAAATCACCCGTAATGATATCCGTTGTATTTTGTGGAAAATAACTTGGGATGATGGTAGCACCCCATTTAACACTACCTGTATCAGATGTTAGTTGTTCCATAAGAATGTTACAGAGTGTTGTTTTACCCACACCATTGTGTCCGATAAGTGCGATCTTTTCACCTTTTTCTACTTTAAAACTGATGTTATGAAGTACTTTTTGCTCACCGTAACTTTTCTCAATGCCTTCAACTTCCAAGACTTCATTTCCAATGTCACGACCCATTCTAAACACAATGCTTGGATCTCTACGTGAAGAGGTTTGAATGTCTGCGATGTCTAGTTTTTCAAGGCGTTTTTGACGAGATGTTGCTTGTTTTGCTTTAGAAGCATTGGCAGAGAAACGACGAACAAAGGCTTCAAGCTCTTCTTTTTCTTTCAGCTTTTTATCGCGTTCCATCTCTTGTTGTTTCGCAATTAAGTTTGCAGCCATATACCATTCGTCATAGTTACCTGTAAATTCACGAATTTTCTTAAAATCCACATCGAGAATGTTGGTTACAACAGAGTTAAGGAAGTGTCTATCGTGAGAGATAACAACCATCGTTCCTTCATGGCGAATGAGTTGCTCTTCTAACCACGAAATAGCCTCCAAGTCTAGGTTGTTCGTTGGCTCATCGAGGAAAAGGACATCAGGTTTTGGGTAAAGCACTTGGGCGAGCAAAATTTTAAATTTATCGCCACCTGTCAGCTCACTCATCAAACTCTCATGGGCTTCAACAGGGAAACCAAGTGACGCTAAAATTTTCTCAATATTAACCTCAACTTCATACGTTGGGTCTTCTTCTGCACAGATAATTTCAAGCTCCGCCAAACGGTCATTGACTTTGTCATCCGAAAAATCACCCGTTACATAGAGCTCTTCTTTTTCTTTAATCGCATCGTAGAGTCTTTTATTGCCGTACATAACGGCATCTTTGAGTGTAAAATCTTCAAAGGCGTATTGGTTTTGTCCTAAAACACCAACGCGTAAACCATTTTCAATGGAGATGTTACCACTGGTTGGTTCAATTTGACGCGATAAAATTTTCAAAAATGTTGTTTTGCCTGCACCATTGGCGCCAATAAGTCCGTAACGCTTACCTTTGTCCAATTTCAGGTTGATATTTTCAAATAAAAGCTGATGCGAAAAGCGCATCGTTAGGTTGTTAACTTCGACCATATTTTTCTCTTCTCTCTATTAGTTTTACGCGGATTATAGCACTATGTTGCTTGTTTCAATATTTACCCTCAATATATCGCTCTTTTGCATGAGAAAAAAATCTTGCTACCTTTAGTTCAAAAAATGTTACAATAAAAAAAGTTCGACCTCCAAGAAGGACGCTATGTGGCAATTCTAAAAAAAAACATTTGGCTTCTTTTTTATATTTTAACACTCACTGCTACCGCACTTCTGTGTACCATTTCCTATCTAAAATGGGAAAGTACGTATCTTAAATATCAAGCATCACAAGAAGCTATTGTTGAATTGATGGCAAATGCCACACACTCTTTATTTGATACCCAAGAGCGGTTAATGGATATTTTGGGTGTGACTATTCTCGAAGATGAACATCATCTTTACGATACCCAAAGCATTGAAAAACATTCACAGTCTCTCTTGAAAAACCCAGATGTCATTGCTTTTGGTATCACAACACCTGAGGGCAATTTTATTTACGCGAGTTCTCACAAAGACCCAAAAAACGTTCCAAACCTTATGAAACAGCCTGAAAGCCGTGACTCTTTTTTAGAAGCCATTTCCAGTCAAAATATGGTATTTGGTCGTACATACTTTTCACAACCTCTCCAAAAATGGGCAATGCCCATTCGTAAAACCATTCGTGATGACGATGGTAATCCTCTGTTTGTAATGACAACGCTCCTACGACTTACCAGCACATTTGATACTTTGATGAATACCATTCACCATCGTCAAAACCTTGTCGTCTCTGTTATTCGCGATACAGATTTGTACCAGCAGTACAACTCAGAAGGGAAAAATGACTATAACCAAACCTATCAAAAACCTTTTCCTAAAGAGATTATAGAACGCGTTTACACCATTATTTTTGATACCTATGGACTGACACCTCAAGAGCTTAGACGCGATGAACCTCTTGTCTCTTTTAGTTATACACATGGTAATGGAGTGCGTTACCTCGCTTCACTCAAATACAATAAAACCTATAAACTTTGGATTATTGTTCATACGTATTTTGATACCGTTGTTAAAGATTTTCTTCAAAGTTTTGCGCTCTATTTTACAGCCTTTATACTCTCGGGAGCCATTTTTTTCTTTCTCTTTCGCCTTATCGCTCATGCAGAAGATAAACGCAGACGTGATTTAATCGAGCAAGCAACACATGACCAACTTACAAATCTTCCAAATCGTAGTTATCTGCATCAAAATATTCATCATTGGATGTACAAAGAAGCTTCTCCTTTTAGCCTTTTTTATGTCGATATGGACCATTTTAAAAATATTAACGACAGCTTTGGCCACCAATTCGGAGACTATGTTTTAGTGGAAATTACACGAAGGTTACGTGCATTAACACCATCTCATTCATTGATTATTCGGTATGGAGGCGATGAATTTGTTCTTGTAACACATCTGCATGAGCGCAAAGAGCTACTCTCTTTTGCAGCACGTCTCATTGATGCCCTCTCTCGCCCTTATCACGTCAATGAGCTTCATTTTAACATTGGCGCAAGCATTGGTATTGCAATTTACCCTGAACATGGGCACAGCCTTGATATGCTCCTTCGCGCTTCCGATATTGCGCTTTACGAGTCTAAAAAAATCAAAAATAGCACGCATATTTTTGCCAGCGAGATGCAAGAAGGCTTTTTAAAAAATGTGAAAATAGAACAAGAACTTCGAAAAGCCATTAACCAACATGAACTTTTCATGGTCTATCAGCCACAAATGGATACACAAGGATGTGTTTATGGTGTGGAAGCACTTCTTCGATGGAACAGCCCAACGCTTGGTTATGTACCGCCAAATCATTTTATTCCACTCGCAGAAGCATCAGGATTAATGCCAAAAATTGGACGTTTTATCATTGAGACAGCGTGCAGTGAAATTAAAGCTCTTCATCTAAGCCTCAATCGCTCCTTTCAAGTCTCTATCAATATCTCAGTGCGTCAATTTATGGACCCTGGTTTTTTGGAACATTTGCTAGAGAACATCGATAAAACACAGATGCGCCATCTCTCTATCACCCTTGAAGTGACGGAAAATCTCTTCATTGAAGATATGCACTATATTTTACCGCTCTTGCAACAAATCAGAAAACTCGGTATTCAAATTTCCATGGATGATTTTGGAACAGGGTATTCCTCTTTAAGTATGCTCCGTAAACTCCCCATTGATGAACTCAAAATTGACAAAAGCTTTGTGGATGAGATTTTTAGCGATGAAGCGTCAGCAAAAATGGTACAAAACATCATAGCCATTGGCAAAAATTTTGGAATGCACATTTTGGCAGAAGGCGTTGAAACAAAAGAGCAAAAAGAGATTTTAACTACCTTTGGGTGTGACCGATTCCAAGGCTATTATTTTGCAAAACCGCTTCCTAAAGAAGAGCTTTTACTCTTTTTAAAAGTGCAAAATTTTGCAGATAAAGCTTAAAGCTCCTCAGACTTCCTCTTCAAAAAGAAAACTTTTAGAGAAACAAGCGCATCATTATTGAAAAGATACGAAG
>CAYXNJ010000034.1:0-32758 GCA_964466465.1 uncultured Sulfurospirillum sp.
AATTTTCTTCAACATTTCTTTATCTTGGCTCCAGCCTTGCTTAACAATGACAACAAGTTTCAAAAAGACACGTTTTTGTGACAAGGATTCAATTAATTTTCGTGCACTTGAGCCAATTCGTTTAATGGTCTGACCTTCTTTGCCAATGACAATTCCTTTTTGACTTTTTTTGTCAACAATAATAGTAGCATAAATATTATCGATTGTATCTTTTTCATCGACTTTATCGATGATTACATCAGCAAAATAGGGTATTTCATCACTCGTATTCTCAAAAATAGCTTCTCTAATAAGTTCTTTATAAATATCACGGGAACGTTCAGTTGTGAGAATTTCGGGGTCATACAGGTATGGATGTTCGGGCATATATTTGGAGATAGTTTCTAAAAGATAGGATTGTGAGATTCCTTTTTTAACTGAAACAGGGATTAAAGCCACAAATTTATCTTGATAGGCTTGATATTCTGTGATTTTATCAAAAAGTGCTGTTTGTGAAACACTATCTGTTTTTGTGAGTAAAACCATATGTGGTATATTGGCTTTATTGAGTGACAAAAAGTCACTATAGTTTTGTATGCTATCACTTGCAGGAGCCAAAAATAGGATAAGATCGCAATCTCCCATTGCTTTCATTGCTTCTTCAAGCATAAATTGATTTAAAAGCCGCTCTTGCTCATGAATACCAGGCGTATCAATAAAGATAATTTGTGTATTCTCGTGCATAGCAATGATGTTTAAACGCTTCCGTGTAGCATTGGCTTTATGTGACACCATTGCCAGTTTTTCGCCTACTAACCAATTGAGTAAAGAACTTTTTCCTGCATTGGGTCTGCCTATAACAGCGACATATCCTGCTTTTGTTTTTTCGTTCATGTGACTTCTTTAATTATAAAATATAGCGACTGCTATCTTCGCTCTCAACAATGGCATCAAGTTTTGCATGTACAAGTTCTTTTGTAACATGTAATGTTTCACCAGCATGTTCATCTGCGCTATAGCTAATGTCTTCAAGTACTTTTTCGATGATAGTATGTAGTCTTCTTGCCCCAATGTCTTCGGTTTTTTCATTGGTAATTTGAGCAATTTTTGCGATTGCTTTAATGGCTTCATCTTCAAAGACCAATTCAACACCTTCTGTCTTTAGAAGTGCTTGATATTGACGTAGTAAAGAGTTTTTAGGCTGTGTCAAAATCTGATAAAGGACTTCTTCTGTAAGAGAACTTAGTTCTACTCGTAAAGGAAAACGACCTTGAAGCTCTGGGATCAAATCGCTAGGTTTACTGAGATGAAATGCACCTGCCGAGATGAAAAGAATGTGGTCGGTTTTAATGCTTCCATACTTAGTATTAACATCACTACCTTCAACGATAGGAAGAAGATCTCTTTGTACTCCTTCTTTACTAGGGTCACTTCTATGGGACTGTGAAGAATTTACAGCGATTTTATCGATCTCATCGATAAAGATAATACCACCATTTTGCGCGCGCTCTCTGGCTTCACTTTTAACTGTTTCCATATCTAAAAGCTTTTCGCTTGCTTCCATTTTTAGCGCTTCTTTGGCATCTTTAACTTTCATCTCTTTTTTGATGTTACCTTGCCCAGAACCTAAAATTTTGATGAAAGACTCTTGCACCTTAATCATCTCAGGAGGTAATGAGGAATCGCCTAGATCACCACTGTTTTGAGAAATTTCAACTTCTATTTTAAGTTCGTCTAACTCACCATCGCGAAGTTTTTGACGCATTTTCTCAAAACTCTTTTCATAATCCGCTTTTTTTTCTTCACTCACACCTTTTGGAAGGGGCGGAAGCAGTTTTTCGATAATTGTTTTTTCAACATGAGCGGCAATGTCGTCTTGATTTTTTTCTTTATGCTCTGCTTTAACAAGATTGATAGAAGCCATCATAAGATCACGCACCATAGACTCAACATCACGACCAACAAAGCCAACTTCTGTATATTTACTTGCTTCAACTTTCACAAAAGGTAAAGAGAGCATCTTTGCCATACGGCGTGCAATTTCGGTTTTACCTACACCTGTAGAGCCAATCATAAGAATGTTTTTTGGCATGACTTCTTCTGCCATTTCACCTTCAAGTTTCAGTCTTCTATATCGATTACGAAGTGCAATGGCAATGGCTTTTTTTGCATTAAATTGACCGATAATATACTCATCTAAATAGGCAACGGTTTGTTTAGGTGTTAAGTTCATGGATTATCTCTCTAAAACGAATGTTTTAATGTGATCATTGGTATAAATACAGAGTTCGCTAGCAATTTTCAAGCTTTCTTTGACAAGAGTTTCTTCATCGAGATGTGCATGACGATCAAGTGCACGTGCTGCAGAAATGGCATAGTTTCCACCACTGCCAATCGCAGCAATCTTGCCGTCTTCTGGTTCGACAACATCACCTGTTCCGCTTAAAATAAAGATATGCTCGCAATTTAAAACAATCATCATTGCTTCCAATCGGCGTAACATTTTATCTTTACGCCACTCTTTTGAAAATTCAATGACAGACTTGTACAAATCGCCTTTTTTTTGCTCTAAAATACTTTCAAACATATCAAAAAGGTTAAACGCATCTGCAGTACTTCCCGCAAAACCTGCTAAAATTTTTCCGTTATAAAGTTTACGAATTTTAGTAGCATTGTTTTTAAGCACTGTATTGCCAAAAGTGACTTGTCCATCACCGCCAATAACTGCTTTGTCTTTACCTCGACACGCAAGGATGGTGGTTGCTTCAAACATTGCGTTTACTCTCCAATAATACTAAGTTTTAGTACAGCGTGGATACCATGTCCTAATTTAATGCTCACATCAAAATCACCTGTTGTTTTAATAGCATGCTCAATTTCAATGGTTTTTTTATCAATATCAATGCCATGTTGCACTTTTAGGTCGTGTGCAATTTCATCTTTAGTAACAGCACCAAAAAGGCTACCATTTGCACCCAATTTACGTTTTACAACAAGTTTTAACTCTGCTAATTTTTTTTCTATTGCTTTGAGATTAGCGATTTCTTCAGCTTCAGCGGCTGCTTTTTTACGTTGGTCTGATTCATATTTTCTCATAACTTCATTAGTTGCAAGAAGTGCAAACCCTTTGCCAATAAGGAAGTTTTGACCATAACCGTCTTTCACTTCTTTGATTTCGCCTTTTTTACCTAAATCTTTAACATCTTTGATCAATAAAACTTTCATTTTTTATCCTTATAATTTAATATTTTTTGGAAGTGGAGCATTTTTAAGTTTCTCACCATAATATTTGGCAATTCCTCCACTAAGATGAGCAATATTTAAAAAGCCCATTCTACGTAAAATAAATATCATTTGTGCTGTACGTCCAGCAGTATGACAGTAAAAAATCAAAAGTTTGCCTGAGAGTTTTTTCAGCTCTTCCATATGAAGATGAATGGTTGAAGTAGGTAAGAGCATGTCAGTACCTTTTATACTTGATTCAGAGTATTCATACATCTCTCTAATATCAATCAATATAAAGTCAAGTCTCTTTTGCGCTCTTAAATTTAGCATGACGTGTAACTCTTCACCGCTCACTTCACAGCTTTTTGTTACGGTTTTTACTAAATTCATAATTGCTTCTTCGCTCCATTCATTTTCGCATGGCTCATCCATCAGGATTAAGCTTTACCTTGATTTTTTCTATTTTTACCACTAATAATAAAACGTAGTGCATTAAGCTTAATAAAGCCTGCTGCATCTTTTTGATTGTACACTTCATCTTCTTCAAACGTACAAAATGCTTCATTGAAAAGATTATTGGTTTTAGAATCTCTTCCAATAACAGAAACATTACCTTTGTAAAGCTTCAATTTTACAGTTCCATTTACAGTCTCTTGCGATTTATCAATGGCTGCTTGCATCATTTCACGTTCAGGTGAAAACCAAAAACCGTTGTAAATCGTTTTGGCATAGCGTGGCATGATTTCATCTTTAAAATGTGCCGCTTCTCTATCTAACGTAATGCTCTCAATAGCACGGTGAGCACGAAGCATAATCGTGCCACCAGGAGTTTCATAACAGCCTCTACTTTTCATACCGACAAAACGGTTTTCAACGATGTCGATACGACCAATACCATGTTTACAACCAATCTCATTGAGCTTTGCAAGCATGGTTGCTGGGCTTAGTTTAACACCGTTAAGTGCTACAGGGTCACCTTTTTCATAGGTTAATTCAATTACTTCTGATTGATCTGGTGCTTTTTCAGGGCTTACTGTCCAACGCCACATATCCTCTTCTGGCTCTGCGGCTGGGTTTTCAAGTACCAAACCTTCATAAGAGATGTGAAGAAGGTTTGCATCCATAGAGTAGGGTGATTTGCCAGGTTTTTTCTCAATACTGATGCCATTTTTCTCAGCATAAGCAAGTAATTTTTCGCGAGAGTTCAAATCCCATTCTCTCCAAGGAGCGATGATAACAAGGTCTGAGTTCATACTAAGGTAACCCATCTCAAAACGAACTTGGTCATTTCCTTTACCAGTTGCCCCATGACTTACACCATCAGCACCTACCATCGCAGCGATTTCTGCTTGACGTTTTGCAATTAAAGGACGTGCTATAGACGTACCTAGAAGATATTCACCCTCATAAATGGCATTTGCTCTAAACATTGGGAATACATAATCTTTTACAAATTCTTCTTTTAAATCTTCAATAAAAATATTTTCAGGTTTAATGCCTAAAGAGATAGCTTTTTTACGCGCAGGCTCTAATTCTTCGCCTTGACCGATGTCTGCTGTAAAGGTTACAACTTCACATTTGTACTCATCTTGGAGCCATTTTAAAATAATACTGGTATCAAGTCCACCTGAGTATGCTAAAACTACTTTTTTGACATTTTTTTTCATGACACGAATCCTCACAGAATTTATAGAATTTCGTGATGGTAGCGCAAGTTAGTAAAAACTTTGCTTATGCTTTAACTACATTTTTACCTATTGGCTGAAAAAAGCAAGTTTAAATATTCTTTTGCTAGAATGAGCATTAAATCCTAAGGATGGGGTATGCGAGTCGATAAATTTTTAAACAGTGTCAATATTACGAAACGTCGTGCAGTGTCAGAAGATATGTGCAAAAATGGCGTAGTAAGCATCAATGGTGTGGTGGCAAAACCTTCTAAAGATGTCAAAATTGGTGATATTATCACGATTCAGTATCTTGAAAGAGCAGTTAAATACGAGGTTTTGCAGATCCCTGAGACCAAAACCATTCCAAAAACGAAACAAAACGAATATGCAAGGGAAGTTGTATGAATTACCAAGAAGCCTATAAGCAGTTTCATGCGCTCTTTGAGAATGAGTTAAGTGCCGAAGAAGCAGCACAATTTTTAGTAGAGCTTTACGAGAGAGGTGAGAGTTTTGAAGAGATAGCAGCAGCTGCAAAAGTGATGCGTGAACACAGCGTTAAGCTTGACGTTCCAGAAGCATTAAAAGAAGAAATTATTGATATTGTTGGTACAGGTGGCGATAAAAGCGGCACGTTTAATATCTCTACAACCACCTCTATTGTTTTAGCATCTCTTGGTTGCAAAGTTGCTAAACATGGCAGTGGTTCTGCAACTTCGCTTTCAGGAAGTGCTGATGTCTTAAAAGCATTGGGATTAAATCTTATGTTAACACCCGAGAAGCAGATAAAAATGCTTCAAGAGTGTGGCTTTGTTTTTATGTTTGCAATGAATCATCATCCGTGCATGAAACACATCATGCCAATTAGAAAAAGTCTCTCACATCGTACTATTTTCAATATGTTGGGACCTCTTGCAAATCCAGCAGGCGCACAAAAACAGATGATTGGTGTTTTTCACGTTGATTATATTGAGCGTTTTAGTAAAGCTTTGCGAGAACTTGGAACAACGAAAAGCATGGTCGTAAGCTCTTTAGATGGATTGGATGAAGTGAGCATCTGCTCCCCAACACGTTATACGATGATTGAAAAACAAACAATCAGTGATGGTGAAATTGACCCACAAATGTACGGTTTTAAATTGGCTCCTCTTGAAGCCATAAAAGGTGGCGATAGCGTTCAAAATGCTGAGATTACACGTGCTATTCTTAGAGGCGACGAAAAAGGTGCTAAGCGTGATGTTGTTCTCTTAAACGGTGCCTGTGCATTAATGATCGATGGTAAAGCACGCGATATGCAAGATGGCATTGAAATGATGAAAGAAGCTCTTGAGAGTAAAAAAGCGTGGGATAAGCTTGGTGAGATTATTAAGCTTTCATACCTTGTATGAGCCAATGCTATGAAAAAGTGTGCGATTTAGCACATTTAGATGCCTTTGCAAAGGAGATTCAACAAGCACTTGGATCTTCAGGCATCCTTCTTTTACGAGGAAATCTTGCCAGTGGTAAAACTGCATTTGTAAAGGCTTTTGCAAATGCTTTAGGGATAAAAGAAGCGATTTCTTCACCCACTTTTTCGATTTTACATGAATATGAAAGTAAACTGTTTCATTATGATATTTATCAGTGTGGAACAGAAGGTTTTTTAAAAAGTGGGCTGATTGAAAAATTAGACTCTGAGGGGTATCATCTTATCGAATGGGGAGAGCATGAATTTGAAAAACTCTTGCAGCATTTTGGTTTTGCTTACAGTACGATAGATATAACAACAATGGATTTACAACGCAATTACAAGGTACATATAAATGCACACGCTTAAAGTTCAAGAATTACAAAAAGTTATTAAAAAAGCAGAAATTATTAAAGGTGTTTCACTGAATGTTCAAAGCGGTGAAGTTGTTGGTCTTTTAGGACCTAATGGTGCTGGTAAAACAACAATGTTTTATATGATTTGTGGGCTCATTCCTCCAAGCGCAGGTGCTGTTTATTTTGACAACCAAGATGTTACGCAGATTCCTTTGCATGAGAGAGCAAAATTGGGTATTGGCTATCTTCCTCAAGAATCAAGCATCTTTAAAGATCTAAGCGTTGAAGAGAATATTATGCTTGCTGCGGAGATTGTTTATCCAAATAAAGATGATGCTATGAATCGTGTTGAAGAGCTTCTTAATCTTCTCAACATTGAGCCGATTCGTAAACGAAATGGTGTAAGCCTCAGTGGAGGGGAGCGACGTCGTTGTGAAATTGCACGTTCACTTGTTTTGCAGCCGAAATTCCTTCTTTTGGACGAACCTTTCGCGGGTGTCGATCCTATTGCTGTTGCTGATATACAAGGTATTGTTCAAGAACTTGCGAAGCTTGATATTGGTGTTTTGATTACAGATCATAATGTTCGTGAGACGCTAGCGATTTGCGATAGGGCGTATGTTTTAAAAGATGGCGCATTACTCGCAAGTGGAAGTAGTAGCGAAGTTGCAGAAAATAAACTGGTAAAAACCTATTATCTTGGCGAAGATTTTAGATTTTAATCATAGGGGAGAGGGTTTTTGAAACTTAGAGTTTCTAATACACAAACAACCAAACAAAAGTTCTCCTCAACGCTAAGAGGTTGGCTTCCCATACTTCAAGCCAATCTCGATACTTTGGTAGAAACACTTGAACCGTTTGTTCAGGAAAATCCTTTCATTAGTGTCAAATCGGGATGTGAAGTACCCGATAAAAAATTTGAAAAAAAGAGTTTTTTCTCTGAGATTTCTAAAAATTCCGTTACCGAAACAATCGAAGCATTAACACTGGATAAAAAATCGCTTTTCCAAACGCTTCATGAACAAATCAATCCTCCTCTTTTCCCCACTGAAAAATCACAACGTATTGCCTATGAAATTATTGAGCATATTAATGCTGAGGGCTATTTTGAAGCCGCTTCTTTAGTTGAGATTGCAAAAAAACTTGCAGTTTCAACTGATGAAGTTGAAAAAATAAGACAACGGTTTGCCTATCTTGAACCGTTGGGGATTGGCGCGTTAGATCTTAAAGAGACTTTTTTATTTCAGCTTCAAGACCTCAGTTTAGAAGATGCCCTGTACTGTATGGTTGAAAAACTTATTATTAACTTTGATACAATAGAATCTTTTAGTAAAGAACCTCTTTTTTCTGAAGCACTCAGTGTTATTAAGCATTTTCGTAATCCTCCTGCGATTGACTTTTTAGAAGACGAAAAAGAGGTTATTCCTGACATTTTTATTTATGATTTAGCGGGTGCAATTGAGGTGAGATTAAACGATGCTTATTATCCAGAGGTCATTCTTGATACGGAAGGAATCGATGAAAATCATAGTTTTGTCTCGCAAAAAATTAAAGATGCAAAAGACCTTATAGATGCCCTTGAAATGCGTAAAGCAACGCTTTATAAAATTGGGCTGATGATTGTTGAATATCAGTATGATTTTTTCTTTGGTAAAGCTATAAAACCTATGAAGCTGAAAGATTTAGCAGATGATTTAGGACGCAATCCTTCAACCATTTCACGAGCTATCGCTGGAAAGTACCTCTCCTGTTCTCGTGGAGTTATTCCTTTAAAGCAATTTTTTGCAACAGCTGTTGAGGAAGACATTTCCAACAGCGCTATTAAAGAGTATATGCTAGAGCTGGTTAAAAATGAGAGTAAACTCAAACCACTCAGTGATTTGAAGCTTTTAGAACTTATTGAAAGTAAATTTAATATAAAAATGGTTCGACGAACCATCACAAAATACCGTCAACAGTTTAATATTGCAAGCTCTTCTGAGCGTAAAAAACTCTACACTCTTAAGCTCTAAGCGATTTTTACGTCAAGATGTTTAAAGTGCATTTTGAGCATTTCATAGGCAGTTTGAACTTCTTGAAATTTTGCGACATATTTAGTATGCAAGTCACCATCATACAAACCGCAACTATCAGGGTGGTATTTTTTCACGAGTGTTAAATAGTTTCTACGGATAACTTCAAACGAGTCTTCAACTTTACATCCCAAAATACCAAAATATTCTTCAAGCAGTGAAAAAAGCGCATTGTGACGGCTTCGTTTTGCACGTTTTGCCACAAAGCTTTTTTTATACGCTAAGAAATCTTCCATCACATACGAAAACTCTACAAAACAACCAAAAAGCTCTTTTTGATCAAGGAGTTTTTCTAAAAGACGAACGGTTACATCAGAATTTGGATAAAGCGTGATTGTGCCGTTTTTTGGGCGAATCCTGACCAAATGGTCTTTAAAATAGCTTTTCAGGTATGAAGCAAAGAGCGTATTATGAGAACCGAGATTGAACACAACCGCATAATTGTCTTCAATGGAAAGGTTTATATTCATTTTTTGAAGCACTTGATTGGATTTTAAAAGAGATATTTTGATGCTCTTGTCAATGGCACTTTCTATGATGTTGGCTTGCTCTATGTTGCCAGTTTTTCGAAGGTATATTTTACTAATCAATTTTAAAAAGTAGCGGCGTTGAACCAACTCATCTTGCTCTTTAAAAATGATCATTTTCTCTTTACGCCCAATCTTCTTTTGAAAATTTTTATCAGCAATATTTTGCAAATAATAAAACGTTTTAGAGTCTTCTTGTATCGTTATGGCAAGCATATCATGAGAGAGTGAAAGGTGCATCAATTCATCCTTTTGTATCAAGTTATTAACCTTAAAGCAAAAAGAATTCCAATTTTTACAAAGTTAAATCCAAATAACATCCTCATCTAAATTTGGATTGCCTTGAAGTATTTGATAGGGTTGGTAAGACGCCTTGTATTTAAGGCTTTGAGAATGCTCAACATAATAACCCAAATAAATCCAATCAAGGTCGTACTCTTTCGCCAAAATGATCTGTTCGTAAATAGAGAGCCTGCCAAGAGAAAGTTTTTCAAAATCAGGGTCATAGAAAAAGTAAATGGAGGAGATGCCATCATCTAAAAAATCAATGAGATCAACACCGATAAGCTGATCTTCGTGAAAGTAAAGCACCTCTTTACCAAAATTATGTGCGCCACTGACGTAAAGTTCATGGTAGCTTTGTGGTTTGAGATTGTAGTACTGCCAACCGCGCTTTTGTTCCATAAAACGATGGTATTTGTCGTACAGTTCCAAGTGTTCATTGCTGATAGTTGGCGATTGTATGACATAGCGCAGCCCTTCTGCCTTTTTAAAGGCACGTTTAGCAGAGCGTGAAAATTCATAATTCTTAACATCAATTCGAAGGCTAAGGCACGATGTGCAATTATGACATTGAGGACGAGAATAGTAATGCCCAAAACGCCTCCAACCTCGTTCCACTAAAGCTTGATTGAGTTCCATCGTTGCGTTTTCGATGTATTTATACTCCATGCGTGTTTTACAGTTATCAAGATAGGAGCATTTTGTCTCTAACGTTGAAAATTCGATCATGCGAGAAAAAGAGGTCATGGCTTAGTGTAGTTTTTTAACTCCAGAATTTTGCATAAATTTTTCAAATTGCTCATGTAGCTTTTTTTCTTTTTCTTTCTTTTGCTCTTCTATGAGTTTTTCTTTATTGTTGTGTTCATCTTGGTTCATTTTTTCTTTAAGAGATTTAAGATCATCAAATAGATTGCTTTGCATCAAATTCCTTTTTACGTAAATGTAATAAGGTCGGATTATAGCAAAATTTAATACAAGGAGGCTTAGAAGAAGAGTGTTTATCTGTAAAATTAGGAAATTAAAAAGAAGTGGTACCTGAGGCCGGACTCGAACCGGCATATGTCTCCATACTAGATTTTGAGTCTAGCGCGTCTACCAATTTCACCACTCAGGCACATAAATTAAGAGTTGGAATTATACAAAAAAAAGCTTAAACATCAGTAAAACTGAATGTCTAAGCTTTTTGAGGTGCAGAAATTAAGCTTTTGCTACAGCGTCTTTAAGTTTTTTACCAACTTTAAATTTAACAGCTGTTGTTTTTGCAACATCTACCACTCTGTTTGTACCAGGAACTCTAGCTTTTCTAGCAGCTCTTGTTGCAGTACTGAATGTACCAAAACCGATAAAGCTTACATCTTTGCCAGCAACTAGTGCTTCGCTGATTGCTTCTAAAGCTGCATCAACAGCTTTCTGACTATCTTTCTTAGAAAGACCTGCTTTCTCAGAGACTGCTTGGATAAATTCCGCTTTTTTCATTGCTCATTCCTTAAAATAAAGTGTTTGTGCGAGGATTGTACAATTTTTTTTAAAAAAAGACAATAATATTTTTTAAAAAGTTAAAGAATGTTCCCAAAAAGTCGATATTTTGCACAAGGAATTAAAATTGCTTATGTTTTAATAATGAAAATTAATGGAGTAAACTATGAGATTAACAAATTCACTTTTATACAGTAACTCTTTACGCAATTATCGCTCTTCAAGTGAGAAACTTTATAATATAAATCAACAAATTGCTTCAGGTATGAAGATACAAAACAGTTATGAAGATACGGGTGTTTATGTTGATACAATGCGTTTAAATTATGAAATTAGCACATTAACACAATCTTCTGAAAGCAGTTCAAAAGCAAAATCATTTGCAGATAATACTGATTCTACATTGACTGAGATTAGTTCTAAATTTGATTTGTTTAAAACAAAACTCTCTCAAGCTGCCAATGCTTCTAATTCTTCAACAAGTCTTGAAGCAATCGCGAATGAATTAAGTGCCATTAGACAACAACTCATGGGTCTTGCGAACACTTCTATTAATGGTCAGTTTTTATTTTCAGGTTCTGCTGTTTCAACAAAGCCTATTAACAGTGATGGCACATACAAGGGTAATGGTGAAATTTTAACTGCTGTGATCGGTTCTGGTGTTGAACTTCCTTATAATATAGATGGAAAATCGCTTTTTACAGGAACTGATAGTGATTATAGTAAAGTGGTTTCTACAAATGTTGGACTACTTAATCAAACAGCCCTTCATCCTGCTATTATGAACAATGCTGGAACTGATGCAACGGCCAGTAATGTTTATATTAAAAATACCGACACAATTCGTGACATGGTTGGAGACACTGATAGTAATAAAACCAATAATCCTAATGCTGTTTTTTATCTTTCAGGTCGCAATCCAAGTGGTGAAACATTTAATTCAAAAATCACTATGAGCTCAACATCAACAGTTGATGATTTACTTCAAAGTATTGGTAATGCTTATGGAAACACATCTACCAATAAAATCGTAGATGTCTCTATGAATGCACGCGGACAAATCGAAGTAAAAGATTTGACAACAGGGAATCAAGTATTGGATATGAATATTTTTGCTGCGGTGGATAGAAATGCAGCAACAGGAACATCAGGGAATGCAGATCAGACGGATGTCAATGCACTGCTTGCCAATTCCAATGTTGATATTATTGCGTTTAATGCAAGTAATTATGCTTCGACGAATTCTGCAAGCACAATTACCTCACGTGCAGATATTTATACACCAGGTCTTTACCGCATTGGTTATCCATTGGAAAATAGTAGTGGTGATATAGCAAAAGCAAGTACACTTTTAAGTAGTGTTATGCCTTCAAACGTCGATAATATCCTTGTTGGTGGAACTAGTATGGCTGTTACAGCAACAACAACCGTTCAAGACTTAATGAGTGCTATTGAAACAGAATATGGCTTAACAGTGGGGTCAGTACGTATTGAAAATGGGCAAATCATTGCAGATGATCCAAGTGCAACCTTAAATGCTACATTAGTTGCAAGAGATGCAACAAATACTGCAGTAGCTGGTTTTAGCATTCCTGATGGGATTAACTATACGCAACGAGGTTTTGAAAAAAATGGTAATGAATTACTCGGTAATGTTTCTCAAGTGGTCATTGGCACAAATGAATATGCTACTACATCTACAAAACTAAGTGAGGTTGCAGGTGTTAATACTCTTGATGGTAAATCATTGACATTTAATTATACGAATAAAAATGGTGTAAATAATACTGCAACACTGAATTTTTCAAATGCAGGTAGCAATGTTACAATCGACCTCAATGGTGATGGTGACACAACGGATCTTAACGAAACCTTTTCTGTACTAGATGGTGATGGTAACCCTACAAGTGCAGACGATGTTACCTATCAACAATTGACCGATGTTATAAGTATGTTGACAGCAGGAATACTCCCCACAGATGGTGTACCTGTTGCAAGTACCGATGCTGAAGAGTATAACTACGCAATTCAGACTGCTCAAAGTAGTGTCGAGGTGGGGCTGGATTATCGCGGTCGCATCTCTATTTTAGATCGGACAGCTTCTGAGTCTAAAATTGAATTTTCAATGTTCGATAATGATGCAGGAAATTATAATGGCACAGCCAATACTGCTCTTTCTTTTATGTCAAATAATTCAGTAACGATTGATAACCCTTCAATTGATCTTTTTGGACAATTGAATGAAATGATTGCAGCAGTACGTTCAGGTACATTTCGCATGGATTCTACAGCAAGTGATCCTCGTAATATGGGTATTCAAAATGCACTAAAACAAATTGACCATATTGCAGACCATGTCACAAAAGAGCATACAAAGATTGGTGCATATTCCAATGCTTTAAAAGATGCAAAAACAACAACAGATACGTTAAAAGTCAATGTTCAAACAGTTCAAACGGATATTGTAGGTGTTGATCCGACTGAAGCCTATTTAACATTCACCCAAATTAGCGCTTCTTATCAAGCGATGATGTCAACTATTGTAAAAGTAAATTCAATGTCTCTTTTAGATTACATGTAATAATCTGTTATAATATCAACTCTATTATTACACGTAAAGGATCTGCTATCTTAAAAGAGACTCTTTTTATTATTTTTATTGCTATTGCACTTTTTTTAGGCGTAGCAACTATTTTACCTGATGCTTCTGTTGTTGGAAAATTTGGTGCATTTCTTGGAAAGTCGAATCAGCATGTGTTTGGTTATGCGGCTTTCTTTTATCCATTCGTATTAATCTTACCAGCATTCACCCTTTATAAAGAGAGTACGTTAACAGAACGTCGTATAGGTGTTTTTCTTGCATCTATGATACTTCTTTTTAGCTTTTTAATGGCACAGTCCATTATAGTCAAAAGTGAATTGAGTGGTTCATTTGGACGTTCCATTGTTGATATGCTCATAACTTCTATTGGTATTATGGGTGTTTGGCTTTTTATCATCGCCATTTTTCTGCTTGCGATGACACTGCTTGTAGAATCAAGCATCAGTGATTTTTTAACGCTTATTAAGCCTACGTTTACTAAAACAAAAATCAAAGAGTATAAAGCTGAACCAGAAGAAACTTTGAGTGTTGAAGAGAAAAAGCCTCGCACAAGTAAAAAACAGGATGTTTTTATTGAAGAAAAAAGAGTGTTAGACGATGATACACCAGATGAAAATCCTGCAATTATTGAGCCACTGTACGCTGATCAAAAAGAGCCTAAAAAACCGCTCGTACGTTTAAAAAATGCACAAAAAGTCGAAATTTTAAGCGAAGTAGCGGAAAATACGAAGTTACTCTCAGAAATCGATCAAGGTGAATGTGACAAACCAAAAGATTTTAAACTTCCACCACTTTCATTTTTAGCCAATCCTCCTGCAAAAGCAGTTCATGTCAATGAAAATGAGATCGACCAAAAAATTCAAGATTTACTCGAAAAGCTACGTCGGTTTAAAATCGAAGGTGATGTTGTACGTACTTATTCAGGTCCTGTGGTTACAACGTTTGAGTTTAAACCTGCACCTCATGTGAAAGTCTCACGTATTTTAACGCTTCAAGATGACCTTGCTATGGCACTTAAAGCTAAAACAATTCGTATTCAAGCGCCAATTCCTGGCAAAGACGTTGTGGGTATTGAAGTACCAAATCAAAAAATAGAAACGATTTATCTCAAAGAAATTTTAGAAAGTGAAATTTTCAAAAAATCATCTTCGCCCCTCACCATTGCCCTTGGTAAGGACATTGTAGGAAATGCTTTTGTTACTGACCTTAAAAAGCTTCCACATTTATTGGTTGCTGGAACAACAGGTAGCGGTAAGAGCGTTGGTATCAATGCGATGTTGCTTTCTCTTTTATACCGCAACTCACCTGATACATTACGCTTTTTAATGATCGATCCAAAGATGTTAGAGTTTTCGATTTACAATGACATTCCACATCTTTTAACACCAGTTATTACAAAGCCAAAACAAGCGATTGTAGCACTTGCAAACATGGTGGGAGAGATGGAGCGACGTTACCAGATGATGAGTCGTTCAAAAACTAAAAATATTGAAAACTACAATGAAAAAGCAAAAAGTATTGGCGTTGATCCGCTGCCGTATATTGTCATTATTATTGACGAATTAGCGGATCTTATGATGACCAGTGGTAAAGATGTTGAATTTTACATCGCACGTCTTGCGCAAATGGCACGAGCGAGTGGAATTCACATCGTAGTAGCGACACAAAGGCCTTCGGTTGATGTTGTAACTGGTCTTATTAAAGCAAACTTACCTTCTCGTATTAGTTTTAAAGTAGGGCAAAAAATCGACTCAAAAGTCATTTTAGATGCTATGGGAGCTGATTCTTTACTTGGAAATGGCGATATGCTTTTCACCCCTCCAGGCACTTCTGGACTCATTCGTTTGCATGCCCCATACACCTCTGAAGATGAGATTGACAAGGTGGTAGAATACCTCAAAAAACAGCGCCCTGTCGTATATGACGAGAGTTTCCTTAAAGAGAGTGAAGAAGGTTTTTCAGCTGCATCTGGAGGCAAAGATAGTGGCGATTTGGATGAGCTTTTTGAGGACGCAAAAGCCATTGTCCTTAATGAAAGAAAGAGCTCAATTTCTTATATTCAAAGAAGATTGAATATTGGCTATAATAGGGCAGCGACGATTGTCGAGCAACTGGAGGCTATGGGAATACTCTCTTCTCAAAACGCTAAAGGGCAGCGTGAGATCATCGTATAAACTTACCAACCACAAGGAGTCAGTCACAATGAGTTTTTTTCAAGCGTATGAAGCAGAAGTGAATGAAAGAGCAAAGTTAGGTGTTCCTCCTTTACCTCTTGATGCAAAAAAAACAGCAGAGGTAGTAGAGCTTTTAAAGAAAGAAGAGGGTGATCAAGCCTTGTTAAAGGACTTGTTGGCAAATCGTGTTCCACCAGGTGTGGATGAAGCGGCTTATGTCAAAGCAGCCTTTTTAAATGATGTAGCGCAGAAAAAAGTTACCTGTAAAGCGATAACGCCTGTTTATGCGATAGAACTCTTAGGTACAATGTTTGGTGGCTATAATGTTCAACCTCTCGTTGATGCGCTTAGCTCAACAGATGCTGATGTTGCACGTGCTGCATGCAATGCCCTTAAGAACACTGTCCTTGTTTATGGTTCCTTTAATGACATCGAAACACTTGCTAAAACCAATGTGTATGCAAAAGAGGTTATGACTTCATGGGCAAATGCAGAGTGGTTTACAACAAAACCTTCTATGCCAGAAAAAATCACGGTAGCTGTTTTAAAAGTCGCAGGTGAGACCAATACCGATGATCTAAGCCCTGCAAGTGAAGCGTTTACCCGTAGTGATATTCCCCTTCACGCCAATGCTATGCTTGTAAAAAGACTTCCAGGTTCCATTGATAAAATCAAAGAATTGATTGCTAAAGGATATGAAGTTGCTTATGTAGGTGATGTTGTAGGAACGGGAAGTAGCCGAAAATCAGGCATTAACTCCATTCAGTGGTTCATGGGACGTGATATTCCTAATGTACCAAACAAAAAAACAGGTGGACTCATTTTAGGCTCTACCATCGCTCCTATTTTCTTCAACACTGCAGAAGACAGCGGTGCGCTTCCTATTGAAGTGAATGTTGAAGGACTAGAGACAGGCGATATTATCGATGTTTATCCACTGGCGGGTAAAATTGAAAAAAATGGTAAAGTTGTTGCAACATTTAAACTCTCTCCAAATACATTAGCGGATGAGTACCGTGCAGGTGGTCGTATTCCTCTTATTATTGGTCGTGGTTTAACCACCAAAGCTAGAGCAAGTCTAGGTATGGGCGCAGAGAACATTTTTGCTAAACCAGAACAACCAGAAGATCAAAAAGGTGTTGGTTATACGCTTGCACAAAAGATGGTAGGTCGTGCGTGTGGTGTGGATGGTGTCCGTGCAGGTATGTACGTTGAACCGCATACGTTAACGGTTGGTAGTCAAGATACCACAGGACCAATGACCAGAGATGAGATCAAAGAGCTTGCAGCCCTTGGCTTTAGTGCTGATCTTGTGATGCAAAGTTTCTGTCATACAGCAGCCTATCCAAAACCAAGCGATGTTAAACTACACCATACATTGCCTTCATTTATAACATCTCGTTCAGGTGTAAGCCTTAGAGCAGGTGATGGTGTCATTCACTCGTGGCTTAATCGTATGGTTCTTCCTGATACGGTTGGAACGGGCGGCGATAGCCATACACGTTTCCCTATTGGTATCTCTTTCCCTGCAGGCTCTGGTCTCGTTGCGTTTGCGGCAGTTACAGGAAGTATGCCTCTTAATATGCCAGAATCTGTTTTGGTACGTTTTAAAGGCGAAATGCAACCAGGTATCACACTTCGTGACTTGGTCAATGCCATTCCGTACTATGCGATCAAAAAAGGACTACTGACTGTTCCTAAGAAAAATAAAAAGAACATTTTTGCAGGAAAAATTCTTGAGATTGAAGGACTTCCAAAACTCAAAGTTGAGCAAGCGTTTGAACTTAGTGATGCTTCGGCTGAGAGAAGTGCAGCAGCATGTACTGTAGCTCTCGATACAGAACCTGTGATTGAGTATCTTAAATCAAACATTACATTGCTTGAAGCAATGATCAAAGCAGGCTATGCTGACGCTAAAACATTGCAACGCAGAGCTGATAAAATGAAAGCATGGATTGCAGATCCAAAATTGCTTAAAGCAGACAGCAATGCACACTATGCTGAAATCATTGAAATTGACCTCAATGAGATAAAAGAGCCTATTTTAGCGTGTCCAAATGACCCAGATGATGTTGCAACACTCAGTGAAGTTTTAGCCGACGAAAATCGTCCAAAGAAAATCGATGAAGTGTTTGTAGGAAGCTGTATGACGAACATTGGTCACTACCGTGCACTTGGTGAAGTTCTTCAAGGTGAAGGTAAAGTACCAACTACACTTTGGATCGCTCCTCCAACGAAAATGGATAAAGACCAACTCACTGCTGAGGGCTATTATTCTATTTTTGGAACATCTGGTGCTCGTATTGAAATCCCTGGATGTTCACTCTGTATGGGTAACCAAGCCAATGTAAGAGAAGGTGCAGTTGTATTTTCAACATCAACCAGAAACTTTGATAACCGTATGGGACCAAATTCAAAAGTCTATCTTGGTAGTGCAGAATTAGCAGCACTTTGCGCACTGTTAGGAAGACTCCCAAGCGTTGAAGAATACATGAGTTTAGTACCTAAAAAACTCTCAGGTAAGACCGATAAAGTCTATAAATACCTCAATTTCAATCTTATTGAAAACTACGAACTCGCAAATTAATGCGCTAAAGCCACTCTTATAAAAAGGGTGGCTTTTTTACTTTGAACATGTAAGGACTCTTTTGATTATCACTAAAAATTGCCTCGTAACCCTTGACTACACTGTTTTTGATACGGAAAATAACCTTTTAGACAGTGGCGCACAACCACTTATCTACTTACATGGTGGATATGGTGATGTTTTTGAAAAAATCGAAAAAGCGCTGGAAGGGAAGAGTATAGGGGAAAGTATTCATATTCAGCTCTCACCAAAAGATGCCTTTGGTGAATACAAACAAGAATTAGTGCTCATCGAAGATCGTAATCAATTTGAAGATGACTTAGAGGTCGGTCAGAGTGTTGAAATGGTTTTTAGTGAAGGTGAAGATGAAGAAATCGTCTTGACATATAGTGTTGTTGAGATTTTAGAAGACAAAGTTATTCTTGATGCTAATCATCCGCTTGCAGGAGTGACAATTATCTTTGATGGTACTGTCATTGGTCTAAGAGAAGCAACAAGCGATGAAATTGAAAAAAGGCTCTTAGCACATGAAGAGCCTTTAGTTGTGCAACACAATTAAGAGAGTTTTTCTTCTAAACTCTCAACAACTTGGTGCATTTTATAGAGTGAATCAGGGTTAAGAGAGATTGAGTCTATACCATTTTTCACTAAAAACTCTGTGATTTCAGGGTAATCTGATGGTGCTTGCCCACAAATACCGATGTATTTTCCCCTGCTTTTACACGCAACAATCGCCATTTTGAGCATCTGTGTCACGGCAGGATTTCGTTCATTGAAAATATGTGCAATGAGTCCACTTTCTCTATCAACACCTAAAACAAGTTGTGTAAGGTCGTTTGATCCGATGGAGTATCCATCAAAGACTTTTAAAAACTCATCAGCGATAATGACATTGGCAGGAATTTCACACATAGCATAGATTTTGAGACCATTTTTTCCTTGAATAAGCCCTTGTTCATTCATAATACGAATGACTTTCTCTCCTTCTTCAGGGGTTCTGACAAAAGGAATCATAATAATGACATTGGTAAGTCCCATATCATCTCGTACACGTTTTAGGGCTTCACATTCCCACGCATATGCCTCTTTATAACTTTCATCATAGTAACGACTTGCTCCACGAAAACCTATCATAGGGTTCTCTTCTTCTGCTTCATAGGCAAATCCACCAGGCATATTTCGGTATTCATTACTTTTAAAATCACTGGTACGAATGATGACAGGTTTAGGATAAAACGCAGCAGCGATCATTCCAACACCTTCACTCAGCTTTTCTAAAAAAAACTCTTTTGCATCGCTGTACGGAGCCATAAAAGAGCGGATTTTTTCTTCATCTTCGACACGGTTGCCTTTGTGCATATTTACCAGTGCCATTGGATGAGCATTGATAGAGTGCGTCATAATGAACTCCATGCGCGCAAGTCCTACTCCATCATTGGGCATTTTAGCAAGATGAAAGGCTTCAGCAGGATTGCCAACATTCATCATTAATTTCGTTTTTGTCTCTTTAAGAGAACTGAGGTCTATGGTTTTACAGTTAAATACAATCTCACCATCATAAATATGTCCTTCATCCCCATCAGCACAGCTAACAGTGACTTTTTGTGCATTTTTCAATACTTCTGTAGCATTGCCACATCCTACCACAGCAGGTACACCAATCTCACGTGCAACAATCGCTGCATGACAGGTGCGGCTACCTCTATTGGTGACTACGGCAGAAGCCTTTTTCATGATAGGTTCCCAATCAGGATTAGTTGTATCCGCAACCAGAACATCACCTGCTTTAAAGAGCGCAAATTCAGACGTATTGTGGATAACTTTTACTTCTCCACTACCAATTTTATCGCCTACTGCACGACCTGAGGTGAGTAGTTTTAAATCTTTGGTGCTACTCAACGCATATTTTTCAATGGAAATGTTATTTTGGAGCTTGCTTTGAACGGTTTCTGGACGCGCTTGCACGATGTAGAGTTTGCCATCAAATCCATCTTTTGCCCATTCAATGTCCATAGGACGTTTGTAATACTCCTCAATAATCAATGCTTGACGTGCGAGACTCATGACCTCATTATCACTAATGGAAAAACGTTGTTGCACTTCTGGAGTTGTTGGAACATTAACCGTATGCCCTTCGTCGCTATAGAGCATTTTCTCTTTTTTGCTCCCTAGTGAGCGTTTTAAAATGGTACTGAGTCCTTTTTTGAGTGTAGGTTTAAATACAAAAAACTCATCTGCATTAACCCTACCACTCACCACATTTTCACCAAGCCCCCAAATCGAATTGATTAAGATGAGATTTTCGGAGCCACTTTCGGTATCGATGCTGAACATAATGCCACTGCTAGCTTTGTCGCTTCGTACCATCTTTTGAACACCTACGGAGAGGGCTACCTTAAAATGATCAAAACCTCGACTGGTTCGGTAACTAATGGCACGATCGGTAAATAAAGAAGCATAGCACTGTTTGACACTCTGCAAAAGTTTTTCTGCTGTATTGATGTTCAAAAAGGTCTCTTGTTGCCCTGCAAAACTGGCATCTGGCAGATCTTCAGCGGTTCCAGATGAACGTACTGCAACGTCGATATGTTCTGAGCTATACTCTTGAGAGAGCATATGATAAGCGCTTTGAAGTTCTTTAACAAGCTGTTCAGGAAGCGTTGACGCCAAGATAAGTTCGCGAATGGCATGACCACGTTCTTGAAGCGAAAGGGTGTCAGATATATCCAGACCATCTAAACATTTTTCGATTTTTTCTTTGATGCCATTTTCTTTGAGTAACAGATGGTAAGCCTCGCTGGTTGTCGCAAAACCATTTGGAACATGAATGCCTTTGGTAGATAATTTCTGGTACATTTCACCAAGGCTGGCATTTTTGCCACCTACTAAAGGAATGTCGCTAAGATGGAGTTCATTGAAGAAACGAATATAACGCATAGTAACCTCCCATACGAAAAGTTACATTTATGATAGCACAAAAGAGAGTTAAGATTGCTATGAGAATAAAATTAAATGGTCGGAGTGACGTGATTCGAACACGCGACCTCTACCACCCCAAGGTAGCGCGCTAGCCAGGCTGCGCTACACCCCGACGCATTCAAGAATTTGGATTTTAACCAAGATAACCAAAAAGTTTTATTATAATAAGTGATCTATAAGTAACGACACAATTGAATCGTTTTAGAAAAAATCAACACTGGTACTCTATGAAAGAAATTCTCTTAACTACGTTTAACGCACGCTATACACATACCTCTATTGCGCAACGCTATTTGTTTGCAAACCTCGAAGAGCTCCAAGACAAAGCTAAGATTTTAGAATTTGTCATCAACTCTCAAGTGGCGGATGCTGCAGAAGAGATTTTGAGGTATGAGCCTAAAATCGTGGGCATTGGTGCATACATTTGGAATGCGTTGGAAGTACAAGAACTCATTAGCATTCTTAAAAAAGTAGCACCAGATGTTCTTATCATTTTAGGAGGACCCGAAGCGAGCCATTTTCCGCATCGTGTGGATTTTAGTGGTGCAGACTACATTATTCAAGGTGAGGGTGACATCGCTTTTTATACGCTCTGTAAAACACTTCTTGAAGGACAAACACCTAGTGAACGTGTTATAAAAGCACCCATGGTTGACTTAAGTACCATAAAATTGCCGTATGATTACTACACAGACCATGACATCAAAAACCGTTACTGCTACATTGAAGCGAGTCGTGGATGTCCTTTTACGTGTGAGTTTTGTCTCTCATCGGCCGATAAAAAAGTACGTGACATCGAAATAGGGCGTTTTATAGGTGAACTTGAAAAGCTTTGGCAGCGAGGTGTGCGCAATTTTAAGTTTATAGATCGTACGTTTAATCTCAGCATCGAAAATGCGACTAAACTGTTAGATTTCTTTCTCTCCAAAACAGAAGAATATTTTGTCCATTTCGAAGTGATACCAGACCACTTTCCTGCTATCCTTCGTGAAAAAATAGCTAAGTTCCCACCTGCTGCATTGCAACTTGAAGTAGGCATTCAAACACTTGATCCTGAGATTTCTAAAAACATCCATAGACGTCTTAATATCCCTAAGATAGAAGATAATTTGGCATTCTTGCAAGAGCAAACGCATGCGCATTTACATGTTGATCTCATTATTGGCTTACCAGGGGAGAGTTTGGAGGGTTTTGGACGAAATTTAGATAAACTTTACTCCCTTACACAGTGTGAAATTCAAATCGGCATTCTTAAAAAACTCTCTGGTACGACCATTTCAAGGCACGATGAAATCTATGGCATGGTTTACTATGACAAGCCACCTTATGATATTTTGCAAAATGATTTAATACCATTTAAAGAGATGCAGAAGATGAAGCGCTTTGCCCGCTTTTGGGACATGGTCTATAACAGCGGTAATTTTAAAAAGAGTGCTACATTGTTATGGAAAGAGGGCAAAGTCTATGAAGGTTTTTATGCTTTTAGCGAATGGCTTTATAACCAAACTGAATCCACATGGCAAATCTCACTTGATCGTTTAGCTCAGCTTCTTTTTCGTTATCTTTGTGAAGAGATGAAACATAGTGAAGAGGAGATCAAAGCGCTTCTCATTGAAGACATTATGACGGTTCGAGGACGTAAAATGCCTTCATTTTTACGTGAAAACTATGTGCCTCATGAGGAACAAAAAGAAGGCTACGCAAAACTCAATAAACGCCAGTTAAAACATGCCACAGTATAATGGCGCTTTTTTTATAAGGAGGAAGAATGAAAATTGATAAAAGTTGGTGGACTGACATCATCAGTGTTGGACTTATTGGTCTATCGTTTGTGATTCCAGAGCCGTATGCACATTGGAGTTTACTGACAGGTCTTTTTGCTTTTTCAGGGGCAGTAACAAACCAAATTGCAATTCATATGCTGTTTGAAAAAGTACCATTTTTGTATGGTAGCGGTGTTATTCAGCTTCAATTTGAGGCATTTAAAGCTTCTATCAAAAACTTGATGATGGAACAATTTTTTACCAAAGAACAATTGGACGCTTTTTTTGAAAAAGAAGAAAAAGCGTTTGATTTAACGCCTATTATCGCAGAAGTGGACTTTTCACCTGCATTTGATGCACTAACAAAGACCGTTATGGAGTCATCATTTGGTGGAATGCTTAGCATGTTTGGTGGAGTAAGTGCCTTAGAAGGGCTTCGTGCACCGTTTAGTGAAAAACTCAAAGATTCCATACTCGATATTAGTGAAAGTAATGTATTCCAACAAAAAATAGCACAAAGCATACAAAATTCATCACTTACGGATGATATGCTTATAACCATTGAGCAGATGATCGATGCGCGTTTAAATGAGTTAACGCCACAGATGGTCAAAGAGATTGTTCAAAATTTCATTAAAGAACATTTGGGATGGCTTGTTGTTTGGGGTGGTTTTTTTGGTGCGTTAATTGGTTTACTTTCATCATTAGTTCTATAATACATATAATTTTACATAAAATAATTAGAAATAAAGAGGTTTCATGGAGTGTTCTTATTTTGGAAAATGCGGTAGCTGTACGCTTTATACATTAGACTATGATGCACAGTGTGCCCATAAAAAGGCGCATATGTATGCTTTATTTGAACCTTTTAATGTCAAGCATTTTGATTTCTTTGAGTCTGTTTCTGAACACTACCGTGGACGCTCTGAGTTTCGCATTTGGAAAGAGGGCGATACGATCAGTTATGCTATGGGTGCTGTCGATAAAAAGGGTGCTGTCTGCATTGAGAGTTGTCCTAAAGTTGAGATGAAAATTTACACGCTAATGCCAAAGCTTTTAAAACAGATCGAAAGCTCACCTATGCTTCGTGAAAAGATTTTTGCCATAGAGTTTTTGGCTTCTTCAGAGCATCTTTTAGTGACGCTCATTTACCATAAGCCGTTAACAGTTGAGTGGGATAATGAAGCGAAAGAGCTTGAAAAAGTGTTTGGCATTTTTATCATCGGTCGGAGTCGTGGTATGAAGCGTGTTTTGAGCCAAGACTTTGTTGAAGATCATTTTGATATTGCGGGTAAGACTTATCGTTACCATATCATTGAAGGTGGATTTTCACAACCAAACCGTGCTATGAACCAGAAGATGATCAGTTGGGTTTTAGGTCATCTTGAAAACTGCGAAGATTTGCTAGAGCTTTACTGCGGATATGGCAATTTTACGATTCCAATGGCAGGAAAATTTAAAAAGGTTTTAGCAACCGAGATTTCTAAAACATCTATCGCATCGGCGCTTCAAAACTGTGAACTCAATGATACACACACTATAACTTTTTTACGCATGAGTGCCGAGGAACTTACTTCTGCACTGAAAAAAGAACGCGAATATAACCGTTTAAAGGGCATTAATTTAGAAGGTTACCGTTTCAGCCATGTCTTTGTAGATCCGCCTCGTTCAGGTATGGATGAAGCGAGTTTAGAGTTTATCTCTCAATTTGAAAACATTATCTACATTTCATGCAACCCTGAAACACTAAAGCGTGATCTTGAAGTGTTAACGAAGAAATACGCCATCTGCCATTTTGCACTATTCGATCAATTCCCGAATACGGAGCATTTGGAGTCTGGCGTTATTTTAAAGCGAATCTAACCCTTTTAGAGAGGGTTAGATTTTAAAGAGGGCAAGTTTGGACGCTAAAGTCTCAGAAAGCCCTAAAAGTTGTTGAGAGGATGTGTTGAGATTTTTGACATCGTTGCTATTTTGCATTGATGACTCGTAAATTTCACCAATGTTTTTTATAATCGTTGCAGTGTCATTTGAGAGTTTTTGTGACACATTCGAAGCCATTAATGAGGCATCAGAAACTTCTTTCATGATGGCTTCTGTATTGCTAATTTTCGTTTCAACTTCTTCAGAGTTGTGTGCCATTTGCTCGATGAATTTATAATTTTTACTCATCTGTTCACTTGCATCCATGATGTTTTGAACAATCACATTAATCGTTGCATTTATTTCTGTCAAACTTCGTTGTGTTCGCTCCGCAAGGTTTCGTACTTCATCGGCAACAACGGCAAATCCACGTCCATGTTCACCCGCACGCGCCGCTTCAATCGCAGCATTGAGCGCTAAAAGATTTGTTTGATCGGCAATGTCAGAGATAACCGTAAGGACATTTTTGACTTGATTGGCATCGTTGCTGAGTTGTTGGAGACGCTCAGAAGTATGTGATTCTACTTCTGAGGCTTGTTGAATATTGTTAACCAGCGTTTTTATCTCGCTTGCCGTTGTGTTCAGTGTTTGGGAAGCATTTAAAATATTTTGGCTGGTCTGCGTTGCATTGAGTGTATTTTGCTCCAACGTGAGCTTCATGGCATCACCTAAATCTTTTGTTTTCTTAACAAAATCACGCTCTTCTGCCATACGTTTATCGACATCATTGGAGATTGTTGAGAATTGATGCGCCATTTGGGCACTTTGTGATGATGTTTTGGTAGATGTTTCAACTGTTGCATGAATTTTTTCGATAAATTGGTTGATGTTGTCTGATAAATCAGCAATTTCATCTTTCGAATTGATGACAATACGCTTCGTAAGGTCGCCACTTCCCTTCGCAAGATCAAGCGTGATAGCAAAGAGTGCATCAATGGAGTTTGTCATACTTACGATCATAACACGTGTAAATACGAAGAAAAATATCATACCACCTATTGATCCAATAATTAAAACCAATCGCTCCGTTCCTGTAATGAGAAAAGAGACCAAGATAATATTGGCCATAAAACCACACAAAACTCCAATGGCTAAAAACCAGCCCTTGGTTTTAATCTTAATTTGATTAAGAAACATTAACCCCTCCTTATGTATGTAAACCCCCTGATTATAACAAATTCACATGACAAAAGCCATGGATAATCGAGGCAAAAGCTACGAAGTGCTAAACTTCTAACTTAATTTATTTTAAGGAGCAATAATGGAATGCGACATTTCAAACATTAGCATGCCTGGTGATGCAGGCATGAAAGACATTTTTTCGATGTGTAAGAGCATTGCCATTATTGGACTATCTCCTGATCCAACCAAAGATAGCCATAAAGTGGCACGCTACTTGCAAGAGCATGGGTTTAAAATTTATCCGATCTATCCGAAAGAAGAGACAATTTTGGGTGAAAAAGTTTACCGTAGTCTTTTAGACATCCCTGAGCAGGTAGATATGGTAGATATGTTTCGCAAACCTGAAATTGCAGATAGCTTAATCGAAGACGTTTTAAAAAAAGGTGACGTGAAAGTCTTTTGGTTGCAACTGGGCATCGTCAATAATCAAGCATGTGCAAAAGCACAAGAGCATGGCTTAATAGCCGTACAGAATCGATGCACCAAAGTAGAATATGAAAGGTTAATAAAGTAATGATAGCATTAAGTGAAATCGTAAAAGCAAAACGACAACTGGGAAATGTTGTCACCAAAACCCCCTGTGCATTGGCTCCACATTTAAGTGATGAAGTTGGCGCCCAAGTCTATTTAAAAAAAGAGAACCTCCAAGTCACAGGTGCCTATAAGCTCAGGGGTGCATACAATAAAATTGCCTCTTTAACGAAAGAAGAACGTAAAAAAGGCGTTATTGCAGCGAGTGCGGGAAACCATGCACAAGGTGTTGCCTACTCAGCGCGTAGTTTTGACATTTCTGCAACGATTGTGATGCCTGAAGCAACACCTCTTTTAAAAGTAACAGGAACGAAAGCTTTGGGTGCTGAAGTCATTTTACATGGTGATAATTACGATGAAGCGTATGCGTATGCTTTGACGTATGCAAAAGAGCAGGGCTTGACGTTTATTCACCCGTTTGAAGATGACACGGTTATTGCTGGACAAGGAACGGTAGCGCTAGAGATGATTGACGAGATCAATGATCTTGACATCGTTGTTGTTCCTATTGGTGGAGGAGGGCTTATCAGCGGTATGAGTTCTGCCATCAAACAAATCGATCCAAAAATTAGAGTCATTGGTGTTAATGCTTCGGGTGCTCCTGCGATGTATGAGTCTTTTTACGCCAAAAAAGCGATTAACTCCAAAAGTGTCCGTACTATCGCTGATGGTATTGCTGTACGTGATGTCAGTGAGTCCAACCTTGCTCACATTTTAGAGTGTGTAGATGAAGTGGTGACCGTGGATGATGAAGAGATCGCTGCGGCTATTTTGTTTTTGCTTGAGCGTCAAAAACTGGTTGTTGAAGGTGGCGGAGCTGCTAGTGTTGCAGCGATCATGCACCAAAAATTTGCTTACGATAAAAATATGAAAATAGGAGCGGTTTTAAGCGGTGGAAACATCGATGTTCAGATGCTTTCTGTCATCATCGAAAAAGGTTTGATCAAATCACACCGTAAGATGAAGTTGGTCATCACACTTATCGATAAGCCGGGCTCACTGATGCGTCTGACAGACCTATTTAAAAATGCCAATGCCAATATCATTCAGATCGACTATGACCGCTTCTCAACGAAGCTCTCTTATGGAGATGCACAGATTACTATTATGCTTGAGACCAAAGGAGTTGAGCATCAAGAATCAATCCGTGGACTTTTAAAAGAGGCGGGGTATCCATTTACCGAAGAAGTATAAAGAAAGAGTGAGGAGAAAAACTCCTCACTTGTTTAATCAAGTTGTTCGTATGCTTCCAAAAGGCTCTCACGAAGGGCATCTGCAAGTGCCTCTCCATCCACACAAAACTCTTTAAGAAACGTATCTAAGTGACTTAGAAGCTCAAAAAGTTCCGCTTCAATTTCTTTTGAACTCTTCTGTTTTGCCATGAGTGTCTCAAAAAAGACCAGTTTGCGAATGAAGTTAGAAAGAAGCTCAAGAGCTTCTTCTTCATTCTTGCCCTCAAGCAGTTTAAAAGGGCGCTCATTAGGCGTTTTAGAACTATCAAGGCTTTGTTTGATCTCTCGTACACGCTCTTGGATGATCGCTGAAAACTTAGCATAACGCTCATGAGAGCTTTCATCGACAAAGGTGTCTAATTTAGTGGTAAGTTTTCCTATCTGTTTGATTAGGACAAACGCTACCATCGCTACAATCATCAAAACTGGAATCAACTGTTCCATCTTTTATCCTCGCATTACAACAAAATCAGTGCGATAAGATTTGCTCCAAAAAGAGTTTAAGTCTATCAGACTCAGGATTTTGGAAAAACTCTTCTGGTGTGTTTTCTTCGACGATTTGACCTGCATCCATAAAGATAATCCTATCGGCTACCTTTTTAGCAAAGCCCATTTCGTGGGTTACGCACACCATCGTTTTATCTTCGCGTGCTAATTCTATCATAACATCCAAAACTTCGGCAACCATTTCAGGATCAAGTGCTGATGTTGGTTCATCAAAAAGCATGATTTTAGGGTTTTTACATAAACTTCTTGCAATGGCAACACGCTGTTGTTGTCCGCCTGAGAGTTGGTTTGGGTATTTGTGCGCTTGGTTTGCGATGCCTACACGCTCCAAATACTTCATAGCCATCGCTTCAGCTTCTTTACGTGGCATTTTACGAACCCAAACAGGTGCTAAGGTAAGGTTATCTAAAATGGTTAAGTGCGGGAAGAGGTTAAAGTGTTGAAACACCATCGCAACTTCTTCGCGAATCGCTTTGATCTTTTTGACATCATTAACAAGTTCAATTCCATCAACAGTAATGCTTCCTTCTTGGAACTGTTCAAGGTAATTAATACAACGAATGAGCGTTGATTTACCAGAACCTGATGGTCCACAAACAACGATAATTTCACCTTTTTTAATGGTAAGATTGATGTCTTTTAAGACGTGAAAATCACCATACCATTTGTTTAAGTTTTTAATTTCTATGATCTCTTTTCTATCTTTCATCTTTTATCCTATCTCAAATTGGTATTAAATCGTTTTTCAAGCTTTTGGCTAAAGTTAGACATGGAGTAACAAAAGAACCAAAAGATAAAGGTAACAAACACGTAACCTTCGGTTTCATAGCCCAACCAATACGAATCCGCGGCACTCAAACGTACCATCGCAAGGAGGTCAAAGAGTCCAATGATAAGCACTAACGTGGTATCTTGGAAGAGGGCGATGGAGACACCCACAAGATTAGGAATCGCCACTTTTAGAGCTTGTGGAAGAATAACCAAAAACATCTTTTGCCAGTACGAAAGACCAATGGCATCGGCTGCTTCATACTGTCCTTTAGGGATGGATTGAAGTCCACCACGAATGTTCTCAGCAATATACGCCGCCTCAAACATCGCAATACCAATGAGCGCTCTAAGCAATTTATCAAAACTCATACCTTCAGGGAAAAAGAGCGGTAAAATAATCGATGACATGAAAAGAATGGTAATGAGTGGCACACCACGAATAAACTCAATATAAGTGACACTGATACTTTTGATAATCGGCAAATGCGACGCACGACCAAGTGCTAAAAGTACACCGAGTGGAAATGCTGCAACAATGCCCACAGCTGCTACCATAATGGTAAGCATCAAACCGCCCCATTTGTCGGTAGGGACTGCTTCCATACCAAAGAAGCCACCATGCACGAGAAAAAAGCCAGCAATAAAATAAAGATGCGCTAGGGCAATTTTCATCAAGGGACTCTTGAGGTATTTAAAAGCTACGATAAGAGCAAAAAAGAGTGCATAAACACTATTGACTCTCCATCTAAGCTCGGATGGGTAAAACCCATACATAAACATATCGATTTTCATACGTATAAAAACCCAACATGCACCACCGCTCACACAATCTTCACGCGTAGATCCAGCAAAATTTGCATTGATGTATGCCCATTTCACAAAGGGAGGAATAATCCAAAAAAGAATCATCACACCAAGTAGGGTTAATGCCACATTAAGCGGTGATGAAAATAGATTTTCTCTCACCCAAAAAGTAGCTCCTTTGGTATTTGAAGGAGCTTTGCGTTCGTGTTTTTTTTCATAAATTGCCATATTAACGCTCCTGAATCTTCATTTTGTGGTTGAACCAGTTGAGTAAAGCAGATACAATCAAACTGATAATGAGATAAACGAGCATTGTCATCGAAATAATTTCAATGGCTTGTCCCACTTGATTCAGAGAAGTACCTGCAAAAACCGTAACAATCTCAGGGTAACCAACAGCCGTTGCTAATGAAGAATTCTTGATAAGATTGAGGTATTGGTTGATAATCGGTGGAATGGCGATACGAATTGCTTGTGGTAAGATAACCAGTTTTAATGATTGATACGGACTAAAACCCATAGAGGCGGCAGCTTCTTTTTGACCGTGACTCACAGCTTCTATACCTGAACGTACTGCTTCAGCAATAAACGTTGCTGTATAGATGGTCAGTGCAAATGTCAATGCTAAAAATTCGGGTGAGAGTGTTTTACCCCCTTTGAAGTTAAAACCACGAAGTTCTGGAAAACTAAAGTTAAGATGCGCTCCACTGATAAAATAAGCAAGAATAGGGAAAAGTACAAACATTCCTAAGACAAAAGGAAATACAATAAAATCTTGCCCTGTCGATTCTTTACGTTTGTTTGCCCAAGCATTGAGTGCAATGGCAGCACAAAGTGCAACAAAAAAACTTCCAACGATCATAAAGAACGTTGTATTATACTCTGGAAGAGGAAAATAAAGTCCTCGGTTATTGATAAAAAACATATCAAAAAAGTTAAAACTTTGTTTGGGATTTGGCATGGCACGAAGTACCACGTTATACCAAAAGAGTATTTGAAGTAGGAGCGGTATATTTCTAAAAAAATCAACATAGGCTTTTGCAAGTTTTGCGATCAACCAGTTGCGTGAAAGCCTTAAAATACCAATAATAAGCCCTACAATTGTCGCACAGATAATACCAACAAATGCGATAATGATAGTGTTTAAAAGACCTACAATGAAAACACGACCATGCGTATCTTCTTCGGTGTAAGGGATAGGCGATTGGTCAATGCCAAATCCAGCCGTTCCATTCAAAAAGCCAAAGCCTGTTTGAATCCCCCTTTGTTCTATATTGGCGACAGTATTGGTACCAATATACCACAAAAAAGCAACCAAGCCAATGACGGTCAAGAGTTGGAAAAGAATTCCTCTAATCTTTTGATTTCTCAAAAGTACTAACATACGTGTTCCTTTATGCTATAAAATGAAGGGCAGAGATATTCTGCCCTTTGTATATATATTGAATGTATTATCTAAAAGGAGGTGCGTATTGGAGTCCACCATTGGTCCAAAGGGCATTGTAACCTCTTTGAATTTTAAGAGGTGAGCCTTGTCCTACAGTACTCTCAAATGATTCGCCATAGTTACCAACTTGTTTGATGATGTTATACGCGAAATCTTTTTTAAGTCCTAAGTTTTCACCCATTTGTCCTTCAACGCCCAAAAGACGTTTGATGTCTGGGTTGTCAGATTTAAGCATTGCATCAACATTTTTGCTGGTTACGCCTGCTTCTTCAGCTGTTAACATAGCATAAGAGACCCATCTAACGATGTCAAACCATCTGCCATCACCTTTACGAACCACTGGTCCTAAAGGCTCTTTAGAGATAACTTCTGGAAGAACGATAGACTCTTCAGGTTTTAAAAGTTTGATTCTCAAACCGTAAAGTTGTGATTGATCTGACGTTAAAACATCACATCTTCCACTCTCATACGCTTTAACAACTTGATCATTTGTATCATATGAAACAAGTTTGTATTTCATTTTGTTAGTTCTAAAGTAGTCTGCTACGTTTAGCTCAGTTGTGGTTCCTGTTTGAAGACAGATAGAAGCGCCATCAAGCTCTTTCGCACTTTTAACGCCTAATTTTTTAGTCACCATAAAGCCTTGACCATCATAGTAGGTTACACCTGTAAAGTTAAGACCTAAAGAAGTGTCACGTGTCTCAGTCCATGTGGTATTACGTGAAAGCATATCGATCTCGCCTGATTGAAGGGCTGTTAGACGCTCTTTTGCATTAAGCGCAACATATTTTACTTTTTTAGCATCACCCAACACAGCTGCTGCAACAGCACGGCATTGGTCAACGTCAATACCTTTATAGATACCATCACTGCCTACTTCTGAGAAACCAGGGAGTCCACCATCAACACCACACTTTACGAAACCTTGTTTTTGTACCTCTGCAAGAGTGTCTGCACTGAGGGTCGTTGAGCCAAGACCCAAAACAGCAATTGTAGCTAAAGAGATTTTAGCGAGTTTAGAACGTAACATCATTATCTTCCTTTCTAAGTTGATATGAACAGAATTTTAACACTAAATTTTATTTTTTGGCAAAAAAACTGCCTAAATATTAATCAATATGTCACAGTGTGTAAAATCGCTATCTTTTGCATTATATTCGTTTTTCGCATATTGATTGGTTATTTTTTAATCATATTTTGCATTGCAACACTTTTAACTTTTTTGTAT
>CAYXNJ010000035.1:0-29978 GCA_964466465.1 uncultured Sulfurospirillum sp.
TAAACATAATGACATACAAGATTAAAAGGGCTCTTTTTTGCACCTTTTTTTCAACTTTATGGGAAACTTTTACCCCAAAATAAACACCGATTAAGGAGCCAATACCGACAGCAACACCAGCATTATAATCCACATGTCCATGCGAAGCCAAACTGATAAACCCAGAGATAGAGCCAAAAATGATAAAAAAGAGTGTCGTACCAACTGCTTTTTTAATATCCCAGTTCATAAACCCTACCAATACAGGCGTTAAGAAGATAGCACCTCCTGTTCCTGTACTAATGGCAATCGCACCAATGATGACACCCACGATAAAAAGTAATATCTTCGACTCATTCGGCTCACTTTTAGGAGTAACGGGCGCTGTAAAAAACTTATAAATTGACATCGCTAAAATCGCTGCAAAAAGAATTAAAAGCGCAATTCGAGGCAGTGCATCAACGATAAATCCACTAAGGGCTGCACCAAAGAGTGCACCAAATCCTAAGAAAATACCACTATTAAGTTGCAAAACACCTGCTTTATAATTAACATACGAGCCAAACATCGAACTAAATATCATCTGCATAACCGAGATACCTATCGCCATCTTGATGTCATAACCAAAATAAATCAATGCAGGTACAAGAATCGTTCCTCCACCAATGCCAAAAAAACCAGAAGAAAATCCCACTAAAATACCGAAAAATGCAAGCCCCACTAACATAAGTACCTGTCCATAAATAATATCACCTTTTGATGAAAAGCTTTTACTTTAGATTCTAGGCATATTTATGAAAACTTGCTTGTTGCAAGTTAAATAAATTTAACGACGAAGATGAGGTAAAAACTTTTCACCAAAAGGCATTTAAAAAAAGGTATATCTACTTCGTTAGATTTTTTTGATTTACAATTAAGTAAATCTGCAAAAATCTGCCTTGTATCTACACCTTTTTTTAAATGTCAAAAGGCGATATTATTTATGGACAGGTACTTTATGCCAACTTTTTTATAAGATGATTGATTGTACTAGATGAGCTCTTAATAAACCATTTAAAGAGGATGTTAAAAGGAAGAGACACTCTTTGCACCATGACGATGCAAAGAGTGAGAGACTTATTTACGAGAGAGTTTATACCCGATCGCTAAGACAATAAGCCATGCAGGAATGAGATAAACAGAGATGTTAATACCATCAATAAACAGCATAATGACCAAAATCATTACAAAGAAAAGAAGGCAGATGATGTTACCAACAGGGAACCAAAACGCTTTAAATTTAGGCTCTATTCCCTCTTTGATTTTGGCATAACGGAATTTAAGATGCGCAAAGCTAATCATAAACCAGTTCACCACAAGCGCTGAAACAACAAGTGCCATTAAAAACTGAAATGCACCCTCTGGCATAAAATAATTGAGCGCAACACACGTACCCGTAATAAGCGCTGAGAACAGTACCGCATTGACTGGAACACCTTTATTGTTTAGGCGCATCATCATTTTAGGAGCATTGCCTTGTTCTGCCAAGCCAAACAGCATACGAGAGTTTGAGTACACACCACTGTTATACACGGAAAGTGCCGCTGTTAATACAATGGCATTGAGTACGTGTGCGATGATGTTTTGATCAATCACGTGAAATACCATAACAAACGGCGTAACCTCTTTAGTCATCTGCATCCACGGCATCAACGAAAGAAGTACTGCAAGTGCTCCGATGTAAAAGATAAGGATGCGGTAGATGACTTGATTGGTCGCTCTTGGAATCGTATGGCTAGGATCATCCGTTTCAGCCGCGGCAATGCCGATAAGCTCAAGCCCACCAAAAGAGAACATAATGAACACCATCGCCATCAAAAAGCCTTGAATGCCATGCGGGAAAAAGCCGCCTTCTAATGCCCAAAGATTACTAAAATGAGCACTCTCGCCACCATTGCCACTGACAAGCAAATAACTACCAAAAGCAATCATTGCGATAATAGCCGCTACCTTGATGATAGAGAACCAAAATTCAAACTCACCGTAAATGCGAACATTCACAAGATTTACAAGGTTCACTAAAACAAAGAAAAACGCTGCCGATGCCCATGTTGGGATGTTTGGAAGCCAAAAGTGAACAAACGTACCAATGGCGGTAAGTTCTGCCATGCCGACTAAAACATAAAGAATCCAGTAGTTCCAGCCCGAAGCAAAACCCGCAAACGGATGCCAGTATTTGTTAGCAAAATGGCTAAATGAACCAGCAACGGGCTCCTCAACGACCATTTCACCAAGTTGCCTCATAATCATAAACGCAATAAATCCACCAAGCGCATACCCTAAAAGTACCGCTGGACCTGTAAGTTGTACGGTTGTAGAAACCCCTAAAAAGAGTCCTGTACCAATAGCCCCACCCAATGCGATTAACTGGACGTGTCTATTTTGCAAGCCTCTTGAAAGCCCTTTTGTGTGCATACAATTCCTTCAAAAAAATTAACGCGCTATTGTAGCGTTTTTCAAAAAAATTATCATGACAGAATGATGAAAAATGCAACATGTAAAGAAAATTCCCTTTTTAAAAAAGCTTTTTCCTCTTAGGATTTCCTTTAATATTCAATTTACATAGTTTAAACTATAATGTGTCAAGTCTGCATATTAAAGGGATACTGAATGAAGCAAGCTGTCATTGAAGCTACACATAGTTTTTGTGAAACCATTTTATGTGAACTTCCTCAAAAAGCAGCTAACATCGGAGAGTATTTTTATGGTTCTGCTATCTCTATTCTTGAAAACGGCATAGAACACACATGGTATCTTTTCTTTGAAAAAGCCGTTCTTGATGACATCGCATATAACCTTCTCTTTGAGGAAAACCTCTGTGAAGATGACTTGGATGATCTGTTAAAAGAGATTGCCAATCAAATCATTGGTTCCGCTAAAGTGCTTTTAGAAGAAAAATACCCAGAGAACACGTATCACCTCAATGTCCCTGAATTTATGGGCAATATCTGTGCTCCCTTCCCTATTGAACTCCAAGATGCACACCATTACCTCATTAAAAACAGTACTTTTGTGATTGCTCGCTAATAAATGTAAATAAACGAAACGTCTCTTAAATAAACATCCTGCTTTTTATACCCAACTCCTTTTCTTAAGTACACTCTTTGCCTAGTTCTGTATAATCAACTTCTTTTAATTGTTTACCGTTAGACTTCTTTTATAACTCTTGAAAAGTAAAGAGTTTGTTTAGAGTGCGTTAATTTTTAAAACTCAAAATTGAGTCATAGCCAAAGCTATGGCGATGTTTTTAGTTTTGAAAAGTGATGTGCTATGGACGATACTCTTTTTTCAATGGGTTATGAAAGAAGTCTATAGTCTGTGGGGGTGCCGAACGTATGGCTGAGATAATACCCCAAGAAGTCCATTAATGTGGCTTCACGAACCTGATCTGGGTAATGCCAGCGTAGGAAATAAGGAGATAAACACATGAGTAAAGTTCTCGATAACCTAGAAAAAATCGATTCATCTTACATTCAAAACTTCCCAAGTTCCAAAAAAATTTACATCCAAGGTTCACGCTCTGACATCCAAGTGCCGATGCGCGAAATCACTCTCAGTCCAACCTCTTTGAGAGATGGCACGTTTGAGGAAAACCCACCCCTTCATGTTTATGATACCTCAGGCGTTTACACCGATCCAAACGTCAAAATCGACTTGCACCAAGGCTTAAAACCCATTCGTGCAAAATGGATAGAAGAAAGAGGCGACACCGAACAATTAGCCGATTTTAGCTCCATCTATTTTCATAAACGCCATGATGATGCGGAGCTTAATGCCCTTCGCTTTCCTAACCTTAAAAAACCACGTCGCGCACAACAAGGCAAAAACATCACCCAAATGCACTACGCGCGTGCTGGCATTATCACCCCAGAGATGGAGTATGTCGCCATTCGTGAAAATTGTAACCTTGAAGAGGCACGTAAAAACAAACTTTTAGGCGCTCAACACACAGGCGAGCATTTTGGGGCAAACTTACCAGAGGTTTATACCCCTGAATTTGTCCGCCAAGAGATCGCCGCAGGTCGCGCCGTTCTTCCACTCAATGTCAACCATCCCGAAGCTGAGCCGATGATCATCGGACGCAACTTCATGGTCAAAATCAACGCCAACATCGGCAACTCCGCCACCACCTCATCCATCGAAGAAGAAGTGGAAAAAATGCTCTGGTCAACGCGTTGGGGTGGCGACACGGTCATGGACTTATCGACAGGTAAAAACATTCACGAAACCAGAGAGTGGATACTCCGCAACTCTGCTGTGCCCATCGGAACCGTACCTATTTATCAAGCGCTAGAGAAAGTAAACGGCATCGCCGAAGACTTGACGTGGGAAGTGTTTCGTGACACGCTTATCGAACAAGCCGAGCAAGGTGTGGACTACTTTACCATTCATGCGGGTGTTCGCCTTGCATACGTGCCGATGACGGCAAAACGCCTTACTGGCATCGTCTCTCGTGGTGGAAGCATCATGGCAAAATGGTGTCTGCACCACCACAAAGAGAACTTCCTCTACACCCATTTTGAGGAAATCTGTGAGATCATGAAAGCCTATGACGTGGCATTTTCACTCGGAGACGGCTTGCGCCCAGGTTCCCTCTACGATGCCAATGATGAAGCGCAATTCGCCGAGCTTGAAACCTTGGGAGAACTCACCAAAATCGCGTGGAAACACGATGTGCAAGTGATGATCGAAGGACCAGGTCACGTGCCAATGCAAAAAATCAAAGAAAACATGACCAAAGAGTTAGAGGACTGTTTTGAAGCACCATTCTACACCCTTGGACCCCTCGTCACCGATGTTGCCCCAGGCTACGACCACATTACCTCAGCCATCGGTGCGGCACAAATTGGCTGGTACGGCACAGCCATGCTCTGCTACGTTACCCCCAAAGAACACTTAGGCTTACCAAACAGAGAAGACGTTAAAGAAGGCATCATCGCCTACAAAATCGCAGCACATGCGGCTGATCTTGCCAAAGGCTTCCCAGGAGCACAAATACGCGATAACGCGATGAGCAAAGCACGTTTTGAGTTTCGTTGGTACGACCAGTTCAACATCGGCTTCGACCCAGACCGAGCACGTGAATACCACGACAAAACTTTGCCAGTAGAGAGTGCTAAAGTCGCCCACTTTTGCTCAATGTGCGGACCAAAATTTTGCTCAATGAAAATCTCGCAAGATGTACGTGACTACGCTGCAAAAATAGGAACGGATGATGTAAGTGTTGCGCTGAAAAAAGGCTTAGAAGAACAAGCAGAACACTTTAAAGAGAGTGGCGGACAGATTTATCAATAAATAAAATTAGCCCTTTTTCAAGGGCTAATTTCCCTATTTCTGCGTTACAATATGACTAAAATTACTTTACGTATAAAGATAAAATATGAATAAACGAATATTCAAAAAAAGATTACCCCAATTTTTAGAGGTTCATAAAAAAAATAATTTTGCAGAAATTACTTCACTCTGTGGAGCTATTGATTTACTTAAACTTGTTCCCCTCAATAATCAAAATAATTGCCCTTATGAATTTTCTGAAGCTTTAACAGAAGATGATTCTGATAGCCTTTGGAAAAACCCGTATGTTGTACTTTACATTCCAAACCATTCATATCTTATGTATGAAATAAAAAATAAAAAAATTCTTCTTTGGGTTTGCTATACAGAAAAAGAATCTCGAAATAATAGTTATATGACTCTATTGCTTCAAAAATTAATTTCCATGTATCCTAAAAAAACAATTAATGTTGATACATATTCAAACGAGTTATTGCATGTATGTAAAAAGCTTGGTATTCAAACTTAACCAACTTTACTTCACCCCATGGTGCGGATTATCGCTTGTTCTAGCAATCAGTTCATCCATATGCTCTCCACCCACAAAATAGGCTTTTCCAAATCCAAATGTCGCTTCGCCGTACGTTACTTTAAATTCGTAGAGGTTAAAATCCAACATCTTTTTCAGAGTACTCACCATTTTGGCATCGAATTTCTCAGCAAAGAGTCCTAACACTTCCTCAAAGCGCTCACTTACACGTTCTATTTTTTGGCTGTCACATTGCAAACTCACACGTTTTCGTGCAAAAAGATTGTCGGTTTTACTCTCATCTTCCACGAAAAAAAGCGATGCTTTAGGATTTTTTTGAAGGTTTTTAGCATGGGTGGCAATGTCAGAGATGTAAACGTAAAAACGGTTGTTATTGTAGATGTACGGAGCGTACGAGCTAAAAGGATGCCCTTTGCTATCAAGGGTACCGATGATTGCGGTTTGAATGGTTGCTATAAAATCTTTCATAATCTCTCTTTTTTAATTTCATTGTAGCAGGAATGTGTAAACCCTTTGTTTATTTTGCGTTACAATATCTTTTTCAAAATTTTTCTTTAAAGTTCGCCCATGAACATAGCCCTTTCCATTCTTGCCATTTATGTTTTCATCGTACTCGGCTACATCGCCAAAAAAATCTTCAAAGAAGAGTTGGCTGAGCGTGGTATGGTCATTCTCTCGGTTTATTTTTTACACCCCATTTTCTCGTTTTGGGGACTTTCCACCAAGCCGATGAGTTTGGAGCTGTTGCAAGTGCCATTTTACTATGTCCTTTTTTCGCTTCTTACCATTGTCGTAGGGTTTATTTTTGCGAGAATGTTTTTTGAAGATGTAAAAGAGCGCTCCATTATGACGATTGCGGCGGCGATTAACAACACAGGAAATTTGGGTATTCCTCTTGGTATTGCCATCTTTGGGCAAGAGTCCATCATCTACACCAGTATGATGAGTGTTGCCAATACCCTTATGACTTATACCTTGGGTGTATTTTTTTACTCTGCGGGCACATCGAGCATGAAGCAGGCGTTTTTTAACATCTTTAAACTGCCCGTCATCTGGGCGGCGATGCTGGCACTTGGGCTTAATTTTGCAGGCATTGTGATTCACCCTACTCTTTTCAAGTCATTGGAAATGGGTGCGTACTGTATGGTGGTGCTTCAACTCATCGTTTTTGGGATGTACCTTTACAACATGAAGCTGGGAGAACTCAACTACAAACTACTGTTGCACGTACACCTCATCAAATTTGTCATCATGCCTATCATTACGGTGTGGTTGCTGTTTTTTGTACTCCCATTAGAGCCGTTTGTCGCTTCGGTGCTTTTTTTAGAACTTATCGTGCCACTTGCGGTTACCAACGTAAACATTTCAGCCCTTTATGACTGCAAACCTGTGGATGTGGCAAGCCTCATACTCTTTACTTCACTTTGGTTTATTCCTTTTTTGCTGATGGTAAGTTACCTACTCGCTTACTTTGATATCGCCCGTTTGGGTTAGATTTTTTGGTAGAGATGAGTAATTTTTACATAGTCGTAAAAGTCGCTTAAAAGCAAGTAGCGCATACCAATGTCTTCAAAACGTTTGAGTGTCACGACATCACCGTCATTGTAAAGATTGGCGGTTTCTAAAAACTCTTTAGGATAACGCTTTTTTTCGAACGGATACTCTAAAAAGCACTTCATAAAGTTTTCAAAAAGATTGTTGATGATAAGCTCTTTCGCAGGGCTTGGATGATGCAAATAATCTTTGACTTTTTCAAACTCTTTGCAGATATACTCTAAACATTGTTGCATGAATCACTGCTTAAACAGGCGTTAATGTGCTCGGGTATTGGCATCGAAATCTGTAAAAGCGCATTAAGCTTTGGGATGTCAAACCCACACAGTTTGGCTTCGCCTACTTCCAAAAGTGGTCGGCGAATCAAAATAGGTGTTTCAATCATCGCTTCGATGAGGCTTTCTTTGGTGTAATCTTCAAGGTTAAATGTTCCATCTTTAAGTTGTGGTGCAAAGGGATTAAGCATCTCTTTGGGAGTCAGTCCTTCAAAAAAAGTTTCCAACGTTGGCTGATCCCATGGTGTATCTAAGATGCTTCGTACCTCAAGGCTCACACCATGCTCTCTCAAAAGTGCCTTTTGACGGGCATTGCCACTACAGCCTGTTTTTTCATAAAAAATCACTTTAGACGTTGAGAACGATAGCACAGAGACTCCTTTTTAACCCATCTTTGCAAAAGATATACCAAAGCTCTTCATCTCTTATGATACCATATCGAAACAAGATAGAAAGAGGACTGTATGAAATTAATATCGTGGAATGTCAATGGCATTCGTGCCGTTGCAAGTAAAAATGCGTTTGCGTGGGTCGATGAAGTTAAACCCGATGTACTCTGTTTGCAAGAGATTAAAGCAGAAGCGCATCAAATCCCTGAGCCGCTTTTTGAGCACCCTTTTACCTCAAAACACATCAACTCTGCGAGCAAAAAAGGCTACTCGGGCACGATGAGCTTTTCCACACGTATGTTTGAGAAAACCGATACCGCTTTACACATCGACCACACACACGAAGGGCGCATTTTAGAGCATCATTTTAACGATGTTGTGCTGTTTAATGTCTATTTCCCCAACGGACAGCAAAATGAAGAGCGCCTTGTTCATAAGATGAAGTTTTACAGAGACTTTTTAGCCCACACTGAGGCATTGCGCAAAGAGGGCAAAGGCATCATCATCTGTGGCGATGTCAATACCGCACATCGTGAAATCGACCTAACCCACCCCAAAGCAAACGAAGACACTTCAGGCTTTTTACCCATTGAACGTGCATGGATAGACACACTTTTAGAAAAAGGGTATATCGATACCTTTAGGCATATACACGGCGATAAACAAGAGTGCTATTCGTGGTGGTCATACCGAGCTGGGGCTAGAGAGCGAAATGTGGGATGGAGAATTGACTACTTTTTTATCTCTAAAGAGCTAGAGGGACGCTTAAAAGATGCGTTTATCTTACCACATATCTATGGCTCAGACCATTGCCCTGTTGGCATAGAATTGGAGTGTTAGCCCCTATATACATAGGAGCTAACGACGTACTATTCTTGCCACTTCACTTTTAAAGGCGAACGTCGATACACAGGGCTTTGCCCATAATGTGTTGCTAGGTAATTGATGATGCGTGGCTCATCTGCTCCCAAATCCCAAAGACCTTGGTTTTTTTGCATATACACAATGGCATCTTTCCAGTACTTTTCATTCCCGCGATTTTGTGTCACAAGTGTTGCACTGTGACACGCCACCGTACAGTTCGCTTTGACGACTTCAAACCCTTCTGCGATAACAAGTCCAGTCTCTTTGTCTATTTCAGGCGATTTAGTGGTTTTTGCTTCTGCTTTTACCGTTTTAGCAGGCTCTGCTTTAACAGGCACAAGGCTCGCTTCTTCTTTTGGAGCACACCCTAACACCAAAAGCCCGATAAAAACCAACAAACTTGTTGTGATTTTTCCCATCTAAACTCCTTTTAGACAATTTTTACAGCGATGCGGTGTGTTGCATTGTTGAGATAGCCTTTAGGATTCCATCCAGGAATTACCATCGGTTGAGAAACACCTTTTTTATCAACAGCACGTGCCCACAGCTCATAATACCCTTTAGAAGGAAATTTCAAATTGGCACTAAAACGTTGCCATGCAAATTTGTTCACTGGCTTTTTGAGGTTTGCTTTGATCCATGTTGCCCCAAAGTCAATGGAAACATAAACCTCTTTTACATCGCCGATGCCACTCCACGCATTGCCACGAATTTCAACTTTATCACCGAAGTTAAATTTTGCACCGGATGCTGGGTAAGTAATAAGCGATTTGATCGGCATCTCTTCTATAACACACATGTTGCTATTAGGCACATCGCTTGCAGGCTCTACAGGAGTGCAAGGATTGCGGTAGTCGTCCACCATTTTAGGGCCATCATGTACTTTATTGCGCACGACAATGCGGTTCAACCACTTACCACTCACAGATGCTGGATAACCTGGAATAACAAGGCGCAAAGGATAGCCATTTTGGACTGGCAATGGCGCTCCATTCATTTCCCATACGATCAAAGCATCTTCTTGCAACGCTTTTTTAATCGAAACACCCCTAGAAATCGGCACTTTAGTTGCATCGCCACTCAAATGCGGGTCAGAACCATAATAGCCAATATAAACAGCGTCATTTTTGAGCCCAACATACTCTAGCACATCTTTAAGACGCACACCTGTCCAAGAAGGACAGCCTACTCCTCCGAGTGTCCATTGATTGCCTTTCGCTGGAGGGTTAAATTCTGAACGCCCGTTACCTCCACATTCGATAACCAAGTTGCTGGTATAGTTTTTGAACTTACTTTTGAGTTCTGCTATCGTAAATGTCACTGTACGCTTAGTGGACTCACTCTCACGTGCTGGAGAATTTGGTGTTGCTTCAGAGCCGATGGTGAGTGTCCATGTCGCAGCATTGATGTTGGTTGGAACCAAGCCGTTGTTACGAATAAACATTAAATCGTTTGGCGTGACTTCGCTATCCAAAAGGTGCGGTGGTGTTTCAGCCACAACTGGCTTGTCACCAAGCACCACCAACTCTAAACTTTTACCAGGGATGTTTAGCTCCGCCATAGTGGGTGCAGCCATAGCTACGGGGACTAGACCTCCAGGAAGATTACGTACAAAAGGGATTTCACTCCCAACGGCAGTCACGAGGGCAAGGATGCCACTCTTCTTAAAAAAACCACGTCGATCGAGGGATGCGTTTTGACTCATACATTCTCCTTGTTGTCAACAAAATGGGGATACCCAAGCATTATAGTTTGGTATAGAAAAAACCAATGCTCTTTTTTTGAGTCAGCTCAATAATTTAAGATATTTTTTGGTTATCACTAAAAAGACACACAAGAAGCATGCAAACAGCTTAATAAACAATTTAAACAAAATAAACTATAATAAGACGTATATACCAAGGTTTGGAAGAGTTTTTGCTTACATAGGTTAACTCATCTTTAAAGGAATAACATTGGACGCAGTCGATCAAGAATATGTCGCACGCAAACTTCTCTCAGGGTTTGAAAATCTTTTAGATATTAGTGTTGACTTTGTTGCAGAACTTGGCACGACCAATATCACGATTCAACGCCTTCTTAAACTCGAAAAAGGCTCTGTCATCGACCTTGAAAAACCTGCAGGTGAAAGCGTAGAACTTTACATCAATGGCAAAATTTTTGGTAAAGGCGAAGTCATGGTTTATGAAAAAAACCTTGCAATTCGTATCAATGAAATATTAGATTCTAAAACGGTGATTCAATACTTTAAAAAAGAGAGCCTATGAGACTTTTATTCGTTCTTATAAGTGCCGTAGCGTGGCTCAGTGCTTCGAATCTTTTAACCTACAATGTCTATGAAAGAAGCGATCGTGTCGATGTTATGCTCTCCTTCGATGCTCCCCATGAAGGTGGTATTTCTCAAAAAAGTGACGCTACTTCTATCACACTTACCATTAATGATCTTGGCTATGACAAAATGATCGAAAAGAGTATTAACTCTAACATCATCCAAGAACTTGCGATTATTCCTGAAAAAAACAATGCGCTCAAAGTCGTTCTTAAAAGCGATAAAAAAGTGAGTGTTGTTGCATCTAAAACCGTTGATGGTTTTGGTCTTCGCATCCGAAGCAGCATCATGCAAGCACCTACACAAAGTTCAGCAGAATCAACTGTAGCTACTGCCCTACCAACGACGTCATCATCTTCCGCAACAGATTTCATCGATACACGCTATATCATTGTGATTGTTATTTTACTTTTCTTGCTTGCTTTAATGTTCTGGATCAAAAAACGTTTGGGTATTCAAACCATCAAGCCAGCTGCAAGTAATGGTGGGGGGAAATCATGGCTTTTCAACCCAAAAACTGGCTCACAACAAGAGGTCAATGTACTTCACAAAAAACAGATTGACAATCAAAACAGTGTCGTTTTGTTTGAATATGGCACTATCAAGTACCTCGTTATGACAGGAAATTCTAATGTCTTATTGGAAAAATTCCAAAATGGCGAAGTCAAAGATGACAATGATTTTGAAAAGGTTTTTGAAGAAAATCGCAGACGTTTGGATGATTACCTCAAACTACAAGACAATAAACTTAGCACCTATAAAAATAAAGCTTCGGCAGATTATACGCCCTTAGATGCAATGCGCTAGTACCCTATGACCATCGCCATCTCGATTTTGTCTATTTACGCCTTTATTTTGCTTGGTTTTATGGCAAAAAGGATGTTAAAAGATGAAATGAACGAAAAAGGGATGATTCTTCTTTCCATCTACTTTTTACAACCTATGCTCTCATTTTGGGGACTTTCAAGCAAACCAATTGATTTTTCACTTCTACAAGCCCCTTTTTGGTACTTAACAATTTCATTGATCTGTGTTCTTATCAGCTCCGTTATAGCCATACTCTTTTTCAAAGATGACATCAAAGAAAAATCAATCATTACGATCTGTGTCATTCTTGGCAATACAGGTAATCTGGGCATTCCTCTAGGTATCGCACTTTTTGGTGACGCATCCATCATCTATATGAGTATGATGAATATCACCAATGTTTTTATCGTTTACACACTCGGTGTTTTTTTCTACTCACGTGGTAACTTTAGCATCAAACAATCGCTCTTCAATATTGTCAAATTACCTGTCATTTGGTTTGCCTCTTTAGCGCTTTTGATGAATATTTTTGAGATTAAACTTCATCCTGCGATGAAAACACCTTTAGAGATGGGAGCTTATTGTACCATGGTCATTCAGCTTGTTATCTTTGGAATGTACCTTTACAATATCAAGCTTCGTAGTATCAATTACAAGTTGCTTGTGCATGTCAGTTTTATTAAGTTTTTTATGACACCCATCATTGCAGGTTCTATCCTTTATGGTGTATTACACTTGGAGCCAATGGTCGCAACACTTATTTTCATTGAACTCATTGTTCCACTTGCAGTAACCAATGTCAATCTAGCAGCATTATATGAATGTAAACCGCTGGATGTAACTGTATTGGTCTTTTTTACATCCTTAGTATTTATCCCTTTCTTTATTTTAGTGAGCAATCTTTTAGATTACCTCCATATCGTGAGTATGCCATGAAGATCAATGATAAAGACGCAAGAGTCAAATACATTAGAGCACTAGAGCGTTTTTTAGGGAGTTGTGTGAGTGCCCTTAAAAATGAAAATTTTGACTTTGCACTCTTTGTAAAACGTGCAGAAAAAGGGCTAAAAACACTTCAGAAAGTAGAACCAACCAGACTAGACTCTACCTACACCAATGCCCTTCAAAACTATGTTAATTTGGTTTCAAATAGCATTACGCATAGCGAAGATAGAGATATTGAAGAGACGCATAAACGCCTCTTGAAAGAGGCAAATTTGCTGGAGAAAGAGAAATATCGCGGTAGTTATAAAAAAGAGAAACACAAAGCGCAAGGCTTTGATGATGGTTACTGAGCAAAAAATGCAGTAATCGTTTCTCTCATCAATGCTTCATCTTCTATTCGATTGATTTTATCTCTAAACTCAGACGCTTCACGAAACCCTTTCGAGTAGGTATGCAAATGTTTACGAAAGATAGAAATGCCCTTCTCACCATAAAAATCAACCATCGCATCGTAATGTTCCAAGACAATCTCTAAAATCTTTGTTTTTTCAACATGTGTGAGTTCATTTTGGATCTGATAAAAAATCCATGGATTTCCCACAGCACCTCGTCCTATCATCAAGCTGTTACAGCCTGTCACCTCTTTAACATGCAACGCTTTTTCGTAACTCGTAATGTCACCATTGGCAATAAGAGGGATTTTAACAGCAGCACGCGCTCTTGAAATAGCTTGATAATCAACTTCTGCTTTATACGCACCTGCACGAGTGCGGCCATGCATACTCATAAAGTCTACACCTGCGCTTTCACACGCTTTTGCGATTTCTTCTGGAATCTTAGTAGTGAAACCAAGGCGTACTTTTGCGCTGGTATAACGTTTATTAGAGTATTTTTTAATGGTCTCAATGATCTTTTGCATATGCGGAAGATTGAGAAGTAAGGAGGAGCCTGCTTCTTGAGAGATAATCTTTGGTACAGGACAGCCACAATTAAGGTCAATCCCATCAATGCCTTCAATGTCATTAAGGACTAATACAGCCTCTTTGATGGACTCTAAATCAGAGCCTGCAATTTGAACGATGTAAGGTGTTTCAAGTGGTGATTTTGTCAACATCTTAAAGGTCTTCTCAGAACGATAACGCAGAGCATTTGCACTAATCATTTCAGAAAAAGTGACATCTGCACCAAACTTTTTAACAACAGAACGGAATGGGAGGTCAGTAAAGCCAGCAAGGGGAGCAAGGGCTAAAATGCCCCGCTCAAAATCTATCTCGTGAATCATAAACGCAAAAATTTGTCGATGTCGATACTTTTACCATGATCTCTAAGGAACATAATGGTTTTAAACTTCACAAAATCCTCAGGGTCTGAGTTGAGTAAAAGCTCACGAATTTTATCAATCATTTGTAAATCATACAGCACATATAAGTATGCGTCAGCTGCAACATTACCTTTTGAGTTGTATAACTTTTCAAAGAGGGCAATAAGCGCATCTGGGTTGAGTTTAATTTTAATTTCTCGTGCAAGTTCAAGGTAATCTGCACGGTCTGCATTAAATTGCTCTAACATATCTTCGATGGATTTAATATCCATATCAAAACTATCATCAGCGTCTAAATAACGCTCCATCATACGACGGAACGTACGTTTATCTTGTGGGAAGTCATAACGTTTAATTTCATTGAAACTTGCAAAATCAAGAAGTGCATCATACGCTTTAAGGCACAATTCACTGTTAAGCTCTTTGCAGTTTTTAAGTACTTCAAGCGCAAAACGAGGCTCAATCTTGAGGCGATTAATGCTATTTTGAATCACTAGAGGATTTGTTTTGGATAACTTGTATTTTTTGAGATCTTCATAGTTTCCATTTGCAACGCTGATTGCAATGGCACATACATTCGCAACATCTTCTTCAATAAATGATGCTGGTAATGATGTATCAAAGCGCATACTTTGAAGCACTTTACCTGCAAATTTAAAACCATCTGTTTTATAAGAAGTAGTGACTTCTTCGCCTAAAATACGACTTTTAGCTGCCTCTTGAAACAGTTCAATATCTTTTTTCAAAGCTCTTTTGTATAAAAAGTCTTTGAAGTTATAAAACACCAAATGTCCGATAGAAGCAATCGCCAATAACAAAACAGGAACAACCATCCAAAATGCTACAGGAAGGGTCAATGAGAGACCAAACAATTCAAGTGTATAACTCTCACCATTAAAACTATAAACATACAGTCCAATGGCTAACATATAAATTAATGTTACAATGATATAACGTTTGATTCCCATTTGGTTGTCCTACCTACTTATTTTTTGCTGATTTTTCGATAATCTCACGACACACAATACAATATCTTGCATGTGGTTTTACTTTAAGGCGTTGAAAGCCTATCTCTTCTTCACACATTTCACAGATACCATAACTACCATTTCTAATCTTATTGATAGCAAACTCAATTTCATTAAGCTCTTTCATCTGCTGTGCACTAATGGCTTGTTCAATCATACGATCAGTACTTACTGAAGCATGATCTGCTTCATCACCAACATCGGTATCTTTGAGGTCTTCGATCTCTCGCATTGAGTCTTCGATATTTTTTTTGATTTGGACTCTTCTCTCTTTGAGAATGTCCTCAAAATGCTTTAATTCGTGCTCTCTCATCCTTTGTTTCCTTTACAAAAAATTGACCTAAAATTGCCCTGCATTATAATCAACTATTTATGATAGGGATGGTTGTTTTTTATACACAATCCCCGATAAATCTGCTCAAATAAAACCACCTTAGCGATTTTGTGCGCATATGTTAATCTACTTAAACTTATAATCTTTTGAGTTTTACCTAAAAAGACCTCATCAAACCCAAAAGCACCGCCAATGAAAAAATTAATACTCACATCTTGATCAAAAAGTGCGCTAAATTGTTCACTGCTTAACTGTTCACCCTCCACATCTAAGGCAACATTGTAGCCTTTGAGATAAGGTTCGTATGCTTTTGTGTAAGAAGCACGTGCCTCTTTCTCACCAATCATTTGTGCTGAGGCAATCTGTTTATTAAAGATCTTGATCTCTTCAACTTTTGCAAAGCGAGAGATCATTTTGGTATATTCGTTTGCGATAGCGTCAAGTGACTTATCGCTACTCTTTTCGATCGTAAAGACCTTTACATTCATGCTTTGAGTCTTAACTCAAAGTCATCTTTTTTACAATTCTCGCCCAAAAGTCTCAACAGATCAGCAACGACTTTTTTCATATCAGTACGTGTCACAATCATATCAATCAAACCATGATCTAACAAGAACTCTGCTTTTTGGAAGCCTTCTGGTAAATCGGCACCTATGGTCTGTTTGATAACCCTTTGCCCTGCAAATCCTACAAGAGCACCAGGTTCAGCCATAATTATATCGCCCAAAAAGGCAAATGATGCACTAACGCCACCCATGGTTGGATCAGTTAAGATAGAAATGTAAGGTAACTTTGCATCGGCAAGCTTACTAAGCGCTGCAGATGTTTTTGACATTTGAAGCAATGAAAACGTACTCTCTTGCATTCTAGCACCACCGCTGGCACTCACAATAATGACGCCTTCTTTGTTGGCAATAGCCCTATTTATGGCACGTACAATTTTTTCACCTTCAACAGAACCTAAACTACCACCCATAAAAGCAAAATCAAACACAACCAGTTGTGCTTTAATACCCTCGATACTACATGAACCACACATAACGGAAGAGTTTTTGCCCGTTTTTTCTTGCGCCTCTTCAATACGCTTTTTGTACGATTTTTTATCCACAAATTTGAGAGGATCAATCGGCACTAAATTAGCATCAAATTCAACGAAACTTCCTTCATCACACAGCTGTTCAATGCGCTGTTTCGCAGAAATACGCATATGAAAACCACATTTAGGACACACATTGAAACGTTGTTCGATCTCTTTGTAATACATTAAAGATTGGCATGCACTGCACTTAACCCAGTGGCTTGGAGCTTCGCTTGGAGCAGATTGAGTCTTTCGGATTTTAGAGAAAATTTCTGCAAATCGCATAGGTTTTTATCCTCTTTTTAAAGCTAATTGCTTATAAATAAACTTTTTATTTTATCAAAAATTTCCTTATCTTTGCTTACGAGGAAAATATTCCCCTCATAAAAGCTATGTAAATCCTCGCACATAAAGAGACCTGCCTCAACATCATACGAGCGCATTACTCCCTCATAAAGGACAAAAGAAACATCGTGTGCATAGGCTAAAGAGAGGGCAAAGGCTCCAGGGGATCGATACTTAATATGAGCACTTTGTAACTTTTCATGTGCTACATAAGAGCAATAAGAACGCTCAAATATTCCTACCTTTGAAAAGGAGTTATTGGTGACTAAAAAGAACTCATTTTGACCAATTTTACCTTGACGTAAACCATTTTGATCTTTAATAAAAACGTCACCATTGGCAAGATTAGTAATCATCGCCTTCGTGCAAATTTCATGTTCAAAATAAGCGATAGAGGTTCCATAATAAGGAAGATGAGAGAGAAGATTATCGCTACCATCAATGGGATCAAGTACGATACGCACTGAAGAGGAAGAGTTTTCTATCACCCCACTCTCTTCAGAAACAATCTCCCCAAATGGAAGCAAATGTTTTATAAAAATCTGTTCTGCTTCGAGGTCAATTCCAGCACTTCTATCACCACCAGCACCTACTTCAAAGGATTGATGATGCGAGACATCCAATCCTTTGATATGCAAAAGCTCTGAGAGCTCTTTGTTGGCACGTAAAGCTGCTTCTATAAAGCTCACGTCAGACTCATTATCCAAGCAGTTTTTTAATGATGCTAAGAGCGGCTTCTTTGCCCTCTTTAGCAGCCGTCACCACAAGGTCAGAACCTCGTTTACAATCTCCACCTGCATAAACACCTAATTTCGTTGTTTGATACTCATGATTGACAACAATACAACCGTTTTTATTGACCTCAATGCCATTTTCTGCAAGGAAGGTCGGTACAGTTGGGCTAAAGCCTAATGCAAAAATGATAACATCTGCATCGACTCTAAAATCGCCACCTTTAACGATTTCAACGCATTGACGGCAGCTTGCATCTTTTGCACCCAAAATCGTTTTATGCATATCGATACCAATCACTTGCCCCTCAGAGTTCACTAAAATCTCTTTTGGAGTGACGTTATAGACAAACTCTGCGCCCTCTTCAATCGCATTTTTGAACTCTTTTTTAGAGCCTGGCATATTGTATTTGTCACGTCTGTAAAGACAGGTGACACTTTTAGCGCCTTCACGAATAGATGTTCTTAAACAATCCATTGCGGTGTCACCACCACCGATAACGACAACATTTTTATTTTTCACTTCAAATTTTTTATCGTAACTCTCACCAAAAAGTTTCTTTTGAATAGAGCGTAAAAAATCAATCGCCATGAAAACACCTTGTGCATTTTCATTTGCTACATTTGCTTTACGAGGACTCTCTGCACCAATACTTAAAAAGAGTGCATCATGACTGTGTGCGATTTCATCAAAGCTGACATCCTTGCCAACATGTGTGTTAACATGAAGATCCATGCCCGCTTCTTGAAGCCATCTAACACGGCGCGCTACAACATCTTTATCCAGTTTAAAGCCTGGAATTCCATAGGTTAAAAGACCACCCGCTTTATTTTGTTTATCGTACATGCTAACCGCAATACCTGCACGTAATAGATACGTCGCACAAGCAAGCCCTGCGGGGCCTGCTCCGATAACCGCTACTTTTTTCTTAGTAGTAATACCAGGGAAGGTCGGTTTAAGACCTTTTTTAAAGCCTTCCTCAGAGATAAACGTTTCAATCGCACCAATGGTAATCGCACCATGCCCGTCATTAAGCGTACAATCACCTTCACAAAGACGGTCTTGTGGACAAATACGTCCTGTGATTTCAGGATACGGATTGGTCTCATTGGAGAGATTAAACGCAAGTTCTCTCTTCATAGCACTTGTTGCCTTTAACCAAAATGGAATATAGTTGTGCAAAGGACATTTACTATGGCAAAATGGATCGCCACATTGGATACAACGATCTGCTTGAGACGATGCATCTTCTTTACTAAAAATTTCGTAAATTTCTTTAAAATCTTTTACTCTATCGCCAGTTGAGCGCTTTCTTGGCTCATATCTCTCTTCATTCACAAAATTTTGCATCTTAGTCTCCTTGCTCTGGATTGAGTGGCACCTTGGTCATGTCTTTAGGTCGCACTATCCAAAAATCTCTTACCGCATGGCGGAAATTCTCTAAAATTTGTGTCGCTTTAAAGCTTGCTGTCTCATTGATATGGGTTCGTAAAAGACGTTTTAGGAAGTGACGTGCCTCATCCATATCATCGGTATCAATACGCTCTGCAATAACCAATTCTTGGTTGAGTTTATCGATAAAATCACGTGACTCATCGTAGATAAATGCAACACCACCTGTCATACCTGCACCAAAGTTTACGCCTGTATTTCCAAGGATGGCAACAACGCCGCCTGTCATATACTCACACGCGTGGTCACCCGTTCCTTCAACAACAGCGGTTGCACCTGAGTTTCTAACACAGAAACGCTCTCCCACATTACCTGCGATGTAGAGCTTTCCACCTGTCGCACCATACAAACAGGTATTACCTGCACATGAGTAGCCTCTACCTTGGAATTTTGGAGCAATGACGATTTTACCGCCATTCATACCTTTACCAACGTAGTCATTTGCGGTACCTTTAAGATTAATGCTAAGTCCATTTGCCAAGAAAGCACCCAATGATTGACCTGCAACGCCATTAAGTCTAAAGACAATGCTGTCATCTTTAAGGCCTTTGTTACCATAGAATTTCGCAATCTCACCACTAATGAGTGTTCCAAAACTTCGGTTTGTATTGCAAATACTTCGATGAAGTACAATTTTTTCATCAGGATTTTCGATGACTTTATAGATCTCTTTTAAAATCTCTTTTTCAAACTCATTTTTATCGAATGGATCGTTCGCTTTACCATTGTGTGTGTTTGGACCTTCCAGTCTCATAAGCACCGATGAAAAATCGAATTTTTTAGCAAATTCGTCATCAATGACGCTAAGTAGATCACTTCTACCAATGATGTCTTCCAATTTCTCGTAGCCAAGATGCGCTAAGATCTCTCTTACATCTTCTGCCAAGAGTGTAAAGAAGTTGATGAGTTTATCGACTGTTCCAACAAAGTGTTCTCTCAGTTTTTCATCTTGCGTTGCGACACCCACCGAACAGCGATTTAAGTGACATACACGAAGCACTTTACATCCAATAATGGTTAATGAGAGCGTTCCAAACGCATAACTCTCAGCACCCAAAAGAGCCGCTTTAATAACATCGAGACCTGTTTTTAAACCACCATCGGTTTGAAGATGAACACTGTCTCTTAAGTGGTTTGCTTTAAGAGCATTGTGTGCTTCACTTAAACCAATTTCCCAAGGATTTCCCGCAAATTTGATGGAAGTAAGAGGTGCCGCACCTGTACCGCCATCACCTCCAGAGATGATGATTTTATCGGCGTACGCCTTTGCCACACCCGCTGCAATCGTTCCAACACCCGCAGTCGAAACCAATTTAACGGTAATGATTGCTTCAGGATTGATCTGTTTCATATCAAAAATCAACTGTGCCAAATCCTCGATAGAGTAAATATCATGATGAGGAGGAGGCGAAATCAGTGTAACACCTGGAATGGTATAACGAAGACTCGCAATTAAAGGCGTTACTTTATGCCCTGGTAATTGTCCACCTTCACCTGGTTTTGCACCTTGCGCTACTTTGATTTGAATCTCTGTCGCTGAGCGTAAATACTCAGGTGTCACACCAAAACGACCCGATGCAATCTGCTTGATTTTTGAATTTTTATTGGTTTTAAGACGCTCTGGGGCTTCACCACCCTCGCCCGAGTTACTCATACCACCGATCTTATTCATCGCTTCACCGAGTGCTTCGTGTGCCTCTGGCGAGATAGAACCAAGACTCATCGCAGCCGTTGCAAAACGTTTAAAGATCGCCTCTTTTGACTCTACTTTTTCTAATGCAATTGGTTCACGATCCGATTTAAGTTCAAAAAAGTCACGAATCATTTTAAAGCCACGGTTATTGACCAACTTTGTAAACTCATGGAAATCTTTTTTATCTCCCGTAACGGTTGCTTTATGAATCGCATGAATCGCATGTGGATGATAATCGTGATACTCTTGACCATCAATGTATTTGTAAAAACCGCCAATTTCAAGTGGGAATAGTTTTTTAGTAATGTTTAACTCATACGCATGATGATGATTACGCCCTAAACGCTCTTCAACGTCTTCATATGAAAGTCCAGGGATCAACGAAATAGCACCATCAAAACATTCATGTACCATATCTTTGCCAAGTCCTAAAACGTCAAACAATGCAGAGTTTCTATACGATGCGATGGTTGCGATACCCATTTTTGACATAACTTTTAAAAGTCCTTGTCCTAAAGCATGATTTACATTTTTAAGTTTTGTTTTAATTTCATAAGCGCCCATTTCGCTCTTTTTGCATTCATCTAAAACTGTTGCATAAAGTAAATATGGGTAAATAGCACTCGCACCAAAACCAACCATACATGCACATGAGTGTGTATCGATTGCTTCACCTGAAATGGCAACAATTGAGGTCAATGAACGCACGCCTTCATCTAAAAGGACTTGATTAACACGACCAATCACCATAATCATTGGCATCGGCTTCAATTTAGCGCTCATACCACGATCATCGAGGAAGATAATGCGAATACCGTCATTTTTAACCGCTTGAACAATGTCATACGCTAAATCTTCTAGGCTTCCTTTGAGGTTATCTTCAAAAAGAGTCGAGAAGTAACGGTTTTTATACTCATCTTTATAACGTGGTTTACTTGGATCTCCAAAAGAGTCAAGAACTTCGTACTTTTCTTGCATTAAAATCGGTGAAATTGATTTAATGCGTACCGCATGACCTGGGTTTTCTTCCAAAATATTGCGAATTTCACCAAAGCTGGTATTTAAGCTCATGACCACTTTCTCACGAATTGGGTCAATTGGTGGATTGGTAACTTGTGCGAATTTTTGTTTAAAATAGTCGCTGAAATTGCGTTGTACTTTACTAAAGGCTGCCATTGGTGTGTCATCACCCATAGAACCAACGCCCTCTTTTCCGTCTTTCATCATCGGCTCAATAACCATATTTTTGACTTCTTGAGTGATGTTGAAGTAGCGTTGTTCAAGTTCTAAATTTTCACGTACATAGTCTGTGGTTTTTGAAAAAGGAATGTCCACAAACTCTTGTAAGTAAACAAGTCCTTTATTGAGCCATTCTGTATAGGTGTTTGAACTTTTAAGGTAATCATTAATATCATCATTTTTCATGATTTTGCCAAATTTCAGATCAAGCCCGATCATCTGACCACTCTGTAAACGACCTCGCTCAATGATGTTGTCTTCTTCGATATCTAAAACGCCATACTCTGAAGAGATAATGATACGATCATCTTTAGTGATGATGTATTTAGCAGGGCGTAACCCATTTCTATCTAAAACACAGGCGATATGACGACCATCGGTTAAAGAGATCGCTGCTGGACCATCCCATGGCTCAAAATTGATACTTGAAAATTCATAAAATGCTCTTAGTTCTGAGTCCATATGTGGGGCATTTTGCCATGGAGCTGGGATGAGTGATCGAACCGCTTTAAAAAAGTCAAATCCATTAATCAACATAAATTCAAACATGTTATCGAGGCTTGCGCTATCGCTGACATCATTGGTTGTTAATGGATAAAGTCTTTGAAGTTCTTCGTCAGAGAAGATAGCACTTTTAATGCACTCACTCTTCACTTGTGTATAGAAACGATTGGCTGAAATTGAATTAATTTCACCATTGTGCGCTAAGGTACGGAATGGCTGAGCCAATTTCCATTTTGGAAGAGTATTGGTTGAAAAGCGTTGATGAAAAAGTGCAAACGTTGCTTTAAAATCATTATCGCTTAGGTCTGGGAAAAAGGTTTTGATGTAGGTAGGCATCACTAAACCTTTATACGAGATCACTTTACTTGAAAATGATGCAATATAAAAATCAGATTCGTTTGCGAGTTTTTTCTCTACCATTTTACGGGTAAGGTATAAAAGTGCTTCAAAACGTTTGGTTGCCACTAAAGAAGAAGATGTGACAAACGCTTGAACAATTTGAGGTAAAGAATCAAGTGCTAATTTACCAAGGGCTTTTGTTTTTACAGGAACATCACGGTACAAAAGGACTTTAAGATCGTTTTGTTCACAGGTTTCTTCAAAAATTCGTTTTTGCTCATCCGTTGTTAAAAAAATCATAGCAACAGCAAATTGCTTTGGAAGATCAACTCCTAATTTATGTGCCTCTTTTTTCATGAACTCATTTGGCATGGAGAAAAGGAGTCCGCTGCCATCACCACTCTTGCCATCTGCAGCAATAGCGCCTCTGTGCATCATGCGCTCTAATGCCGTGATAGCGTCTTCAACATTTTCATGGGTTGGAATGTTTTTTATATTTGCGATTAATCCAAAACCGCAATTGTCTTTAAATCCTGTAATAAGATCCATTTCACAAGCCTTTTGTGGAATTTTCATCAAAATTCTGACGAAATCTGACAAATTTTTAAGCTAAAAGCGAGGGATAATACACGAATAATGCTTATTTTTCAATTAAACACTATTTTTCGATGTTTGCAAGACTTTCATATCGAAAATAAAATTAATTGTCAATAAATTTTAAAATATAAATTACATTAACTAATTTTTTTATTTAAGAATAAAAAAATAGATAGATGATAAAATTCCCTATGCAAGGATATATTATCAATTTGAACCGTGTTAAAGATGAAGACTTAATTGTCACTATTTTAACGCAAAATAGCATCAAAACCGTTTACAGATTTTATGGCGCACGCCACTCTACCATTCACTTGGGTTATAAAATCGATTTTGAGGCTATTCCTTCTCTCAAATCTTCCTTATCTCAGCTTCGCTCCATTATGCACCTTGGAACACCTTGGAATAATCAGCGAGAACGCATGCTCATTTGGCAGCCTTTCATTAGGCTCTTTTACACCCATCTTAAAGATGTCGCTACTATTGATTCTTTCTATTTCGAGCTCTTAGAAGAGTGTTCTGCCATTTGGCATAAACAAAACCCTAAACGTATTGCTATTGAAGCGTATATCAAGCTTTTGGCCTATGAAGGAAGATTACATGATGATTTTATCTGTTTTAATTGTGAAGAAGAGATTGTGGAAGATTTAACGCTGATACGCGCTTTTTTACCTGCACATAAAACATGTGCGTGGAATCAAACGTTTGAGCTTGCACATATTCAACATCTTTTTGAAGAACAAAGCACCATATCACTTGATGATGAACAAATCGATGTGTTATGGAAAATTTTATTAGAGGGGTTTTGATTTTATTTTATACGGCTGTTAGGCAAAGCCTAACAACCTACGCTGCGCTATACGCTAAAGCTTGCTTCTTTCGAAGCAGAGTATGTGCTAAGAAAGTTCTTCTAAGAAACGCTCATCGCAAAAACTGCTTACTTGAATATTCTCAAATGCTTTTTTAAGTGAAATAAAAAGCTCAGGATTTTGTTTTTCCATATTGGCAAGCATCTCTTTTGTTTGTGCACGCATCACAGGCATTTTAACATCAAAACGCATTGCTGGGCATGCTTCATCACCAATGGTTGGCATATTGTGTTCTTTCGCACAGTCACGTAATTGTCTCTCACGGGCATGAATGAGTGGACGAATGACCCATAAACCATTCTGTGCTTTATAAATGGGTGGCATAGAACGAAGTGTCCCGTTGTGGGAAAAGTTCATAAAAAAGCTCTCAACAGCATCATCAAGATGATGTGCCAATGCTAATTTTTTATAACCATGCTCAAGTGCATACGTGTATAATGCCCCTCGTCTCATTCGCGAAAAGAAACTGCAGAAAGAAGAATTTTCACGAATTTTATCTTGTGCTAAATCAAAAATCTTTGTATCAACAATTTCATGCTCAATTCCATGCTCTACGCAGTGATTGTGTAACGTTTGGAGATCTTCACCCATCCCATAAGCAATGGTAACTGCTTTAAACTCAAAATCAAAAGGAGCTACACGTTGCATATGTTTCAAAATATGTGCCAGAGTTAGCGAGTCTTTACCGCCACTAAGACCGAGTAATATTTTATCGCCCTCACTTATGAGATTATAACGGGCGTTGGTACGACCCGCTATGCGTAAAAGACGTTTACTAATATCAAGCATTGGCTAATTCATCCAACATCGCAATAATAAACGCAGCACTCTCTTTGGCTGAGCTTACTAAAAATTCATCAAAACTAAATCCCGCATCCATATCTGCAGCATCACTAATGGCTCTAAAAACACAAAATGGAACGTTTAACGCATCACATACAACAGCAACAGAAGCACCTTCCATTTCAGTAGCATCGGCATTGAATGTTGTATGAATCCACTCTTTTTTAACACTATCACAAATGAATTGATCACCTGTCGCAATAATGCCCTCAAGCAATTTAATCTTTTGCGCCGTTGCAACTTTGTGAGCTAGGGCTGTCAAAGTTTTATCGGTTTCAACATAAACAGACCCCTCTGGCACATAACCATGCGGATGACCAAACGCTGTAATGTCAAGGTCATGCTGAGCAAGTTTTGTAGCTACAACTAAATCCCCTACTTTGAGAGATGGATTTAAAGCGCCTGCAACGCCTGAAAAGAGAAGCTTTTGAGCACCAAATTTTTCAATAAGCGTTGAAGCTGTTAAACTCGCATTCACTTTACCAATTTTGCTGTACGCAATGACCAAATCCAACCCTTTATAGGTTGTTGTGTAGTAGCAGTTTTTTGCAAATTCGATTGTTTCATATTTTCCAAAAAATTCTAAAAGCGGAGTAATCTCTTCGACCATTGCACCCATAATTGCTATTTTCATTTTTATCCTTATTATAAAAGTGCAAGCACTTCTTCTAAACTTTTCATATCCGTAATGCTATGCGTTGGTTTTTGAGAAATACGTTTATTTAAGCCTTTTAACACAGAACCACCAAACTCAATAAAACAATCCGTGGATGCTTCGACTGCTAAAATAGATTGCTTGTATTTTACAGGTGAAACTAATTGCTCTGATAAGAGCTTTGTAGCTTCATTTTTTGTTTGATAAGCACTTGCTGTCACATTTGAGATTACAGGTGTTAGAAAACTCTCTTTAAGCCATTTATTCAAATAAACCTCTAGTTGTGGCTGAGCAGAACTTAACAGTGGACAATGGCTTGCTACTGACATAGGGAGAAGTACTGATTTTTTAGCACCAGCCTCTTTAAAGAGTAACTCTAAAGATGCTAAATCATCTTTGTTTCCTGCAATAACAATCTGACCATCACCATTATAATTTGCCGCCCAAACTTTTTTTCCAAGTTCTCGCTCTTTTCGTGTCAATTCTTCAACACTTGTATCATCTAAACCTAAAAGTGCCATCATTCCAGCATTAATGCCTTCGCATGCTTGCTTCATTAAAAGGCCTCGTTGATGAACCAATTCAACAGCATCTAAATAATCCATAGCACCTGCTGCACTAATTGCCGAAAATTCACCTAAAGAGTGCCCCAAAACTGCTTTAGGAGCTATTTTACATTGTTCTACAAAAAGACGGTGCGCAATTAAACTCACCAATAAAATAGCAGGTTGTGAGTATTCTGTTTGATCTAATTTATCATTTTCTTCAAATAAAAGATGTGCAAAATCAAAACCTACTCTTTGACTTGCTTTTTCAATCATCTCTTTAGCGAGTAAAGAGTTGTCATAAAAATCTTTTCCCATACCAATTTTTTGACTTCCTTGTCCAGGAAAAATAAAGATACTATTATTCATTGATTAACCTTTTATATTTTATGATATAGGTTTGTTACGTCAGAAAATAAACGTAAAACCTAGTCTATTTTTAATCTATCTTTGTAATCGTTGATTTTTTTACGCAGTGTATTTCGATTAAGTCCAAATTTTTCACTAATTGCAAGTTGTGATCCAAACTTGGCATAACCACTTTTAATCATTGGTACATCAAAAAGGTACAAGAGATCACGATAGTCATTTCGTCCACCAATACGATGAGACAAGAAACGCTCCATCATAACTAAAATTTCATCTTCACCAAATGAGTTCATTAAATAAGCATTATAAACAGATCGTCTGAGTGAATAACAATTCTTTGTAAGATCGGGGGTAATTTCATCTAAACAAGGTGTTTCGCCAAACTCTCCATCAAACATCATACATGCTTCATGAGCAAATTTTTCCATTAATGGAATCACATCCTCTTCTCGCTCATGCAGTGGTGGAATCACAATTTTAAGACTAAAAAATTCATCCATTAAAGGCTCACCTATTGGCAAGCTAGACGTTGCAATAATGCGTGTTTTATGTGCATCCAATGCAATTTTTAGTTTTTTATAATTAGTAATTTTATGAAAGTTTTTGACGATGAGACTACTGTTTGTTTCAATAAGCGCTAAAAGCTCATTGAAAGCACTCGCATCGACAATAGGTGCTGAGACAATATGCTTAGCAAGTGTTTGTTTACCCACACCACTTTCACCTAAGATCAGTGCATTGATAGTAACACTTTTAAGAAGATTGGCAGATTTAAGAGCCTCCATAGAGGCTCTTGATTTTGCTATATAATTAGTGTGATCCACAACATCCGCCACCATGTGAGTGACTTTCGCCGCCGCAGCATCCACCTTCGCCATGGTCATGATCATGTCCATGACCGCCACAACATTCATGTTCGTCATCATCTGTAGTGTGGCAACTGCCACCTGAACCACATCCACAACCACCGTGTCCGCCACCAACATAACCATTTAAGATTTCGTCAGCTGTTGCATCACGTACTTCAACAACATTGATTGCAAATAAAAGATCTTGTCCAGCTAATGGATGGTTAAAATCGATCTCGACAGTCTCCTCATTAAAGTTTTTAACAATAACTTGAACTGTTTCACCGTGCTCACCTTGACCATAAAGAGTCATACCAACTTGAAGTTCAAGTCCAGCAAATTGCTCTTTTGGTAATGTTTGAACAGCATTATCATCATATACACCATATGCATCTGCTGCAGCTACTTTAATATCTGCTTTTTCACCAACTTTAAGACCTTTAATTTTCTCTTCTAATCCTGGAATAATTTGACCTTTTCCAACGATAAAAGAGAGTGGTGCTGCATTAATATTACTATCTAATATTTCACCATTATCAACATTTCGAAGCTCATAATGGATTGAAACTACTTGATTATCACTAATACTCATATGTTCTCCCTTAATTTATAAACTAGGAATTGTAACATATATTTGTTGTATATGCCCTTAGGCGGAAGTTTTAAGTCTATTTTTTGTGCAAAAGTATGGTTAAAAAAGTGTTATTTAACTTTTTTAGCTTCTGGAGAGTCAGGATAATTCTCTTTAAGAGCCTTGTAAAAACCTTGGGCCTCTTTAGTCTTTCCAAGTTTTTCAAATGAAGCACCCGTATGGTAAAGAAGTGTAGGAGTATAAGCCGCTTTATCAAAAAGCGCTATACTTGATTTGTAATGTTCAATCGCAGTAGTGTAAGATTTTTGGCTAAAAGAAATTTCGCCAAGATTAAAATTTACCTTTGCAGGTTTATAATTACGATTTAAAAGCTCATTATATAAAGCTTGCGCTTCAGTATAAGACTTTTTATCATAATACTCATCTGCTTCTTTCATTAACGTGGCACTATCTTTTGTACTCAATTCTTTCGCTGAAATGACTTTTGAAGATGCTGGTGCTGCTTCTTTAGCAGCATCTTTTTTTGTGGTTTCTGGTGGTGTAGTGACCTTAGAAGAAGCTCCTTTGCCGCCTCTTAGTTCATTCGCTAGTTGATCAAATTTTTCCTTAGGAACATAGTTCTTATTGATAGAATCAATCAATGTACCAAGTTCACCAACAACAACTTTAATTTTATCTTGGTTTTCAATCTGAATTTTACGACTTTCTTCAACATACTCTCGAAGTTTTTTATTTTCTTCTTCAAGCTGGCGCATTTTTTCATCTTGTTTAGCAATTTTAGTCGCATAACTGTCCATGACTGAACGTATTCCTTCATATTGCTCAGAAACGTTACTCAAATCAACTTTACTATTGCTACTAATACTGTCATTAATAGTTGGTGTTCTTTGACTATTTTGAGGTTTTTTATCACTAACACTTACAGTGTTACTATATGAGGAAGAACTGGAAGTTCCGCTACTAAAATCACTGGATCCAAAAGCTGAGGGTTCACTCGATAGCGCTGCTATAGGTAGCAGCACTATCGAAAATAGAAGAATTTGTTTTTTCATCAAAGCAAAAATTATGGAAGTACTTTAAATTCTGCTCTTCTGTTTTTTGACCAACAATCTTTATTGTGCTCTGTACATGCAGGATTGCTCTCACCATAACTTACTACAGTTACTCTATCAGCAACCATACCTTTTGCTACTAAACCATCTTTTACAGCTTTAGCACGTTTCAAACCAAGTGCATAGTTGTACTCGTCTGTACCGAATTCGTCGCAGTTACCTTCAACTTTAATTGAAAAGCTTTTAGCTTCTGCAGAGTTGAATAATGCAGCGTTTGCATCAATGTTAGCTTGTTGATCTTTTCTGATATTGTATTTATCGAAATCAAAATAGATTGTTTTAGAGTTAGCCTCTAAAGAAGCAATCAATTTTTGAAGTGCGCTCATACCATCTGTAGCACCTTTTGTATCGCTAGTACCTTTAGTCATATCGACTTCTGGACTTTTTTGGCTACAACCTGTTAAAACCAAAACCGCTACCGCTAAGCTTGTTAAAGCTAATTTACACATTATTAGATCCTTTTTAAAAGTTCAAAATT